>NZ_JBSFVM010000005.1:0-224996 GCF_053592315.1 Streptomyces sp. NPDC002754
GGGGGCGGCCCCCCCCTGGCGTTTGAGGGGGGCGCGGACCCCACCGGTCGCGGGGCTCTGCCCCGGACCCCGCGCCTCAATCGCCGGCGGGGCTTGAATGGGTCAGTCCGTGCCGGATTCCATGGCTGCGCGGTCCAGGGCCTCGTCCTCCGCGGAGGTTTCTCCGCGGGAGGCGATGGCTTGGGCGCCGCCTTCCGGCATCGTGCCGATCAGGCCCGTGACCGCTGCCTGCGCGGCGCCGGCGACCGGGCTGCCCTCGCCGAGGAGGCCGAGGTTCGCGTACTGCTCGAGCTTGCCGCGCGAGTCGGCGATGTCGAGGTTGCGCATGGTCAGCTGGCCGATCCGGTCGACCGGGCCGAACGCCGAGTCCGCGGTCCGCTCCATGGAGAGCTTGTCCGGGTGGTACGAGAAGGCGGGGCCCTGCGTGTCGAGGATCGAGTAGTCCTCGCCGCGCCGCAGGCGCAGCGTGACCTCGCCGGTGATCGCGGCGCCGACCCAGCGCTGCAGCGACTCCCGGATCATCAGGGCCTGCGGGTCGAGCCAGCGGCCCTCGTACATCAGGCGGCCGAGACGCCGGCCCTCCGCGTGGTACTGGGCGACCGTGTCCTCGTTGTGGATCGCGTTGACCAAGCGCTCGTACGCGGCGAACAGGAGGGCCATGCCCGGCGCCTCGTAGATGCCGCGGCTCTTGGCCTCGATGATCCGGTTCTCGATCTGGTCGGACATGCCCAGGCCGTGGCGGCCGCCGATCGCGTTGGCCTCCATCACCAGGTCGACGGCGGAGGCGAACTCCTTGCCGTTGATCGTGACCGGGCGGCCCATCTCGAAGCCGATCGTGACGTCCTCGGTGGGGATCTCCACCGACGGGTCCCAGAACTTGACGCCCATGATCGGCTCGACCGTCTCGAGCGAGACGTTCAGGTGCTCGAGCGTCTTGGCCTCGTGCGTGGCACCCCAGATGTTGGCGTCCGTGGAGTACGCCTTCTCCGCCGAGTCCCGGTAGGGCAGGCCGTGCTCGACCAGCCACTCCGACATCTCCTGCCGGCCGCCGAGCTCGGTCACGAAGTCCGCGTCGAGCCACGGCTTGTAGATCCGCAGGTTCGGGTTGGCGAGCAGACCGTAGCGGTAGAACCGCTCGATGTCGTTGCCCTTGTACGTCGAGCCGTCGCCCCAGATCTGGACGTTGTCCTCCAGCATCGCCCGCACCAGGAGCGTGCCGGTGACCGCGCGGCCGAGCGGCGTCGTGTTGAAGTACGCGCGACCGCCGGAGCGGATGTGGAACGCGCCGCAGGTCAGCGCCGCAAGGCCCTCCTCCACAAGGGCGGCCTTGCAGTCGACGGCACGCGCGATCTCGGCGCCGTACGCCTGCGCTCGACTGGGCACGCCGTCGATGTCGGGCTCGTCGTACTGGCCGATGTCGGCGGTGTACGTGCACGGGACGGCGCCCTTGTCACGCATCCACGCGACGGCGACGGACGTGTCGAGGCCGCCCGAGAAGGCGATGCCGACGCGCTCGCCGGCCGGGAGGGATGTGAGGACCTTGGACATAGGAAGAGTATGCATGACGATGCATGACCATGCAAAGGGGGGTGCGGTGATTGACCGGTGATGTGTTCGGCGTCACCTTGGCGGAAGCCGGACGGGCTCCCGCTCAGAACAGGCTGAGCAGCGCCTCCGTCGGGTCCGCCAGACCCGTCTCCCCGTCCGGCAGCGGCAGCTCGAACCAGACCGTCTTCCCGCGCGGCGTCCGGCGCGAGCCCCACGCCGCGCTCAGCAGCCCGACGAGCTGAAGCCCGCGGCCGCCCTCGTCCGTGTCCCGCGCCCGGCGGCGGCGCGGCTGCACGAGACCCGCGTCCCACACCTCGCACACCAGCGTCCGGTCGAGGAGGAGGCGGAGCCTGATGTCGCCCTCGCCGTACCGCAGCGCGTTGGTGACCAGCTCGCTGACCAGCAGTTCCGACGTGTCGACGAGGCCCTCCAGGCCCCAGCTCGACAACTGCGCCCGCGCGTACTCGCGGGCCCTGCCCACCGACTTCGGCTCGCGGGGCAGCGTCCAGTCGCCGACGTTGCCGCTCGGCAGCCCCTGCACACGGGCCATGAGGAGCGCGATGTCGTCCTCGCCGTGATGCGTGTCGAGGGTGTTGAGGACGTGGTCGCAGACGTCCTCGAGAGCCGGGGCGGGATCGTCGAGCGCGTTGCGGAAGGCCGAGAGGCCCTCGTCGAGCGGATGGTCGCGGGATTCCACCAGGCCGTCCGTGTAGAGGGCGAGCAGGGAGTCCTCCGGCAGCTCCACCTCCACCTCCTCGAACGGCTCGCCGCCGACACCGAGCGGCATCCCCGGCGGTACGTCGAGCATGAGCGCGCTGTCGCCGGGTTCGACGAGGACCGGCGGCAGGTGCCCCGCGTTGGCGAACGTGCAGCGCCGGGTGACCGCGTCGTACACCGCGTAGACACAGGTGGCGAGGTAGACCTCGGAGAGGTCCTCGCCGCCGAAGGAGCGCGCGGAGCGGGCGGGGCGTGTGCCCTGCTGGACGCCACCGGGGGTGCCGAGACCGCGGGCGATCTCGTCCAACGCGCTGAGTACTTCGGCCGGTTCGAGGTCGAGCAGGGCCAACGTACGTACGGCGGTGCGCAGTTCGCCCATGGCGACGGCGGCGCGCAGGCCGCGGCCCATGACGTCGCCGACGACCAACGCGGTGCGGTGCCCGGGGAGTTCGATGACGTCGAACCAGTCGCCGCCGACCTCGGTCGCGGCGTTGCCGGGCCGGTAGCGGCAGGCGATGTCGAGTCCGGCCGCCTCCGGGTCGTCCGGCGGCAGCAGGGAGCGCTGCAGGATCAGCGCCCGCTCGTGCTCGCGGCGGTACAGGCGCGCGTTGTCGATACAGACCGCGGCGCGCGCGGCCAGCTCCATGGCGAGCGCCCTGTCCCGCTCGGTGAACGGCTCGCTGCCCTTCGTCCGGGAGAACTGGACGAGCCCGACGACCGTGTCGTGCGCGACCATCGGCACGGCGAGCGTGGACCGCACGAGCCCGCGCTGCTCGGTGGGCAGCGTCTGCGGGCGCGCGGTGCGCAGGGCCTGTGCGCAGGGTGAGTTGAACGGGAAGCGGTGCACCGCCCCCACGTTGACGGGGGCCTCGCCGCCGAGGTCGAGGAACGGCACGTCGGCGACGGCGCTCGCGGCGGCCACCCTGCGCAGTTCGGCGCTGCCGTCGGCGAGGCTGTGCCGGAACTGCGCCGCCTCGTCACCCGCGAGCAGCCCCTGGTACAGGTCGACGGACGCGAGGTCGCAGAAGCCGGGGACCACGACGTCGAGGAGTTCGCGGGCGGTGGTCTCCAGGTCCAGCGAGTTGCCGATCCGGGAGCCCGCCTCGTTCAGGAGCGCCAGGTTGCGGCGGGCGTGCGCGGCCTCGCGGGCGGCGGCGTGCCGGCGGGTGACGTCCGTGGCGAGCCCCGCGACGCCGATCGGGCGGCCCGTTCCGCTGTGCACGCGGTAGAGGTTGATGGACCAGTGGCGCCGCTCGGTGGACTCCGGGGCGGTGCCGACCAGTTGCATGTCGGTGACCGCGTCACCCGTCTCCAGGACCCGGCGCAGCGCGCCCTGCACGCGGTCCGCCTCGTGCCGCGGCAGGTAGTCGTGGACGGTACGGCCGCGGTGATCGTCGACGTGTCCGCCGAAGACCGAGGTCAGGGTGCGGTTGGTGCGCTGGACCTTGAGGTCGGTGCCGAACAGCAGGAAACCGAAGGGAGATTGGCCGAAAATCGCCTGCGAGGACGCGAGGTCGGTCTCGATGTGCCGCAGGGTCCGCACGTCGACGACGATGCACACCGCGGCGCGCTCGCCGGACTCGGTGGTCGTCGGCATCACATAGATCTCGGCGACCCCGGTCGCCCCCGCGCCCGCCGCGAGGGGCGCCTCCGCTCGCGGTTCCGCTTCCGGCTCCCCCGAGGTCTCCGGCGCCGGTACCCGGAAGGGGACGGTGCCCGTCCACTCCTGCCCGTCCAGGATCTCCGCCATCTTGCGGTGGCCGCGCTCGCGCAGGTCCGCGGGGACGAAGGCCTCGATGGGGTCCTTGCCCACGGCCTCCTCGGGCGGGACCCCGAAGAGCTGGGCGGCCCGCCGGCTCCACTGGTCGATCGCGCCGTCGGAGCCGATCGAGAAGGAGGCGACCTTGATGTAGTCGTAGATCGAACCCGGCGGGCTCGCCTGCCAGAGGTCGGTCCGGCCGAAGGACTCCTCGGGAGGGGTCGGGGACGCGCCCGGTCCTGATTCCGGGATCGGTTCCGCACGCTCCGTGCCCGCGGCATCAGGAGCGTCGTCGCCCAGCGGCACGCGCTCCGCACGCGACGTCGAGGCCGCGCCCGAGGGATCCTCGGACACCCTGCCCTTCGCTGGTATCTCGCTCACGCGAACCGTCCCCTCCAGCTCACCGCGTCCGGCACCGGTCACCGAGGCGGCTGCACGCAGTATCCAGCACTACGGAGCCGCGCAACACGGTGTTCACGATCACACCATGGTCCCGACGCTTTTTGGCCCGTCGGGACCGACTGTTTCCGTACCCAGGGTGCGGGTGCGCCCACACACGGCATCTCACACCCACTCCCTCACACCAGCGTCTGTCCCACTCGGGCTTCTCCTAACCCGGCAGCGACAGCTCGAACCACACCGTCTTCCCCGTCTTCCCGCCCGACCGCTCCCCACCCGGCCGTGTCCCCCAGCGCCGGGACACCTCGGTCACCAGTTGCAGCCCGCGCCCGCCCTCCTCGTCGGGGGCCGCGGTGCGGGCGCAGGGCGGGTCGGGCAGCGGGTCGGATACCTCCACGAGGAGGGCGTCCGAGGGTTCGGACGGGCGGGCGAGCCGGACGCCGATGGGCCCGGACGCGTACCGCAGGGAATTGGTCACCAGCTCGCTGACCAGCAGCGCGGTGATATCGGCGAGCTCTTCGAGCCCCCATTCGACGAGCTGCGTACGCACCTTGGCGCGCACCCTTCGGACGGCCGACGGGTCGGCGGGAAAGGCCCACTCGACGCAGTCGCCTTCAGTGTGGAGCACGCGGATCACATCCCTGGCCCGCGAAGGACCCTGTCCGGTTTCAGAGGGTTAATCGGGATATACCCGGACGGAGCGCTGCGCTATCGCGGAGTGGGGTGCGCGGTGGCACGGACGGCGTAGGCGAGGCTCGTGGGACGCGGGCGCGAGCCCCCGTCAGACGCGGTCCCGCAGGACCTCTTTCACCGCGGGTACGTCCTGGTCGAGCCAGTCCACGGACCACGCCTCGGCCGCCGTCAGCCAGCGCAGTTCGTCGTGGTCCTGGAGGGGGCGCGGGGTGCCGGAGCGCAGGTGGCAGCGCCAGACCCGCAGTACGTATCCGGCCTTCAGGGGCCATTCGCCAGGCACCCGGGCGAATGGCTCGGCCTCGATGCCGAGTTCCTCGCGCAGCTCGCGCACCAGCGCCCACTCCGGCGCCTCGCCCGGTTCGACCTTGCCGCCGGGCAGCTCCCAGCGGCCCGCGAGTTCGGGGGGCGCGCTGCGCCGCGCGGCGAGCAGCCGCTCCTCGGTGTCGTACAGGGCCGCGGCGACGACCACGGTCGGCGAGGGGGACTCAGGGGGCATACGCCGGAGCCTATGGCCCCGTCAGAGCGCCGTGCCGTTCCGCCCCTGTCCCAGGCGCTCGACCCAGTACGTCGGCTGGTGGTCCCTGCGGTCGTCGAGGCTGTCGGCCATGCGCTGGGCCTCGACCTTCGTGGCGTAACGGCCCACCCGGTAGCGGTTCCCGTTGTCGTCCTCGCGGATGACCAGCCACGGAAGTGTGGTCGTGCCGTCGCTCATCGCGCTCCGCCCCTCCCTGGCCGCCCCGGCCTCGACTCGCATCGCGCCCTGCCTCCCAACCCCGAGGAAACCGCAAACCGCATATGCCCGAGCCTACGCCTGACCTTTACGCACCGGATACGGATTGGCACAAAGAGATACGCAACAAGCCACTGCCCGAACGCGCGGACGGCGAACGGAGGGGGGCGCACCCCTCGGGTGCGCCCCCCCTCCCTCCACCACTGCCGGTACGGCTCAGCGCATACGCACCTCCGGCATCGGCATCAGGACCGGTTCGCCCGTCGGTTTCTTGGTGCAGACGTCGCCGCAGTGGGCGTCGAGGGAACAGCAGAGCGAGCAGATCGGGCCGGAGTGGGCCGGGCAGTCGGCGATGTCCGGGAGTTCGTACGCCGTCTCGCAGACGGTGCAGGTGTGGGTCGCGGTGATGTCGGTGCCCTCGGCGAACTCGACGTCCGGGCCGTTCACCGGGTTCGGCCGCGCCAGGTAGTACCTGCCCTTCGTGGCCCAGGCGATGAGCGGGCACAGAGTCAGCGAGAGACCTGCGGCGATGAACGTGGAGAAGGCCTCGGCGTACTCACCGAAGAGCCCGAAGAACGCCAGGATCGAGACGACCGAGGCGATCACCATGGCGCCGAATCCGGCCGGGTTCACCGCGTACAGGTACGCCCGCTTGAACTCGATGTACTTGGGGCTCCAGCCCACCCGTTTGTTGATGACGAGGTCGGCGGCGACAGCCGCGATCCAGGCGATGCCCACGTTCGAGTAGAAGCCGAGGAGCTTGTTCAGGGCCTCGAACATGTTCAGTTCCATCAGCGTCAGCGCGATGGCGAGGTTGAGGAAGATGTACCAGACACGGCCCGGGTGCCGGTGCGTCACGCGGGAGAAGAAGTTCGACCAGGACAGCGAACCGCTGTACGCGTTGGTGACGTTGATCTTGATCTGTGAGACCACCACGAAGAGCGCGGCGACGGGCAGCGCGACCGAGCCGAGCCACGGCTTGAGCGCCTCGACCTGCGGCGCGATGGGTTCGAGCGCGTGCGTCTTGCCGACCGCTTCGAGGGCCACGAAGGCGAGGAGCGCGCCGCCGAGCTGCTTGGCGGCGCCGATGACCACCCAGCCGGGCCCCGCCGCCAGAACGGCCAGATTCCACCGCTTCCTGTTCGCTTCCGTCTTGGCCGGCATGAACCGGAGGTAGTCGGCCTGCTCGCCGATCTGCGCGATGAGCGAGAGCGCGACACCGGTGCCGAGCCCGAAGCCGATCCAGGAGAAGCCGCTGCCCGCGCCTTCGGTGCCGCCGAAACCGGTGAAGTCACCGAAGGAGCCCGGTGAGTTGAAGAGCAGGATCACGAAGGGCAGGACCAGGCCGATCAGCCAGACCGGCTGCGTCCACGCCTGCACCTTGGCAAGCGCGCCCATTCCGCGGAACACGATCGGGATGACGATCAGCGTGGTCACCAAGTACCCGATGGGCAAAGGCAGTCCGAAGACCTCGTGCATCGCCTGCGCCATGATCGAGCCTTCGAGCGCGAAGAAGATGAAGGTGAACGAGGCGTAGATGAGGGACGTGAGCGTCGACCCGAAGTAGCCGAAGCCGGCGCCGCGGGTGATCAGATCCATGTCCAGGCCGTACTTGGCGCAGGCGCGGGCGATCGGGACGCCGGTGGTGAAGATGATCGTCGCCGCGCACAGGATCGAGGCGAGTCCGCTGGTGAACCCGTACGTGAAGACGATGGACGCGCCGATCGCGAAGTCCGCGAGGTAGGCGATGCCGCCGAGCGCGGTGGAGGCGACCGTGGTCTCGGACCAGCGCCGGTAGGAGTGCGGGGCGTAGCGCAGCGAGTAGTCCTCGCGGGACTCGTCGGCGGCCAGCTTGGCGTAACTGCGCTGGGGCGGCTTCCTGTCGGGCGGCCCGGCTGCGGGGTCTGCGTGGGATACGGCGGTCTCGGTCATGGCGGCTACCCGTTCCTCCGTCGGCGGTATACCAAATGCCTACGGAGAAGGAAGTTAGGAGCCGTACATGACAATCCGCGGCAGTGCTCGATTGCCTGCCTGTTACGGGAGTTGAGGCGCGGTTAACTCGGGATCACGGGGCCCGGACGGGGCGCACCGGAGACCGGGCACTGAAACGGTCTGGACAGGGCCTATCGCACCGGCAGGTGGTACGCGATGCGGTAGCGGTCCGCGGGGACGACGACGTCGGCCGTCTCGACCGGTCGGCCGGAGGCGAAGAAGGTCCGGTGGATGACGATCACGACATGTCCCGGCACGCCGCCGAGCGCGCTCAACTCCTCGGCGAGCCCGGGGCGGGCGGCCACTTCCTCCGTCACGTTGTCCACAATCACGTCGATCGCCGCCATGCGCTCCGCGACTCCGCAGCCGCCGAGCGGGCCCTCCTCCGGGAGCATCACCGGCGTGCGCCCCGTCACCGCGAGGGGCTCCCACGAGGTCGCGAGCATCATCGCCTCCCCCGCGTCCCGGTACACGTACTTGGTGCGCATCACGCGGTCGCCCGCGCGGATCGCGAGCCGCTCCGCGACGGAGGCGACCGCCTCGACCTGCTCGCTGCGCGACTCCCACGTCCCCCGCGCCTCCGGGTCGGACTGCTCCTGCCGGAACGGTGTGGAACCACTGCTCGGACGGTCGCCGGAGCGCGAGACGCGGCGCGGCACGGGCAGCTCGCGCACATAGGTCCCCGAACCGGACCGGCCCTCGACGAGCCCCTCCGCCATCAGGACCTTGCGGGCCTCCAGCGCCACCGTGTCCGAAACCCCGTACTCCTCACGGATCTTGGCCTGTGAGGGAAGGCGGGTGTGCGGCGGCAGCGATCCGCTGACGATCTTCTTGCGGAGATCGCCCGCAACGCGGAGATACGCCGGCTGCTCACCGAATGTCACTGATTGTCCCCTCGGTCCCCTCGAAACGCCACACCTGATTGACAGACAGCGACAGCGTGGCAACCGTGGGTTGAGAGGTGCAAGCAAAGGCCAAAGAATCACTCGATGTGATGACTTCCGACGTCAGAAGCCTTTACGCAGCAACTTTGCCCAGGTAGTGCGCCATTCACACATCGAAGCGTGGTTCGAGCATGCATACGTTTCCGGGGTGTCGGTCCGCGCGTCGGGTTCACGCGTCGGGTTCACGCGTCAGGGACGAGGCCCGTCTTGAGCCCCGCGCCGCACAGCGGGACCACCGCGCTCCGGCCGCCGAGGGCCCCGCCCTCACGGGTCGCGGCCCAGCACACCGCGCCGGTCGACTCGACGTACAGGCCGCGGGAGGCGAGGTCGAGTTGGGCGTGCCGGATCTGATCCTCCGTCACCGTGTGGAAGGCGCCGCCGGATGCGCGTACGGCGCGCAGGATCTGGCGGGCGCGCGGCGGGTTCGGGATGGCGATGCCCTCGGCGGCGGTGGGGGCCGGGGCCTCCTCGACCACGACCTCCTCCGACCCGGCCTGCCACGCACGCGCCAGCGGGGCGACCGCGGCGGACTGCACGGCGTGCAGGGCGGGGCGGCGGTCGATCAGTCCGGCGTGGTGGAGTTCGGCGATGGCGAGGGCGGCGCCGAGGAGGAGGGTGCCGTTGCCCACGGGGAGGACCAGGATCTCGGGGAGGCGGCCGCCCATGTCCTCCCAGATCTCGTGGACGTACGTCTTTGTGCCGTGCAGGAAGTACGGGTTGTAGACGTGGCTGGCGTAGAACACGCCGTCCTCGTCGGCGGCCGTGCGGGCCGCGCGGGCCGTGGCCTCGCGGTCGCCGGGGACCACTTCGAGGCGGGCGCCGTGGGCGCGGATCTGCTCCAGCTTCTTGGCGGATGTGGCTTCGGGGACGTAGACGGTGCAGGCGAGGCGGGCGCGGGCGCAGTAGGCGGCGATGGCGGTGCCGGCGTTGCCGCTGCTGTCGGCGATGACGCGGTCGGGGCCGAGACGGGTGGCGAGGGCGGCGAGCAGCACCGCGCCGCGGTCCTTGAAGGAGAGGGTGGGCATCAGGTAGTCCAGCTTGGCGTCCACGTCGGCGGTGAGCGGGACGAGGGGCGTCCGCCCTTCGCCGAGGGTGAAGTCCGGGCGGGGCAGGGGGAGGCATTCGGCGTAGCGCCACATTGAACTGGGGCGGGTGGTGAGGGATTTGAGGGGGCTGGGGGTGGGGTGGTAGTCGAGGTCGAGGGGGCCGTGGCAGGTGGGGCAGCGCCAGGTGAGGGAGGCGGTGGGGAGGCGGGTGCCGTCGGCGGGGCAGTAGGTGGTGAGGCTCATGGGGCGAGATTAGGCCTCCGTCCCCCACGCCTCGGGGCTCCGCCCCGAACCCCGCGCCTCAAACGCCGGCGGGGCCATTTATAGCCCCTCCGGCGATTGAGGAGGCCCGTTCGGCAGGACTTTCGGGCGGGCTTCGGCGCGCGTCCTCGGTCGCGGTGCGGCGGCGGATCACCCTCTAACCCATGAAGCCCGTACGTGTCGTCGCCGCCGCCGTCCTCACCTTTGGTGCCACCCTCGTCCCGCCCGCGCAGGCCGCGGAGCCGTCCGCGCCGGGATGTGGTGGGGCCGGGTGGAGTCTGGGGACCAGGACCGTCGACGCCGGGAGTCCGTATCACGCCTACGCGGGCAACGGGTATCTCGGCGTGCGTGTTCCACCCGCCGGGGCCGGGTACGCGAGGACCGGCGGGGACGGCGCCAAGACCGGGTGGCCGCTCTACACGCCCCCGTACGACGGCGCGTTCGTCTCCGGGCTCTATGGGCGCGGGCCCAAGAACACCGCCCACCGCGAGGCCATCGCCGCCCTCCCCACCTGGACCACCCTCGACGTGCGGGCCCGCGGCGAGACGTACGGGTCGGAGAGTCGCACGACGGGCTACCGGCAGACCCTCGACATGCGCTGCGGCGTCGTCCGTACCGAGGTCACATGGGTGCACAAGGACGGGAAGCGCACCGACCTGACGTACGAGGTGCTCGCCGACCGGGCCGATCCGCACGTCGGCGCGGTGCGGCTGCGCGTGCGACCGCACTGGTCGGGCGAGGTCACCGTCACCGACCGCATCGACGAGCGCGGCGCCCGCCGGATCAGCGGAAGCGGCAGCGGACCGGCCGGCAAGCGCACGGCCGCCGTCGGCTTTCGTACGGACGGCTCCGGGACCGCCGGCACCGTCGCCTCCACCCTCCGCTCCCCCGGCCGCACCCACACCGCCCGCCCCGTGAAGGACTCCCTCGGCACCAACCAGTCCGCCGACTTCCGGGCCGGCGAAGGCGTTGCGTACGACGTAACCAAGTACGTGGGTGTCGACACCGGCCTCACGTCCACGAACCCGCGCGGCGATGCCGTACGCGCCTCCAAGCGTGCCGCGGCCCTCGGCTGGGACGCGCTCACCCGCCGACACAACGCCGCCTGGCGGGAGTTGTGGGCCGCCGACATCGAGACCCCGGGCCGCCCCGAGCTCCAGGCGAGGCTGCGCGCCGCCCAGTACGGGCTGCTCTCCTCGCTGCGTCCCGGCGCCCGCAACAGCATCGGGCCGACCGGCCTGAGCAGCGACAACTACGCGGGGATGGTCTTCTGGGACGCCGAGACGTGGATGTATCCGTCGATGCTGGCGACGCGGCCCGAGTTGGCGAAGCCCGTGCTCGAATATCGGTACCGGACGCGTGGTGCCGCTGCCGACAATGCGGTCAAGACCTCACAGAAGGGGCTCATGTACCCCTGGACCAGCGCGAGTTCGGGTTCGCTGTGGAAGGAGTGCCAGAGCTGGAATCCGCCGCACTGCGTCACCCAGAACCACCTCCAGGGCGACATCGCGCTCGCGGCCTGGCAGTACTACCAGGCGACCGGGGACCGTGCGTGGCTGCGTGAGCGCGGGTGGCCGCTGCTCAAGGGGCTTGCCACGTACTGGAGTTCACGTGCCACGCCGAACAAGGGCGACGGTTCGTACTCCATCAAGGACGTCGCCGGGCCCGACGAGTACAGCAACGGCGTCGACGACGGGGTGTACACGAACGCCGTCGCCGCGACCTCGCTGCGGGACGCCGCCAAGGCCGCCGCGCTGGTCGGTGAGCGGGCTCCGGCCGACTGGAAGCGGATCGCCGACCGGCTCCGCATCCCGTACGACAGCAAGCGCAAGGTCTTTCTCCAGTACGCCGGTTACGACATCGACAAGGGCGCCGACATCAAGCAGGCGGACGCCGTGCTGCTGCTGTACCCGCTGGACTGGAAGCCGATGCCGAAGGGCGCCGCTGCCGCGACCCTCGACTACTACGCGGCCCACACCGACCGCGACGGGCCGGCGATGACGGACTCGGTGCACGCGGTCGCCGCCGCGGGGATCGGCGAGCCTGGCTGCTCGACGTACACCTTCCTGGAGCGGGCCTCGCGGCCGTTCTTCCAGGGCTCGTTCGGTACGTTCTCGGAGTCGCGCGGCGAGAAGGCGGGTGCCGGGGACGCGTTGGCCGGGACGCCCGCGCAGGACTTCCTGACCGGGAAGGGCGGGTTTCTGCAAGTGTTCACGCATGGGCTCACCGGGATGCGGCTCCAGGACGACGACGCCGTGCGGCTCGATCCGATGCTGCCGCCGCAGCTGTCAAGTGGCGTGAATGTCAAGGGGCTTCAGTGGCGGGGGCGGACGTACGACGTCGAGATCGGGGCCAGGACGACCACCGTCCGGCTGACCGGCGGTGCGCCCTTCGCCGTCGACACTCCGGGCGGGCGCGCGACGGTGACCGGCGCCGGGCTCACGATCCCGACCCGCCGCCCCGACCTCACCCCGACCACCGACCTCGCCCGCTGCAAGCCCGCGAAGGCGACGTCGGAGGACCCGGGTCAGTACGCGGGCGCCGCCGTCGACGGCAACCCGGCCACCACCTGGACCCCCGCGAAAGCCGGCGCCTCGCTCACCGTGGACCTCGGCGGCGTACGCCCGGTGGACCGGGTCGAGGTGGCCGGGACGAAGGCGTACCGCCTGGAGACCTCGGTGGACGGTGAGCGGTGGACGCCGTTCGAGGCCGGGGCCGAAGGGCGTTACGTGCGGCTCACCGAGACCGGTGAATCGGCGGAGCCCGTCGGCGAGTTGACGGTGTCCTGAACCCGGGAACGTACGACGAGCTGGGCACCGGCCGTGACGACGATGTTGACGGCGAGCGCGATCAGGCCGGTGTCCACGCTGCCGACATCGACAGAGCCGAACGTGAGCCAGGCGAGCACCGCGACGCCGGTCAGGATGCCGATGAGCGCGGGCACGGCCCCCAGCCTCACCTTCTTCGCCAGGCCCATGACGATCGCCGGCGCGAGCTGGGTCAGGCCGCCGTACGTCAGGAGCAGCAGGTCGGAGAGGAGGCCGGGGCGGGTCAGGCCGAGGACGAGGGCGAGGCCGGCCGCGGCCACCACGCACAGGTGGTTCGTGCGCAGTTGGGTGCGCTCGTTGCGGACGCTCAGCAGGTTGCGCGAGAGCAGGCTGGAGATGCCGACGACGATGGCCGCCGACGGCACCATCGCGGCGGAGGCCGCGGCGACCGCCACGACTCCGACGAGCCAGCCCGGCAGGGTCTGTCCGGCGAGGGTGAGCGCGACCCCGTTCGGCTCGGTGCCCTTCTTCGCGAGCAGGACGCCGGCGAAGCCGACGATGATCGGGATGCCGAGGGCGATCTGGTAGAGCGGCAGCCAGATCGAGTTGGAGCGCAGCACGCGGCCGCTGCGGGCGGCGAGCACCGGCGGCCACAGGTGGGCCATGGTGCCGAGGCCGCCGCCGATGCCGGAGATGATGACGGCGGTGACGAAGAACGTGCCGTCGTAGCCCTCCTGGTCGAGCGTGAGCAGCTGCGCGTGGTGGTCGCGGATCGTGTCGAAGAGGCCGCCGATGCCGCCGTTGACCGACAGGGCGACGCCCGCGACAAGCACCACGAGCCCGATGATCATCAGCGCGTCCTTGAGGTACGCGACCCGCGCGATGCCGCGGATGCCGGACCACAGGACGAAGGCGACGGTCAGGACGGTGGCGAGGACCATGCTGAGGTTGCCGCCGGTGTGGCTGCCGGTGGCGAGCTGCACGATCATGCCGAGCCCGGTGATCTGCAGTTGCAGGTACGGCAGCAGGAACACGGCACCGACGACGGCGACGACCTTGCCGAGCAGCGGGCTGCGGTAGCGGTCGACGAAGAAGTCCGCCTGCGTCAAGTACCCGCCCCACTGGCCGAGTTGGCGCATGCGGGGTGCGGTGAAGTACTGCAGGATGAAGTTGATGGCGAGGTAGCAGACCGCGAAGGAGGCGGCGACGCCGCCGCCGAAGGCGATCCCCGCGAGCCCCAGGAAGCTGAAGGTCGTGAAGGCCTCTCCCGCCTGGAGGAACCAGGTGGTGAAGGTGGAGAAGCCGCGCTTGGCGACCGTCCACTCGCCCAGCTCCTTGCTGGGCGGGCGGCGGCCGGAGACGCCGACCACGGCGATGGCGACGATGCCGAGGACCGTGATGACCATGGTGCTGTTCATGCCGCCACCCCCTCGTCCTCGACCTTGGCCTCGGTCTCGTCGTCGTAGCCGGCGCCCGCTCGCGTACCGCGGTCGACGAGGGCGAGCGCCACCGTCGTCCCCACGGTCCACATCAGGCACCAGGCCAGGACGGACGGGATGCCGAACCAGAGGTACGGCCCGTTCACGAACGGGAGGAACGGTGTACTGAGGAAGGCCAGGACGGGCACGGCGGCCCAGAGCGCGTGCGGAGATCTCATCGGGGCTCCAGCTGAGGGGAGTTGAACGCGAAGACTCGCTGAATCGCTACGAAAGGTGGGGCGCGCGGCGTCCGTGCCCGGTGGCGGCCTCGTAGGCGGCGCCGATCTCGAGGACGGCGCGTTCGGCGCGCGGCGGGCCCACGATCTGCAGGCCGACAGGCAGTCCCGTGTCCGTGAAGCCGGCCGGGACGGAGAGGGCGGGTGCGCCCAGGACGGTGAGCAGATACGCGGAGCGCATCCAGTCGAGGTAGCTGTGCTGCGGCTGACCGTCGATGACGGTCGGGTACTCCAGATCGATGTCGAACGGCAGGACCTGGCTGACCGGGGCGATCAGCACGTCGTAGCGCTCGAAGAACCCGACGGCCGCGAGGTGGATGCGGGAGTGCTCGGTGCGGGCGCGGGCCAGGTCGGCCGAGGTGAGCCGGAGGCCCTCCTCGATGTTCCAGATCAGGCTGGGCTTGAGCTGCTCGCGAGAGGTCTCCAGGAGTGGGCCGAGCCCGGTGCGGAAGGCCTGCGCCCGCAGCGTGAGGAAGACGTCGTCGGCGCCGTCCAGGTCGGGGCAGTCCTCGACGACATGCGCGCCCGCCGCCTCGAACACCTTGACCTGCTGGGCCACGACCTCGCGGACCTCGGGGTCGACCGGGACGCGGCCGCCGAGGTCCGGGGAGTACGCCACCCGCAGCCCCTTCAGGTCGCGCTCCAGCGGGGCCCGGAACACGGAACCGGGGGCTTCGAGGGACTGCGGGCAGCGCGGGTCCGGGCCCGCCATGGCCGACAGGAGCAGCGCGACGTCGGCGACGGTGCGGCCCATCGGACCGGCGACGCCGAGCGTCTCCCACAGGTCGTTCGTGGGCAGTGAGGGCACCCGGCCCGGCGTGGTGCGCAGGCCGACGACGTTGCAGAACGAGGCGGGGTTGCGCAGTGAGCCGCCCATGTCGCTGCCGTCGGCGATCGGGGTGAGCCGGGCGGCGAGCGCGGCGGCGGCGCCGCCACTGCTGCCACCGGCCGAGCGCGCCGGGTCGTACGGGTTCCGGGTCGCGCCGAAGACGGGGTTGAAGGTGTGCGAACCGGCCGCGAACTCGGGGACGTTGGTCTTGCCGATACGGATCGCGCCGGCCCGCTGGACGCGCTCGACGAGGAGTTCGTCCTCGTCGGGCACGTGGTCGGCGAAGAGCGGCGAGCCGTGCGTGGTGCGCATGCCGCGGGTGAGGTGGGTGTCCTTGAAGGCGATGGGCAGCCCGTGCAGCGGCCCCAACTCGGCCCCCGACGCTGCCAGTTCGTCCGCCTCCCCCGCCTTGGCGAGCGCGCCTTCGGCGTCGAGCGTGACGATGGCGTTGAGCGCGGGGTTCACGCGCTCGATGCGGTCGAGGTGGGCGGAGACGACCTCGCGCGCCGAAAGTTCGCGGCGGCGGACCAGTCCGGCGAGCTCGACGGCGTCGAGCCCGCAGAGGGCGTCGGAATCAGAGGTGGGGCGTACGGGCATGACCGTCCTCGGGCAGGAGGCGACTGTGTGCGCCCTCACACTGCGGCGGCCTGACCTTTTAAGTCAATGGTTCGGAGCTGATGAACTTTTCAGTCGCCGAAAACACTCAACTGGCGTTTACGGACACTCCGCTGCGTTTCCACGCCTCGACCACGAGGTGGGACTGCACGGACTCGGCCCTGCGCACCCACGCCGCTTCCGTCAGGAAGGCGTGCAGCGCCTGCTTCGACGGCTGGGTCACGTCGACGAGCAACTGGTGCTCCCCCATGACCACGGCCGCGTACCGCACCAGCGGCGACTCGACGAGCAGCCGCCCCACCTCTTCGACCTCGCCGGGCCGCGTCCTGATCCACAGCAGCGCCTGCACGGGCAGGCCGAGCAGTGCGGGCTCCACGACCGCGCGGATGCTGACAAGCCCGGCGCGGCTCAGCGCGTCGACGCGGCGTCTGGCCGTGGCGACCGAGACCCCGGCGACGGCGGCGAGTTCGTCGTTCGTGCACCGCCCGTCCGCGGCGAGGGCCCGCAGGATGGCCTCCTCGTCGGGCGCCAGCTCGACGTCGTCGAGGCCCACCCGGTCGTCCCGCCGCTCGACGCCCCCGAGCGCCTCGGCCTCCGCGGCGTCGAGGATGCCGGGCGACCACTCGTGCACGGTGCGGAAATAGCGAAGGACGGGCGAGACCTGCTGCTGCACGAGCCCCGGAAGAGCGGGCACCTCGTCCAGCATCAGACGGCCCAACTGCTCGGGCGCACACTGGAGTTCGGCCACCGCGTCGGCGACGCCCGCGAGCACGTACGAGAAGATGGCGTCCGGCCGCCGGGCCGCGGCGACGGCGGCGTCCCGCACCGAGCCGGGCTTGCAGTTCATCCGCAGGATCACGGTCTCCCCGCGCACCACGAGCCCGCGCACCGCGACGTCCCCGCTCTCCACGAGCCGGTGCCCGCGCCGCGCCACCTTCCGCTCCGGCTCCCCCAACACATCGGCGATCCGCCGCCAGGAAGCCCGACCGTCGATCTGCAGGGCGGCGACGATGCGGCGGTCGAGGTCATCGAGCGGGGTCAGAGGCGTGGTGGTCACGGAACGACCCTAGAGCCTGTCGGTCGAGCCACCGCGACCCACATCTGAAAAACAGATCACTCACCCCGGAAACATCTGTTGGACAGGGTTGAGGGGGCGGCGAAGGATGTTCCCTGCGGTGCCGCGGGACCAGGGATGGACCAACTACCGCTTGAGTGGAGGCTTGAATGCCCAACGAGGCTGCAATGCCCAGTGAAGAGACCGAAGTCGTCGTCGTCGGCGCGGGCCAGGCCGGCGTCGCGATGAGCGAGCACCTGGGGAACCTGGGCATCCGGCACATCGTCCTCGAACGGGACCGGATCGCCGAGCGGTGGCGCACCCAGCGCTGGGACTCGCTCGTCGCGAACGGGCCCGCCTGGCACGACCGGTTCCCGAACCTGGAGTTCCCCGACGTCGGCCCCGACGCCTTCGCGACGAAGGAGCAGGTCGCGGAGTACTTCGAGCGGTACGCCGAGAAGATCGACGCCCCGGTGCGCTGCGGCGTCGAGGTGACCAAGGTGCGCAAGCGCGAGGGCGGCACCGGCTTCCGCGTCGAGACGTCCGAGGGGACCATCGACGCCGGGTTCGTGGTCGCCGCGACCGGGCCCTTCCAGCGGCCCGTGATCCCGCCCATCGTGCCGGAGGGCGCGGTGAGCACGCAGATCCACTCCAGCGGGTACCGCAACCCGGAGCAACTGCCCGAGGGAGCCGTGCTCGTGGTCGGGGCGGGTTCGTCGGGTGTGCAGATCGCCGACGAGCTGCGCCGCTCGGGCCGCCAGGTCTTCCTCTCCGTGGGGCCGCACGACCGTCCGCCGCGGCAGTACCGCGGGCGGGACTTCTGCTGGTGGCTCGGGGTGCTCGGGCTGTGGGACCTGACGACGCCGCCGCAGGGCGCGGCCCATGTGACCATCGCGGTCAGCGGGGCGCGCGGCGGCCACTCCGTGGACTTCCGCGAACTCGCGGGCACCGGCATCGAACTCCTCGGCATGACCTCCGCGTACGAGGACGGGGTGCTGAGCTTCGCGCCCGACCTCGCCGAGAACATCGCGCTCGGGGATGAGAAGTACCTGGAGCTGCTCCGCGCCGCCGACGCGTACATCGAGCGCAACGGGCTCGACCTCCCCGAGGAGCCCGTGGCGCACGTCCTCGGCGCCGACCCGGAGTGCATGACCGACCCCCGGCTCGCGCTCGACCTCGCCGGGGCCGGCGTCACCTCGATCGTCTGGGCCACGGGCTTCGCCGCCGACTACAGCTGGCTCGACGTCGACGCGTACGACGAGAACGGCCGGCCAGACCAGGCCCGCGGGGTCTCCACGGAGCCCGGCGTCTACTTCCTGGGCCTGCCGTGGCTGTCCCGGCGCGGGTCGAGCTTCATCTGGGGTGTCTGGCACGACGCCAAGTACGTCGCCGACCACATCACGACCCGGCGCGGATACCTCGCGTACGGCACCGAGTAAGGAGAAGACCATGGCCAACGCCCCGATCGTGGCCGGCGGGCACACCCGGATCCGGCCGTTCAACACCCGCGACACCTACCCCGAGCAGAACCTCGACAACGACCTCTGCCAGGCCGTCGTCGCCGGCGACACGGTGTACGTCCGCGGCCAGATCGGCCAGGACCTCGACACCAGCGAGAACGTCGGCGTCGGCGACGCGGAGGCGCAGGCCGAGAAGGCCATGGCCAACATCAACATGCTGCTCGAGGAGTCGGGCAGCCGGATGGAACACCTGGTCAAGCTCACGATCTACCTGATCGACCCGCGCTACCGGGAGGCCGTGTACCGCACGGTCGGCCGCTGGACGAAGGGCGTCCACCCCATCTCCACCGGCATCGTGGTCTCCGCGCTCGCCCGCCCGGAGTGGCTGTGCGAGATCGACGCGGTGGCCGTGATCCCGCAGTCGTCGACGTCGAAGGAGGCGCGGGCATGACGTTCTCCCTCGTAGTACGCGACGGTGAGCGGTTCGGCATCGCGGGTAGCTCGTCGAGCCCCGCGGTCGCCGCCCGCATCGCCCATCTGCGGCCCGGCGTCGGCGCGGCGAGCTCGCAGAACATCACCGACCCGACGCTCGGCACGAGCCTGCTCGACGGAATCGCCGAGCACGGCGACGCGGAGCGCGCGCTGGCGGGGGTAACCGGCGATCCGCGGCACGAAAAGACCATCGCCTACCGGCAGTTGACCGCCCTGGGCCGCTCCGGCCCCGGCTTCGCGTACAGCGGCCCGCACACCCTCGGCACGTACGCGTCCGCCACCGCGGATGGCGTCGTCGCGGCCGGAAACATGCTCTCCGGGAAGCACATCCCCGGCGTGCTCGTGGAGGCGTTCCAGGAGGCCACGGGCGAGCTGGAGGAGCGGCTGATCGCGGCCATGAAGGCCGCCGTCGCGGCGGGCGGCGAGGAGGGGCCCGTGCACTCGGCGGGCCTCGCGGTCGTCGCCGACGTCGGCTGGCGGGTCACCGACCTGCGGATCGACTGGGCGGACGAGCCGATCGACCGGCTCGGCGAGCTCCTCGACGTATGGCTGCCGCAGCGCGACGACTACGTGACGCGCGGCCTCGACCCCGCGAGCTCGCCCGCGTACGGCGTTCCCGGGGACGAACGATGAGTGCCCTCAAGGACGCCGCCCGCAAGGAGGTCGACCGGCACGCCGTGCAACTGATCGCGCTGTCCGAGCAGTTGCACGCCGACCCGGAGACCGCGTGGGAGGAGCACCGGGCGGCCGCCGCCGTGCCGCAGCTGCTCGACCGGGCCGGGTTCGACGTCACGGCCTCCTACCTGGGCCTCGACACCGCGTTCCACGCGTCCTTCGGCAGCGGCCCCACCCGGATCGCGCTGTGCGCCGAGTACGACGCGCTGCCCGGCCTCGGGCACGCGTGCGGGCACAACCTCATCGCGGCCTCTTCCATCGGCGCCGCCCTCGGGCTCGCCGCCGTCGCCGACGACCTCGGGCTCACCGTGGAGGTCTACGGCACCCCCGCCGAGGAGGGCGGCGGCGGCAAGATCGAGCTGCTCGACCGGGGCGCCTTCGCCGGGGTCGACCTCGCGATGATGGCGCACCCGGCGCCCGTCGACGTCGCCGAGGCGCAGCCGTTCGCGGTCAGCCACTCCAAGGTCTCGTACACGGGCAAGTCGGCGCACGCCGCCGCCTACCCGGAGGCCGGGATCAACGCGGCCGACGCCTTCACCGTCGCGCAGGTCGCCATCGGCCTGCTGCGCCAGCAACTCCCGGCCTCCGCACGGGTGCACGGCGTCGTGACGCACGCCGGGGACGCCCCGAACGCCATCCCTGAACGCACCTCGGGCCGCTGGTACGTGCGCGCCGAAACCCTCGCCGAACTCGCCGAGTTGGAGCCGCGCGTCATGCGTGCCTTCGAGGCGGGCGCCCTCGCTACCGGCTGCGACCTGGTGATCGAACCCGAGAGCAAGCCGTACGCCGAGTTCCGCGCCGACGAGACCGCGCTCGCGCACTACCGCGCCAACGCCCTGGACCTCGGGCGGGAGTTCGCGCCGCCCGGACAGGCCGCGCGCATGAACCGCGCCTCCACCGACATGGGCAACGTGTCGCAGGTGGTGCCCGCCATCCACCCCTACATCGGCATCGGCTCCCTGCCCGCCACCAACCACCAGCACGAGTTCGCCGCGTACTGCGTGGGCCCGACCGCCGAGCGGGCACTGCTCGACGCGGCGGTGGCGCTCGCGTGGACGGGCGTGGACCGGGCCGGCCCTTCCGAGGAGGCGAAGACATGACCGTGACCGAGCAGCCCGAGACCGACGCGCCCGCCGACGCCGCGACCCTGCGCAGGAGCGTCGCGGCCGGGGCCGTCGGCGTCTTCGTGCACTGGTTCGACTGGGCGGCGTACGCCTATCTCGCCGGCACCGTCGCGAAGGTCTTCTTCCCCGCCGGGGACAGCACGACCGGGCTGCTCGCCGTGTTCGGCGTCTTCGCCGTGTCGTTCGGTGTCCGGCCGATCGGAGCCCTCGTCTTCGGGCCGCTCGGCGACCGGATCGGCCGTAAGCGCACGCTGTCCCTGGTCATCTTCATGATGTCCGGCGCGACCCTGGCGATCGGGCTGCTCCCCGGCTACGACTCGATCGGCATCGCGGCGCCGGTCCTCCTGGTGATCCTCCGGCTGTTCCAGGGGTTCGCGGCCGGCGGCGAGTTCGGCAGCGCGGCCAGCTTCCTGGCCGAGAGCGCGCCGCGCCGCCGCCGCGGTTTCGGTGTGAGCTGGCTGGAGGTCGGCTCGCTGCTCGGCTTCCTGGCCGGCTCGTTCGTCTTCCTGCTCCTGTCCACGGGGCTCGACGACGCCCAACTCACCTCCTGGGGCTGGCGGGTCCCGTTCCTCATCGCGGCGCCGCTCGGCATCATCGGCGTGATCATCCGCAACAAGATCGAGGACACCCCCGAGTACCGGGCGCTCGAAGAGAACGACACGGTCCCGCGCAGCCCGGCCCGCGAACTGTGGCGCACCCACAAGCGCCAGCTGCTCCAGGCGGCCGGTCTGATGACGGCCATGCACGTCCCGTTCTACGCGGTGCTCACCTACCTGGTGACGTACGAGACCGACCACCTCGGTCACTCGGCCGACAGCGCGGCCCTGCTGTCCACCGTGATCTCCCTGCTCGGCCTCGTACTCGTGCCGCTGTTCGGCGCGCTGTCCGACCGGGTGGGGCGCAAGCCGGTGTTCATCGGGGCGACGGCGGCCCTCCTGGTCGTCTCCACTCCGGCGTTCTGGCTGATGCGGACCGGGATGACCGGAACGTGGATCGCGGGTCTCGCGCTCGGCGCGATCCTGGCCGCGATCCTCGGTACGTACGCGGTGTGGTCGGCGGAGGTCTTCCCCACGCGCACCCGGCAGAGCGGGCTCTCCATCTCGTACAACGTGACGGCGGCACTGTTCGCGGGCACCGTCCCGTACCTGATGACGCTGCTCATCTCGGCGACCGGCAGCACGCTCGTCCCGGGGCCCTACCTGATGGTGTTCGCCGTGGGCGGCCTGGTCGCGGCGCTGTCCCTGAAGGAGACGGCGGGCTCGGCGCTGCTGCACCCCGAGGACGTCTCGGCGGAGAAGCAGGTGCCGTCGGCTTAGGCTCGCTCGCATGATGGCACCGCTCGGCTTCACGCTCGTTCAGCTGCGCTACTTCCTGGTCGCCGCCGAGCGCGGCTCGATGACGGAGGCGTCGGCGGAGCTGCACATCGCGCAGTCCGCCGTGTCCGCCGCCATCCACAACCTGGAGCGCGACCTCCAGGTGCAGCTGTTCATCCGCCGCAGGGGCCGGGGCCTGACCCTGACCCCCGCGGGGGAACGGCTGCGGGCACAGGGCCGGGACCTCCTCGCCCGCGCGCGAGAGGTCGAGCGGGAGGCGCGGGGCGACGGCGCGGAACTGTCCGGGCCCGTGACGGTCGGCTGCTTCGTGACGCTGGCGCCGTACTATCTGCCGCGCCTGTTCAGCGAGTGCACGCGCCGCCACCCGGGCATCGAGATCGACGTGGTGGAGGCGGAGGCGGACGACCTCGTCGGGGCCCTGACGACCGGCCGCATCGACTTCGCCCTCACGTACGACCTGGGTCTGTCCACCGAGCCGGAGCTGCGCAGCGAGACGATCGCCCGCGCCCCCGCCTACGTCATCGTCGCGGCCGGCCACCCACTGGCCGGCCGGGGCAGCGTGTCCCTCGCCGACCTGTCCACGGAGCCGCTCGTCCTCCTCGACCTCCCGCACAGCCGCGACTACTTCCGCTCCCTCGTCGCCGCCACCGGCACCGCCCCCGACGTCCGCTACCGCACCCGCAGCTACGAGACCGTGCGCTCCATGGTGGCCCGCGGCCTCGGCTACTCCGTGCTCAACCAGCGCCCCGCGACGGGTGTGACCTATGGCGGCGGCGAGATCGCGGAGCTCGAACTCCGGGACGCCGGGCGCCCGTTGGAGGTCAGGATCGCCACGCTGGGCGGCATGACGCAGAGCGCGCGGGCCCGCGCGGTGATGGACGTACTGCGGGAGAGCGCCGCCGATGGTGTTACAGATTCGGGCAACCTGTAACCGCCCGCGCCTGCACCCGGATCAGCCGCTGGGCCTCCGCCCGCGTCAGCGCGGCGTTGCGGCTCACGATGTGCAGGCCGAAGCCGTCCTCCAGCGCCACCAGGTTCCTCGCCAGGTCGCCCACGGCCGCCGTCAGCGTGAACTCCCCCGTCGCGGAGCCCACTTCGAGCGCCGTGGTGTAGAGCCCCACCTCGCTGGCGAACAGTGACGCCATCAACTCGGCGTGCCCGGCACTGCGATCGGCCCGACCGTGCAGCTCGAACAGCAGCCCGTGCGTGGCGTCGTCGGGGGCGGCCGGAAGGCCGGAGGCGATCAACGCGCGCAGCCGCGCCACCGGGTCGGCCACCTCGTCGGTGACCGCGTGCCGCGCCGCCAGGAAGCGCTCGACCGCACCCCGGTGCACCTCCAGGACCAGCTCGTCCAGCTCCGGGTAGTAGTAGAGGACCGAGCCCGCGGACATGCCGGCCTCCGCCGCGATGTCCTTGATGCGCAGGCCTTCGAGGCCCCGCTCCGTGATGGCCCGCCCCGCCGCGTCCACGAGGGCCGAGCGCCGGGCGGTCTGGTTCTTCGGTCTCCCCGGTTTTCCCATGCGGTTAATTCTCTGTTACGTGGTTCAGATAAATCAAGCTGATCCGGAAGAACCCATTGACGGGTCCCGCGCCAATTGTTTGACTCTCGCCTCAAAGAACTCACGGAGGCGACATGGACGGTCAGCCAGCGCGCACGCCCGGCGACACCACGGCCCCCGCGCCCGAACGCATCGAACGCCGCACCATCGACGTGGTCCCGGCCGACGAACGCCACGGCCGCACCCGGGACCTGTTCACCATCTGGTTCAGCGCGAACCTCGGCCCGCTCACGGTGGTCACCGGCGCCCTCGCACCCACCGCCTTCGGCCTCTCCTTCTACTGGAGCCTGGCCGCCCTGCTCGTCGGCCACCTCGGCGGCGGCTTCCTGATGGCACTGCACTCGGCGCAGGGCCCGCAGCTCGGGGTGCCCCAAATGATCCAGAGCCGCGGCCAGTTCGGCAGCGTAGGCGCCCTCGCGGTGGTGCTCGTCGTGATCGTCATGTACCAGGGCTTCTTCGCGTCGAACCTGGTCGTGGGCGCGCAGTCGCTTGGCCAGGTCACCCCGGTCGGCGAGCGCACCGGCGTGCTGCTGTGCGCGGCGATCAGCCTCGTGGTCGCGGTCGTCGGCTACCGCCTGATGCACCGGATCGGCGCGTGGACGACCTGGGCGTTCGGCGCGATCCAGATCATCGGCGCGGTCTACCTGTTCACCGGCGGCCTGCCCTCGGACTTCCTGACCACCGGCGGATTCAGCCTCGCCGGCTTCCTCGGGATGGTGTCCGTCGGCGCGCTCTGGCAGATCGCCTACGCGCCCTACGTCTCCGACTACTCCCGCTACATGCCCGCCCACCGGTCAGGCGTCCGCTCGACGCTGTGGTGCACGTACGCGGGCTGTGTCCTCGGCAGCGTCATCCCCATGGTCGTCGGCGCGGCGATCGGCATCGCGGGGAACGGCGACCCGATCGCGGCGCTCAACCACCTCCTGGGCTCCGTGCTCGGCCAACTCACGCTCTGGAGCTTCGCGTTGGTCACGATGCTGACCAACTCCATGAACCTGTACGGGGCCGTGCTCTGCGCCGTCACCGCCGTGCAGACCTTCGCCCACCGCTGGCTGCCCCGCGCCACGGGCCGTGCGGTCATCGGCGCGGTCCTGACGGCCCTCTCGGTCGTCCTCGCCCTGGCCCTCGCCGACAGCTTCATGAACAACTACCTCAACCTGATCTACGTACTCCAGTACGTCCTGATCCCCTGGACGGCGATCAACCTCGTCGACTTCTACCTGATTCGGCACGGCGACTACGACGTGCCGTCCTTCTTCGCCCGCGACGGCGGCGTCTACGGCCGGTGGAACGTCACGGCGCTCGCCGTCTACGCGATCGGCATCCTCGCCGAGATCCCGTTCATGGCGCAGTCCCTCTACACCGGGCCGCTGGCGCACGCCCTCGGCGACACCGACCTCGGCTGGATCGCCGGCCTGGTCGTCACCGTCCCCCTCTACTGGATCCTCGCGGCCCGTGGCGCGCGCCGCCGCCCCTCCACCCCCGCACCCGACCCCGCACCGACCAGCACAGGAGTGCCCGCAGCATGACGTACACGCACCAGGACTGGGCGAGCCTCGCCGGTCAACTCACCTTCCGCACCCGTGCGTTCATCGACGGCGACTGGCGCGACGCGGCCTCCGGCGCCACCTTCGCGACCGTCGACCCGGCCACCGGACGCACCACCGCTGAGGTCGCCTCCTGCGACACCGCGGACGTCGACGCCGCCGTGCGCGCCGCGCGCCGCAGCTTCGAGGCCGGCGACTGGTCACGCGCGGACGCCGCGACCCGCAAGCACGTCCTGCTCCGGCTCGCCGAACTCATCACGGAACACGGCCGTGAGCTGGCCCTCCTCGACACCCTCGACATGGGCAAGCCGATCGCCGAGACCTTCGGCACCGACGTCCCCGGCGCGGCCGGCGTCTTCGCCTGGTACGCGGAGGCCGCCGACAAGCTGTACGACGAGGTGGCCCCGGCGCCGCCCGGCAACCTGGCCCTCGTACGACGCGTACCGCTCGGTGTCGTCGGCGCGGTCGTGCCGTGGAACTTCCCGCTGGACATGGCGAGTTGGAAGCTGGCGCCCGCACTCGCGGCCGGCAACAGCGTCGTACTGAAGCCCGCCGAGCAGTCCCCGCTGTCCGCCCTCCTGCTGGCCGAACTCGCCATGGAGGCCGGGCTCCCGGCAGGTGTCCTGAGCGTCGTTCCCGGCCTCGGCGAGCGCGCGGGCCAGGCACTCGGCCGGCACGACGACGTGGACACCCTCGCCTTCACCGGCTCCACGGCGACCGCCCGCCGCTTCCTGGCCTACGCCGCCGAGTCCAACCTCAAGCAGGTGTGGCCGGAGGCGGGCGGCAAGAGCCCGAACATCGTGTTCGCCGACGCCGACCTGGACGCGGCGGCCGAGCAGGCCGCTTCGGGGTTCGCCTACAACTCCGGGCAGGTCTGCTCGGCCAACACCCGGCTGCTCGTGGAGCGTTCGGTGGCGGAGGAGTTCACGGCGCGCGTCGCCGCCTGTGCCGCCGCGTTCGCCCCCGGTGACCCGCTCGACCCCGCCACGACGCTCGGCCCGCTCGTCGACGAGGCCCAGGCCGTCCGCGTGACCAAGGCGGTCGCCGAGTCCGGCGGCACGGTTGTCTGCGGCGGCACCCGGCCCGACCGGGCCGGCGCCTACGTCCACCCGACAATCGTCACCGGCCTCGCCCCGGACGCCCCGCTGGCCCGCGAGGAGGTCTTCGGCCCGGTCCTCACCGTGCACTCCTTCGACACGGAGGCGGAGGCGGTCCGCCTCGCCAACGACTCCCCGTACGGACTCGCGGCCTCCGTCTGGACCCGCGACCTGACCCGCGCCCACCGCACGGCGGACGCCCTCCAGGCGGGCACGGTCTCGGTGAACACGGTCGACGCGCTGTCACCGATGACCCCCTTCGGCGGCTTCAAGCAGTCCGGCTACGGCCGCGACCTGTCGCTGCACGCCTTCGACAAATACACGGGCCTCAAGACGACATGGGTGGCATACGGATGAGTACGCAGGACACGAAGCGGATCCTGGCCGAACTCGACCGCCGCCGAGACGACTCGGTGGCCCTCACGTCGGAGCTCGTCGCCTTCGACACCACTGTGCGCGGCTCCGCCGACGAGCGGCACCGCGCCGAGCACGACCTCCAGGACCACCTCGCGGACCGGCTCCGGGCGGCGGGCGCCACGGTCGACGTGGTCACCCCCAAGCCCTCCGACCTGCCGCGCTCCCCGCAGACGCCGGACGGCCTCGGCTTCGACGGGCGCCCGCAGCTGGTCGCCCGCTTCCCCGGCACCGGCGGCGGCCGCTCGCTGCTGTTCAACGGCCACATCGACGTCGTCTCGGCGGAGCCCCGCGGGGAGTGGACCAGCGACCCGTTCCGCGCCGAGGTCCGTGAAGGGCGGCTGTACGGGCGCGGCACCTGCGACATGAAGGGCGGCATCGCCGCCATGGTGATCGCCGCCGAGACCCTCGCCGCACTCGGCGTCCGGCTCCCCGGCGACCTGCTGATCAACACCGTCACCGACGAGGAGTGGAACGGCGCCGGGACCCTCGCCTCGCTCGCGTACGGGGTGAAGGCCGACGCGGCGATCGTCCCCGAGCCCACCGACCTGGACGTGGTGACCGCCCAACGCGGCATCCTGGGCGGCACGTTGACCGTCGACGGGCGGCCGGGGCACGCCGAGTACCCGCCCGGCGACTGGCGGACCGGCGGCGCGGTCAACGCGATCGAGAAGACGCTCCCCGCCCTGACCGCGCTCCAGGCGCTGCGCGAGCGCTGGGCCGTCGACCCGGCCCACGTCCACCCGCTCCTTCCGCCGCCCTCGATCGTGCCGACCACCATCAAGGGCGGCGAGTGGTGGGTGACGTATCCCGCCTCGTGCGAGGTCTGCCTGGACGTCACGTACCTTCCGGCGCAGGCCGACGCCGGAGGCTGGGCGAGCGGGGTGCGGGCCGAGATCGAGGCTGCCGTACGGGAGGCCTGCGCCGCCGACGGCTGGCTGGCCGCGCACCCGCCCCGTATCTCCTGGGACACCGAACTGCCCCCGGCCGAGGTCGCCCGAACCACCGCGGTGGTGAAGGCACTTGAGGCCGCGTCGGGCTCCCTCGGCCGGGGGCCCCGCATCCTCGGCGAACCGTCCTGGACCGACGCCGCCACCCTCACCCGCCTCGCCGACACCCCCGCCGTCTGCCTGGGCCCGACCGCGACCCGGCCCGACGGCTCCCCGACCCTCCACACCATCGACGAGTACATCGAGGTCGACGACCTCCTCGACACGGCGAAGGCCCTGGCCCTCGCCGCCCTCGACCTCACGTCACCCGCAGCCTGAACTCCGTACGCACGAAGGGATCCCCTCCATGAACCCGCAGCAGCACCAGGAACTCCTGGCGGCCGACCGCGCCCACATCATCCACCCCTATCTCCCCGGCTCCGCCGAGGAGCGGGTGATCATGGAGTCCGGCTCCGGCTGCCGGCTCACCGACACCGAGGGCCGCAGCTACCTCGACGCCACCGGCGGCCTGTGGCTGGCGCAGGTCGGGCACGGCCGCGAGGACCTGGCGGACGTCGCCCACGAGCAGATGAAGAAGCTGGAGTACTTCACGAGCTTCTGGGAGTTCTCCAACGACCGGGCGATCCAACTCGCCACCCGGCTCGCCGGGTTGGCGCCGGACCCGCTGAACCACGTCTACTTCACGTCCGGCGGATCGGAGGGCAACGAGGCGGCCATCAAGATGGCCCGCTACTACCACCACCGCCGCGGCGACACGAACCGCACCTGGATCCTGGCGCGCGACAAGGCGTACCACGGCATCGGCTACGGCGGCGGCTCGGCCACCGGTTTCCCGCTCTACCACGAGGGCTTCGCCCCGATGATGCCGCACGTCTCGCACCTCACGCCGCCGTGGCCGTACCGCACGGACCTGTACAACGGCGAGGCTGTGTCTCCACAAGAGGTGACCGACTTCCTGATCCGCGAACTCGAAGCACGCATCGCGGAGATCGGCGCGGACAACATCGCCGCGATGATCGGCGAGCCCATCATGGGCGTCGGCGGCATGCTGGTCCCGCCGGCCGACTACTGGCCGCGCGTCCGCGAGGTGCTCGACCAGCACGGCATCCTGCTCATCTTCGACGAGGTCGTCACCGCGTACGGCCGCGTGGGCGAGTGGTTCGCCGCCCAGTACTTCGACGTCACCCCGGACATCATCGTCACCGCCAAGGGCATCACCTCCGGCTACGTACCGCTGGGCGCGCTGATGGTCGCCGACCGGGTCGCGGAAGTCCTCCTGCGGGACCACGGCTTCCCCATGGGCTACACGTACAACGGCCACCCGGTCGCGACCGCCGTCGCCCTCGCCAACCTCGACATCATCGAGAACGAGGGACTGCTGGCGCGCGCGAAGACGATCGGCGCGACACTCCACTCCGAACTCGCCGCCCAGCTGGGCGACTTGCCGATCGTCGGCGAGATCCGCTCGGTGGGCATGATGCTCGCGGTGGAACTGGTCGCGGACCGCACGACGCGCGCCCCGCTCCCCCTCGACCCCGACCGGATGCCGCACGACGTGATCCGCCGCGAGACCGGAGTCATCGTCCGCGACTCCGCACACAGCCTGGTCCTGTCCCCGCCCCTGATCATGACGGAGACGGAAACCAAGGAGGTTGCCTCGGCGCTGCGCGGCGTACTGGAGCGCACGGACGCCTCCGGCGGGATCCGGTAGGCATGACAGAACGGGGCCCGGCAGTACGCCGCCGGGCCCCGGCCCACATGGCCGGCCCGCACACCGCTCGCAGTCCCCGACTCCCGCCCTAGGAACTGCCCGTGTCGACGAACGTCCCCTCCGCAGAGCCACAGACACCACAGACACCGCCCACCGACGCCGCCTCCGACTCGAACCTGCGGCGCAGCCTGAAACGCTTCGACATCACGGCGATGGCCGTCGCCGCCGTGATCTCCTTCGACACCATCGGCCAGATCGCCACCGGCGGCGGCGAGGCCGCCACGTGGACGGCCGCCATCGCCGTCTTCTTCCTCATCCCGTACGCCCTGATCTTCGCCGAGACCGGCGCCGCGTTCCCGCAGGAGGGCGGCCCGTACGTCTGGGTGAAACTGGCCCTCGGCCGCCCGGCCGCGGCGCTCACGACGCTCTTCTACTGGGTCACCAACCCGATCTGGCTGGGCGGTTCGCTGGTCTTCCTCGCCGCCGAGACCTGGGACGGCTTCGTCTTCCACCTGGGTTCGGGAACGTATCCCGACTACACGTTCAAGCTGCTCTTCGTGTGGATCGCGATCCTCACGGCGATCGTCTCGCTCAGCCGCGGCAAGTGGATCACGACGGCGGGCGCGGCGGTGAAGGTCCTCTCGCTGGCCCTCTTCACGGTCACCGCGATCCTGTACGGGGCGGAGCACGGCTTCAAGGGCCTGTCCTCCGCCCACTTCACCCCCACGACCGCCGGCTTCCTCGCCCTCGTCCCCATCCTGCTCTTCGCCTACGTGGGGTTCGAGGCGCCGAACGCGGCGGGCGAGGAGATGCACGACCCGCAGCGCGACGTCCCCGCGGCGCTCGGCCGCTCGGCGACGATCGCGGCGGCCTGCTACCTGCTCCCGGTCCTGGCCCTCCTGGCCGTGGTCCCCGCCTCCAAGGTCACCGGCATCGGCGGTTTCATGGAGGGCGTCCGCCTGGTCTTCGGCGTCTACGGCCCGGCGGCGGGCCCGCTCCTCACCCTCACGGCGGTGATGTTCGTCTTCGCCCTCCTCACGCAGGGCAGCGCGTGGATGATCGTCAGCGACCGCATGCAGGCGATGGCCGCGGCCGACGGCGGCTTCTTCAGCCGCGCGCTGGGCGCCTTCCACCCGAAGCTCGGCACCCCTGTCCGCACGAACCTGCTCTCCGGCGCGGTGGCCACGGTGTTCATGCTCGCGGCGATGCAACTGGTGAAGGGCGACACGGGCGCGATCTTCAGCGTCGTCCTGACGGTGGCGGTGACAACCCTTCTGCTCTCCTACCTCCTGGTCGTCCCCGCCCTGGTGGTCCTGCGCCTGCGCCGCCCCGAGGTCCCCCGCCCCTACCAAGTCCCGTTCGGCAACCGGGGCTTCATGGTCTGCGCGGCCCTCGTCTACGCCTGGATCCTGGTCGGCTCCTGGGCGGCCCTCTTCCCCGGCGTCCTGGAGTCGGTCTTCGGCATCGACTACGACTTCATGGCCGTCTGGGGCGTCTCCCGCACCACTTTCGAAACCTTCACCCTGGGCACGATCGTGGTGCTGCTGCTCGTGGGCTCGGCGGGCCTGCTGTCGGCCCGCCGCTCGGCACGCGACGGGGCGGCCCGGTGACGGACGTACGGAACGCCGGGCGGCGTCATGCGGGGTGCAGGCGCACGTGCCAGTGCTCGAGGCCCGTGGGAGGGTCCGGGTCCGCGTCGTCCTCGTCCTCCGCGGTGAGCCACGCCGCGAAGGCCTCGCGGGCGGCGGCGCGGCCACGGCAGCGGGCCTCGAGGGTGTAGGTGCCGGCCGGGACGGGCAGTACGCAGTCCGTGCCGAGCGCGGACACACCGGAGACCAGGGCGAGTTCGGGGCCGGCCACCTCGATCTCGTAGGAGACCTGCAGCTCCCACGGCCCTTCCGGCTCGGGCCCCGGGGCCTGCCACAGTTCGAGTACGGCCGCTACGTCCGCGTCCTCCAGCGCGCTGAGGAAGACGGCGAGGTCCGGGCCCGTGCCGGTGGTGACAGGGGTGTCCTCGGTGGGGGTGGGTGCGGGGTGCAGCGGGCCCGCGCACGGGTCGCTGAGCCGGAACATGCGGTCTTCGACGAAGACGAGTCCGGCCGCGTCGGCGATGGGGCCGCGCGGTCCGGACGGGGAAGTGTCGTCGTGGACGGTCGACACGGGCGGCTCCCTGGGCGCGAGGGTGTGCGGTGGTGGGGCGGCCACCGTGGCCGCCCCACCACCGCACGGTCAAGGCTGCCCCCTCCGGGCTACCGGAAGGGTGTGCCCATGAACGTACTCATGAACGTACTCGTGGACGTACTCATGGGACGCGAACCTGGAAGGCGTCGTTCCATCCGTCGCTGCCCATGATGCGCTGGGCCGCGTAGAAGCGGTTCAGATCCCTGCCCGCGTCCTGGTTGTCGGTGCTGTTGATGGGTTTGACGACATAGTCGCGCACGCCGTCCGCCTTGTTGACCGAGCCTTCTCGCGTCGAGGCCATCGGGTACTCGTCGCAGTCGGTGTTCGGCGCCGGGTACTTGCCCGGGAAGAAGGTGGTGCAGGCCCGTCCGGCGACTCCGCGGTGGCGCCGGATTTCCGTGGCGTTCGCCGTGCGGTGCAGCACGGCCGGGATGGCCTTGAGCCGACTCGACGGTGGCTGGGTGGCGTTGGGATTGTTCTGGGCCTCCCAGATGTTCTGGGCGGTCTGCGGGCTCTGCGACTTGTTGACGGTCCAGGTCGGGATCGGGGCCCAGGGGAACACGCAGCCCTGCCCCGCACCCGAGCGCAGCAAGTAGCTCGCGCGGTCGCAGCGCGCCTGGCTCGGGTCGCTGCGCTGGGTGCTCGGCCCGATGTCGCTGACCACGGTGGCGACCCACCGCAGGTCCGCCGTGGCGAGCGCGTTCGGGGCGGCGCCGCCGTCCTGGGCGAAGCTCGCGTACTCGAAGGAAGTGCCCCCGGCGACCCAACTGTCCACCGAGCGTGTGGTGCCGCCGGAGTCACGGCTGCACGAGCCACCGCCGGAGGTCACGTCGCAGGTGCTGCGGATCGTCAGCGGGACGCCGCTGACGTCGCCTGTCACGCGCCAGTTGCCGACGTAGGTGACCTCCAGGATGTCCCGGAAGTCGCTGTCGTTCTTCGTGTAGTGGATGACGGCCATGTCGGCGTAGGCGTTGCCGACGACGCTGCAGAACCAGTCACCGATCAGGCAGTCCACCTTCTGCACCCACAGACGTTTGCCCTGGCAGCTCGCGAACCGTCCCTTGGCCCAACCCGCGCCGGAGAACGAGCTGTCGTGGCCGAGACATTCCTCGGGCGTGATCGACTGCGAGGGAGAAGGTATCGGCGGATCGACCAAGGGCCCTGCCTGGCCCGCGTCTTCGGGCTGCTTCGCGAAGAACTTCTTGGCGGGCGGTGCGGACAGGCCGTCGTCATCAACGCCGGGTGCGGTGAAGGAGGAGGCGGGAAGGTCGTCGAGTACGCGGATCGTCGCCCGGACTTCCGTCTTCCCCGACGGATCGGGCGAGGCCGCCGCCGCGGGTGAGGCCGTGGCCGTCCCCACCAACAGGAGCCCGAGCACGGCCCCCGCGAGCATTCTGGTCCGGCGCGAGACTATGGAGCCCCGTTGTCTTTTACGCACGATTACCCCCAGTTGGTCGCCTGTGATGCTCACGACAAGCGAGCCGGGATGTCAATGCGCCCCGGCCGCAGGCGAAGCAATCAGGCCCACCCGTCCGCCCACGCCCCACACGGACACCGGCACCCCCGGGGATTCCGACGCCGCAGGTCCCGCGCGAGAAGGCACCCACGACACAACTACGCCTTCACCCCTCCACCACCGCGCGGCCATCGTCACCTCACTGGCGAACGGGCCAATTCCGCCCGCATCGTTCGACGTTGCCCCCGGGCACGCGAACGGGGCCGCCCCGAGAACGGGACGGCCCCACGGTCACACAAACGCTACGGTCGCCCCTGGTCGGCGTAAAGCCGATCGAGGCCGACCAGGGCGAGGTCCGGGCGCCGTTCGGCGCTCAGTTCGGCAGTGAACCCCGCCCCTGAGTAACAGGCCAGCACGGTGTCACGCGTGTCGTAGCCCTTGCTCGCGAGGAGCTCCCGGGCCCGCTCGAGCCGGTGCACATGACCGTGTCCCATCACCTCGCCCCATTTGGCCTCGCCAAGGGACAGAATCCTGCGCGGCGCGCTCGGTTCCTGAGCCGCGAGCACGACCACGTCGATTTCGATCTGGCTGCGCCCGGCCGGATCGTTGACCACGCCGGAACCGACCTCGGCCGGGTGGCCCCCGAACAGCTCGGCCTCCGCGTCCGCGGCGAACTCACGGCAGACGGCCTCGAAGTGCGGCCCTGCCACCTGCTTGTCGAACGTCGGCCTGGTGGCCTCCCAGACGGTCTGGCCCCTACCCCGCTCCAGCTCCGCCCAGCGGCGCCGCATGATCGCCTCGTAGAAGGTGACCAGAGGTTCCACGATCCGGTAGCGGGCGCGGCCGGCCCGGAACAGATCGGGCTCCTTCGCGATGAGTGCGCAATCCTCGAGCACGTTGAGCGGGTGCGCGATCTGGTCCGATTTACGGCCTGTGTAGCTGGCGATCGCCCCGTTGACCGTGTTACCTGTCGCGATCGCGGCGAGCACCGAGTGGTAGATCGCCGGATCCCTGATGTCGGATTCCTCTGCCAAGAGGTAGCGGGCCTCACGGAACAGCGGACTCTGCCGGTTGAGCACAGTCCGCAGGATCCAGGCGTCGAAGTCCTCCAGACCGGCAGGCACATCACCGGCGACGAACTCCTCACGATAGGCGGGCGTCCCTCCGACGACCATGTGCACGAGCAGCGCGAGCCGCGGGTCCTCGATGCCCCAGAACTCGGCTGCCTCCCGGTACGAGAAGGGCTGGACAACCATCTCGAGCCCGGCCCGCCCGCGCAGCGGCGCCTGCCCCGACAGCATCCCGCCCATCACCGACATCGCCGACCCGCACAGCAGCAGCCGGACCCGGCTGCCCTGCCCACTGCCACCGGGCCCCAACTCGCGCTGAATGATGGAGGGCAGCGCCGGTGACGTCCTGGACAGGAACGGAAACTCGTCGATCACCACCGGGGTCGGCCGTCCACGGTACTGCCGGAACAGATAGGAAATCGCATCGTTCCAGTCGCGGAAGGGGTACTCGATCACCTCACGCGTGTGCCGGACCAGCGCATCCGAGAACAACCGCAGCGACTCCGCCTCCGTCGCCTCGGTCGCCCCGAAGTACAGCCCTCCCGTCTCCCGCACCAGGGCCTCGAGCAGGAAACTCTTCCCCTGCCGCCGCCGGCCGCTGACCACACCCAGCATGGCCGCCTGCTTCTCGCGCTCGACGAAGGCGGACAGCCCGTCCCACTCCTGCGCCCGGTGGAACACATGCGCCGGCTTCTCGGCCATCCCAACCCTTCACCATAACGCTGAAGTACATTTCACTGAACCATACCTCAGTAATTACCGCGATGCGCTGCGTGACGCCCATGCCGCCGAACAACCCCCGGCCTCCTGAACGTTCCCGAGGACGCCACGACGTCCGCCACCCGCAGCGCACAGAAAAGCCCCTGGCCCGCACGTTTACTGTGCCGAACCAGGGGCGAAACGCACTCACACGTTGAAGCGGAACTCCACCACGTCCCCGTCCTGCATGACGTACTCCTTGCCCTCCATGCGGGCCTTGCCCTTCGCGCGGGCCTCGGCGACGGAGCCCGTCTCGACCAGGTCGGCGAAGGAGATGACCTCGGCCTTGATGAAGCCCTTCTGGAAGTCGGTGTGGATGACACCGGCCGCCTCGGGGGCCGTCGCGCCCTTCTTGATCGTCCAGGCGCGGGACTCCTTCGGGCCCGCCGTCAGGTAGGTCTGGAGGCCCAGGGTGTTGAAGCCGACCGTGGCCAGCGTGGCGAGGCCCGGCTCCTCCTGGCCGACGGACTGGAGGAGTTCGAGGGCCTCCTCCTCATCGAGCTCGGCGAGGTCCGCCTCCAGCTTGGCGTTGAGGAAGATCGCCTCGGCGGGCGCGACGAGGGCGCGCTGCTCGTCCTTGAAGGCCTCGTCCGTGAGCTCGTCCTCGTCGACGTTGAAGACGTAGAGGAAGGGCTTCGTCGTGAGGAGGTGCAGGTCGTGGAGGAGTTCCTCGGCGTCGGAGCCCTGGACGATGCCCGCGGAGGACAGCGTCTCGCCCTTCTCCAGGATCTCCTTGGCCGCCTCGACCGCCTTGACCTTCGGGCCGATGTCCTTCTTGATGCGCGACTCCTTCTGGAGGCGCGGCAGGACCTTCTCGATGGTCTGGAGGTCGGCGAGGATCAGCTCGGTGTTGATCGTCTCGATGTCGCTCTTGGGCTCGACCTTGCCGTCGACGTGCACGACGTTCTCGTCCTGGAACGCGCGGATGACCTGGCAGATCGCGTCGGACTCGCGGATGTTCGCCAGGAACTTGTTGCCCAGGCCCTCACCCTCGGAGGCGCCGCGCACGATGCCCGCGATGTCGACGAAGTCGACCGTGGCCGGGAGCACCTTCTGCGAGGAGAAGATCTCGGCCAGCTTGGTCAGGCGGGCGTCCGGGACACCGACCACGCCGACGTTCGGCTCGATCGTGGCGAACGGGTAGTTGGCCGCGAGCACGTCGTTCTTGGTCAGGGCGTTGAACAGGGTCGACTTGCCGACATTCGGCAGACCGACGATTCCGATCGTGAGCGACACGTTGCGACTTCCCGTACGTGATGTGGTGGTGTGGGGCAGGGCGATCCACCAGTCTACGGCCTCGCCCGGCCCGCCCGACTGCCGCCAAGCGCGGTCAAGCTCTGCCAAAGTGCGTGTCCCTTGGGCTATTGGGCACATAAGCGCATCTATGTTGGGTTCGTGGAGCAACCCAGGACGCGATCCCCGCAGGCCCGGCCCCGCCGCACGGCCCCGCTTCCGCCGCAGGCGCAGGGCGGCCAGGACGGCGCAGCGCCGTCCGGTGAGTCCGCCACCGTGTACCGCGCCGCCCGTGGGGGTCGGTCGGCTCCCGGACGCCGCCCCCTTCGCTTCCCGAACCCACGGCTCACGGGGCGGGGCAGTGGACTGTTCTGCATCGCCGCCATGCTGGTCTTCGGGTTCCTCGACCGACTGCTGTTCGGGGGCTCCCCGGCCGTCTACGGGGTGCTGTTCCTGCTCGTCAGCGGGCTTACGGCGGTGTGGGTGCGGGGCGCGGACCTGGTGACGGCGCCGGTCGTGGTGCCGATCGCGTTCGCCGTCGGCATCGTGCCGATCTCCGAGGGCAGCGGCGGCTTCGGGCCGCAGGTCATGGGGGTCGCGACGACGCTCGCCATGAACGCGATCTGGCTGTACGGCGGGACGCTCATCACCGGTGTGCTCGTGACCGTACGGAAGGTGCGGCTCATGGCCCGGCGGGCCGCGGTGCGCCGGGCCGGTGGCCGCAAGCCGTCCGCCGGCAAGGCTGCCTCACGCTCGTCACAGGCGCCCGGCCCCCGGCGTCGTACCGCCTAGGGACTGTTGGCCCGGGGGCTCTACGCGCGCGATGCCGCCATCGCGGCGCCCACGATCCCCGCGTTGTTCTGCAGCTCGGCCGGGACGATCTCGGCCTTGATGCCCTTGATCAGCGGCAGGAACTTGTGCGCCTTGCGGCTGATCCCGCCGCCGATGACGAACAGCTCGGGCGAGCAGAGCATCTCCACGTGCGCCAGGTACTTCTGCACGCGGTGCGCCCACTGCTCCCAGCTGAGGTCGTGGTCCTCGCGCGCCTTCGTGGAGGCGTGCTTCTCCGCGTCGTGCCCGTTCAGCTCCAGGTGGCCAAGTTCCGTGTTCGGCACGAGGACGCCGTCGGTGAACAGGGCGCTCCCGATGCCCGTACCGAAGGTGAGCAGCAGCACGGTGCCCTTGCGGCCGCGGCCCGCGCCGAAGTGCATCTCGGCGACGCCCGCGGCGTCCGCGTCGTTGAGCACCGTGACCGGGAGCCCGCCGAGCTTCTCGCTCAGCAGGGCCCGCGCGTCCACGTCGATCCAGCTCTTGTCGACGTTGGCCGCCGTGCGGACCGTGGCGCCGCCGGTGATGACGCCTGGGAACGTGATGCCGACCCGGTCGGGCCGCACGTCGGCGAAGTGCTCGATGACCTGCTTGACCCCGTCGGCCACGCCCTCGGGCGTGGCCGGGTGCGGGGTCAGCACCTTGTGGCGCTCCTGGGCGAGGTCGCCCCGCTCCAGGTCGACCGGGGCGCCCTTGATCCCGGATCCGCCGATGTCCACTCCGAAGATCTGCATGACTCCACGTTACGACGGGGGACCGACAGTCACTCCTTGGAAGCGGATTCCCCGGCTTCGCCGACCAGCGTCGCGGCTTCGGCGCGCAGGTCCCGGCGGAGCTCCTTGGGCAGCGAGAACGTGATCGACTCCTCGGCCGCCTTCACGATCTCCACGTCCGCGAAATCGCGCTTCGACAGGTACTCCAGGACCTCCTCGACGAGCACGTCAGGGACCGAGGCGCCGGAGGTGACGCCGATGGTCGTGACGCCGTCGAGCCAGGACTCGTCGATCTCGGAGGCGTAGTCCACGAGGTACGCCTCGCGGGCGCCGGCCAGCTTGGCGACCTCGACGAGGCGCACGGAGTTCGAGGAGTTGCGCGAGCCGACGACGATGACGAGGTCGGACTCGGCGCCCATCTGCTTCACGGCGAGCTGGCGGTTCTGGGTCGCGTAGCAAATGTCGTCGCTGGGCGGCGAGATCAGTCCCGGGAACTTGCCCTTGAGGGCGTCGACGGTCTCCATCGTCTCGTCGACGGAGAGCGTGGTCTGGGAGAGCCAGACGACCTTCTCCGGGTCGCGGACCTCGACCTTGGCGACGTCCTCGGGGCCGTCGACGAGCGTGATGTGGTCGGGGGCCTCGCCGGACGTGCCGATGACCTCTTCGTGGCCCTCGTGCCCGATCAGGAGGATGTCGAAGTCGTCGTTGGCGTAGCGGACGGCCTCCTTGTGAACCTTGGTCACCAGGGGGCAGGTGGCGTCGATGGTGGCGAGCTTGCCGCGCTCGGCCTCTTCGTGGACGGTCGGTGCGACACCGTGCGCCGAGAACATCACGATGGAGCCCTCGGGCACCTCCTCCGTCTGCTCGACGAAGATGGCGCCCTTCCGCTCCAGGGTCTGCACGACGTACTTGTTGTGCACGATCTCGTGGCGGACGTAGATGGGGGCCCCGTACTGCTCGAGGGCCTTCTCGACGGCGATCACGGCACGGTCCACACCGGCGCAGTAACCCCGGGGGGCGGCGAGCAGGACGCGGCGGTTGTCACTGCGACGCGGAGCGTCTCCGCTTGGGGTGGTGGCGGGCGGCGGGCCGGGAGTTGCAGTCATGCTCCCCATCGTAAGGGCGACCCCGGGAGGTCAAAGATCGTCCCGGTGGGGAGACTGGAAGTCTGCGCGCGATCTACGGAGGCACGATGTCCGCCGACACCCCCCACGTCACGCATGAAGAGACGGCCCTGCGGCGAAGTCTCGGCTTCCGGGACCTCGTGGTCTACGGGCTCCTCTTCATCGCCCCTATGGCGCCCGTCGGCGTCTTCGGCACCCTGGACGCGAAATCGCACGGCGCGGTAGCCCTGGTCTACATCGTCGCGACGATCGCGATGGCGTTCACCGCGTTCAGCTACGCCCAGATGGTGCAGGTGGCCCCGCAGGCGGGCTCGGTCTTCGCCTACGCGCGCGCGGGTCTCGGAAAGGGCCCCGGGTTCATCGCCGGCTGGATGGCGATGCTCGACTACGTACTGATCCCCGCGGTCGCGTATCTCTTCGCCGGCATCGCGATGAACTCGCTCGTCCCCTCGGTCTCCCAGTGGGTGTGGACGGCGCTCGCGGTGGTGATCACGACGCTGCTCAACCTGTGGGGCGTGCGGGCCGCGGCGCGGGTCGGGTTCGCGGTCCTGGCGCTCGAGATCGTGGTCCTGCTGGTCTTCGTGGTCTCGGCGATCGTGATCCTGGCCACGGACGGGCCGCAGCGCGACTGGCTGTCCCCGCTGACCGGCGACGGCACGCAGGGCGCGTTCGCGCTGTCGGCGGTGATCGGGGCGGTGTCCGTCGCGGTCCTCTCCTACCTGGGCTTCGACGCCATCGCGTCGTTCGCGGAGGAGGTCACCGGGGGCTCGGCGAAGGTCGCGCGGGCGGTGCTGTTCTGCCTCGTCTTCACGGGTGTGCTGTTCGTCGCGCAGACCTACTTGGTCGCCCTGCTCGAACCCACCACGTCGGCGCAGCTCGCCGCCGACCCCGGAAAGCAGGGCAGCGCCTTCTACGACGCCGTGGACGCGTCCGTCGGCTCGTGGCTGCACGACCTGGTGGCGGTGAGCAAGGCGATCGGCGCGGCGTTCGCGGCACTCGCCGGGCAGGCGGCGGCCGGACGGCTGCTCTTCGCGATGGCCCGCGACCGGCGGCTGCCGAAGGCGCTCGCGCGGACGTACGCCGGGGTGCCGCGGGTGGCGCTGCTGCTCGCCGCGGTGATCACGCTCGTCGCGGCGGTCTGGGCGGCCAGCCGGGACGACGGCATGGACCACCTGGTCTCGGTCGTCGACATCGGCGCCCTGACGGCCTTCACGCTGCTGCACGCGAGCGTGGTGGGGTATTTCGCGGTACGTCGCCGTGGCGGCGCCGTGAGCTGGTGGCGGCATGTCGTGATCCCGGTCCTGGGCGCGGCGATCACCGTCGCGGTGATCGTGGAGGCGTCTCCGACAGCGCAGGTGGTGGGCGCGATCTGGCTGGCGATCGGGCTCGTGGTGCTGGCGGTGCAGCGGGGCCGCGCCGAGCCTGCCGGGTCTTCGGCCGCGTAGGGCGTCCGCACCGGGGACCACCTGCGTTGTCGGTGCCTGCGACTACGCTCACGGCATGGCTGTCAACACGTCCGCGGACGCCCCGCTGCCCGTCGGCCAGGTGTCGCGGCTCATCGGGGGATGGATCGACCGGCTCGGCGCCGTGTGGGTCGAGGGTCAGATCACGCAGCTGTCCCGCAGACCGGGCGCGGGCGTCGTGTTCCTGACGCTGCGCGACCCGTCGCACGAGATCTCGGTGGCGGTGACCTGCTACCGCCAGGTGTTCGACGCGGTGGCGGACGTGGTGCGCGAGGGCTCCCGCGTCGTCGTGCACGCGAAGCCGGAGTGGTACGCGCCGCGCGGTCAGCTCTCGCTGCGGGCCGCCGAGATCCGCCCGGTCGGCGTCGGTGAACTGCTCGCGCGCCTGGAGCAGTTGAAGAAGGCGCTTGCCGCGGAGGGCCTCTTCGCGGACGACCGCAAGAAGCCGCTGCCGTTCCTGCCGCAGCTCATCGGCCTGGTCTCCGGCCGCGCCTCGGCCGCGGAGCGCGACGTGCTGGAGAACGCGCGGCGCCGCTGGCCCGCCGTCCGCTTCGAGGTGCGCAACGTACCGGTGCAGGGCGTGCACGCGGTGCCGCAGGTGGTGCAGGCCGTCAAGGACCTGGACGCACTCGACGACGTCGACGTGATCATCGTGGCGCGCGGCGGCGGCAGCGTGGAGGACCTGCTGCCGTTCTCCGACGAACAGCTGGTGCGTGCGGTGTCCTCCTGCCGTACGCCCGTCGTCTCCGCGATCGGCCACGAGCCGGACAACCCGCTGCTCGACTACGTGGCCGACCTGCGTGCCTCGACGCCGACGGACGCGGCGAAGAAGGTCGTGCCGGACGTCGGCGAGGAGTACGAGCGGGTGCGCTGGCTGCGGGACCGGGCGCGGCGCAGCGTGGAGTCCCTCCTGGAGCGGGAAGAGCGAGGGCTCGCGGCGGCCCTCGCCCGCCCCTCGATAGAGGACCCGCACCGCATGGTCGACGAGCGCGAGGAACAGATCGCGGCGCTGGCCGAGCGCTCCCGCCGCACCCTCGGCCACCTCCTCGACCGCGCCGAGTCGGAGCTGACGCACACGCACGCGCGCGTGGTGGCGCTCTCCCCCGCGGCCACCCTGAAGCGGGGCTACGCGGTGCTGCAGAGGCCGGACGGGCACGTGGTGCGCGGTGCGGACGAGGTGGCCGGCGGCGAGGAGCTGCGGGCCCGCGTCTCCGAGGGCGAATTCACCGTACGAGTAACAGAAGACGAAGCGTGAGGACGGTCAGCAGCATGGCTACGAAGACGGCACAGGCGGCCGACGAGGCGCTCGGCTACGAGCAGGCGCGGGACGAACTGATCGATGTCGTCCGGCGGTTGGAAGCCGGTGGCACGTCCCTTGAGGAGTCCCTCGCGCTGTGGGAGCGGGGCGAGGAGCTGGCGAAGGTGTGCCGCCGCTGGCTGGACGGCGCGCGCGCCCGCCTGGACGCGGCGCTCGCGGAGGAGGCCGGGGGCGACGACGAGGAGGAGGCGGAGGACGAGGAGTGACCGGGGCGTCGCCTTGTGAACAGCGTCACGAAGCGTTTTGTTGAAGGTTGAACCTCATCGGCGTACCGTCCTCCATGTGGGCCGATCCGGACAGAACGGATCGCCGCAGCCGTGACCGTCGCACCGAGAAGGTTGATCCATGTCTCTCGTTCTTGACCCCGCCGCGCAGGACCTGCTGTTCCGCGAGGCCCGCACCGCGAACACGTTCTCGTCGGAGCCCGTGACCGACGAGCAGGTCGCAGCGATCTACGACCTGGTCAAGTACGGCCCGACGGCCTTCAACCAGTCGCCGCTGCGCATCACCCTGGTCCGCTCCCCCGAGGCCCGCGAGCGCCTCGTCAAGCACATGGCCGAGGGCAACCAGCCGAAGACCCTCGCCGCCCCCCTGGTCGCGATCCTCTCCACGGACCACGAGTTCCACGAGGAGCTGCCGCAGCTCTTTCCGCACGCCCCGGGGATCTCGGACATGTTCTTCTCGGAGCGTCCGGTCCGCGAGCAGGCCGGCACGCTGAACGCGACGCTGCAGGCCGCCTACTTCATCATCGGCATCCGCGCCGCGGGCCTGTCCGCAGGACCGATGACCGGCCTCGACTTCGCCGGCGTCCAGAAGGAGTTCCTGGACGACGACCACTCCCCGCTGATGGTCATCAACATCGGCAAGCCGGGCGAGGACGCCTGGTTCCCGCGCTCCCCGCGCCTCGAGCAGGAGCAGGTCATCACGACCATCTGAGTCGCGTGGACGCAGAACGTACGAGGAAGGGCCCCGGCTTCGGCCGGGGCCCTTCCTCGTTACGGGGCGGACGGACCCGTCACAGGACCCGTCACACCTTCTCGCGCTTCATCTCCAGCGCCTCGGCCATCTTCGTCAGCTGGTCGAAGTCGGCCGTGCCGGTCACCATCGTGGTGGCACCCTTCTGCTTCAGCACCAGGGCGTCGTACTTCTCGCCCTTGTAGCGCTCCCAGGTCTCGCCGCCGATCTCCTGCGTGCGACCGGTCGCGGAGGCGCCCTGGCTCGCCTCGTTGATGAACTTCTTCGACCGCCCGGTCGCCTGCTCGACGGCGACGTACTGCCCCTTCGGGTCGAGATACCCGAGGTGCCACGCGTCGTTCGCGGTGCCCTGGTAGCGCACGGACGTCGGCTTCCAGTCGTGCGAAAGGCCCGTCGGCGCGGCCACCGGGTACGGCGCCGCACGGCGGGCCGTCGACAGCTCGACCTTGTAGTCGACGCGCTTGACCTGCGGCTCCCCGGAATCGTCGTGCGGAACGAAGAGGTAGATCACGCCGGCCGCGAGGACGCAGGCGCCGAGCGAGAGGACCAGGCTGCCGACCGTTTTCTTACCGTTTCTTGCTGCCACGCACCCCATCGTCGCAGGTCGCCCGATGATCTCCGCCGGGAGGTCCGGATTCGCGCGGTCCGGCATCGACCGGTCCGCTCATCCGTGGGGCGGTCTGCTCAGATTGTCTGACCGACGATAGAGTTCTCCCCAATACCGCCCCCATCCGCCCGCCCGTCGCCCGCCACCGCCCTTCCAACGAGCCCTCCGGGCGCCCCTCCTTATTGTCGTATCCCGGTGAAGCCGAACGATCCCGGTGAATCCCGGAACAGAAAGGTGCGTCTCGATGACCGAGCATCACCAGCTTCCGTCCGAGCTCGAGGTCCCCTCCGAGGCCCCCGACCGCAACCTCGCCCTGGAACTCGTCCGGGTCACCGAAGCCGCCGCCATGGCCGCGGGCCGCTGGGTGGGCCGCGGTGACAAGAACGGCGCCGACGGCGCGGCCGTGCGCGCCATGCGCGCCCTCGTCTCCACCGTCTCGATGAACGGCGTGGTCGTCATCGGGGAGGGTGAGAAGGACGAGGCCCCGATGCTCTTCAACGGGGAGCACATCGGTGACGGAACGGGCGCCGAGGTCGACATCGCCGTCGACCCGATCGACGGCACCTCGCTCTGCGCGAAGGGCATGCCGAACGCGATCGCCGTGCTCGCCGCCGCCGACCGCGGCACGATGTTCGACCCGTCCGCCGTGTTCTACATGGACAAACTGGTCACCGGCCCCGAGGCCGCCGACTACGTGGACATCAACGCCCCGGTGTCGGTGAACATCCGCCGCGTCGCCAAGGCGAAGAAGCGCGCGCCCGAGGACATCACCGTGGTCATCCTCGACCGGCCGCGGCACGAGGGGATCATCAAGGAGGTCCGGGAGACCGGCGCCCGCATCAAGCTGATCTCGGACGGCGACGTCGCCGGTTCGATCCTCGCCGTGCGCGAGGGCAGCGGCGTCGACCTGCTGCTCGGCATCGGCGGTACGCCCGAGGGCATCATCTCGGCCTGCGCGATCAAGTGCCTGGGCGGTGTGATCCAGGGCAAGTTGTGGCCGAAGGACGACGAGGAGCGGCAGCGGGCGATCGACGCGGGGCACGATCTGGACCGGGTGCTGTCCACGGACGACCTTGTCTCCGGCGAGAACATCTTCTTCGTCGCGACCGGGATCACCGATGGGGAGTTGCTGCGGGGGGTGCGGTACGACTCGGAGCGGGCGCACACGTCGTCGCTTGTGATGCGGTCGAAGTCCGGGACGATTCGGCAGATCGACTCCACGCATCGCTTGAGCAAGCTGCGGGCCTACAGCGCGATCGACTTCGACCGGGCCAAGTAGGTTTCGGGGACCCGTGGTTGACGCCTCGGGGCTCCGCCCCGGACCCCGCGCCTCAATCGCCGGCGGGGCTTAAAATGCCCGATTGAGCAGCGGGGGTCCGGGGCGGAGCCCCGGCCTCTCAGACCGCTACCGAGTGTGGTGCCTTTTTCAGCTCCACCTCGCGGCGGCGCCTGCGCGCCAGGACCACCCGGCGTTCCGCCGCGGTGAGGCCGCCCCAGACGCCGTACGGCTCCGGCTGGAGCAGCGCGTGTTCGCGGCACTCGACCATGACCGGGCAGCGAGCACAGACCCGCTTCGCCGCCTGCTCGCGCGCGAGACGCGCGGCGGTCGGTTCCTTGGAAGGGGCGAAGAAGAGTCCCGCCTCGTCACGCCTGCACACCGCCTCCGTGTGCCATGGCGCGTCCTGATCCCTGCCCCTGACTGGCTCGCGCTGCTGCGGTACGGCGGTGACCTGCAGGGACTGATGCGGCGGGTGCAGCACGGTCTACTCCTGACGACGGCTGACGACGGCTATCGAGAGCGGGCGACGATGCAGCAAGCTCTACCCGCTGTGTCGACTCCTATGCACTGAGTTCCGAAGCACGGAACTTCCGGAGCGCATACGGGAGTTCACCGCCCAAATGCCGTCGGCCCCCGACCGTCAGCCGAGATGCTTGCGCAGGTGCTTCTCCAGGTTCTGGATGAGCTTGCCGCGCTTCGGCTTCGCCTCGATGTTCCCGAGGACCGCGAAGCCGTCGACGTACACAACGGGCGCCCCGGGCTCGCGCGCGTCCAGCGTGTCCACCTCGAAGTTGCCGAGGACGCCCGCGCCGCTGCCGCGCAGCGAGATGTTCTCGGGGACGCGGACCTCCACGTTGCCGAACACGGAGACCGCCTTGATGTACACCTGCGGGTATTCGAAGATCGCCTCGCTGAGGTCGATCTCCACGTTGCCGAAGATCGCGTACGCGTGCGTGCGGCGGCCCACCCGCCAACGGCCCTTGCGGGTCGTGGAGCTGAGGACCGCCACCAGGTTCTCGTCGGGCACCGCCGGGACCGTGCCGGGCGCAGGGCGGCTCGGGGCGGGGCCCGCGGCGGGCGCCGGGCGGGGCGGCGCGTGGGTGCCCGGCAGGTCGCGCACCAGCGGCTCCAGTTCGCCGACCGTCTTGGCGCGGTAGACCCCGTCGATCCGCTCGGCGTGCTCCTCCGCGTCGAGCCGGCCCTCCGCGAGTGCCTCGCGCAGGATGTCCGCGATCCGGTCGCGGTCGGCGTCGGACGCGCGCAGGTCGGTCGGCTCCGCCACGGGAGCACTGGGCGCGGGCGCGGGCTGCGAAGAGCGCTTTTGAAGGTCCACGACAGTAGAGTACCGAAACGCGATAGATCGCGACACCCCTCGCCGCGGACTCCCGCGCAGCCCCGTCGCGGGCCCCGAGCCAACTGAGCCTTACCTCACAGGCCCGGCCGCCCGACCAGGTTCTACGCTGGTTGGCGCTGCCAACGGATGCCAGCTGATGTCTGTCGAGTGAGGAAAAGGCGAGATGCCGGAGTTCGCGTACACCGATCTGCTCCCCCAGGGCGAGGACCCCACCACGTACCGGTTGGTGACATCGGAGGGTGTCTCCACCGCCGAGGGGCCCGACGGCCGTACGTTCCTGAAGGTCGAGCCGGACGCACTGCGCAAGCTCGCCGAAGAGGCCATCCACGACATCCAGCACTACCTCCGCCCGACTCACCTCGCGCAGCTGCGCCGCATCGTCGACGACCCCGAGGCGTCGGGCAACGACAAGTTCGTCGCGCTCGACCTGCTGAAGAACGCCAACATCGCGGCCGCGGGCGTGCTGCCCATGTGCCAGGACACCGGCACCGCCATCGTCATGGGCAAGCGCGGGCAGAATGTCCTCACCGAAGGTGAGGACGAGAAGTCGCTCTCCAAGGGCATTTACGACGCCTACCAGAACCTGAACCTGCGCTACTCGCAGATGGCCCCGCTGAACATGTGGGACGAGAAGAACACCGGCTCCAACCTCCCCGCGCAGATCGAGCTCTACGCGACGGACGGCGGCGCCTACAAGTTCCTCTTCATGGCCAAGGGGGGCGGCTCCGCCAACAAGTCGTTCCTGTACCAGGAGACGAAGGCCGTACTGAACGAGTCCTCCATGATGAAGTTCCTGGAGGAGAAGATCCGCTCCCTGGGGACGGCCGCCTGCCCGCCGTACCACCTCGCGATCGTCGTCGGCGGCACCTCCGCCGAGTACGCCCTGAAGACCGCCAAGTACGCCTCCGCGCACTACCTGGACGAGATCCCGGCCGAGGGTTCCGAGCTCGGGCACGGCTTCCGCGACAAGGAGCTCGAGGACAAGGTCTTCGAGCTGACGCAGAAGATCGGCATCGGCGCGCAGTTCGGCGGCAAGTACTTCTGCCACGACGTGCGCGTGGTGCGGCTGCCGCGGCACGGCGCCTCCTGCCCGGTCGCCATCGCCGTGTCCTGCTCCGCCGACCGCCAGGCCGTCGCGAAGATCACCGCCGAGGGCGTCTTCCTGGAGCAGCTGGAGACGGACCCGGCGCGCTTCCTGCCGGAGACGACCGACACTGAGTTGACTAGCGGCTCCGCCGCGGGCCTCTCCGAGGACGAGTCGAGCGACGTCGTGAAGATCGACCTCAACCAGCCGATGGACGCGATCCTCGCCGAGCTCGGCAAGCACCCGGTGAAGACCCGCCTCTCCCTGACGGGACCGCTCGTCGTCGCCCGCGACATCGCGCACGCCAAGATCAAGGAGCGCCTGGACGCCGGCGAGGAGATGCCGCAGTACCTGAAGGACCACCCCGTGTACTACGCGGGCCCGGCGAAGACCCCCGAGGGTTATGCGTCCGGTTCCTTCGGCCCGACCACGGCCGGCCGCATGGACTCCTACGTGGAGCAGTTCCAGGCCGCGGGCGGCTCCAAGGTCATGCTCGCCAAGGGCAACCGCTCCAAGCAGGTCACCGACGCGTGCGACGCGCACGGCGGCTTCTACCTCGGCTCGATCGGCGGCCCGGCGGCGCGGCTCGCGCAGGACTGCATCAAGAAGGTCGAGGTCGTCGAGTACGAGGAGCTCGGCATGGAGGCCGTCTGGAAGATCGAGGTCGAGGACTTCCCGGCGTTCGTCGTCGTCGACGACAAGGGCAACGACTTCTTCCAGAACCCGACGCCCGAGCCGACCTTCACGAGCATCCCGGTGCGCGGCCCCGGTCTCGCGTAGTCGCCACTCGTTGGTGGGGTTGTTCCCGGGATCAGGAACAACCCCACCGCCGTGTTCGCTGTACCTGGTATGAGCGACAACGCCGGCGAATACCGCATCGAGCACGACTCCATGGGCGAGGTCCGGGTCCCCGCCGCCGCGAAGTGGCGGGCCCAGACCCAGCGCGCCGTGGAGAACTTCCCCATCTCCGGGCAGCGCATCGAGCGCGCCCACATCGAGGCGCTGGCCCGGATCAAGGGCGCGGCGGCCACGGTGAACGCTGAGCTGGGGGTCATCGACAAGGACATCGCCGAGGCCGTCGCGGCAGCCGCCGCCGAGGTCGCCGAGGGCCACTGGGACGACGAGTTCCCGATCGACGTGTTCCAGACCGGTTCCGGTACGTCGTCGAACATGAACACCAACGAGGTGCTGGCCACGCTCGCCACCGAGCGCCTGGGCCGCGACGTGCACCCGAACGACCACGTGAACGCCTCGCAGTCGTCCAATGACGTCTTCCCGTCCTCCATCCACATCGCGGCGACGGCCGCCGTCACCCACGACCTGATCCCGGCGCTCGACCACCTGGCCGCCTCCCTGGAGCGGAAGTCCGCCGAGTTCTCCGACGTCGTGAAGTCGGGGCGTACGCACCTCATGGACGCGACGCCGGTGACTCTCGGCCAGGAGTTCGGCGGCTACGCGGCGCAGGTCCGCTACGGCGTGGAGCGGCTGACCGCCTCGCTCCCCCGCCTCGCCGAACTCCCCTTGGGCGGCACCGCGGTCGGCACGGGAATCAACACCCCGCCCGGCTTCTCGGCCGCCGTCATCGCCGAGGTCGCGCGCGCGACGGGGCTGCCGCTGACCGAGGCCCGCGACCACTTCGAGGCGCAGGGCGCGCGCGACGGGATCGTGGAGACGAGCGGCCAGTTGCGCACGATCGCCGTCGGCCTGACGAAGATCGCCAACGATCTGCGGTGGGCCGCCTCCGGGCCCCGTACGGGACTCGCGGAGATCAACCTCCCCGATCTGCAACCCGGTTCGTCGATCATGCCGGGCAAGGTGAATCCGGTCCTTCCCGAGGCGACGCTGATGGTCGCGGCCCAGGTCACCGGCAATGACGCGACGGTCGCGGCGGCCGGCGCCGCAGGCAACTTCGAGCTGAACGTGATGCTCCCGGTCATCGCCAAGAACGTCCTGGAGTCGATCCGGCTGCTCGCCAACGTCTCCCGGCTCCTGGCCGATCGCACCATCGACGGCATCACCGCAAACCGCGAGCGCGCCCGCGAGTACGCCGAGTCCTCCCCGTCCGTCGTCACGCCGCTCAACAAGTACATCGGCTACGAGGAGGCGGCCAAGGTCGCCAAGAAGTCCCTCGCCGAGCGGCGGACCATCCGGGAGGTCGTGCTCGACGGCGGCTACGTGGAGCGGGGCGACCTCACCGTGGAACAGCTCGACGAGGCGCTCGACGTCCTGCGGATGACGCACCCGTGAGCGCGGCCGTGACCACGCGTGGCCTGTTGGCGTAATCCTGATACGTACCGCGGCGTCGTATGCCGTTGGCACCTAATATCTGTTCATGACAGACGAGTACCGGATGACCGAGAGCGGAGGGCGCTGGGCGCCCGGTGAGCCGATCCTGTGGCGCTACCGCGCCAACGGGGGCGACGGCTTCCACATCTGCCGTCCGGTCACGGTCGTCCAGGACACCGACGAGCTGCTCGCCGTGTGGATGGCGCCCGGCACCGAGTGCGTGAAGCCGGTCATCGCCGACGGCACCCCGGTGCACCGCGAGCCGCTCGCCACCCGCTACACCAAGCCGCGCGCCCTGCGGCGCGACCGCTGGGCCGGCACGGGTGTGCTGAAACTGGCGCGGCCCGGCGATCCCTGGTCGGTGTGGCTGTTCTGGGAGCCGGGCTGGCGGTTCCGCAACTGGTACGTGAACCTGGAGGCGCCGCGCGTCCGTTGGGCCGCAGGCGTCGACTCGGAGGACCACTTCCTCGACCTGTCGGTGTACCCGGACGGCAGCTGGCGCTGGCACGACGAGGACGAGTTCGCGCAGGCGCAGGCCGTGGGCCTGATGAGCCCCGCACAGGCATCCGAGGTGCGCTCCGCGGGCCGCCGGGCGATCGAGACGATCGAGAACTGGCGGCGGCCGTTCCCCGACGGCTGGCAGCACTGGCGCCCGGACCCGGCGTGGCTGGTTCCCGCCCTGCCTGCTGACTGGGACCGTACGCCCGCGCACGTGTCCTCATGAGACCCTTGATGCGCCCCCAGGGGGTAAACGTAGGATCGTCCTCCGCAAGAGACCACCCGTCCGAATGTGCGGGTTCTACGGACAACTCTTGGCACGCACAACTGGTCTGACACGATGTCAACGAGGTCATCGAGGGGCGGCTGGACCGTGAACGTGGGCGAGACGACGCAGTGGGCGGGCCGTGACGAGACGGCCGCCGGGACCGCGAGCGGTGCTGTCCGCGGGTTCCCGGCGCGGTCGCCCGCACGGATTCCGTTCCCGGAGCACGCGTTCCGGGTATCCGGTCCCCTACGGGACACGCCGCAGGTCACCCGACAGACCCTGGCCCCAGCTGTTCCCCAACTGCCGGCGCACTGGCCAGTGACGCGGCGTGCAGCCCCGGACGGACGGAATCGACACGCGTGACGGAGTACCCCACCTCCCACGAAGGCCGCCACCACGGCACGGCGGCCCGCCCCGCCGACCCCCGCGGGGCCCTTCGGCACACCCCTGAGACCTCCACGCCGGGTTCCGGCGAGGCCTCCGCCCCGGGCTCGGGCGGCCTGCCGGAGCAGCCACGGCGCGCCGCCGGCTCCGCCGCGGACGCCGAGCACGCGCAGCCCGTGGCGCCCTCCCCCGAGCCGGTGCGCCCCGGCGCGCCCGAGGGCGAGGACCGCCGCACCGGACAGCCGCGCCCCGCCGGGCAGCCGGCGCCGATGCGGCGTGACGGCGACCGGCTCCGCTTCGTCGGCGCCGCGACCCGGCGGATCGCCCGCGGCCTGGACCTCGACGAGATCGTGATGGGCCTGTGCCGGGCGACCGTGCCCACGTTCTCCGACGCGATCCTCGTGTATCTGCGCGAGCCGCTGCCGGTGGGCGACGAGCGGCCGACGGGACCCATGGTGCTGCGCCTGCGCCGCACCGACCGCATCCCGGACTCCACCGACACCGCCTCCGCATCCGCCACCGACCCGGACACCGACGGCGCGGGGCTCACGGTCCCACTCACGCCCCAGCTCGAACTGACGGCGGGCTGCGCCGACTTGTGCGAGGTGCGCTCCGGTGGCGCGCTCGCAGAGGTGCTGCGCGGCGTCCGCCCGGTGTTCGCCGACTCGCCCGCCGCGCTCGCCGCGCTGCCCGAACTCCTCGGCTCGGAGCGGGCGTTGCCGAGCGGCCAGCGGGCGATCCTGGCCCCGCTGCGCGGCCGACGCCGGGTGATCGGGGCCGCAGTGTTCCTGCGCCGCCCCGACCGGCTCGCGTTCGACGCCGACGACCTGCTGGTGGCGGGGCAGTTGGCGACGCACAGCGCGCTCGGCATCGACAAAGCGGTGCTGTACGGGCGCGAGGCGTACATCGCGGACGAGTTGCAGCGCACGATGCTGCCGGAGACGCTGCCGAACCCGACCGGCGTGCGGCTCGCCTCGCGCTACCTGCCGGCGGCGGAGACGGCGCGGGTCGGCGGCGACTGGTACGACGCGATCCCGCTGCCGGGCAGCCGCGTCGCGCTGGTCGTGGGCGACGTCATGGGCCACTCGATGACATCGGCCGCCATCATGGGCCAGCTCCGGACGACCGCGCAGACCCTCGCCGGACTCGACCTGCCCCCGCAGGAGGTCCTGCACCACCTCGACGAGCAGGCCCAGCGGCTCGGCAGCGACCGCATGGCGACGTGCATGTACGCCGTGTACGACCCGGTCGCGCACCGCATCACCATCGCCAACGCCGGGCATCCGCCGCCCGTCCTGCTGCACCTCGGCGGGCGCTCCGAGGTGCTCCGGGTGCCGCCGGGCGCGCCGATCGGCGTCGGCGGGGTCGACTTCGAGGCGGTCGAGCTGGACGCCCCGGCGGGCGCGACGCTGCTCCTCTACACGGACGGGCTCGTCGAATCGCGGCTGCGGGACGTGTGGACCGGGATAGAGCAGCTGCGCGAACGGCTCGCCGCCACCGCGCAGCTGACAGGACCCGACCATCCGCCGCCCCTCGAGGCGCTGTGCGACGAGGTCCTCGACATGCTCGGCCCCGGCGACCGGGACGACGACATCGCGCTGCTGGCCGCCCGGTTCGACGGGATCGCGCCCAGCGACGTCGCGTACTGGACCCTGGAACCGGAGGACGCCGCACCGGGCCGCGCCCGCAGGCTCGCCCGCAGCGCCCTGGAGCGCTGGGGCCTGGAGGACCTCAACGACTCCGTCGAACTCCTGGTGAGCGAGGTCGTGACGAACGCGGTGCGGTACGCCACCCGTCCGGTGACCCTGCGCCTGCTGCGGACCGACGTGGTGCGCTGCGAAGTGGGCGACGACGTACCGCAGTTGCCACGCCTTCGGCAGGCACGGGCGACGGACGAGGGCGGTCGTGGGCTCTACCTGGTGAACCGGCTGGCCCGAAGGTGGGGTGCGACGCGCCTGTCCACCGGCAAGGTCGTCTGGTTCGAGCTTCCGGTGCCGTAAATATGTGGCCATGTGCCACTACTGCGGTTGCCGTGAGATCCCTCTCATCAAGGAGTTCATCGCCGAGCACGAGCGCGTCACCGACGCCGCCGGTGGCGCGCTGCGGGCCCTTGAGCGCGGCGACGTGGCGGCGGCGCGGAAGCTCGTCGACGCGATGGCGAAGGAGCTCGCCTCGCATTGGAGGGGCGAGGAGGACGGCCTGTTCGCGGTGATGCGGGACGATCCGGAGTACGCCGGTTACATCGACGCCCTGGTGGCCGAACACCGCGAACTCGGCGCCCTGCTGCCCACCCTCGACCTCACGGACCCCGGCGACGTACAGCGCCTGAAGGCCGAGACGGACGAGCTGCACCGGCACATCGCCAAGGAGGAGGACGGCCTCTTCCCGGCGTCGCTGACGGCACTGTCGGGGGACGGCTGGGACGAGTCGATCGCGGCGTGGCGCGCGGCACACCCCACGGAGAGCTGAAACCCCACAGCGACGGCTAGAACCCCACCGGCACGTACCCCGTAGCCCGCCCCCGGTCGTCGAGCACCCGCCCCATCCGCTTCACCGTGCGCAGCGTCACCGTGCGGTCCTCGACGCGCAGGGCGGGAAACCGCTCGTCGAGGGCGGCCTCCAGCGTGGCCATGCCGTCGAGGTCGCGGAGCCAGACCTGGAAGAGCAGGTTGCAAGAGCCCGTGACCGAGGTGCACAGGCGCATCTGCGGGAGGCGGGCAAGGGCCGAGCCCGTACGGTCCAGTTCGCCGTGCGGGACGGTCGCCCGGTACGTGGCGAGCGCCGGCCAGCCCGCCAGCTGCTGGGCCAGATCGCAGCGCAGCAGGATCTCCCGGTCACGCAGTTCGCGCGCGAGCCTGCGCCGCACGGTCGACTCGCCGACGCCGACGCCGACGGCCGCCGCCAACTCGGCGTACCCGGCACGGCCGTTGGCGCCCAGTTCGCGCAGGAGCGCCAGGTCGACCTCGTCACGGGGCCGGAACGGGCGCGAGGGTGCACCGGGCCCCGGCCCCGCCGTGCTGAGCCGCGCGCGCCCCGCCCGGTCGAGGGCGCGCACCTTCCAGCCGCTGCCCTCCTGGTAGAGCCGCATGCTCAGCCGGGTCCGGGTGCCGCGCACGCCCGGCAGCCGGCCCAGATCGTCGCTGACCCGGCGCCCGAGCGCGGGCAGGTCGGGCGCCGCGACGGAGAGCAGCAGGTCGTAATCGCCGACCACGTGCTCCGCGCTGAACACCCACGGAAGGCGGACGAGACCGGCGGTCAGCTCCTCCAACTCGCCCGGTGTGCACGTCACTTCCATGTAGGCGACCGTGGCCGTCGTCGGCCCCGCGTACGCCGTCACCCACGCGAGGCCCGCCTTTTCGAGGCGTGCCCAGCGGCGGGCCGCGGTCGTCGCGTCGATGCCGACGGCCGGGCCGACCCGGCTCCACGGGGCGCGCGGGTCGGTCTGGAGGGCGTCGATCAGGGCGAGGTCGGCCTCCTCGAAGGCCGCCGCGGAGGCCCCCGCGAAGGCGGCGGATTCCGGCACAGGCGCGTGCACGCTGCCGTTTTCCAGCAATTGAGGCCCCTTCTCGCACGGCGGCCGGATTCTGTCCCCACTTCCGAGCCGTCCCCCACACCAGCACGCCCACTCTAGAAGGAGTGCCTGTGGCCCCACCCTCGCAAGGCCCCGCCCGTGAACGTCTCGACAGAGGCGCCAAGATCACGGTCACGCTGCTCTTCGCCGCCTGGCTGATCGACTACATCGACCGCCTCGTCATCAATCTGGCGCTGCCCTCGATCGGCCACGAATTCGACCTCAGCCGCGCCCAGCAGGGCCTGGCGGTCTCCGTGTTCTTCGTGGCGTACGCCGTCTGCCAGATTCCGGGCGGGATGCTCGCCGACCGGTTCGGCGCCAAGCGCGTCACCTGCTGGGCGCTGCTCATCTGGTCCGCGTTCACGGCGGTCACCGGGCTCGCGGGCTCCTTCGCGATCCTCCTCGTGGTGCGCTTCCTGTTCGGCATCGCCGAGGGGATCTTCCCGGGCGCTTCGATGAAGGCCGTGAGCGAGCGGACCACGCCCGGTCAGCGGATGAGCGCCAACGGCATCGTGCAGTCGTCGAACGCCGTGGCCGCGGTCGTCGCCCCGCTGATCGCCGCGCCGCTCATCGCCCACTTCGGCTGGCGCTCGGCGTTCTTCACCGTCGCGGCCGTCGGCGTATTCGTGTACGCGGCCGTCCGCCTGTGGCTGCCGGAGCGGGAGCGGTCGACGACCGCCACGCCGCTCGGCGGCGCGCGCACCGTGATCCGCTCGGGGACCATGTGGGCGTTCGCCGGGATGTTCTTCGGCTACGACATCATCGTGTGGGGCCTCAACACCTGGGTGCCCTCGTACCTCAACGAGGAGCGCGGGCTCGCGCTGACCTCGGCGGGCGCCCTGACGATCCTGCCCGCGGGCTCGGCGGCCGTCGCCGTGATCGTCGGCGGCAGGATCGCGGACCGCTTCGAGGGCAATCAGCGCAAGATCGTGGTGCCCGCCATGGCGGTCTCCTCGGTCGCGCTGATCCTCATGGCGACGTCGACCGGCATCTTCGCGTTCGTCGGCTGGATGTCGGTGGCGATCGCGTCCGCCTCCCTCGGCTACATGCCGATCTTCGCGGTGCCGCTGCGCAGCCTGCCGCCCGAACTGACGGGCGCGGCCGCCGGGTTGATCACGTTCGGCGGGCAGGCCGGTGGCGTCGTCGCACCGACCGCGATGGGGCTGCTCGCGGACTCGGCCGGATTCGGCGCCGCGTTCGGCTTCCTCGTCGTGGGCGCGGTACTCGCCGCGGTCCTCGCCTGCGTCACCCCGCAGACCACACACGCCTTCCGCCGGGCGCTGCGGCTGCCCGACGCCGACCCCGACCACCCCACTCCCGTATCCGGCGCACCCGTAGAAAGCGAGACCCGATGACCACGAAACTCGACAGCCTCCTGCCCGGACTCCGCGCGCTCTACCGGGACCTGCACGCCCACCCCGAACTCTCCCTCCAGGAGACCCGCACCGCCGGCATCGTCGCGGCCCGGCTGCGCGAACAGGGCGGCTGGGACGTGACGGAGGGCCTCGGCGGCACAGGCGTCGTCGGCGTCCTCCGCAACGGCGAGGGCCCGACCGTGCTGCTCCGCGCCGACATGGACGCACTGCCCGTCCTGGAAGCGACGGGCCTGCCCTACGCGTCCGTGGCCCGCGGCACCGACCGCGACGGCAACGACGTACCGGTCATGCACGCCTGCGGCCACGACATGCACGTCACCTGCCTGCTCGGCGTGACGGCGCTGCTCGCGGCGGAGCGGGACACGTGGCGCGGCACCGTCCTCGCCGTGTTCCAGCCCGCGGAGGAGATCGGCCGCGGGGCCAGGGACATGCTGGACGACGGGTTCGCTGAGCGCTTCCCGAAGCCGGACGTGTGTCTCGGCCAGCACGTCGGACCGTTCCCGACGGGGGTCGCTGTGACCCGGCCCGGAGCGGTGATGGCGGCCTCCGACAGCTACCGCGTACGCCTCTTCGGGCGCGGCGGGCACGGCTCGACGCCCGAGTCGACCGTCGACCCGGTGGTCCTCGCGGCGGCCGTCGTGATGCGCCTGCAGACCGTGGTCTCGCGCGAGGTCGGCGCCTCGCAGACGGCCGTCGTGACGGTGGGCTCGATCCACGCCGGCACGAAGGAGAACATCATCGCGGACGAAGCGGAGCTGAAGCTCAACATCCGCTCGGTCGACCCCGTCGTACGCGAGAAGGTGCTCGAGGCGGTGCGCAGGATCGTCCGGGCGGAGGCGGAGGCCTCGGGCTCGCCCAAGGAGCCGGAGTTCACCTCGCTCGGCTCGTTCCCCGTCACGGAGAACACCGACGACGCCACCGCCACGACGATCGACGGGCTGCGCGGCGCGCTCGGCGAGCACGGCGTCCTCGTGCTTCCGCAACCGATCAACGGCAGCGAGGACTTCGGCCTGTTCGGCAAGGAACTCGGCGTGCCCTCGGTGTTCTGGCACTTCGGGGGCGCCGACCCGGCCGCCTTCAAGGGCTACGACGCCGCGACGCTCGCCTCGCGCGGCCTACCCGCCGAGATCCCGGTGAACCACTCGCCGCAGTACGCGCCGCTCCAGGACCCCACGATCGAGCTGGGGGTGCGGGCCCTGCTGGGAGCGGCCCGCACCTGGCTCGGCGCCCGCGAGTAGCGCGCTTCGGTCAGTCGCGGCGGTCAGCGCGTCAGTCTCTGCCGTTCCCGTTGCCGCCGCCGTTCTCCGGTTCGACCGGGTCCTCCGACCAGGTCGGCGCGCTGCTCTCGGGCGGGACCGGGAGCGTCTGCGTCGGATCCGTCGTCGGCGTCTCGCTGGTCGGTGTCTCGCTCGGCTCGGTCTTGGTCGGCGTCGGCTCGGTCGACTTCGTCTCGCTCGGCGTCGGATCCGTCGAGGGCTCATCGGTCGGGGTCGCCGGGGGCGTCGTCGTCGGCTGGACGGCCTTGCCCATGTCGGTGTCCAGGTCGAACTTCGCGTTCGTGCTGGACGAGTTGAAGGTGTACTGCGCCCAGATCTGGGCGGGGAAGCTGCCGCCGTCGACACGCGGCAGGCCGCCGGCGCCCTCCATGGACACCTGTCGGCCCGCCTCCGCGGTCTTCAGCGCGCCCTCGCCGAACAGGCCCACCGACGTGACCAGGTCCGGCGTGTACCCGGTGAACCAGGCCGACTTGTTGTCGTCGGAGGTACCGGTCTTGCCCGCGACCTGCTGGCCCGCGCGGCCCGGGTTGTCGCGCACCGAGGTCTTCGCCGTGCCGTCGTCGACCACACCGGTCAGGATCGAGGTCACCGAGTCGGCGGCGCCGCGGCTGATCACCTGCTCGCCGACGGGGTCCTCCAGCGGGACCGGCTCGCCCTGCTTGGAGACCGCCTTCACGATCTGCGGGGTGACCTTCTTGCCGTGGTTGTCGAGCGTCGCGTAGACACCGGCCATCTCCATCGGGCTCGCGCCCATGGTGCCGAGGGTCTGCGCGGGGTACGGTTTGAGGTCGCCCGCGTCCATGCCGAGCTTCTTCGCCGTGGCCATCACCTGGTCCATGCCGACGTCGACGCCGAGCTGCGCGAAGACGGAGTTGATGGACTTGTTCATGGCGGTCTGGACGGTGACCGGGCCGTAGCTCTTCTTGTCCTCGTTCGGCGGGGCGAAGCCGACCTTCTTGCCGTCCTGGACGACCTGACGCTTGCTGGTGCCGTCGTAGATCGTGTCGGCGGTGACGCTCTGGCCGGACTGCGTCGTGGCCTTGTCCTCCAGGGCGGCCGCGAGGATCAGCGGCTTGAAGGTGGAGGCGGGCTGGTAGTCGGTGCGCGTCGCGTTGTTGACGTAGTGCTCGCTGAGTCCCTCACCGCCGTACAGCGCGAGGACCTTGCCGGTCTTCGGGTCCACGGAGACGGCGCCGGCCTGCACGCGCGCGTCGGCCTTCTTGTCCTTGCGGTCGAGCTTGTCGCTGAGCTGCTGGTTCACCGACTTCTCGAGCTGCTTCTGCTTCTTGCGGTCGATGTTGAGCGTGACCGTGTAGCCACCGGCGTCGAACTGGGCCTCGGTGAGGTTCAGTTCCTTGATGACCTCCTCGCGCGCGGCGCTGTAGAGGTAGCCCTCCTGGCCCTTGAGCCCGGAGGCGGCCTTCGGCGGGTTCGGCTTGTCGAAGGTCATGCCCTGCCGCTTGCTCGCGTCCAGCCAGTGCATGTCGACCATGTTGTCGAGCACGTAGTTCCAGCGCGCCTTGGCCAGCCGCTTCCCGGTGTCGGAGGCAACGGCCCAGTCGTACTGGTTCGGGGCCTGGAGCAGCGCGGAGAGGTACGCGCCCTGCTCCACGGTCAGCTTCGAGGCGCTCTTGCCGTAGTAGGCCTCGGCCGCCGCCTGGATGCCCCAGGCTCCGCGCCCGTAGTAGCTGGTGTTCATGTACCCGGCGAGGATGTCGTCCTTGGTCTTCTTCTGGTCCAACTTCAGCGAGATGACCAGTTCCTTGAGCTTTCGGGTAACCGTCTGGTCCTGCGTCAGGTAGTAGTTCTTCACGTACTGCTGGGTGATCGTCGAGCCGCCCTGCTTGCCCTTGCCCAGGACGGTGTTGAGCATGCCGCGGGCGGTGCCCTTCACGTCGATGCCCTTGTCCGTGTAGAACGACTTGTTCTCGGCGGCGACGAAGGCGTGCTGGACCTCCTGGGGCACCTCGGCCAGGTCGACGACCTCGCGGTTGACCTTGCCGGTGCGGGCCAGCGTGTCGCCGTTGCTGTACTTGTAGACGTTGCTCTGCACCTGGGCGTCGGGATTGCCCTCGGGTACGTCGATCACCATGTACAGCACGATGAACGCGCCCATGCACAGCAGCACGAGCCCGAAGAACGTACCCAGGAGCTTCTTCCAGGTGAAGAGGCGGCGTATGCCCGACGGCCGCGCCGCGCGCTTGCGCGCCTTCCTCGCATCCGCTCGGCCCATGACCTCAGTCGCTCCGCTTCTTGTCCTGGTACGCCTTCGCGTACGGGTACGAACCCAGTTCTCACGATCGTGCTGAATCGGCTCAAGAACCTAACCCGTCACTTATGTCGAATCTCCGTTGATTCGGCCATATCGGACGTGACAATCAGCACCTGCCCCATGGGAACCGACGAGCGAGACGTGCGGATGGTTGCCGGACGCGATAAAGTGATATCACTTTGCTAGACCGCGTTCGCGGCCGTGCGGCGACGAACGACCAGCTCAGAGAAACGGGGACAGCCATGTCCGAGACGGACGCCACACCGAACACTCCGGACGCGCCGGAGACTCCCGACGTACAGATGCCGAAGGCGCACGTTCGCGAGATCACGGCCCACAGCATCGGCGGCGGACTCGCCCTACTGCTCGGCCTCATCGGCCTGATCGTCGGCGCGGGCCTGATCGCGATCGCCGCCTCCACCGACTCGGCGGGCACCAAGGGGGCGCTCATCACGGTCGGCGTCGTGGTCGCGATCGGCTCGGTCTTCGCCATGTCGGGCCTGAACATGGTGGCGCCGGGCGAGGCCCGCGTCGTCCAGCTCTTCGGCCGCTACCGGGGCACGATCCGCACGGACGGCCTGCGGTGGGTCAACCCGCTGACCTCGCGCACCAAGATCTCGACCCGGGTGCGCAACCACGAGACGGCGGTCCTCAAGGTCAACGACGCGTACGGCAACCCGATCGAGCTCGCCGCGGTCGTCGTCTGGAAGGTCGAGGACACCGCCCAGGCGTCCTTCGAGGTCGACGACTTCCTGGAGTTCGTCTCCACGCAGACCGAGGCGGCCGTCCGGCACATCGCCATCGAGTACCCCTACGACGCGCACGACGAGGGCGGCCTCTCGCTGCGCGGCAACGCCGAGGAGATCACCGAGAAGCTCGCCGTCGAACTGCACGCGCGGGTCGCGGCCGCGGGCGTCCAGATCATCGAGTCCCGCTTCACGCACCTCGCGTACGCCCCCGAGATCGCGTCGGCGATGCTCCAGCGTCAGCAGGCCGGTGCCGTGGTCGCGGCCCGCCGCCTGATCGTCGACGGGGCCGTCGGCATGGTGGAGGACGCCGTCGCCCGCATCACCGAGCAGGACTTCGTGGCGCTGGACGAGGAGCGGAAGGCGACGATGGTCTCCAACCTGCTGGTCGTCCTCTGCGGGGACCGGGCGGCGCAGCCCGTCGTCAACACCGGAACGCTCTACCAGTGACTCCGGCCTCTGACCGTGAGCGGCGGGCGGCGCGTAAGCAGGTTCTGTTGCGGCTCGATCCTGCGGTGTACGAGGCGCTTGCACGGTGGGCCGGCGAGGACCTGCGGTCCGCGAACGCGCAGATCGAGTTCCTGCTCCGCAAGGCCCTCCAGGAGGCGGGTCGCCTACCGGGGTCGGCGGGCCCCATACCGAGGCGGGGCCGCCCCCCGTCCACCCACCCGGACTGAACGCCTCGGGGCTCCGCCCCGGACCCCGCCGGCTCTCGTCCGAACGGCGGGGCTTGAAAGACCTGCTCAATCGCCGCAGGGGCTTGAAAGATCGCCTCAATCGCCGGCGGGGCTTGATAGATCAAGCCCCGCCGGCGATTGGCATTTCCAGCCCCGCCGGCGGTTGAGGCGCGGGGTCCGGGGCGGAGCCCGTGCGTTACGGCGAGCTATACACACCACGTATACACGGTGTGTATAGTGCTGCTCATGTCCATCGGCCACACCCTCCTCGGGCTGCTCGAATCCGGGCCCCGCCACGGTTACGACCTCAAGCGCACATTCGACGACACCTTCGGGCACGACAAGCCGCTGCACTACGGGCAGGTCTACTCGACGATGTCCCGCCTCCTGAAGAACGGCCTCGTCGAGGTCGACGGGATCGAGTCCGGCGAAGGCCCCGAGCGCAAGCGGTACGCGATCACCGACGCCGGCGTCACCGACGTACGGCAGTGGCTCGCGACGCCGGAGAAGCCGGAGCCGTACCTCCAGTCGACCCTCTACACCAAGGTCGTCCTCGCCCTGCTGACCGGGCGCGACGCCACCGAACTGCTCGACGCGCAGCGTTCCGAGCACCTGCGCCTGATGCGCATCCTCACGGACCGCAAGCGCAAGGGCGATCTCGCCGATCAGCTCATCTGCGACCACGCCCTGTTCCACCTGGAAGCCGATCTGCGCTGGCTGGAACTGACCGCCGCGCGCCTCGACAAGCTCGCCGCGGAGGTCCGCCCTTCATGAGTCACCCCACCACTCCCGCCGGTTCCCTGCTCGCCGCCACCGGCCTGCACAAGACGTACGGGCCGACACCGGCCCTCGACGACGCCTCCTTCTCCGTCCACCCGGGCGAGGTCGTCGCCGTCATGGGCCCCTCGGGCTCCGGCAAGTCGACACTGCTGCACTGCCTCGCCGGCATCATCACGCCGGACTCCGGCACCATCACGTACAACGGCCGCGAACTGACCGCCATGTCCGACGCGGAGCGCAGCGCGCTGCGCCGCGGCGAGTTCGGCTTCGTGTTCCAGTTCGGCCAGCTCGTCCCGGAGTTGACGTGCGTCGAGAACGTCGCGCTCCCGCTGCGTCTGAACGGCGTGAAGCGCAAGGACGCCGAGCGCCGGGCCATCGAATGGCTCCAGCGCCTGGAGGTCGACGACCTCGCGGGCAAGCGCCCCGGTGAGGTCTCCGGCGGCCAGGGCCAGCGCGTCGCGGTCGCCCGCTCCCTGGTCACGGGGCCGCGTGTGCTGTTCGCCGACGAGCCCACCGGCGCCCTGGACTCGCTCAACGGCGAGCGCGTCATGGAGCTGCTCACCGACGCCGCCCGCAGCACCGGCGCCGCCGTCGTCCTGGTCACCCACGAGACGCGGGTCGCCGCCTACTCGGACCGCGAGATCGTCGTACGGGACGGCAAGGCCCGGGACATGGAGTTCGCCCGATGACGCTCCTCGACGACCGGCCCGTGCAGGCCCCGCCCGCCCCCGCGAACGCCGGCCTCCAGGGCCGCCTGCGCGACCTCGCGCTCGGCGTCCGCTTCGGCTTCTCCGGCGGTCGCGAGGGCTGGATCCGTACGCTGCTCACCGCGCTCGGCGTCGGCCTCGGCGTCGCCGTGCTGCTGGGCGCCGCCGCCGTGCCGAACTTCACGAGCGCGCGCAACGACCGCTCCGACGCCCGCACGGTCAACACGCTCGAGCAGGACGACGTACCGCGGTCGGACCGCACGCTGCTCACGCTCGACGGCTCCTCGGAGTACCGGGACGAGACGATCGGCGGCTACATGGTGCGGCCCGAGGGCGGGCACCCCGCCCTGCCGCCCGGCGTCGACAAGCTGCCGGGCCCCGGTGAGATGCTGGTCTCGCCCGCAATGCGCGACCTCCTCGCCTCCCCCGAGGGCGAACTGCTCAAGCAGCGCTACCACTTCCGCGACGTCGGCACCATCCACGAAGCGGGCCTGAGCGACCCCTTCGACCTGTACATGTACGCGGGCAGTGACAGCCTGAGCACGGACCGCGGAGCCCACCGCATCGACCACTTCGGGCAGGCGGGCGAGAACAATCCGCTCGACCCGGCCCTCGTGCTCATGATCATTCTGGCCTGTGTGGTGCTGCTCGCGCCCATCGCCATCTTCGTCGCGACCGCCGTGCGGTTCGGCGGCGAGCGGCGCGACCGCAGGCTCGCCGCGCTGCGCCTGGTCGGCGCGGACGCCCGGACGACGCGCTGGGTGGCGGCCGGTGAGGCACTGCTCGGCACCCTCCTCGGGCTCGTGGCCGGCGTGCTCCTCTTCCTCGCCGGCCGGCAGGTGCTCGCCCACGTCGAGCTGTGGCGACTGGCCGCGTTCCCCGCGGACTTCACCCCGGTCCCGGCGCTCGCCGTGCTGGTCCTGCTGGCGGTGCCGCTGTCCGCGATCGCCGTCACGGTGTTCGCCCTGCGCTCCGTGGCCATCGAGCCGCTCGGGGTCGTGCGGGGCGGCCGGGTGCGCAGCCGCAAGCTGTGGTGGCGGCTGTTGTTCCTCGCCGCCGGCATCCTGATCCTGCTCCTGTCCCGCTCCGCCTCCGACACGACCCACCGCGGCATGGTGCTGATCGGCGGCGGTGTCCTGCTCTCCCTCACCGGCCTGGTCCTCGTACTCCCCTGGCTCGTCGAGGCCGTCGTGCGGCGGCTGCGGGGCGGCCCCGTCCCCTGGCAACTGGCGACCCGCAGGCTCCAGTTGAACAGCAGCGGCGCCACCCGCGCGATCTCCGGCATCACCATCGCGGTGGCCGGCGGCATCGCCCTGCAGATGTACACCGTCGGCATCAACGACAGCTTCACCAGCTCGACCGGCCAGGACCCCCAGCGCGCCCAGATCGGCGCGAACACCGACTTCCCGAGCGGCACGATGGCCGACCGGATGGTCCAGGACTTCCGGACCACCAAGGGTGTCAAGAAGGTCATCGGCACGGTCATCACCGATGCCGAACGCGTGGGCGCGAAGCCGGCCGAGGACGGCTTCCCCCCGTCCTCCTCACTGTCCGTCGGCTCCTGCCCCTCGCTGCGCGAACTCGCCAGCCTGCCGTCGTGCTCCGACGGCGACGTCTTCCGGGTGACCCGCTCCCACGACTCGTACGCCGACGACCAGTTGGAGAAGGTCGCAGTCCCCGGCGCGCGGCTCGTCGTGGACGATCCCGAGGACTCGGGCCGCACCGACCTGAAGCCGGTGCACTGGACGCTGCCCAAGGACGTACGCACCGTCGACTCCCGCAAGGACCCGACGGGCGATTACTACGGCGGCATCCTCGCCACCCCGGGCGCCCTCGACCCTGCGACCCTGCACACCGCGTCGACCAACGCGCAGATCCAGATCGACGAGAGCGTGCCCGACGCCGAGGACCACGTGCGCAACACCGCGTTCGCGATCGACCCGGGCATGCAGGTGTGGACGAACACATTCGTGTCCCGCGACAAGGAGTACGCGAGCATCCGCACGGGCCTGTTCACGGCCGCCGCCCTCACCATGGTGATCATCGCGGCGTCGATGCTGGTCTCGCAGATCGAGCAACTCCGCGAGCGCAGGCGGCTGTTGTCGGTGCTCGTCGCCTACGGCACGAAGCGCTCGACGCTCGCCTGGTCCGTGCTGTGGCAGACGGCGATCCCGGTCGTCCTGGGCATGGCCATCGCCGTGACGGGCGGACTGACCCTCGGCTGGCTGATGCTGCGCCTTGTGGACAAACCGGTGACCGACTGGCTGCTGTTCCTCCCGCTGACCGGTGTGGGCGCCGCCCTCGTCGCGGTGGTGACCCTCCTGTCCCTGCCTCCGCTGTACCGCATGATGCGGGCAGAGGGGCTGCGGACGGAGTGACGCCCGGCCGTCGGCTCAGCCGTCGCCGAGGATGCGAACCGGCATGCCCCGCAAGGCCGTTCGCAGAGCCGAGGCCAGCTCCACGTACTCCGCGGAGCGCGCCGCCCCCGTACGCATGGCGAAGGCCACCCGGCGTGCGGGGGCGGGCTCCGCGAAGTACCCGGTGAGCAGCTGGCTGCTCCGGCTGGTCTCGACGGACACGGCGGTGCGCGGCAGCAGCGTCACCCCGAGGCCGCCCGCGACGAGCTGGACCAGCGTGGCGAGCCCGGCGGCGGTCGTGGCGACGGGAGCGTCGTCGCGGCCCGCCTCCCGGCAGATGTCGAGGGCCTGGTCGCGCAGGCAGTGCCCCTCGTCCAGAAGCAGCAGGTTCAGCTCCCGCAGCGCTTCGCGCGGGATCCCCTCCCGGCCGCCGAGCCAGTGGTCGAGCGGCGTGACGAGCACGAAGTCCTCGTCGAACAGCGGGAGTTCACTCATCCCCGGCACCCCGAGCGGCACGGCGAGCAGCAGCAGATCGAGCCGCCCCGCACCCAGGCCCTCGACGAGCGACGACGTCTGCTCCTCGTGCACCTGAAGGTCCAGATCGGGATACGTCTCGTGGACGAGCCGCAGCACCGTCGGCAGCAGATACGGCGCCACCGTGGGAATCACCCCGAGCCGCAGCGCCCCCGTGAACGGCGCCCGCACCGCCTCGGCCTCCTCGACGAGCGCGCCGACCCCGTCGAGCACTGCCTTGGCCCGCACCGCGATCCGCTCCCCGGCCGGCGAGAGCAGCACCTTTCTCGTCGTACGCTCGACAAGGGTCACGCCCAGCACCTCCTCGAGCGCCGAGACCGCGCCCGACAGCGCGGGCTGACTCATCCCGATCGCCGCCGCCGCGTCCCGGAAGTGCAGGTGCTCCGCGACCGCGGCGAACGCCCGCAGCTGCGCCAGGCTCGGCTGTCTGCGCCGGGCCCCCGCGGGCTTTCCGTTCTGTACGGCCACTGATAGCCACCTCCGATCAACATGACCGAGTCTAGCTATTTCCGTAATCAATGCACTCTGTGCCACGATCTTGAGCAGTCCAACCCATGGAAACAGCCCCAAAAGGGATGTCTCCTACTGCAAGGAGTTCGTGTGCTCACTGTCGGTGACAAGTTCCCCGAGTTCGACCTGACTGCCTGTGTCTCGCTGGAGAAGGGCTCTGAGTTCGAGCAGATCAACCACAAGACCTACGAGGGCAAGTGGAAGATCGTCTTCGCGTGGCCCAAGGACTTCACCTTCGTGTGCCCCACCGAGATCGCCGCGTTCGGCAAGCTGAACGAGGAGTTCGCCGACCGTGACGCCCAGATCCTCGGCTTCTCCGGTGACTCCGAGTTCGTGCACCACGCCTGGCGCAAGGACCACCCGGACCTGACGGACCTGCCCTTCCCGATGATGGCCGACTCGAAGCACGAGCTCATGCGTGACCTCGGCATCGAGGGCGAGGACGGCTTCGCGCAGCGCGCCGTCTTCATCGTCGACCAGAACAACGAGATCCAGTTCACGATGGTGACCGCCGGCTCCGTCGGCCGTAACCCCAAGGAGGTCCTCCGGGTCCTCGACGCCCTCCAGACGGACGAGCTGTGCCCGTGCAACTGGACCTCGGGCGACGAGACCCTGGACCCGGTCGCGCTCCTCTCGGGCGAGTGAACGGAAGGCTGCTGACATGTCTCTCGACGAACTGAAGTCCGCCGTTCCGGACTACGCCAAGGACCTGAAGCTCAACCTGGGCTCGGTCATCGGCAACTCTGACCTTCCGGCCCAGCAGCTGTGGGGCACGGTCCTGGCGACCGCCATCGCCTCCCGGTCCCCGCGGGTGCTGCGCGAGCTGGAGCCCGAGGCGAAGGCGAACCTGTCGGCGGAGGCGTACACCGCCGCGAAGTCGGCTGCCGCCATCATGGCGATGAACAACGTCTTCTACCGCACGCGTCACCTGCTCTCGGACAACGAGTACGGGACGATGCGTGCCGGTCTGCGGATGAACGTCATCGGCAACCCGGGGGTCGACAAGGTCGACTTCGAGCTGTGGTCCTTCGCGGTCTCGGCGATCAACGGGTGCGGGATGTGCCTTGACTCGCACGAGCAGGTGCTGCGCAAGGCGGGTGTCGACCGTGAGGTCGTCCAGGAGGCCTTCAAGATCGCCTCCGTGATCCAGGCGGTCGCCGTCACCCTCGACGCAGAAGCCACCTTGTCGTAACCCTCTCGAGCCCCTGCGGCGCTCGAGCAGGCTTTTCAAGCCCCTGCGGCGCTTGATGAGCAAGTCTTTAAAGCCCCTGCGGCGATTGAGCAGGGCTTTTGAGCCCCGCCGGCGATTGAGGCGCGGGGTCCGGGGCAGCGCCCCGGGCGTAGGAAACGGGGGCCGGAATCAACCGGCCCCCGTTTCTCACGTCTCGGGGCTCCGCCCCGGACCCCGCTGCTCCATCGCCGCAGGGGCTTGAACGTCGTGGTGCGCCTCCCGGGACCACGCCCGCAGGTACACGACCACCGTGTTCGTGACCGCCACCAGTGGCACCGCCACCACCGCTCCGCCGATCCCGGACACCATGCCCCCCGCGGCCACCGCGAGCACGACGGCCAAGGGGTGGACGCGGACCGCGCGCCCCAGGATGAAGGGCTGCAGGATGTGGCCCTCGATCTGTTGCACCGCGAGCACCACGCCCAGCGTCATCACCGCGGCGAACACGCCCTGCGTCACCAGCGCCACGACCACCGCGAGCGCCCCGGAGACGACCGCGCCCACCAGCGGGATGAACGCGAACAGGAAGATGAAGACGGCCAGCGGCACGGCCATGGGAACGCCCAGGAAGAAGATGCCAAGGCCGATGAAGATGGCGTCGATCAGCGCCACTATCACCGTCCCGCGGACGTACGCCGTGAGCGTGCGCCAGGCCCTCGGCCCCGCGCCCGCGATGCCGGGCCGGGCCTGCGCCGGGACGAGCCCGAGGGTCCACTCCCAGATGCGCCGGCCGTCGTAGAGCAGGAACAGCGTCGAGAACATCGTGAGGAGCACGCCCGTCAGCGCCTCGACGATGACGGTGACGCCCTCGAGGCCCGCCGACGTGATCTCGTCCGTGTTCGCGCCGACCGCGTCGCGCAACGACTTGGCGATGTCGTTGATCTGACCGTCGGTCACATGGAAGGGGCTGTTGAGCAGCCAGCGGCGCAGATCGTCGATGCCGTCCTGGACCTGCCCTGACAGCTGGTCGATGTTCTCCTGGACCTGCCAGACCACGAACCAGCCGACGAGCCCCATGATGACGAAGCCGAGAATCGCCGTCAGGGCCGTGGCGAGGCCGCGCGGTACGCCGCGGTGCCTGAGGCGCGCCACCGTCGGCTGCAGCAGCGCGGTGATGAGCAGCGCCGCGACGAACGCGAAGATCACCAGCTGCACCGAGCTGATGACCTTCATCAGGACCCAGAGCGTCCCGGCGAGGACCAGGAACCGCCAGCCCGCCTCCGCCGCCACCCGAAGGCCCCACGGCAGGGCGACGACCGGCTCGGGCCGCGGGGCCGCGGACGGCGCGTACGCGGGCGGGGCCGGCACCTGCTCCTTGTCGTGCTCGCGCGGACGTTCAGCCGCGCCCGGCGTGTCCGGCTCCGGGTCGGGAGCCGGCGCCGGGGGGCGCGTCGGCCGGGGCGGCAGCTGGGCCTCCTCGGCCCGCTCGGCCTCCGCGCGGCGCTCGTCCAGGCGCTCGCCCGCCCTGCTTATTCCCGCACCGATCCGGCCGAGCCACCCTGGAACTCGCGACATCATCCGTCCTCTTCGAAGCTTGTGGCACCGACCGTATCGCGTGACACGCCGAAGCCCCTCACCGTGAGGACGGTGAGGGGCTTCGCGAGGTTGCGAACTACTGGTCGCTCAGTACCAGTTGTTGGCCTGCCAGAACGACCAGGCCTCGCAAGGGCTGCCATAGCGGTCGTTCATGTAACCGAGGCCCCACTTTATCTGCGTGGCCGGGTTGCTCTGCCAGTCCGCGCCCGCCGACGACATCTTCGTTCCGGGCAGTGCCTGGAAGAGACCGTAGGCGCCGGACGAGGCGTTGGTGGCCTTGTAGTTCCAGCTGGACTCGTGGTCCACGATGTTGCTGAAGCACTGGAACTGTCCGGACGGCACCATCTGACGGGCCATCGACTGAACCTGGGCGATGCTGTACGAACCCTGCGCGGCGAAGTCGGAGGCGTCGCGGGTGGCCGAACGGCTGGCGGCCGCCTTCTTGGCTGCCTCCCGCTCCTTGGCCTCCTTCTCGGCCTTCTCCTTGGCCTCCTTGGCGTCCTGTGCGGCCTGCTGCTTGGCGACCGCGTCCTCGGCTGCCTGCTTCCGGGCGGACTCCTCGGCGGTCTTCTGCGCAGTCGTGTCGGCCGCGATGGCCTGGGTCTGCGCCTGCTGCTTCAGCGACGAGGTCTGCACCTGCGCCTGCTGACCGGCAGGGATATCTGCGAGGAGGGTCGAGTCGCTCGCCGTTGCCTCAGCCCCCTGGGAGGGCTGACCGGTGCTGCCCGAAGCAACACCCACGACGGCGCCGACTGTGGTGACCGCGGTGGCCGAGACCACTGCGAATCCCCGGACCGAAATCCGGCTCACACGGTTTCCTTCCAGCATCGCCCGCTTGAACGTGACCGTCGCGGACGCAATCGTGCCCCTGGCACAGGTCTCCCAACTGCGGGGTCACGGGAGACACGGGCCCGGTGGACAACTCCCGTGACGGGAGCGCCGCGTGGTGCTCGGGCGGCATACGACGGCCTCTATGTAGTTCAGATGCAGCGGATGCTGCTGTGGTTTCGTACCGCTGGGGGCACGCAAGTGTCGTATGCGGGGCCTGACAGGACCGTGACTCTGCCGTATCGGAGTGTGGCAAGGCAATTCCCCACCGCGTGTGAAAGGTCACACCTCGTTTGCTCCCCGGGTTTTTCGGAAACGAGCACACGCCGCGGCGCCGCCCGGCTAGGCTCTCCCGCCTTGCCGAACGGCGCCAAAAGGGACGAACAGGCCCTGTATGGCCTAGATCTGACCGTCCTCCAGCATTTCGGTCACCAGGGCCGCGATCTGCGACCTTTCCGATCGGGTGAGCGTGACGTGCGCGAAGAGCGGATGTCCCTTCAGCTTCTCGACGACCGCGACCACCCCGTCGTACCGGCCGACACGGAGGTTGTCGCGCTGCGCGACGTCATGGGTGAGGACGACACGCGAATTCGCCCCGATGCGCGAAAGGACCGTCAGAAGGACGTTCCGCTCCAGGGACTGCGCCTCGTCCACGATCACGAACGCGTCGTGCAGCGAGCGGCCCCTGATGTGGGTGAGCGGCAGGACCTCCAGCATTCCCCGCGCGGTGACCTCCTCGATCACCTCGCGGGAGGTGACGGCCGACAGCGTGTCGAAGACCGCCTGCGCCCACGGGCCCATCTTCTCGGCCTCGCTGCCCGGCAGATAGCCGAGCTCCTGACCGCCGACCGCATAGAGGGGACGGAAGACCATCACCTTCTTGTGCTGGCGCCGCTCCAGGACGGCCTCCAGGCCCGCGCAGAGCGCGAGCGCCGACTTGCCGGTGCCGGCCCTGCCTCCCATCGAGATGATCCCGACGTCGGGATCGAGCAGCAGATCGAGGGCGATCCGCTGCTCGGCGCTGCGCCCCTTGAGGCCGAAGGCCTCCCGATCGCCGCGCACCAGGCGGACGTTGCCCTCGGGGGTGACGCGGCCGAGCGCCTTTCCGCGCTCGGACTGGATCGTCAGACCCGTGTGCACGGGGAGGTCGGTGGCCTCGGGAACGTAGAGGGTGTCCTCTTCGAAGAGGAGGTCGACCTGCTCGGCGGGGAGCGTCAGTTCGGACATGCCGGTCCAGCCGGAGTCCGTGATGGCGAGTTCGGCCCGGTACTCCTCGGCGAGGAGCCCCACGGACGACGCCTTGATCCGCAGCGGCAGATCCTTCGACACGACGGTGACGTCGTAGCCTTCCGCCTGCAGATTGCGGGCGACCGCCAGGATGCGGCTGTCGTTGTCCCCCAGGCGGTAGCCCGAGGGCAGCACGCTGGGATCGGAGTGGTTGAGCTCGACGCGCAGGGTGCCGCCCAGTTCGCCGGTCGGGATCGGCGCGTCCAGGCGTCCGTGGCGGATCCGGTAGTCGTCGAGCAGGCGCAGGGCCTGCCTGGCGAAGTAACCCAGCTCCGGATGATTCCGCTTGGCCTCCAACTCCGTGATCACGACGACAGGAAGGACGACTTCGTGTTCGTCGAATCGGGTCATGGAGTTCGGATCGGCCAGCAGGACGCTGGTGTCGAGAACATAGGTGCGCCGGTCGGGCTTGCGGAGGCGCTTGTTACTGGTCACCACGGAAGGACGTACCCCCTCGGAAGAGGTCGGGGAGCGACGGAGTTTTCGGGACCGGTTCATGGGCCGCGATGCGCGGGCCGAGAACCGGCCCTCCAAGGCGTCTTCCGTACCCACTTGCGTACGGTCGTCCTGGTGCAAAGGGCCTCCCGGGCGGACGGCCCGTTGCCATCCGCTGAGATGCGGTGTCCTTGGCTCGGACACCGACCTGGAAGGCTTATTCCCTCGAACAAGCGCCGCCATGCAAAAGCACATGACGGCGCGTTCGTTAACTCCTGATGACGTACGTCTCTCGTGACCGGGTGTCAGCCGCCGAAACGGCGGCCGCGCACGGCGTAGTCGCGCATCGCGCGCAGGAAGTCGACCTTACGGAAGGCCGGCCAGAAGACATCACAGAAGTAGTACTCGGAGTGGGCCGTCTGCCAGAGCATGAAGCCGGAGAGACGCTGTTCGCCGCTGGTGCGGATGACCAGGTCCGGGTCGGGCTGCTCCTTGGTGTAGAGGTGCTTGCCGATGGCGTCGACGGTGACGGTCTCGGCAACGTCCTCCAGCGAGCGCCCGTTGTCCGAGGCGTCGAGCAGCATCGAGCGGACGGCGTCGGCGATCTCCTGGCGGCCGCCGTAGCCGACCGCGACGTTGACCACTATTCCGTCGCGGTCCGCGGTGGACTCCTCGGCCTCCTTGAGCACGGCCTGCAGGCCCGAGGGGAGGATGTCGGTGTTGCCCACGTGCTGCACGCGCCAGCGTCCGTCCTCGGCGAGCGTGCGCACGGTGTCCTCGATGATGCCGAGGAGCGGGACCAGCTCTTCCGGGGGGCGATCGAAGTTGTCCGTCGAGAGCAACCAGAGCGTGACGACCTCGACGTCCGTCTCGCTGCACCAGCCGAGGAACTCCTCGATCTTGGCGGCGCCCGCCTGGTGGCCCTGCGCTGGGGTGGATCCGGCGGCCTTGGCCCAGCGGCGGTTGCCATCCATGATGACGCCGATGTGCTTGGGCACCTGGGCGTGGTCCAGGTGGCCTTCCACCCGGCGTGCGTACAGCCTGACCAGCAGGCCGCGCAGCGTGTCGCGCAGGTTCACGGTCTTTTTGCCCTCCGTACAGATGGGAGTCCCCGAAGGCGGAAGCCTACTCGGGGGTAGTCAGGTGTCGGCTTTGGGGTGTCAGGGACCTGACGTAGCTTCGTAGCCATGAACGACACCTCTCCTTACGTCGCCTCAGAGGGCCGGTACGGTTCCATGGAGTACCGGCGCACGGGCCGCAGCGGCCTGAAGCTTCCCGCCGTCTCCCTCGGACTGTGGCACAACTTCGGGGACGACCGCACACTTGCGAGCCAGCGCTCGATCCTCCGCCGCGCCTTCGATCTGGGCGTCACACACTTCGACCTCGCGAACAACTACGGGCCGCCGCCCGGCAGCGCCGAGCTGAACTTCGGCAAGATCTTCGCGCAGGACTTCGCGCCCTACCGTGACGAACTCGTCATCTCGACCAAGGCGGGCTACCGCATGCACCCCGGCCCCTACGGGGAGTGGGGCAGCCGCAAGTACCTGATGTCCTCGCTCGACGCGTCCCTGAAGCGGATGGGCGTCGACTACGTGGACATCTTCTACTCGCACCGCTTCGACCCGGACACCCCGCTGGAAGAGACGATGGGCGCGCTCGCCTCCGCCGTCCAGCAGGGCAAGGCGCTCTACGTGGGGGTGTCCTCGTACAGCAGTGAGCAGACGGCCGAAGCGGCGCGGCTGCTCCGGGAGATGGGTGTCCCGGCGATCATCCACCAGCCCTCGTACTCGATGCTCAACCGCTGGACCGAGGACGACAATCTGCTGGACACGCTGGAGACGGCCGGAATGGGCTGCATCTCCTTCGCGCCGCTCGCGCAGGGCCTGCTCACCGGCAAGTACCTGAAGGAGATCCCGGAGGGCTCGCGCGCGACGCAGGGCAAGTCGCTCGACCCGAACCTACTGAGCGAGGACGTCGTCCGCCGGCTGAACGGGCTGAACGACATCGCGCAGCGCCGCGGCCAGTCCCTCGCGCAGCTCGCGCTGAGCTGGGTACTGCGGGACGAGCGGATGACGTCGGCGCTGATCGGGGCCTCCAGCGTCAAGCAGCTGGAGGAGAACCTGGCGGCGCTCGAAGGTCCGAAGCTGACCGAGGAGGAGCTGACCGAAATCGACTCGTTCGCCATCTCCACGTCGGGCACCAACATCTGGAACGGCCGACGCTGAACTCCCGTACCGGGAGCGGGGGTTCACGGGGAGGCCCGGGGCGGTAAAGCCGGGGAGTCCCGGGGCACAAAAAACGGGCCGGTCCGTGGGGGGGGATACGGACCGGCCCGAGGGGGGGGTTCCACCATAACCCTTCGTAAGTGCCGACGCTCGCATCGGCGTGCACAACTACGCTCCGAAGTCGTACGGCGACGCCCGGGGGGAGCTTTCAAGCCGCCCCACAGCAGGTACGGAGGGGTTCGGGCCCGGATTCACGGGGCCTGGCCCCGGGCGTGGCGTCCCTCTCCCGTGTCGCACGCGGGGTTGACGGCCGGGTACCGCGCGGCCCCCTCCACCGCGCGGTACCGACGCGCAGCTTTGCTCACGCGAATTGCCGTTGGTCTGAACTTACGTGATTCTCGGGCGCCATTCGATCGCGTATCGATAACGATCCGGATCGGCCGCTCAGCGCGTCCAGGCGCGCTCGCGCAGCAGGCGCAGGCCGTTGAGGCCGACGAGGACGGTGGAGCCCTCGTGCCCGGCGACGCCGAGCGGCAGCGGCAGGTGCCCCGCCAAATCCCAGATCACGAGCCCGGTGATGAAGACACCCGCGATGACCAGGTTCTGTACGACGAGTCGGCGTGCGCGCCGGGACAGCGCAACCGTGCGCTCCAGTGCGCCCAGCTCGTCCCGTACGAGGACCGCGTCCGCGGTTTCGAGGGCCAGGTCGGAGCCGCCGCGGCCCATGGCCACGCCGGTGTGCGCGGCGGCGAGCGCCGGGGCGTCGTTGACTCCGTCGCCGACCAGGAGGACGGTGCGGCCGGCGTCCGCCAGTTCGCGGATGGCGTGCGCCTTCTCGTGGGGCAGCAGGCCGGCGTGTACGTCGCCGGGGGCGATGCCGGTCGCTGCCGCGGTGGACAGGGCGGCGTGTTTGTGGTCGCCGGTGAGGAGGATGGGCGGCGTGCCCGTGCGGGTGGCCAGTGAGCGGATTGCCTGCGGGGCGGTGGGGCGGAGGGTGTCGGTGAGGGTGAGGCGGCCGGCCAGGGTGTCGTTGACCGTGACAGCCACTTCCGTGCCAGGGGTAGTGGTGGGCGCAACGGTCATGTGGCTGGGAGAACCCGCGGCGATTTTGGTGGCGTTGTCGTCGGATTCGGCGGAGCCGTGGTTGCGCGCGCCCCGCGGCGGAGCCGCTGATTGACACAGCCCCGCGCCCCCAAGAAAAACCCGGCCCGAGACGCCCCTGCCCGGCACCGACTCGAAGGCCTCTACGGGGTGCAGGGCGAGGCCCCGGTCTCTGGCCGCCGTGACGATCGCGCGGCCCACCGGGTGTTCGCTGTGTTGTTCCACCGAGGCTGCCAGGGTGAGCAACTCGGTCTCCGTGTAGGGGAGTTCGGGGCGGATCTCCGTCACCTGCGGAACCCCCTCCGTCAGTGTTCCCGTCTTGTCGAAGGCGACCGTGTCCGTGCGGCCGATGCGTTCCATCACCACCGCCGACTTGATGAGCACGCCGTGGCGGCCCGCGTTCGCGATCGCCGACAGCAACGGCGGCATCGTCGCGAGCACCACGGCGCACGGCGAGGCCACGATCATGAACGTCATGGCCCGCAGCAGCGCGTCCGTGAGTGCGTCGCCGAAGGCGAGTGGGACGAGGAAGACCGCGAGGGTCGCGGCGACCATGCCGAGCGCGTAGCGCTGCTCGACGCGCTCGATGAACAGCTGGGTCGGCGCCTTGGTGCGGGTGGCCTCCTCGACCAGGGCGACGATGCGGGCGATGACCGTGTCGGAGGGATCGCGCACGACGCGGACGCGCAGCGCGCCGGTGCCGTTGAGGGTGCCGGCGAACACCTCGTCGCCGACGGCCTTGGGTACGGGGAGGGGTTCGCCGGTGATGGTGGCCTGGTCGACGTCGCTGGCGCCGTCCACGACGCGGGCGTCCGCGCCGACGCGTTCGCCGGGGCGGATCAACAGGACGTCGTCGATGGCGAGTTCGGCGGCCGGGACCGCCTCCTCCGTGCCGTCGGCGGTGAGGCGGGTCGCGGTCGCGGGGGCCAGGTCGAGGAGTCCGCGCACGCTGTCCTCGGTGCGGGCGGTGGCGAGGGCCTCCAGGGCGCCGGAGGTCGCGAAGATCACGATCAGCAGGCCGCCGTCCATGACCTGCCCGATGGCGGCGGCGCCGAGCGCGGCCACGACCATCAGGAGGTCGACGTCGAGGGTCTTCTCGCGCAGCGCCCTGAGGCCTTCGAGTCCGGGCTCCCAGCCCCCGGCCGCGTACGCGACGGCGTACAGCGGGACCCACAACCAGGCGGTGGTGCCGAGGAGTTGGAGCGGGAGGGCGAGGAGGAAGGCGGCGGTCGCGAGCGCCGCCCAGCGCGCTTCGGGGAGGGCGAGCAGCGGGGTGCGGGTGCCGTGGGCGGCGCGCGGCACGGCGGGGGCGACCGCGGCGGTCCCGGCCAGTGCGGAGGCGGACACGGGTGCAGGCATGCGGCTCACGATACAGGAACACATGAAGACCTCTTCATGCATGCCGTGGTAGCCGATCGTCGCCTGGATACGATGAGGCCATGGGCCATGGAATCGACCGCAAGAGCAGCACCCGCGAGCGGCTCGACGCCGTGGGCGCGGCCGATGTCGCGGCGACGCTCCAGGCCCTCGCGACTCCGTCGCGGCTGCGCATTCTGGCCCGCCTTCAGGAGGGACCCTGCGCGGTCGGCGACCTAGCGGAGGCGGCCGGTCTCGAACAGTCCGCGTGCTCGCACCAGCTGCGGCTGCTGCGCAATCTGGGGCTTGTCAGCGGTGAGCGCAAGGGGCGCTCGATCGTCTACGCGCTGTATGACGACCACGTCGCGCAACTGCTCGACCAGGCGCTTTTCCATGTGGAGCACCTGCGCCTCGGGCTGCGCGACGAGGCGTGACTCTCGGGGAAGTTCGGTTCGGGAAAGTTCAGTGCAGCGCGAGGCGGATGCCCGCGATGCGGCCCGCATCGTCGAAGCCGATCTCGGCGGGGACGGAACCGGGCAGCTCCGCCGCGATCTGACCGCCGTTGTCCCGGTAGGCCACCCCGTGGTGGTCGAAGAAGCCCGCGACCAGGCGCCGGGCGTCGACGCCGAGCAGTCCCTCGGCCTGGACGAGCGTGCGCGGCAGCGTGACCGGGTCGAGGGCGGCGCGCGGCACCTGCGGGTCCTCGGGCAGGAAGTAGACCTGGGTCTCGGGGTTCGCGGGCACGCCTATGTACCCGGGGGCGCCCGTCACGCCCATCCCCGCGAAGGCGAGGGTCTCGGCGGCCCGCCGGGGGTCGGGGAACCCGGACAGGTCGAGCACCTGGGTCGTGAACTCGGCTATCCCCTGGCTCTGGCCGAATCGCCCCACCTGTTCGGAGAGCGCCGCGACGGGCGTGCCGCGCAGTTCGGGGTTGGCCCAGCCCCACATCCACGACCGCTGGGCGGCGTCGTAGGTGCCGAGAACGCCGACGCGCAGGTCCACGTGGCCCTGCCGGTAGCGGCATGTCGGCAGGTCGGCCGTCCACGACGCCCCTTCGGGCAGGAACCCCATGAGAGCTTCGAGCTGAGCACCACCCCACGCCGCGTGCCGCTCGGTCTCGTAAAGGAAAGCTTGGCTGAATTGCGTGTGGCTCATGGGGCGGGACCTTACGCGAGGCGGCTGTACGGGCCAGAGTTACGTAGGCAACAGCGGCCCCGGCTACGGCTTGCGGGCCTCGATGAGGTGGCGGGAGCTGTGGGCCACGAACGGCCCTTCCGTCTTGATCTGCTCATGCAGGGCTCGGAGTTGGGGCTCGTACGCGTCAACTGTGAAGCCTGGCACCATCCATACGACCTTGCGAAGAAAATGGACAACGGCCCCGATGTCATGAAACTCGATGCGCAACCGCTCGGCGCGCAGATCGACGATCTCAAGACCGGCGTCCCGCGCCTCCTGGGCCTCGCCCTGCGGGTCGCGCCCACGCCTGGCCCCTTCCTGTGGGCCCAGAAAGTACTCCACCAGCTCGAACACACTGGCCGGGCCCACGTGTTGGGCGAAGTAGGTGCCACCGGGGCGCAGCACGCGGGCGATCTCCGCGAAGTGGGCCTTGACCGGGTGGCGGGAGGTGACCAGTTCGAAGGCGTCGTCGGCGAAGGGCAGCGGGGCGTCGTCGGGCGAGGCGACGACGACCACGCCACGGGGGCTCAGGAGGCGGGTGGCCTTCGCTGCATTCGGGGGCCAGCCCTCGGTCGCCGCCATCAAGGGCGGCAGCTTCGGTGCCAGGTTCAGCACCTCGCCGCCACCGGTGTGCAGATCGAGGGCGGATTCCACGCCGGCGAGCCGCTCCCCCATGAGCCGGGCGTACCCCCACGAGGGCCGCTCCTCGGTGGCCCGTCCGTCGAACCACGAGAAGTCCCAGCCCTCGGTGGGCGCGGCGACGGCCTCGGCGACGAGCTCGTCGTAGGGGCGGCTCCCACGGGTGGGACGAAAGTTGTCGGAAGTGGTCATGCTGCGCATGATCGCAGTCACAGAGGGGCGGATTCATCTCGATTTCGCCGGTACTAGGGGTAGCACCCGGGCTGAGTCGGGGGTTGCCCCTCTTCCGTAAAACAGGGGGATCGCACGTACCCTTGGCGTTCCCCACTGGCATTCCCCAGCCCCCACACCTTCTCCAGGCCCGTCCGTCCTACCGCCTCACCGCAGAAATGCGAGCACATGTCCGTACGTTCCGCGATAGCGACCTGGCTGACCCGCCTCTACTTCTCCCGGCTGCGCAGAAAGGGAGGAAGCCTCGACCTGTCCGTCCTGTCGAGGCTCCCCGACGCCGTGCTGCTGCCGCTGCGCCGCGAGGGCCTCGACCCGGTCCCCGAGATCGGTGCGCTGCGCGACCGTGAACCCGTCAGCAAACTGCCGATGCCCGGCATGACGGTGTGGCTGGTGTCGGGATACGACGAGGCGAAGGAGGTCCTCGGCAACGCGAAGGCGTTCAGCAACGACTTCCGCAACCTGGTGGGGGTGGGCGGCGCCGATGCCGAGCAGCACCCCGGTGGCCTCGGCTTCTGCGACCCGCCGGACCACACGCGGCTGCGCCGCCTGCTGACCCCCGAATTCACGATGCGCCGTCTGTCGCGGCTCACGCCGCGCATCCACGCGATCATCGAGGAGCAGCTGGCGCAGCTGGAGAAGGCGGCCCGCGAGTCGCCCGACGGCACGGCCGACTTCGTCGAGCACTTCGCGATGCCGGTCCCCGCGCTCGTCATCTGCGAACTCCTCGGCGTCCCTTACGAGGAGCGCGACGCGTTCCAGCAGTTCTCCGTCGCCCGCTTCGACGTCCTGGGCGGCGCCGGGGCCTCCTTCGGCGCGGTCTCCCAGTCCCTCGACTATCTGCGCGGAGTCGTCGCCGAACAGCGCCGCGATCCGGGCGAGGGCCTGCTCGGCATGCTGGTGCGCGAGCACGGCGACAACATCACCGACGAGGAACTCACCGGCCTCGCCGACGGCGTCCTGACCGGCGGCCTGGAGACCACGGCCAGCATGATCGCCCTCGGCACCATGGTCATGCTCCAGGACCGTGAGCACTTCACGGCGCTGCGCGACGCGGAGGACCCGGCCACCGTCGCGGCCCCCTTCGTCGACGAACTCCTGCGCCACCTCACGGTCGTTCAGACCGCCTTCCCCCGCTTCGCCCGCGAGGACACCGAGATCGGCGGCGTGCCGCTCGCCGCCGGCGACATAGTCATCGTGTCCCTGAGCGCGGCGGACCGCGATCCCCGCCTCGGCGGCGAAGGCGACGACATGGACGCCTTCCTCCCCTCCCGCCCACCCTCCTCCTCCCATCTGGCGTTCGGCTACGGCATCCACCGCTGCATCGGCGCGGAACTCGGCAAGATGGAACTGCGCGCGGCCTTCCCCCAACTGGTCCGCCGCTTCCCGGAGTTGCGCCTCGCCGTGCAGCCCTCGGAGCTGGAGTTCCGCAAGCTCTCGATCGTCTACGGCGTCGAATCGCTGCCGGTGTCGATCGACTGATCCACGTCATGGCGGGCCCTGTTGGCCCGGTGGGCCCGGTCGAGGACGTCCAGCGGATCCACCATGGGCGGGTAGCTCGGCGCACACTCCGGGCACGCGTACACGTTGAACCCGGGACCCGTCGGGGCGTGCACTTCCTGGACCAGGATCGGTTCATCGGTGGTGCGTTGGCAGCGGGCGCACATGCGGAGCGGCGGTCGGCGTCGGTCGTTCGTCACCGGGCACCCCCGTGGATGAGTTCGGGGCGCAGCCCCACGTCGATGCCGAGTGGGGCGGGCATACAGAGACGTAAGGCCCAGGAGAGGGCCCGGAGAGTACGATCCAGCATGTTGACGCTCCTTTGAAGCGTTGGCCATGCCCCGGGATGGAGTCGCAATCCGTTGCCGGGGTGCTTGTGGACACTTCCACGTTATAACCCGCGTACGCGCGGTGTATAGCAGTATCGCGCAATCCACAGAACAGTACAGCTCAGCGCTGTCGTACGGTGTTCGAATGGCACCGGAGTCAGGACGCAACCGCCCGCCGATCGATCCCACCAAGATCGCGTATGTCTACATGCAGATGGCCGATCACATCGCCGACCGCATCGCCAAGGGCGAGCTGCTCCCCGGGGCGCGCCTGCCCGGCGAACGCGATCTGGCCGCCGAATACGGCGTCGCCAACCTGACCGCCCGCCGCGCGACCCGCGAACTCCGCGAACGTGGGCTGGTCGTCACGCTGCCCGCCAAGGGCACATTCGTCGCCTATCCGGAGACCGAAGGTTCCGACGAAGGTTGAGTGGGTGACGGTTACCCACAAGAACCCGGCCGCCGGTTTGACCAACCTCCGCACTGTGGGCGGAAGTTCGCGTTCGCTAGCGTCGCGTCATGAGGCGACGTAAGCGTACGGGGACGACGCGGATCAGGTCCTTGCAGCGGGTACGGGACCGCACCGAGCGGCGACGCGAACGGCGGCGGGACCGCAGTTGGGGCAGGCGCGTCGGGCGGCGGGCCGAGCGGGTCCGGCCGTGGCTGCAGTTCCTCGCGGACGTGGTGACGCTGCTCGTGAAACTGGCCCGCTGAGGCGGCAACTAGGGCCCCGGGCCCCGCTTGACCTCAACCGCGCTTGACGTTCCATGCTGGTCACACGACGACTGGAGGTTCGTGTGACAACGCTTCAACTGCCGGATCTGGCCCGGCCCGACGCCGGGACCACGCTGATCAGCGAGTGGCTCGTGGACACGCCGGACCGGCAGGATCGGGCGAGCCGGGCGCTGCTCGGGGAGTGGGACGAGCTGTCGGCCAGGTTTCACCCCGAGGCCTTCCTGCGGCTCAGCTGCTTCGCAAGCGCGGACGGGCGTGTGCTGCTCAGCGTCGCGCAGTGGACCAGCGACGACGCGCACCTCGCCTTCGTCCGCGAACACCGGGCCGAGATGGTCGGCCGCATCGACCGCGAGATCCCGGGGATCCGGCGTCCCGGGCTGGTCCGCTACCGGTTGGCGCACACCGTCGTGCCGGACGGCGCCGGCGACGACGACACGACCCACGTGGTCGTCGCGCGCGCCGAGAGTGAGCCGTCGTCCGACGCCGCGCAATGGGCCGCGACCACCGCCGACCGGCTACGGGCGGCCCCGCCTCCCGGCATGGGCACCGCACACGTCTTCGTAAGCGAAGACGGTGCGCGTGGCCTGCTCTACGCACCCGCGACACACGAGAACGGTGTCGCTGGCGCGCGGCTCTACAGGCTGCTCGGGAGCGTAGCGCCCGACAAGAGCTGACCCCGACCCTGCCGCCCTGCGGATACGCTGAAGAGCCGGCCCCGACACACGACGCCCGAGGCAGCTCCCGTGACCGAACGGCGCATCGCGCGCAACCTTCCACACCTGCTCTCGCTCGCCGAGCACGTCGAGGAGCGCGTGGAGGGGGTAGACGTCAGCGTCGTCGGCGACGTCGTGATGATGTCGCCGGTCCCTCCCGCCCACTTCCGCACTCAGCGAGAAGTCGACCGTCAGCTGTGCGAGCAGGTGGGTGACGCCGCCCTCGTCAAGATCTAGTTCACCCATCCCGAGTGGGCCACGCGTCGCAGCCCGGATGTCATCGTGTGGCACGGCGACGAGGAGGAGCCCGCCCCCTACGACGCGGACACCATCGATCTGGCTGTCGAGATCGTCTCCGCCTCGTCCGTCGAGAACGACTACGTCATCAAGCCACGCGAGTACGCAGCCGCAGGCATTCCGGTATGTCTGGTGCTCGACCCGTACACCAGGGCCTGGACCGCGTTCACCGAGCCGTCGGGCGGCGGGTACCGCGAGCGCGCCACGGGCCCGTACGGCAAGACGCTCACCCTCGACACCGGCGAGCACGTTCTGAGCGTCGACACGGCGCCGCTCGCCGTCACCAAGGAGTGGCAGCAACGGGACGCTTGGCCGACGCACCGGGTCATGGGCGACGGGTAGGCGGGCGGGACTGTGACGTGTAACTACGAGCGGATCGCTGTTACACGTCACAGTCCCGCCCGCCTACCCGATGTTCCGCTCAGTCGGACTTCGGGAGGGAGACCTCGACCCTGCGGTTCTTCTTGCGGCCCTGTTCCGAGTCGTTGTCCGCGATCGGGTAGTCCTCGCTGTAGCCCCTGACCTGGAACGTGATGTCTCCGCCCTTGGCGCCGAGCGCGGCGGTCAGGGCGTCGTGGACCGCTTCCGCGCGGTTCTTGGAGAGCTTGAGGCCGTGGGCGTACGAGCCGAGGTTGTCGGTGAACCCGAAGACGCGTACGGAGCTGGCCTTCTGGTTCTCGATCTCGTCGGCGATCGCCTGGATCCGGGAGTTCCCGTCGGGGTTCAGCTTCGCGCTGTCCTTCGGGAAGAGGACCTCGGCCTGGAGGGCGAACGTCACGTCCTCGTTGGTGTCCGTGCGGCGCTCGTCGCCGGAGAGGTCCTCCACGACCGACTTGATGTCCAGGACCTTCGCGGGGGCGAGGGTCGCCCCGTCGGCGAGCTTCAGCCCGGGGCTGTTGGCGTCCACGGAGGGCGGCGGGGAGCTGCTGTTGCTGCCGGGCGGGGCGCCGGTGGGTTCGTCGTCGGCGTGGGCCACCACCACTCCGGTGGTGAGCAGGAGCGCCGTTGCGGCGGTGAGGACCGTGGCGGTTCGGTGGCGTCGGGGCATGGTTACTCACCCTCGGCGATGGTGAGTTGGGCCGGGGGCATGGAACCCACCTGGAAGGCGACCTCGCTGGCGCCCTCGGGGGGAGCGGGGAACTGTGCGTACCAGTCGGTCGTCTGACCAGGGCGCACACCGCCGGTGAAGCGAGTACACAGGCAGCGCCCCTCGGTGTCGCGGAGGATCAGGTACTTCTTCTTGGCCTTCTGGTCGACGAGGCTGGCGCCGGCGATCGACCCGCCGTTGCGCGTCAGCTCCTTCTCGTCGCCGCGCCAGTCGACAGGGACCCAGGACTTGCCCGTCCCGTTCGCCACCGTGCCCTGAACGGTCACGAACCCGCCTGCGTCGCGGGCCGCGGATGTGATCGCGAGCGTGATTCCGCCCTGGCCCTTCACCTCGGCCAGCGTCTTGTCGGTTGCGGGTGCCGAGGACTCGGCCTTGTCGTCGCTGCCCTGCTGTGCCGGAGCCGAGGACTTCGAGGTGTCAGCCTCGTCCTTGTCCCCATCGCCTCCGCAGCCGGACACGGACAGGACCAGGCCGACCGCGATCGTCGCCGCGGCCAGTGCTCGGCGGGTGGTCGTCGTACGCCGAAGGTTCATCGCTGCGGCTTCCCTCTCTCGTCAGTCGGCAAGGTGGACGGCGAACAAGTCGGACGCGTCCGGCAGATCGTCCAGGTCGAAGTCGTCGGGGTCGAAGTCCAGCGTCTTACCGTCGCAGGTGAGTTGCAGGGGCTTCTTCGGGTCGGCGTCCAGCGGCACGTCGCAGCGTGGCTGGATCACCGCTGTGGCGTGCGCCTTCGCCGTCTTCGTCTCCGTGCCGGGGATGATCGTGTCGCCCACCGTGTGGAGGGTCTCCACGCCGACCTCGTAACCCGGGTAGTTGTTGACCTTCGTGAAGGCCGGACCGTTCACGACTTTGGCGTCGTTGGCAGCTGCCAGACGACTAGCCGCGGCACCCGGCGCACCGTCGTCCTTGGGGTCCATGCCGTCCAGCCAGTCCAACCAGTTGTCGCCGCCTTTGAGTGCGTCCCCCAGTCCCAGCATCAGCTCCTCACGGGAGGACTGCGCTGCTGCCAACGCGGCGGCATCGGCGGCGGATTGAGCTCCGTTCCGCGCCGAAGCCGCTTGCGCGAAGGCGAAGAAGGCGAAGGCGGCGAACAGCAGAATCCCGGTCAGCCAAATGTAGATCGGAAGCGTGGATCCACGATCGTCCAACCGGGCCCAGGTCAACCACCGGTGACGTTGCTGATGGCGTCCATTATCGCGCCGGAGATCAATCCATCGAGCCCCAGGCTGTCGATCGCCACGAAAATCCCCGCGATCAGAATCATCAGCCCCGCGTACTCCACAAACCCGGCCCCGGAATCCCGTCGGGACCCCCGAACCCGCTCCCCCAGCGCGTTGGTCCACGTCACCCACACCCCGAGCAATTTGTCCCTGATCACGGGAGCCCCCTTTCACCACTTCCGGCACTTTCGCCAAGGCAACCAAATCAACACACGCAACGTACGTGGAGCGCAACCCTCTGCACTCGTATTCGCCAAGTAAGGGGTCACGCTTGACCGGAAGTTGTCGGCGCGTTGTGTCGCACGTCATCGCCGGCCCCCTTACGTAGAAGACTCAACGGCCCAATATCGAGCCGAAGTTGGTTCCGGAACCGAGGAACATCCCGGTTCCGATCAGGATCATCGTCGCCGGCAACATGAACACCAACGTCACCATCGTCGCCTTCGGGATCGTCTTCGCCGCCCTGCGCCGCGAGTTCTGCGCGTCCGTGCGCCGCATGTCCGTGGCGAGTTGGATGAGGGTGTCGGCGATCGGGGAGCCCAGTTCCTCGCCCTGTTGGAGGGCCGAGACGAACTGGGCGACCTGCTCCGAGGCGTTGCGGCGGCGGAGTTCGTCGAAGGCCTGGCGGCGGGGGACGCCCATGTCCATCTGGCGGAGCGTGATGCGGAGTTCGTCGGCCCATGGGCCCTCGTACTTCTCCGAAACGCGGTCCAGCGCCTGGCGGAAGCCGAGGCCCGCCGAGACGACCACCGCGAGGACGTCGAGGAAGTCCGGGAGAGTGCGGTCGATGACCTCTTTGCGGTCCCGGACCGCCTGCCAGATGAGCGCGTCCGCCGCCAGCGCGCCGAAGGCGAGGGTCAGGAGGCCGAAGAGGGGGCTGTCGGCGGAGAGGAAGATCAGGCCCATGACCAGGCCGAACGCTCCGTAGACCGCCCGGCGGGCCGCGTAGCGGTCGATCGTCAGGCCGCCGGGGTTTCCCGCCTGGTCGATCTTCCGGCGCTTCGCGTCGACGCGGCGCGGGCCCATCAGGCGCAGCACCAGCGGCGCGAACCGCATGCCCATGCGGTCGACCGCGGAGCCTGCGGTGGAGACCCGGCCTGCGCCCACCTCCAGGGCGAGGGCCAGGTCGCTGGGGACCTTGGCGTCCGCGCGGTACATGCGGATGCCCAGGCAGATGCCCAGGGTCGCGGCCCCCGCGAGGGCCGCGAGGAGTATGCCCACCATCGTTGTCGACATCGTCTCCTCACACCTCGATTCGGCCGAGGCGGCGGATCACGAAGAAGCCGATGCCGTAGAGGGCCAGTGAGATCAGGATCAACGTGCGGCCCACTCCCGATTCCGTCACGCGCGCGAGTGCTCCGTCGTTCGAGGAGTTGATCAGGAGGAGGGAGCCGAGGCCGAGGAGCGGGACGGTGAAGGCCGTCGCGTTGACCTCGGAGAGCATCGTGCGGATCTCGCGGCGGGTTTCCTTCCGGTCCTCCAGAGTCTTTGTGAGGTTGCGGAGGGAGGAGACGACCGTGCCGCCTGCCTTGTTGGACAGGACGAGAGTTGTTACGAGGACGATCAGTTCGCGGGAGGGCAGGCGGGTCGCCAGTTCGTCCAGGGCGTCGTCCACCGAGCGGCCGAGTGCCAACTGGTCGGCGACGCGGGAGAGTTCCTCGCCTGCGGGGGCCTCCAACTCCTCTGCCGCCATCGCCAGCGATGTGCGCAGGGCGAGGCCCGCGGCCGTCGCGTTCGCCAGGAGGCGGGCTACGTCCGGGAGTTGGTTGATGAACGCCTCGATGCGTTTCTGGCGTTGCCAGTTGAGGAAGATGAGTGCGCTGTAGATGGCGACCAGGGCCGCGATCGGGCCGAAGAACGGGGCCAGGGTCGACGCCGCCAGCAGCCACAGGGCCACCGCGACCACGGCCACGTAGACCGTGAACTCGCCCGCTGTCACGGCCAGGCCCGTCGCCGACAGGCGCAGGTGCACCGAGCGGCCGAGGCGGGTGCGGCGCAGGCGGCGGTCGATGGCGGTGAAGCGGCGGGCCCGGCCGCCGCCCGCGCCGGCGGCCGGGTCGCCGCCCGCCGAGTATGCGTCCAGGCGGTCGGCCAGGTCCTGGCGGCGGGCCCGGCCCGAGGCCAGGACGTGGACGCCCGCGATCGCGACGACGCAGGCGAGGACCGTGGCGGCCAGGGCCAGCAGGACAGGGGTGGTGGGGGTGGTCATCCCGTCGCCTCCCTCGTGTTGCGTTCGTCCACCGACTCGACGACACCGAACGCCGGTGGCACCGCCTCCCCCGCCACGTACAGCCGGTCGGCGAGGAGGCGGGGCAGCGGGAGGTGCTCGTAGTAGCCGCGGACGCGGCGGATCTCCTCGTCCGTGGCCCCGGAGACGTAGGGCTGCGCGACGAAGCGGGTCGCGGTCGCGATCCTGAACTGTTCGCGGCCGTGGGAGATGAGGAGCGCGATCTCCGTGACGCGGCGGGAGCCGTCGGCGGCGCGGGTGAGCTGGACGAGGACGTCCACCGCCGAGTTGATCTGGTCGCGCAGCGCCTCGAACGGGATGTCGACCTCCGACATCGAGCCGAGGGTCTGGAGGCGGGTGAGGGCGTCCTCCGCCGTGTTCGCGTGGACCGTGGCCAGCGAGCCGTCGTGGCCGGTCGACATCGCCTGGAGCATGTCGAGGGTCTCGCCGCCGCGGACCTCGCCGACGATGATGCGGTCGGGGCGCATGCGCAGGCTGTTGCGGACGAGGTCGCGAATGGTGATTTGGCCCTTGCCCTCGACGTTGGAGGGCCGGGATTCGAGACGGATCACGTGGTCCTGCTGGAGTTGGAGTTCCGCCGAGTCCTCGATGGTGATGATGCGTTCGTGGGCAGGGATGAGCGCCGAGAGGGCGTTCAGGAGGGTGGTTTTGCCGGAGCCCGTGCCGCCGCTCACGATGATGTTGAAGCGGGCGCGGACGCAGGCGGCGAGGAACATCAGCATGTGCTCGTCGAGCGAGCCGAGTTCGAGGAGTTCGCCCAGGCTGTACGCGCGCGGGAAGCGGCGGATGGTGAGTGTGGCGCCGGTGAGCGAGAGCGGCGGGATGATCACGTTGACGCGTTCGCCGGTGGGGAGGCGGGCGTCGACCATGGGGTTCGACTCGTCGACGCGGCGGTTGACGGTCGACACGATGCGTTCGATCGTCTGCATGAGCTGCTCGGATGATGCGAAGCGCATGGGGAGTTGCTCTACGCGGCCCGCTCGCTCTACGAAGATCGAGTCCGGGCCGTTCACCATGATCTCGGTGATCGAGGCGTCCGCGAGGAGCGGTTCGAGGATGCCGAGACCGAGAGCCTCGTCGACGACGCGGCGGATCAGCTGGGTGCGTTCCGTCGAGGAGAGGACGGGGCCCTCGCGGCTGATGATGTGGCCGAGTACGCGCTCCAGGCGGACGCGGCGTTCGGCGGCCTGGAGGGACGACATCTCCGCGAGGTCGATCTCCTCGAGGAGCTTGGTGCGGTAGACGGCGATCAGGCCCTCGTCGCGGTCGGCGGGGGTGGTGGTGCCGGGGCCTCCGGCCGGGTCGTGGGTGGCGATCACGCGGGAACGTAGGCTCATCTCCGCGTCACCTCAACTTCCTGCGTTTGTGCGGTCGTTCGGCATGGTGGCCGTGCGGTGGACGTACCATCCGTCGCCGAACAGGGGGATGACCGGCGGTACGTGGACGGTGACCGTGTACGTCACCGTGTCCTCGCCGGGGGCGCCTTCCGCCTTGGGGTTCAGCCAGGAGCTGGTGGAGGCGGCTGCGGCGGTTTGGGCGGTGCCGGGGGCGAGGGATTCGGCTCTTGCCGCGGCGCGGGCGGCGGAGCCGGCCTGGTTCGCGGCGTAGCCGACGAGGCCGAGTTGGATTGCGGCCATTCCTATGACCAGGAGGAAGGGGAGGAAGCCGGCGAACTCCAACATGGACACTCCGCGGTCACCCGCCGGTTTCCGCCGCCCCGGGGTTGACGCCTCGGGGCTCCGCCCCGGACCCCGCGCCTCAATCGCCGGCGGGGCTTTATATTGCCGAACCGTTTGATTTTGCCCAATCGGCACATTCAAGCCCGACTGGACAAAATCAAGCCCCTGCGGCGATTGAGCAGCGGGGTCCGGGGCGGAGCCCCGGGGCGTCAACCACGTCACTGGGCGGCCTCCGTTGCCGCGCCGGCCTCGCCCTTTACCGACCAGCCGGGGTTCACGCCGGGGAAGAAGAGGGGGACGTCCACGTTGACCGTGGCGTGGGTGACCGTGCCGTCGTCGGCGCAGGTGATGTCCGCGTCCTGCCATGCCGATGGCAGGTTCTTGCGGCCGGCCGCGCCGCAGGCGCCCGCCATGTCCCCGGCCCCCGCGGCAGCGGAAGTCGCCGCGCGCGCCGCCTCGTCCGCCGCGTTCCCGGCCAGGGAGTACGTGTAGCCGTACAGGACGCACTGCCACATCAGGGCGAGGACGACGAGGACCAGCGGGAACATTGCCGCGAACTCGAGGGTCACCGCGCCCTTGTCGGAGCCGCGGCGGCGGGCCCGGCGGCCGGACGTGGCAGGCGTGGGTGTGGCCACGAGGTCGAGTTCCGCGGCCAGTGCCCACATCGCCTGCTTGACCGTGGAGCGGTTGTCGAGGTCCTGCATGCGGCCCGCGTCGACCGCTGCTTGGAGTTCCTTGTACGCGGCCGGGATGGAGGTGCGGGCCGTCTTCGTGCCGGTGACGCGTTCCACCAGCGTCGGCTGGATCTCCGACGAGCGGGCGTGCCGGTTCACGACGGTGAGGGTTTCCTCCGCCTTGCGGATCTGGAGGCGGTCCCAGAGGCGGACCATGCGTTTCGCCGCTCGTACCGCCACGACGTCCGGGGTGACCAGAAGGGCCGCCTGGTCGGCGAGTTCGATGGCCGTGGTGTTCGCGGCGCCCATCTGCGTACCGCAGTCGATGATCACCACGTCGTAGCGGGCGCGCAGGGCGTGGATCACCTGGCGGGCGACTCGGTCCGTGACGTCCTCGCCGCGTTCGCCGTCGGCGGGGGCCAGGAGGAGGTCGACGCCGGACTCGTGGGCGAAGGCGGCGTCCTGGAGGACGCGGGGCGTGATGTCGCGGATCGCGGCGAGGTCGGCGACGGAGCGGCGGAACTGGACGTCGAGGTAGGAGGCCACGTCGCCGGACTGGAGGTCCAGGTCCAGGAGGGCGGCGGTGCGGCCGGACGCGCGGGCGGCGAGGGCTAGTTGGACGGCTGTGACGGTCGTGCCCACACCGCCCTTCGCGCCCGCCACGGCGATGACGCGGCCGCCGCCGCCCGCCGGGACGAGTTCCGTTCCGGTGCCGCCCGCGAGGTGGCGGCGCATGCCGGCCGACCAGGCGGCGGCAGCGTGTACGCGTTCCGCGAGGGCGTCGTAGCCGAGGGGGAACGCGACGATGCCGCGCGCGCCGCTGTCCATCGCGGCGGTGAGGAGGGCGGGGCTGGTGTCTCCGGTGAGCAGGACGACGCCCACCGCCGGGAAGCGGAGGACGAGGTCGCGGATGAGGTCGAGGGCGGGGACGGGGCCGATGCGGTCGTGGACGAGGACGACTTCCGGGAGCTCGTCCAGGGATTCGGCGGCGAGCGCGGCCAAGGTGTCGAGGAGGGCGGTGGCGTCGGGGGTGGGTGGGGCGGGTTCGGCGTCCGGGAGTTGGGAGAGGAGGGTGCCCAGGGCGCGGGTGGTTTCGGGGTCGGCGGTGGCCGGGAGTATGCGGATGGTCATCGGCGGGACGCTCCATTCCACGGCACCGTGGTTGCGGTCACGGGGCTCCGCCCCGGACCCCGCGGGCTCTCGTCCGAGGGTGGGGCTTGATAATGCCGAACCGGCGTTGCGGTCGCGGGGCTCCGCCCCGGACCCCGCTGCTCAATCGCCGCAGGGGCTTGATGTGCCGGCGGGGCTTGATTTATCAAGCCCCGCTTTTGGACGAGAGCCCGCGGGGTCCGGGGCGGAGCCCCGAGGCGTGGGGCGCGAGTGGGCCTCACTTGTCCCCCTCCAGCGTGTACGACTTGTCGTCCGGGGCGATCGTGGCGTCGGCGCCCGGGGCGACAAGCGCCAGGCGGACGTGGGTCGCGAAGGACTCCGCGTAGGCGACGCGCTGCGCGTCCGCGGGGCCGAGGGCGAAGGTGATGGGGACCGCCTCGCCCTGGCGACGGGTGGAGTTCTCGCTGTCCGCGGCGCCCTGCTGGTCGATCGGGGTGAGCTTGCCGACGTCGATGACGCCGGCGTTCTCCACGATGACCTTGGACTGGTCCTTCTCCTTGTCGTTCTCGGCCTTGAACGTCGCGTAGATGTTGACCTTCGAGCCGGGGTTGATCTTCCCGGCGACGCCGGTCTCCGCGTCGATCATGATGGCGATCTCCTGCTGGCCCGCCTCCAGCTTCGGACGGTCGACGATCATGTCGGTCTGGAGGAGGGAGCCCCTCTTCAGCTGCGTGACGGCGATCTTGCCGCGGAGGTCGCCGAGGTCGGTGACGGCCGTGTCCGACAGCCACCGCTTCGGCATCTCCACCTTCTCGAACTGGTCCGCCGTGAGCTGCTTGTACGGGGACACGTCCTGCTTCAGCCGGTACGCGGGCACCTCGTCGCCCACCTTGGAGTTCACGTCACGGATCACCGCGAGCACACCGGCGAACGCTCCGATGGCGCACAGGGCCGAGACGACCAGGAGTATGACGCCGCGGCGCTGACGTGAATTCATGGACCGAGCAACCTCGTTGGTAGGAGGTAGGGAGTAGGGGGCCGTACGGGTCAGTGGTGGGACGCGCCAGGAAGGGCCGTGCGGGTCGAGCCGGCCGCCGGTGCGAGTGCCGAGCGTGCCTGAGTACCCACGCCCTCGGGTGGCGCCTCACCGGCCAGCGGCGCGGAGCAGAACCCGCAGCGGTCGCCGATGAGTTCGAGGCCGCACCAGTGGCACTGCTCGCGGCGGACGGACGAGACCAGTTGGTAGAGCACGGAGATGTTCGGGATGGCCGCCGCGAACTCCACGATCCGGCCGGGGTTGTCCGGCCTGCCCGTCGCCCACCACCGCGCCGACTCGGCCGGCAGCCGCGTCCGCGTCACCCCCTGCACCCGCCAGGCCGGGGCGAGGACGCCGGTGAGCCAGTCCGGGGTGCTCCGGCCGACGGCGTAGACCATGCGGGTTCCGAAGGCGGGGCCCGTGGGGGTCTCGGAGCCGGTCAGGCGCAGGAGTTGGGGTTGCGGTGAGGCCACCACCGCGAACTGGGCGTTCGGGGACCAGGACTTCGCGTGTGCCTTGAGGGAGACCGGGACCCGGTCCAGTTTGGCCACGGAGCCGACGACCGCGCCCGAGTAGACGTAGTGGGCGAGCAGCCGGGCCGAGGACGCCAGTACGCCGGGACTGAAGTCGCAGATCGACAACTGGCGCAATTGCAGCGCGAGTACGGCGAGGCCGAGGGGTGGGAGCGCGGGGCGCAGGATCGCGATCCGGTCGGTTTCCAGCATGGAACGGATCGAATGCAGCCGGTGCACGGTCGCGTCCGGAGCCGATTCCGGGCAGAGCACGATCACGTACCCGTGCTGTTCGATCAGTGTGTGGACGTCGGTCAGGGCGCGGTCGAGCGGGTACTTCTCCTGCGGTTCACCCACGGGCAGCACGGTGGCGGTCGGTGTGTGCCGGTCCGGTGAGGCGAGGACCAGGTCGGGGTCGGTCACGGCTATGGCGGTCGGCACGCGTGAACCCCCCGGTCGTCGCTCTGCGTCCCTGCGGCAGCACCTCACGGTGGTGCTGCGGTGGTGCTGCGGTACTGCTTGAGCACCATATCCACGCGGCCGCCCCGCAACACCCCACTTCGCACTGTTCACAGGGCGATGGGCGGTGATCGGTGGCGGGTTGGCGAAGAAGCGTCGGTGCCAACTCTTGACAAGTCCAATGGTCTGGACCAGTTTGTACGGCCAGCAGCTGCTTCCCCAACTCCCCCCACTTCTCCCTCACTTCGGTGCCGGGAGACCTCCCCCCACTTGGAGGAAGAAATGGCGCATTCCTATCGCAGACGGTCCAGGATCGGCGTGCTTCTTGGCGCGTTCACGGCGGCGGCGCTCGCCGTGGGCGGTCTCGCCACGACGAGTACGGCGAATGCCGTGAGCACGGCGGACAGTTCTACGGCCGCCGTTCCCGCGCATGCCGTCACCGGCTACTGGCAGAACTTCAACAACGGCGCGACCGTGCAGAAACTCGCCGACGTCCCGGACGCGTACGACATCGTTGCCGTCGCCTTCGCCGACGCCACCGCGGAGCCCGGAGCCGTCGACTTCACGCTCGACTCGGCGGGCCTCGGCGGCTACACAGAGGACGCCTTCAAGGCCGACATCAAGGCCAAGCAGGCGGCCGGGAAGTCCGTGGTCATCTCGATCGGCGGCGAGAAGGGCACCATTCAGGTCAGCGACGCGGCCTCCGCGGCCAACTTCGCCGACTCCGTGGACGCGCTCATGCAGGAGTACGGGTTCGACGGGGTCGACATCGACCTGGAGAACGGGCTGAACTCCACCTACATGTCGCAGGCGTTGAAGTCGCTGGCGGCGAAGGCCGGCAGCGGGTTCGTGCTCACCATGGCGCCGCAGACCATCGACATGCAGTCGACCTCGGCCGAGTACTTCAAGACGGCGCTCGCGGTGAAGGACATCCTCACCGTCGTCAACATGCAGTACTACAACAGCGGTTCGATGCTCGGGTGCGACGGCAAGGTCTACAGCCAGGGGTCCGTGGACTTCCTGACCGCCCTCGCCTGTATCCAGTTGGAAGGCGGGCTCGACCCCTCGCAGGTCGGCATCGGCACGCCCGCCACGTCGAGCGCGGCGGGCAGCGGATACGTCGCGCCGTCGGTCGTGAACGACGCCCTCGACTGCCTCACCAAGGGCACGAACTGCGGTTCGTTCAAGCCGTCGAAGACCTACCCGGGCCTGCGCGGCGCGATGACCTGGTCCACCAACTGGGACGCGTCGTCCGGCAACGCGTGGTCCTCGGCCGTGGGGTCGCACGTCGACGCCATGTGACGTGGAAAACGGGCAGCGCCGCCGCTCCCCCGGTGGCGCTGCCCACCTTCCCGTACCGGCCGGGTCAGAAGAAGTCCGACCAGGGCTGGTCCCAGATCTGCTTCACGCACAGGACGACGAACAGCAGGCCCGAGACCGTGAGCATGCTGTTGCTCAGCCAGCCGTTGCGCCAACTGGCAGGCGTACGCGAGGAGTTGAGCAGCCAGACCAGGGTGAGCGCCAGGAACGGCATGAAGGCCGCGCCAAGCACCCCGTAGATGATGACCAGGCGGAACGGCTGGCCCTGGAAGAGCAGGACGATCGGCGGGAACGTCATCCACAGCAGGAACGCCCGGAACGGCCAGCCCTTCTCGCGGTCGCCGCGCGCCACTTCCTCGCCGGTGACGACGCGCGAGAGCCGGTAGCGCTCGACGAAGTCGGCGAACATCAGGCTCACGCCGTGCCAGACGCCGATGAGGGAGGTGAAGGACGTCGCGAAGAAGCCGATGAGGAACATCTTCGCCGTCGCCGTGCCGTACTGGGCCGCAAGGATCGTGGAGAGGTCCACGAGGCCCTTGTCGCCCTCGGCGATCGCCGTGTGGGACGCGTGCAGCAGCTCCGCGCCGACGAACAGCATCGCCACGACGAAGATGCCGGTGGTGATGTACGCGACCCGGTTGTCGAGGCGCATCACCTTCATCCACGACGTGTTCGTCCAGCCCTTCGCGTTGACCCAATAGCCGTACGCGGCAAGGGTGATGGTGCCGCCGACGCCACCGATCAGGCCGAGTGTGTTGAGGATCGAGTCCTTCTCGTCGGGCAGGACCGGGAGCAGTCCTGCGAAGGCGGCGCCGAGGTTCGGGGTGACGCGGATCGCCAGGTAGACGGTGACGACGAACATGACGCCGACGAGCACCGTCATGACCTTCTCGAAGACGCTGTACTTGTTCAGCCAGACGAAGACCAGGCCGACGACGCCGGAGAGGATCGCCCACGGCTTGATCGACCAGTCGGCCGGGAACACGTCGGGGAACAGCGCCTGCAGCGGCAGCCCGCTCGACGACATCGCCGCCGCGCCGTACACGAAGCCCCAGATCACCGCGTAGATCACGAAGAAGTACGTGGTCCACTTGCCGAGGCTCGCCCAGCCGTCGAAGAGGGTGCGCCCGGTGGCCAGGTGCCAGCGGCCCGCCGCCTCCGCGAGGCTGATCTTGACGAGGCAGCCGAGGACGGCGGCCCAGAGCAGGGTGTAGCCGAAGTTGCTGCCCGCGATGAGAGTGGCGACGAGATCGCCCGCCCCGACGCCCGTCGCGGCGACGACGATGCCGGGGCCGATGTATTTCCAGCTGGACTTGCGGGGGTGCGAGTCGGGGATGGTGCCGGATCCTGCTTCTGGGGTACCCGTGGTGTCCGCCATGAACATCAAGGGTGCGTAAAGCTGGGCCGCTGGCAAGAGGGCGGGCCGGACTACTCCTCGAAGTATGCGTCCAGCGCCTTGTCCAACTGGTCCGTCCACTCGGCGAGGCGGGCCTTGTCGGGGGCCTCGACGTCGTTCGGGAACCAGCGACTGTTGGGCAGGTGGACGGTCACCGTGAGGCGCTTGCGCGCCGTGCCGAACTCGACCGCGCTGATCTCGTCCCAGGTGAAGTCGGCCTCCTGGTCGTCGAGCGTGTAGCGGACGCCGGTCGCGTCGACGGTGATGGAACCGCGGCGGTCCTTCGCCTCCATGACGGGGCCGTCGGCGTCTTCGGCGTCTTCGGGACCCGCCGGGTCCTCGGTTTCCGCTTCCGCCTCTTCGGGCTGCGTCGTCGTCACCTCCTCCGGAGTCTCTTCGGCATCCGTGACCTCCGCGTCCGGCTGCCGTGCGGGAGCCGTCAGGCCGGGGATGTGCGCCGGGTCGAAGCCGGCACCGGTGACGGGCGTGACCTTCTCGTTCTCCATACGCTGCTCCACGGCGGAAGTATGGCGGACAAGCCTGTGCCGCACCTCCCCCAGGGGTGGGTGCGGCACAGGTGCGCCGGAGCGCGCTAGACGAAGAGGCTGATCACGAGGGCGACCACGAAGCCCGCGATCGACAGGACCGACTCCAGGACGGTCCACGTGCGCAGGGTGTCCCGCTCCGTGATGCCGAAGTACTTGGAGACCATCCAGAAGCCGCCGTCGTTGACGTGCGAGGCGAAGATGGAGCCCGCAGAGATCGCCATGATGACGAGGGCCGTGTACGGCTGCGAGTAGTCGCCCGCCTGGAGCAGCGGCCCCACGATGCCGGCCGTGGTGACGATGGCGACCGTCGCCGAACCCTGCGCGACGCGCAGCACCAGCGAGATCAGGTACGCGAGGACCATGATCGGCAGGCCGATGCTGCTGAACGTGTCGGACAGCGCCTGCGCGATACCGCTCGCTTGCAGGACGGCGCCGAAGACACCGCCCGCGCCGACGACGAGCAGGATGTTGGCGACCGGCTTCAGGGACGCGGTGGACACCGTCTCCAGGGACTTGCGGGACCAGCCGCGGCGCAGGCCGAGCAGGTAGTACGCGGCGAACAGCGCGAGGGTGAGCGCCACGAACGGGTTGCCGAAGAACTCGATGACCGAGCGGGCCGTGGAGGGGTCCATCGCGATCGAGGAGAAGGTCGCGGCGAGGATCAGCACCAGCGGGATGGCGATGATCGTGAAGACGATGCCGAGCGGAACCGGGTCCTCGCGGGGCGTGATGCCGTCCTTGCGCTGCTCCGCGGCGAGCGCGGCCTTCGCCTCGTCGGCGGCCTCGACCATGTCCTGCGGCACCGGCACGAAGATCTTCTTGCCGATCCAGGCGGCCCAGGCCCACGCGGCGAGCACGGCCGGGATGCCGCAGACGATGCCCATGAGGATGACCCAGCCGAGGTCGACGTGGAGCAGACCGGCCGCGGCGACGGGCCCCGGGTGCGGGGGCAGGAACGCGTGGGTCATCGAAAGGCCCGCGAGCAGCGGCAGGCAGTACAGCAGGATCGACTTGCCGCCGCGCTTGGCGGCCGCGTAGACGATCGGCGCGAGCACGAAGATGCCGACGTCGAAGAAGACGGGGATGCCGAAGATGAGGCCGGTGAGGCCCATCGCGATGGGGGCGCGCTTCTCGCCGAAGAGGTGGATCAGGCGGGACGCCAACACCTCGGCGCCGCCGGAGACTTCGAGGATCGCGCCGAGCATGGTGCCCAGGCCGATGATGATCGCGATGTGCCCGAGGGTGCCGCCCATGCCGTCTTCGATGACGGAGGTGACCTCGGACTTCTGGACGGTGCCGAAGAGTTCGGTGACGGAGAGACCGGCCGCGAGGCCGACGGCGATGGAGACCGTCAGGAGGGCGACGAAGGGCTGAAGGCGGGCCTTGATGATCAGGAAGAGCAGCAGCACGATGCCGAGGACGGCAACGGTCAGCAGGCCGGCCGTGCCGGGTATCAGGAGGAGCAGACCACCGGTGTGCTCCGGCTGGTCCGCGGCGGCGGACGCGAGGGTGGCGTACGGGGACATCGTTGACCTCGTAAGTACATGGGGGAAGTGGGGGTTTCCAGCGCTTCCAGGCAGGAGGGATCGCGGTGCGGCGGCCCCCCGGAGGGGCGGCGCCGCACCGTGACGACGTACGAATCAGCAGGAGCCCGGGGGCGGGCTCAGGGGGTTCAGCTCAGGACGGCGAGCGCGTCGATCTCGATGAGCAGACCCTTGGGCAGACCGACGTAGACGGTCGTGCGGGCGGAGGCCGGGGCCTTGAGGCCCTCGCCCTCGAAGTACTCGTTGTAGATGGCGTTCATCTCGGCGAAGTGGTCGACGTCCGTCAGGTAGACGCGCATCATCATGACGTCGTCCCAGCTCGCGCCGCCCTCTTCGAGGATCGCCTTGACGTTGGCGAAGGTCTGGAGCGTCTGCTCCTTCAGCGTCGGGCCCGCGGGGGTCGGGGCCTTGCCCTCCTCGGCCGGCAGGAAGCCGACCTGGCCCGCGACCTGAAGGATGTTGCCCTTCTTGACGCCGTGCGAGAACTTCGCCGGCGGGGTGGTGTGCGTGGAGGGCGTGAGCGCGGTCTTCTCGGTCATGTGAACTGACTTCCTTGTGAGGGGGGGTTACTTGGGAGGGGGCTACTTGGTCGGGGTACCGGAGTAGTCCCGGCTGATGGCTTCCGCCGTGCGGCGCACCTGCGGAAGCAGCGTGAGGAGTTCCTCGGCGGTGACGACGACGTTCGGCGCGGAGACCGACATCGCGGCGACGACACGTCCGTCCGCGCCGCGGATCGGGGCCCCGACGCAGTTGATGGACTCCTCGTGGCCACCGAGGTCGGTGGCCCAGCCCTGTTCACGGACCTTCTCCAACTCCCGCAGGAACGCTGCGGCGTTGGGAGTGGAACGGGACGTGTACATGGGGTAGTCGAGCTTCTCCGCGAGGGCGCGGCGCTCGGCCTCGGAGAGGTCGGCGAGCAGCAGCTTGGCGACGGCGGCCACGGTGATGGCGACCGGCTTGCCGACGCGCGAGTACATCCGCACCGGGTAGCGGCTCTCGACCTTGTCGATGTAGAGGACCTCGTTCTCCGCGTACACGGCGAGGTGGATGGTGTGCCCGACCTTCTCGTTGAGTTCGACGAGGTGGGCGTGGGCGATCTCGCGGACGTCGAGGTTCTCGACGGCTTCCTGGGCGAGCGCGAAGAGGCGGGCGCCGAGGCGGTAGCGCTGGTCGGTCTGGCGGTAGACCAGGCCGTGCTCGTGGAGGGTGCGCAGCAGGCGCAGCGCCGTGGACTTGTGCACGTCGAGGCGGTCGGCGACCTGGCCCAGGTCGGCGGGTCCCTCGGCGAGCAGCGGCAGGATGCTGAGCGCGCGGTCGACGGTCTGGCTCATGGCGTACGTACCTCCTCTGCGGCCGGCTCGTCGGTGGCATCGGCTGCCGCCCAACCCGGGCCGACGTGCAGTGTCCCCCACGAGGCCGCGTCGAGGCCGACGAGGCGGTCGGCCCGGGCGCGGCTCGGGGGCGCGGCGAGGTCGCCGGGCTCGGTGAGGGCGACGGCGGCCCAGAGGTGGCCGTGCCGAAGGCGCTCGGCGACGGGCAGCCCGCGCAGCGTGGCGGAGAGGAACCCGGCGGCGAAGGCGTCGCCCGCGCCGACGGCGGCGACGACGTCGACGCGCGGCGAGGGCTCCTCGTGGCGGCCGTCGGCGTCGTACGCGACCGCGCCGTCGGCGCCGCGCTTGACGACGAGCAGCGCGGGCTCGGGCAGCGCCTCGCGGATCGCGTCGGGTCCGCCGGTGATGCCCCAGGCGTCCTCGGCCTCGTCGTCGCCGACGAACACGATGTCGGCGCGGCGCGCGAGTTCCAGGAGTACGTCCGGGCCTTCCGACCGGCCCGACCACAGGCCGGGGCGGTGGTTGACGTCGAAGGAGACGAGGGGGCGGCCCGCTCGCGGAGCCGTCAGCTCGCGCAGCAGGTCCAGGCAGCTGTCGGAGAGCGCAGCGGTGATCCCGGACAGGTGCAGGATCCGGCCGGAGCGCAGCGCGTCGAGGTCCAGGTTGGCGGTGGACATCGCGGAGGCGGCGGAACCGGCGCGGTAGTAGGCGACCTCGTGGTCGGCGGTGGCCCGGTCGCCCGCCGTGCGGAAGTAGATGCCGGTGGGCCGGTGCGGATCGCGGCGTACGGCCGCGGTGTCCACGCCGTACGCGCCGATGGCCTCCACGAGGTGGTCGCCGAACCCGTCGGCGCCGACCCGGCTGACCCAGGCGGAGCGGTGCCCCGCGGCGGCGAGCACGCACGCCACGTTGGACTCGGCGCCGCCGATCCCGCGATCGAACGAGGGCACGTCGGCGAGCCGCCCCGGCACGGCGGGCCGGAACGTGACCATGGACTCGCCCAGCGCGACGACGTCGGGGGTGACGGCGTCGGGTGCGCTGTTCGGTACTGCGGGTCCGGTGGCGGTCACGATGGGTCGCACTCCTCGCGGCAGGGGACTTCGGGCTTCGTTGACCCGACGTTGGCTCGGATGTTAGACAGCATGAAGCGACATACGCAATGACCGTTGCAAATGATGCAACGGACTGCCTGGAGGAGGCGCCGTGACCGCCCAGAACGCCGACACTGCCGTCGAGCGCCGTACCGCCCGCCTTGAGGACCTGGCGCGGGAGCGGGTGGACTTCCGCTTCAAGGGGCTGCCCCCCGAGGCGGACGGCGCGACGGTCGGCGAGCTGGCCGCCCGCCGCCTGAACCTCTTCACGGACGGCTTCACCACGCCCGTCCTCGCCCTCTCCGCCGAGCGCCTGGAGCACAACCTCGCGCTCATGGAGACGTACTCGGCGCGCCACGGCCTCGCCTTCGCCCCGCACGGCAAGACGTCGATGGCACCGCAGCTCTTCCACCGGCAGCTCGAGCACGGCGCGTGGGGCATCACCCTCGCGGTGCCGCACCAGGTGCGCGTGGCAAGGGAGTTCGGCATCGACCGGATCTTCCTGGCGAACGAACTGGTCGACGCGGCGGCACTGAAGTGGCTCTCGGGGGAACTGGACGCGGCCCCCTCCTTCCGCTTCACCTGCTACGTCGACTCCGTGCGGGGCGTGGAGTTGATGCAGGCGGCGCTGGCCGAGGCCGGCGCGAGCCGCCCGGTCGACGTGGTCGTGGAGCTGGGCGCGGGCGACGGCGCGCGCACCGGGGCCCGTACGGAGGCGGACTGCGCGGCGATCGCGGACGCGGTGGCCGCCTCCTCCGCGCTGCGTCTGGTGGGTGTCGCGGGCTACGAGGGCGAGGTGCCGGACGCCGACGGCGAGCGGGTGCGGGCGTGGCTGCGCCGACTGGTGGCGCTCGCGGCGGAGTTCGACAAGGCGGGCCGGTTCGCGGGCCTCGGCCTCGACGAGATCGTGGTGAGCGCGGGTGGCTCCGCGTGGTTCGACGCGGTGGCGGACGTCTTCGCGGAGATCCCCGAACTCACGCTCCCCGTCATGAAGTTGCTCCGCTCCGGCGCCTACGTATCGCACGACGACGGCCACTACCGGCACCTGACCCCGTTCAACCGGGTCCCGGAAGAGGGCGCGCTGGAACCGGCGTTCCGGCTGTGGGCGCAGTTCGTCTCGCGCCCCAACGACCAGCAGGCCTTCACCAACGCGGGTAAGCGGGACGCCGCGTACGACATCGACCTGCCCGAGGCGCAGGTCGTCCGGGACGCGCGGACGGGCGAGGTCCGGGAGGCGACGGGCGTCGCGGTCACGGGCCTCTCCGACCAGCACGGGTGGGTTCGCACGGAGCCGGGGGCGGGGGTCGAGGTGGGCGACTGGCTCGGCATGGGCCTCTCGCACCCGTGCACGTCCTTCGACAAGTGGCAGCTGATCCCCCTGGTGGAGTCGGACGGCACGGTCGTGGACTACATCCGCACGTACTTCTGACCCCGGGGCTCCGCCCCGGACCCCGCTGCTCAATCGCCGCAGGGGCTTGATCTAGCAAGCCCGGCCGGCGATTGAGGCCGTCCAGCCCCGCCGGCGTTTGAGGCGCGGGGTCCGGGGCGGAGCCCCGGTTTCGGGAAGGGGCGGGGAGGGGAGATCCGCCCGCCGCAGGCGCCCACGCACCCACGCACACCCGCCCAGAGAGGCACCCCCATGGACCTGGTCATCCGCGACGCCCGCGTCATCGACGGCAGCGGCAACGCTTCGTACCGAGCCGACGTATCCGTCAAGGCCGGCCGCATCGCCGAGATCCACAAGGAGGGAGACGGCCCCCGCCCCACAGCCCCCCGCACCATCGAGGCCAACGGCCTCGCCCTCTCCCCCGGCTTCATCGACATGCACGCGCACAGCGACCTCGCCGTGCTCCGCGACCCGGACCACAGCGCGAAGGCCGCCCAGGGCGTCACCCTCGAAGTCCTCGGCCAGGACGGCCTGTCCTACGCCCCCGTCGACGACCGCACCCTCGCCCAGGTCCGCCAGGCCATCACCGGCTGGAACGGCGACGGTTCGGACATCGACTTCGACTGGCGCACCGTCGGCGAGTACCTCGACCGCATCGACCGCCAGGGCACCGCGGTGAACGCCGCGTACCTCATCCCGCAGGGCACCGTCCGCATGTACGCCGTCGGCTGGGACGACCGCGACGCGACCCCGGCCGAGCTGGAGCGCATGAAGCAGCTCGTCGCCGAGGGCATGGAGCAGGGCGCCGTCGGCATGTCGTCAGGCCTCACCTACACCCCGGGCATGTACGCGAAGGACGCCGAACTCACCGAACTCTGCCGGGTCGTGGCGGCCTACGACGGCTACTACTGCCCCCACCACCGCAGTTACGGCGCCGGCGCCCTCGACGCGTACCGGGAGATGGTGGAGCTGACCCGCACCGCGGGCTGCTCCCTGCACCTCGCGCACGCCACGATGAACTTCGGCGTGAACAAGGGCAAGGGCGTCGACCTGCTGGCTCTCCTCGACGGGGCCATCGCGGACGGCGCCGACATCAGCCTGGACACGTACCCGTACACGCCGGGCGCCACAACTCTCGTGGCGATGCTGCCGAGTTGGGCCAACGAGGGCGGCCCCGACGCCACCCTCGCCCGCCTCCAGGACGACGAGACCGCCGAGCGGATGCGGCACCACGTCGAGGAGATCGGCTCGGACGGCTGTCACGGCGTGCCGATCGAGTGGGACAGGATCGAGATCTCGGGCGTCTCAGGCCCCGGCCTGGCCTCCTACGTCGGCAAGACGGTCGCCCAGTCGGCCACCGAGCGCGGCGAGTCCCCCTGGGTCACCGCCCGCCGGCTCCTCATCGACGACAAGCTGGGCTCGACGATCCTCCAGCACGTCGGCCACGAGGACAACGTCCGGGCGATCATGCAGCACTCCGTGCACACGGGTGGCAGCGACGGCATCCTCCAGGGCGACAAGCCGCACCCGCGCGCGTACGGCACGTTCCCGCACTACCTGGGCCACTACGCCCGCGACCTCGGCGTCATGTCCCTGGAGGAGACGGTCGCGCACCTCACCTCGCGCCCGGCCGCCCGCCTGCGCCTGCCGGACCGCGGCCTGGTCCGCGAGGGGTACCGCGCCGACCTGGTCCTGTTCGACCCTCAGACGGTCGCGGCGGGCTCCACGTTCGAGGCGCCGCGGACGCTGCCAGTGGGCATCCCGCACGTCCTCGTCGACGGGCAGTTCGTGATCGAGGACGGCAAGCGTACGAACGTGCTCGCGGGCCGGTCGGTGCGCAGGACCGCCTGATCGCCCCGGTCACCGCACCCCGCGCGGCCGGAACTGGACGCTGATCCGGCCTCCGGCCGCGCGGGCGGACTTGGGGATCGCGTGCTCCCAGGTCCGCTGGCAGGACCCGCCCATGACGATGAGGTCGCCGTGCCCGAGCGGGCGGCGCACGACAGGGCCGCCGCCGACGGGCCGCAGCGTCAGGTCCCGCGGCGTGCCCACGGACAGGATGGCGACCATCGTGTCCTCGCGGGCGCCGCGCCCGATCCGGTCGCCGTGCCAGGCGACGCTGTCCCGGCCGTCCCGGTAGTAGCAGAGGCCCGCCGTGCTGAACGGTTCGCCCAACTCCCGCGCGTAGTGTGCCGACAGCGCGTCCCGCGCCCCGTCGAGCACGGGGTGCGGCAGCGCCTCCCCCGCGTCGTAGAACTTGAGCAGCCGCGGCACGTCGACCATCCGCTCGTACATCTGCCGCCGCTCGGCTTTCCACGGCACGTCGCCCGCGAGGCGTTCGTACAGCTCGTCGGCCCCGCGCAGCCACCCCGGCAGCACGTCGATCCAGGCGCCGGCTCCTAGCACGGTCCGCCGCACGGCACCGAGCCCGCCGAGTGCGATGTCCTCGGCCTGGTCGAACAGCGATCCCTGAAGCATGCCTCCACCGTAGCGAATGTTTCGAACATACGCGCGATTAGACGCGCGGTGCCGCCGTCCGGAGGACGCGCGTGGTCCATCTCACCCGCCCCTCCGACCCGCCGCATCCAAGCCGCGACCACCCCGGAACCCGCCGTTCCGGAGGTATCCGGCACCGCGTGCCACCGCATCCGAAACCCGCGCGGCCCGCACCGCCCCACCGGCCGACAAAGGGTGCGCGGCATCCCGAAACACGGCCGTAAAGTTTGGGGATGCAGCTCATCCAGTCGACCAAGCTCTCCAACGTCTGCTACGAGATCCGTGGCCCGGTTCTCGAAGAAGCGATGCGGCTGGAGGCGGCAGGGCACCGCATCCTCAAGCTCAACACCGGCAACCCGGCGGCGTTCGGCTTCGAGTGCCCGCCGGAGATCCTCGAGGACATGCTCCGCAACCTCGGGGACGCGCACGGCTACGGCGACGCCAAGGGTCTCCTCGCTGCCCGCCGCGCCGTGATGATGCACTACCAGACCCTCGGCGTGGAGACGGACGTCGAGCACGTCTTCATCGGCAACGGCGTCTCCGAGCTGATCGTGATGGCGATGCAGGGACTCCTCGACGACGGGGACGAAGTGCTCGTCCCCGCGCCCGACTACCCCCTGTGGACCGCCGCCGTCTCGCTCTCCGGCGGCACCGCCGTGCACTACCGCTGCGACGAGCAGGCCGACTGGATGCCGGACCTCGCCGACATCGAGCGCAAGGTGACCGACCGCACCAAGGCGATCGTCATCATCAACCCCAACAACCCCACCGGCGCCGTATACAGCGACGAGATGCTGCGCGGCATCACCGACATCGCCCGCCGCCACAACCTCCTCGTCTGCTCCGACGAGATCTACGACAAGATCCTCTACGACGACGCCACGCACACCCCGACCGCCGCCATCGCGCCGGACCTGATGACGCTCACCTTCAACGGCATGTCGAAGGCGTACCGCGTGGCCGGCTACCGCGTCGGCTGGATGGCGATCTCGGGGCCGCGCGCGCACGCGGAGTCGTACATCGAGGGCCTGACGATCCTGGCGAACATGCGTCTGTGCGCGAACATGCCGGGCCAGCACGGCGTCGTCGCGGCGCTCAGCGGACGCCAGACGGTGAACGATCTGGTGCTGCCGGGCGGGCGGCTGAAGGAGCAGCGTGACGTCGCGTACGAGCTGCTCACGCAGATCCCGGGCGTGAGCTGCGTGAAGCCGAAGGGGGCGCTGTACCTCTTCCCGCGCCTCGACCCCAAGGTCTTCAAGGTCAAGGACGACCGGCAGATGGTCCTCGACCTGCTGCGGGCCGAGAAGATCATGGTGGTGCACGGCACCGGCTTCAACTGGCCGGAGCCCGACCACTTCCGCGTCGTCACGCTGCCCGACACCCGGCAGCTGACGGAGGCGGTGACCCGGATCGGGAATTTCCTGGACGGCTACAGCCAGCCGTGACCGTCAGCCCTCTTTCGCGACACTCCTACTTTGGACCAGTTCTAATTTAGACACGATCCAAGGTACGATGGAGGCCAAGCTGACACGCACGCCCTGGAGGCCTCCCATGTACGAGCCGATCCGCACCAAGTCGGTCCACTCGACGGCGGCCGACAGCGGCGAGTTCCCGCACCGCTCCCGCGAGGAGGAGCTGGACATCCAGCTCGCCGGCCACCTGGCCGCCCTCCTCGCAGTGACGGACGAGCTGCGCCACCTCACGCCGAGCGCCGATCTGGACGAGGCTGCGGAGTCGCTCGCCTCGCAGGTGGCCCGGCTGCGTGGCGGCCTGATGCCGCTCCGCGCCGCAGTGGCCGCCGCCATTCACGAACCCGCCCTCGACGCGCTCCACCAGCGGGCGCACGCCCTCGCGGGCCGCGCCCTGGTGGTCGCGGCCTCCCGGGCCGACACCGCCGCCGCGATCCTGGCGGCGCAGCGCATGGAGGCGCACGCCCTCGTCGCCGCCTAGACCCTGTCGTTGCATGAAGTGGGCCCCCGCACGCGGCGCGTGCGGGGGCCCACTCATGTCCGGTTGTCCGGTCGTCAGCCGAGCCGGTCCACCAGCTTGCGGTACTCGTCCCACAGCTCCGTCGGCGTGTGGTCGCCGAACGTGTTGAGGTGCGCGGGGACGAGCGACGCCTCGTCGCGCCATGCTTCCTTGTCCACCGTCAGCAGGAAGTCCAGGTCGGCGTCGGCCAGTTCGAGGCCCTTGGTGTCCAGGGACTCCTTGGTCGGCAGGATACCGATCGGCGTCTCGACGCCCTCGGCGCGGCCGTCGAGGCGGTCCACGATCCACTTCAGGACACGCGAGTTCTCACCGAAGCCGGGCCACACGAACTTGCCGTCCGCGTTCTTCCGGAACCAGTTGACGTAGTAGATCTTCGGCAGCTTGGCGGCATCCTTATCGGCACCGACCTTCACCCAGTGCGCCATGTAGTCGCCCATGTTGTAACCGCAGAACGGCAGCATGGCGAACGGGTCGCGGCGCAGCTCGCCGACCTTGCCCTCGGCGGCGGCGGTCTTCTCGGAGGCCACGTTCGCGCCGAGGAAGACGCCGTGGTTCCAGTCGAAGGACTCGGTGACCAGCGGCACGGCCGAGGCGCGACGGCCGCCGAACAGGATCGCCGAGATCGGCACGCCCTTCGGGTCCTCCCACTCGGGCGCGATGATCGGGCACTGCGACGCGGGCGTGGTGAAGCGCGCGTTGGGGTGGGCGGCTGGGACGCCCGACTCCGGGGTCCAGGAGTTGCCCTTCCAGTCGGTGAGGTGCGCCGGAGTCTCCTCCGTCATGCCCTCCCACCAGACGTCGTTGTCGTCGGTGAGCGCGACGTTCGTGAAGACCGAGTTGCCCCACAGGGTCTTCATGGCGTTGGCGTTGGTGTGCTCGCCGGTGCCGGGCGCGACGCCGAAGAAACCGGCCTCGGGGTTGATCGCGTAGAGCCGGCCGTCCTCGCCGAACCGCATCCAGGCGATGTCGTCACCGATCGTCTCGACGGTCCAGCCGGAGATCGTGGGCTCCAGCATCGCGAGGTTCGTCTTGCCACAGGCGGACGGGAAGGCGGCGGCGACGTACTTCGACTCGCCGGTCGGCGGCGTGAGCTTGAGGATCAGCATGTGCTCGGCGAGCCAGCCCTCGTCACGCGCCATGACGGACGCGATGCGCAGGGCGTAGCACTTCTTGCCGAGCAGGGCGTTGCCGCCGTACCCGGAGCCGTACGACCAGATCTCGCGGTCCTCGGGGAAGTGCGAGATGTACTTCGTGGAGTTGCACGGCCACGGGACGTCCGCCTCGTCCGGACCCAGCGGGGCGCCCAGCGTGTGCACGGCCTTCACGAAGAAGCCGTCCTCGCCCAGCTCCTCGAGGACCGGCTGGCCCATCCGGGTCATCGTGCGCATGGAGACGGCCACGTACGCCGAATCGGTGATCTCGACGCCGATCGCGGACAGCGGCGAACCGAGCGGGCCCATGCAGAACGGGACGACGTACATGGTCCGTCCGCGCATCGAGCCACGGAAGATCCCCCCGTTCCCCTCGTTCCCCCGAAAGATCTCCCGCATCTCCGCGGGGGCCTTCCAGTGGTTCGTGGGGCCCGCGTCCTCCTCCTTCTCGGAGCAGATGAACGTACGGTCCTCGACGCGCGCGACATCGGACGGGTCGGAGGCGGCGTAGTACGAGTTGGGGCGCTTGATGGGGTCGAGCTTCTTGAACGTCCCCTTCGCGACGAGCTCCTCGGCGAGGCGCTCGTACTCGGCCTCGGAGCCGTCACACCAGACCACACTGTCCGGCTGCGTGAGTTCTGCGATCTCGTTGACCCACGAGATCAGTTCCTGGTGCTTGGTCGGGAGGGTGTCCAGGGAGGGAGCCGCGATGTCGCGCGCCACGATCGCTCCTAAATGAGGGATTCTGAGGTTGATTGCCCCGTGGGGGCTGCGACCCGGACGCTGCGCCTCCCAGTCCACTGGAGCTCAGTGGGCGCTCATCCGGTGCCGACCGCACTCATTTGATCATCCGACCGAAACGCCCATCTGTCCAGGGGGCCTCACAAGTGAGCGAAGTGAGCATCACCACTCATCGGGCCCGTTACCTACGGTCGCGTAGGTTCGGCTGGGTACGATGCCGGGATGAGCGTCGCCACCGAGCAGCCCGAGGTCCCAGCCGTCCAGCCCTCCGTGCTGAAGCCGAGACTGCGCGGCTGGCTGCACGCGGGCATGTTCCCCGCCGTGCTGATCTCGGGCATCTTCCTCACGGCCCTCGCGGACTCGACGCGCGGCCGGATCGCGTGCGCCATCTTCGTGCTGACCGCCTGCCTGCTGTTCGGCGTGAGCGCGCTCTACCACCGGGGGAACTGGGGGCCGCGCGCGGACGGCGTACTGCGCCGCCTCGACCACGCGAACATCTTCCTGATCATCGCCGGTACGTATACGCCGCTGACGATGCTGCTGCTCCCCGGCGCCAAGGGTGACGCCCTGCTGTGGAGCGTCTGGGCGGCGGCCGCGGCAGGCATCGTCTTCCGCGTCTTCTGGGTCGGCGCCCCGCGCTGGCTCTACACGCCGTGCTACATCGCGATGGGCTGGGCCGCGGTCTTCTTCCTGCCGGACTTCATGCGCACGGGCGGCATCGCGGTGCTCGTCCTGGTGATCGTCGGCGGCCTGCTCTACAGCGCGGGCGGCGTCATCTACGGCATCAAGCGCCCGAACCCGTCACCACGCTGGTTCGGCTTCCACGAGGTCTTCCACTCCCTGACCCTCGCGGCGTTCATCGTCCACTACGTCGGTATCTCCCTGGTGGCGTACCAGCACGGCTGACCCCCCCCTTCTCCATGGCCGCGGCTCACCAGCCGCGGCCATTTTTGCGTTTCCGAGGGCAACTCTTTATTGACGGACACTATGAAGTGACAGCTACTCTCATTTCATGGTTACTGTCACTCAACAAGTGGAGTCGCGCCCCGACCCTCGGCGCTGGTGGGCCCTCGGGGCCCTGGTCGCGAGCATGCTCGTGCTCGGCTTCGACATGACGATCCTCAACGTCGCGCTGCCCACGATCGCCGGAGAACTCGGCGCCACCACGGGCCAGCAGCAGTGGATGGCGGACGCGTACATCGTGGTGTTCGCCGCCCTGATGCTCCCGGCGGGACTGCTCGGCGACCGGTTCGGGCGGCGCCGGATGCTGATCGGCGGACTCGGCATCTTCCTCGCCGCGTCCGTCGTGGGCGCGCTCGCCGGTGACGTGGGCTGGGTGATCGCGGCCCGCGCGCTGATGGGCGTCGGCGGCGCCTTCGTGATGCCGCTCGCCATGTCGGTCATCCCCTCGCTGTTCGCGCGGGACGAGCAGACGAAGGCGATCGGGGCCATCTCCGCGGCCTCCGCGCTCGGGATGCCGCTCGGCCCGATCATCGGCGGCTGGCTGCTCGACCACTTCTGGTGGGGCTCGGTGTTCGTACTGAACGTGCCGATGGTCGCGATCGGCATCACCGCCTGCCTGTTCCTGCTCCCCGAGAGCCGGGACCCGGCCGCGCCCAAGGTCGACCTCGTCTCCACCGTGCTCACCGCGCTCGGCCTCGGCACCCTCATCTACGCGATCATCGAAGGCCCCGAGAAGGGCTGGTCGAGCGCCGTCGTGCTCGGCGGATTCCTTGCGTCCGTCGTCCTGATCGGCGCGCTGGTGCTGCGCGAGCGACGCAGCTCGCGGCCCATGCTCGACCTCTCACTCCTGTCCCACCGGGGCTTCCTCACCAACACCCTGGCGGCGACGCTCGGCATGTTCATCATGGCCGGGCTGCTGTTCCTGCTGCCGCAGTACCTCCAGGCGGTGCTCGGCATCGACTCGCTCGGCACCGGCCTGCGGATGGTGCCGATGATGGGCGGGATGCTCGTCGCGGCGAGGCTGGCGCAGCCCTTGGTCGCGAAGTTCGGGGCGCGGGCGGTGATCTGCGTGGCCCTGGTGGTCCTCGCCTTCGCCGCGTTCCTCGGGGCGCGCACCACCGTCGACTCCGGGTACGGCTTCACGGCGCTGTGGCTGTCGATCGCCGGGATCGGCATCGCCTTCGCCATGATCCCCGCGATGGGCGGCGCCATGGGCGCACTCGCCAAGGACCAGGCGGGCCGCGGCTCGGGCCTGCTGTCCACCGTGCGACAGACCGGCTCCGCACTCGGCGTGGCCCTGCTCGGCGCCCTCGTCTCCGGCGCCTACGCGGGCCGACTCGCCACGGCGGGGCTGCCCGACGCGGCGGCGGACGTGGCGCACGACTCGGTGATCGGCGCGCACATGGTCGCCGGGAAGCTCGGCGACCGGGCGCTCGCCGCATCGGCGGACAGCGCGTTCGTCCACGGCATGGACCTGGCCCTGGTCGTCATCGGCATCGTCGCCCTGGCCGCCGCGCTGCTGACGGCGGTGCTGCTGCCCGGTCCCGAGAAGACAGGCCCCACTCCCGACCCGGAGGTCGCCCCGGTCGGCGCCGATGCCTGAGAATGAGCGCCATGGCCGCGTCAGCACAGCAGCCCGCGGAGCCCAAGGTGGGGCTCCGCGAGCGCAAGAAGATCAAGACCAGGACGGCGATCCGTGAGGCGACGTACCGCCTGATCGAGGAGCAGGGGTACGACACGACGACAGTCGAGCAGATCGCCGAGGCCGCCGAGGTCTCGCCGTCCACGGTCTTCCGCTACTTCCCGACCAAGGAGGACATCGTCCTCACGGACGAGTTCGACCCGATCCTGGAGCGGGAGCTGCGGGCACGGCCGAAGGACGAGTCGATCGTCGAATCCGTGCGGCACGTCGTCGACCGCAGCCTGGAACTCGCGTTCGCGGACGAGCGGCCGGAGATCACCCGGCTGCGGATGCGCCTCCAGGTCGAGACGCCCGCGGTGCGCTCCCGGATGATGGAGTCGATGTCGGTGACCGGCAGGCTGATGTGCCGGGTCATCGCCGAGCGCACCGGCCGGGACGCCGCCGACCTCGAAGTCCGGGTCTACGCCATGGCGTTGGTCGGCGCCCTGATGCAGGCAACGATGTACTGGGCCGAGCACGGCCACGAGGACGACCTGCGCGAACTCGTGCTGCGCGCCCTCGACACGGTGCAGCACGGGCTCTGAGCCGCCATTCAAGCCCCGTTCTTGGACGAGAGCCCGCGGGGTCCGGGGCAGAGCCCCGCGTCCTCAACACCGGTACGGCTCAAACGGCGCCGGGGACTACCGCTGCGACTCCCCAAGCATCCGCCGCAACCCGTCGACATCGGTCACCGGCGCGTCGCACACGAAGTGCCGGCATACGTAGGCGGCTTCCCGCCCGTCGACGAGCGGCCGGTCGACCAGCAGCGGAAGCTCGCCGCCACCCTCCTCACCCGCCGCGACGACCGCCCCCGGAGCCGTCCCGATGAGCGCCGCGTGGTGCAGCCGCCCACCGACCTCCCCCACGACCGCGATCTCGCGCGGCCCGTCGAGCAGCGCCTCGGCGACCGCGAGCCCGTTCCCGATGAACCGCGGGGCGCGCGGGGCGAGGGCCTTGACGACGCCGAGGGCGCGCTCGGCGGCAGTGCGGTGCGGCTCGGAACCGGTGTGCGCGGCATACGACAGAAGCGCGCCCGCCGCGGCGGTCCAGCCGGAGGGCGTGGCGTTGTCGGTCGGATCCTGGGGCCGCCGGATGAGCTTCTCGGCGTCGACCGCGGTGTCGTACAGCGCGCCGCTCTCCCGGTCCACGAACCGGTCAAGGACGTGGTCGAGCAGGAACCCGGCGAACTCCAGCCACACGCCCTCACCGGTCACGGACGCGAGCGCGAGGAAACCCTCGGCGACGTCCGCGTAGTCCTCAAGGACACCCGCGTTGGCGCCGACGTGCCCGTCCTTGCTGGTCCGCGCCAGCCGGGCAAGCGGGTCCATGTGCAGGCGTACGAGCAGGTCGCCCGCGCACACGGCGGCATCCACCAGATCCTGCCGGCCGAAGTACGCACCGGTCTCGGCGAGCGCGGCGATCGCGAGCCCGTTCCACGCGGCGACGACCTTGTCGTCCCGGCCGGGCGCGGGGCGCTCGGCGCGGGCGGCGGTCAGCCGCTGCCGGATGCGCTCGACCTGCCCGGCGTCGAACACCTCGTCGCCCTGCGGGAGCTGAAGCACCGAGGAACCCTCCTCGAAGGTGCCCTCCTCGGTGACCCCGAAGCAGCGTGCGGCGACGGCGGCGTCCTCGTCACCGAGCACCTCGGCGAGCTGCCGCGGCGTCCACACGTAGTACGCGCCCTCGACGTGCTTCCCGCTCGCCGGGTCCTCGCTGTCGGCGTCGAGCGCGGACGCGAATCCGCCCTCGTTCGTCCGCAGCTCGCGCACCATGAAGTCGGCGGTTTCGAGGGCGACGCGCTTGGCCAGTTCGGAGCCGGTGGAGCGCCACAAATGCGCGTACGCGCGGCACAGCAGCGCGTTGTCGTACAGCATCTTCTCGAAGTGCGGCACCGTGAACTCCCGGTCCACCGAGTACCGCGCGAACCCGCCGCCGAGCTGGTCGTAGATCCCGCCGCGCGCCATCCGCTCGCAGGTGTCCACGGCCATCTGCAGCGCACCCTCCGCGCCGGTACGCGCGTGGTGCCGCAGCAGGAACTCGACCACCATGGACGGCGGGAACTTGGGCGCGCCGCCGAAGCCGCCGTACGTCGCGTCGTACTCGCGCGTGAGCCCGAGCAGCGCCTGCGCCAGCTCGTTCTCGCCCGGCAACTCCGTGTTCCCGTAGGGCAGTTCGCGCGCGGCCAGATCGGCGGTGATCTTCCCGGCGACCTCGGTGACCTCGCCGTGCCGCTCGGTCCACGCGTCCCGCACGCCGTGCAGGACCTGCGTGAACGAGGGCATGCCGTGGCGCGGCTCCGGCGGGAAGTACGTGCCGAAGTAGAACGGCTCGGCGTCCGGCGTCAGGAACACGGTCATGGGCCAGCCGCCCTGGCCGGTCGCGGCCTGCACGGCCTCCATGTAGACGGCGTCGACGTCCGGGCGTTCTTCGCGGTCGACCTTGATGTTGACGAAGTTGTCGTTCAGGACGGCGGCGGTGGCCCCGTCCTCGAAGGACTCATGGGCCATCACGTGACACCAGTGACAGCTCGAATACCCGACGCTGAGCAGCACCGGCACCCCGCGCCGCTGCGCCTCCGCGAAGGCGTCGGCCGACCAGGGCCACCAGTCCACCGGGTTATCGGCGTGCTGGAGGAGGTAGGGGGACGTTTCATGGGCCAGTCGGTTCGGCATGCGTCCCATCCTCGCTCATGGTGCCGCGCTGCCTCACTCAAGCCGCCCCGCGTCGCGCCTCTGATCGCCGGGACCCTCGCGCCGACACCCCATACGCAGCACACTTGACCCCGTACTTGTCGCCACCGGAGGGGGACCGAATATGCGGGACAGCCATCGGGCGGAAGCCGAACGGCTGTTGGCTCGGGCCGTGGAGGAAGAGGTCAGGCGTTCGGGAGGGCGCGCGGACGGGGCCGTGCTGCTGTCGCGGGCGAAGGGCGCGCTGGACGCGATGGGGCGCAGCGCGACCGAGGAGTACGACGCGTTCACCCGGGCCCTCGACGAGGCCGACGCGGGGCGGATGACGTTCGGGCAGCGGTTCGCCAAGGAGGGCGGGTCAACGCCGTTGATGGTGGCGGGAGTCGGTGCCGTCACCGCCTGTGTCGCGGATCTGGTGCTGGGGGCCGGGACCGGTACGGCCGTGGGCGCGGGGGTCGCCGTCGCCGTGCTGGGGTCCGCCACGACCGTCGCGAAGGTGACCGCTTCGCACGTGCCGGCCGCGAGCCGCAGCGCCGGGGCACGCAATCAGCCGGGCGGGCCCGAGCAGCTGCGGTTGCAGTGGCTGACCGCACTTGAGGTGCGGGGTATACGGCCGTTCCTCGACCAGCAGCGGGTGCTCGCCGCGAGCACCGGCACGTCGAAGAAGACGGTGGGGCCGCAGCTGCGGCGGACCGACAAGAGCGCGGCCGCGCGGCGGCGCAGCGTCCTTGAGCAGTCGTTCGGTCAACTCCCGGAGCCCGAGGGCCCGTTCGCGGGGCGGCGTGTCGCCATGTCGCAGATCGCGCAGTGGGTGCACGCGGCGCGGGCCAGTACCGAGACCCGGCCGACCGTGGTGGTGCTGCACGGGGAACCGGGCTCGGGGCGCACGACGCTCGCGGTGCGCGCGGCGCACGAGCTGCGGGACCAGTTCCGCGGGGCGTGCGTGGTGGATCTGCGCGGCGACCGCCCGGACGCGCCGCCGCTGCCCACGCGCGACGCGCTGCTGCATCTGCTGAACCGGCTCGGGGCGCCGCGCGAGCAGCTGCTCTTCCGTGAGCGGTCCTCGCAGGAGCAGCAGGTCAAGCGGCTCAGCGAGCTGTACCACCAGCATCTGACCGGGCTGCCGGTGACGATCGTCCTCGACGACGCGGCGAGCGCGGATCAGGTGCGCACGCTCGTGCCCGAGCGCTCCGACAGCCTCGTCGTCGTCACCTCGCGCGAGCCCTTGGAGCTCGGCGACGACACGCCCGCCTGGGTGCACCACCTTCCCGTCCAGGCGCTGGACGCGGCGGGCGCGGAGGAGCTGCTGCGGGAGGCCGCGGAGGACCCGAGCGGGCCGTACGACGCCGAATCCACCGATGTCGTACGGGAGTTGTGCGGCGGCCTGCCGCTGGCGCTGCGTGTCGCGGGTTCCGCGATCGGGCCGCGCACGACGCGTCAGCTCGCCGCCGACCTCGCCGCGTACGGGCCCGTGGACCCGGTCGAGCGGGTGCTGTGGCTGCGCTACACCGACCAGTCCGAGCAGGGCAGGCGGCTGTTGCGGAGGCTCGCGCTCGCCGGGCGCGCCTCGCTCGGCGCGGCCGCCGCGGCGGCGCTGCTCGCCACCAACACGGCGGAGGCGAAGCGGCACCTGTCGGCGCTCGCGGGCGCCGGGCTCGTCGACCACGTGCGCGGCAGCCGCTACCGCCTGCACGACGTCGTGCGCACCTTCGCCCAGGCCCGCCTCGCCGACGAGGAGGAGCCCGCGGAGCGCACGGCCGCGCAGGAGCGCCTGATCCAGAACTACGCGGACCTGGCCGACTCGGTGATCCGTCTGGTCGACGGCAACATGTCGACGCGCGCGGGCCAGCCGGGGCCGCACGGCTTCACGTCCCTGGACGCGGCGCTGCGCTGGCTCGACGACGAGTCGAGCTTCATCACGGCGGCGCTGCGGCACGCCGAGGGCGTCAACCAGGACGCGGTGCTCGGCCTGCTCGGCGCGCTGTGCGACTACTGCCTGCTGCGCGGCGACCTCTACCGGCTCGGCGAGATCCAGGAGCTGACACAATCCATCGACCAGGGCCTGCTCATGCGCTCGGTCCAGTGGCGGACGGGTATCGCGGCCCGCCAGCTCGGCGAGCTCGACAAGGCGCGTACGACGCTGTCCTCGGTGGTCGACCTCTACCGCGAGGCGCACCACAGGGCGGGCGAGGGCCGCGCGCTGTGCTCCCTCGGCATCACCCTGCACCACCAGGGCCAACTCACCGAGGCGGCCGGGCGGTTGCGGGAGGCGCTCGACCTTCAGACGACGCCGGAGACCAAGGGCGACCGCGGCTGGACGCTGCACGCGCTCGCGGCGGTCGAGCGCGACCGCGCCAACGTACGCATGGCGCTCGCGCTGCTCACCGACGCGTTCGCCCTGCACCGCGAGAACGAGTCGCTGCACGGTGAGGCGTGGGCGCACTTCCAGCTCGGCCAGCTCTGCCTGCGGATGGGCAACGTGCCGCGCGCGGAGGAGGAGCTGCGGGAGGCGCTCGACCTGTACGGGCAGACCCGCGACAACCGTGGCCAGGCCTGGGCGCTGACCGAGCTGGCCCGCGCCCGGCTCATCGACGGCGAGGCGTCCGCGGCGGTCGACGGCCTGCGCCAGGCGGCGTCCCGGCACCGTGACAACGAGGACGCGCGCGGCGAGGCGTGGACGTACTACTACCTGGGCCAGGCCCTGGAGGAGACCGGCGACCTCGACAAGGCGGTACGGGAGCTGGAGCGCTCACGCACGATGTTCTCCCGGATGCGCGACGTCTACGGCCTGGCCTGCGCCCGCCACCACTCGGCGCGCGTCACCCGCGACGAACGGGCCGCTCAGACGGGGTCCTTGCGCAACTCCGGCTTCGCCCGGCAGCTCCTGGTCGACGCCCGCGCCGACTTCCAGCGGATCGGCGTGCCGCACGGCGAGGCGTGGACGTGCCTGGAGCTGGCGGTGGTCGACGCGGGCAACGCGCGGCTCGCGCAGGCGATGGAGTTGTGCGAGGAGGCGGCGGGCATCTTCGCCGGGTACGAGGACCGCAGGGGCGAGGACTGGGCGACGTTCCTGCGCTGCACGCTGCTTCCGTACGCCTCCCCCGGCGGCTCGGAGGTCGGCACGGCGGTCGCGCAGGAGGAGCTGTCCCAGCTCGCCGCCGCCACGCATCCGGCCCGCGACGGCAAGCTCGACGACTACGTGGAGGCGTACCAGCTGCTTCTGGAGCGGGGCGTGGATCTGGACGCCGGCTGGCAGGCCTGGCGCCTCGGCATGGTCCCGAACCGCCACTCACGGGACGTGATGGGCGTCGCCAAGGAGGCACAGCCGTCATAGCCGCGCCTCCCCTCGCCCTGGACATGACAGGCAGGGGCGCGCGGCGGACAGCGCAACGGCCCCGCGCGCTCTCGTGCGCGGGGCCGACGGCGGGTTCAGGCGGACGTCTGCCCGGCGTCCTTGCCGCTCGTCGCACCGGCGGGCGCGTCCGACTTCTCCTTGAAGTCGACCTTGCGCATGTGCTTGTTCATCGACTTCATCAGGCCCCAGACCGCGACGGCCATCACGGCGAAGACGATGAAGCCGAGCACACCCGGAGTCACCTTGTTCTCGTCGACCTCCTTGGCGGCAAGGGGGACGAGATGGGTCAATGCCAGATTCGCGTTCACATCAGGCATTGTGTCGGATGCCCGCGAAGAGGTCGTCCTCGGGGAGGGAGGTATCGACGAGCGACTTCGCGAGCTCGTACTCCTCGGTCGGCCAGACCTCCTGCTGGATGTCCATCGGCACGCGGAACCAGCCGCCGTCGGGATCGATCTGCGTGGCGTGCGCGATCAGCGCCTTGTCGCGGATCTCGTAGAAGTCGGCGCACGGAACATGCGTGGTCAGCGTGCGCTCGACCCGCGAGGCGTCGGCGTCCCAGCGCTTCAGCCAGTCCTCGTACGGGGACTCCATGCCGCGCTCCAGGAGCGCCTTGTGCAGCGCCTCGGTGCGCGTCCGGTTGAAGCCCTGGTTGTAGTAGAGCTTCTTCGGCTGGTAGACGGGACCGAACTCGTCCTCGGGGTACTTCTCGGCGTCGGCCGCACCGTCGAAGGCCACCATCGTGATCTTGTGGGTCATGATGTGGTCGGGGTGCGGGTAGCCGCCGTTCTCGTCGTACGTCGTGATGACCTGCGGACGGAAGGTGCGGATCTGCCTGACCAGCGCGCCGGCCGCGTGGTCGACCTCCTCCAGGGCGAAGCAGCCCTCCGGCAGCGGCGGCAGCGGGTCGCCCTCGGGCAGCCCCGAGTCGACGAAGCCCAGCCAGTCCTGCTTGACGCCGAGGATCTCGCGCGCCTCGTCCATCTCCTTGCGGCGGACCTCCCGAATGTTCTCCTCGACGTACTTGTCGCCCTGGAGCTTCGGGTTGAGGATGGAGCCGCGCTCGCCTCCTGTGCAGGTCACGACGTGTACGTCCACCCCCTCGGACACGTACTTGGCCATGGTGGCCGCGCCCTTCGACGACTCGTCGTCGGGGTGGGCGTGAACGGCCATAAGGCGCAGCTGCTCAGTCAAGACAAGTTCCTCGGTGAGATACGGGCGCCCGGGTGCCTGGAGTGCACCGGGCAGCTTCTATAGTGACGGAACCGGGGGGCGGAAAATTCCGGTGCCCGGCCACCTGTCGGGCGACGCGAGAGGAACTGGCGGATGAGCGCCGTGCAGCAGCTGCCCGAGGGCCGATACGGATCCTCGCGCTCCGCCGACGCCCGCGCCGACCGCAAGCTGAAGATCGCGGGAATCGTCCTCGGCGTCCTGTTCGCGGCCCTGATGGTCTGGTTCGGCTGGTACTACGTCGTCGGCGGCAGCAAGTTCAGCGGCGAGGTCATCGCCTTCGACACGAACAAGCACGACGTCCAGGTCCATATGGAGATCCGCAAGGACACCGACGCCACGGGCTACTGCACGATCCGCTCGCAGAGCGAGGCCGGCGCCGAGGTGGGACGCGCCGACTTCCGCTTCGACCAGAAGTCCGAGCGCATCGACAAGGTCGTCACGCTGAAGACGACGGGCGGCGGCACGACCGCGGAGCTCCTGGGCTGCCACGCCGACTGATTGTCGATACGGGCCGGCGAAACGGCGGGCGCTGACCTGCGCCGACGCAACGCTGATGCCTTTTGTCCTCCCCCTTTCACGCCTGAATTGTTAGGCTCGTGGTTTCGCCCACTCAGTAGGGAACATCCTTCTGAGTAGGGCGATGCTTTGTATACCCAGTACCTACGAGGAGCGACCTGTGACCCAGACCAGCGAAGACGTCACCTGGCTGACGCAGGAGGCGTACACCAAGCTCAGGGACGAGCTGGCGCACCTGTCTGGTCCCGCACGCGAGGAGATCACCCAGAAGATCGCCGCCGCACGCGAGGAGGGCGACCTGCGGGAGAACGGCGGGTACCACGCGGCCAAGGAGGAGCAGGGCAAGCAGGAGCTCCGCATCCGCCAGTTGACCCAGCTCCTGGAGCGGGCCAAGGTCGGCGAGGCGCCTGCGGCGACCGGCGTGGTCGCGCCCGGCATGGTCGTCAAGATCGCCTTCGACGGTGACGAGGACGACACCCTGGAGTTCCTGCTCGCCTCGCGCGAGTACGCGAGCAGTGATTTCGAGACGTACTCCCCCCAGTCCCCGCTCGGCACGGGGGTCAACGGCCACAAGGTGGGCGAGGACGTCGACTACGAACTGCCGAACGGCAAGAAGGCCTCGGTGCGGATCCTCAAGGCGGACCCCTTCAACGGCTGACGCCTCCCGAGCACGGACAGGGCCCCCGCGGCGTACGCGCCGCGGGGGCCTCGTCGTGTTCTCTGCGGGTCAGGCCGCCTTGCGGTACTTGCGCACCGCGAGGGCGCGGAAGACCAGGATGATCAGGACGGACCAGATCAGCGAGGCCCAGATCGGGTGCTCCATGGGCCAGGCCCCGGTCACCGATTTCGGTACGCCCTCGATCGTGTTGCCGAACAGCTCGCGGGCCGCAGCCACCGTGGCGCTGAAGGGGTTCCATTCCGCGATGTACTGGAGGAACTTCGGCATGCCGTTGACCGGCACGAACGCGTTCGAGATGAACGTCAGCGGGAAGAGCCAGATCAGGCCGCCGGAGGTCGCCGCCTCCGGGGTGCGCACCGACAGGCCGATCAGCGCACCGATCCAGGTGAACGCGTACCCGAGCAGCAGGAGCAGGCCGAAGCCCGCCAGGACCTTGCCGAGGTTCTCGTGCGTGCGCCAGCCGACGAGCAGCGCCACCACCGCGAGCACGGCCAGCGTCACCGCGGTCTGCACCAGGTCGGCGAGGGTGCGGCCGGTGAGCACGGCGCCGCGCGCCATGGGCAGCGAGCGGAAGCGGTCGATGAGGCCCTTGTGCATGTCGTCCGCGATGCCCGCGCCCGCACCCGCCGTGGCGAAGGTGACGGTCTGGGCGAAGATGCCCGCCATCAGGAATTCCTTGTAGGCACCGGCACTGACGCCTGCGCCCGGGATGGCGATCGAGCCGCCGAAGACGTACGTGAACAGGACCACGAACATCACCGGCTGGATGATCCCGAACAGGATCATCTCGGGGATCCGGGTCATCCGGATCAGGTTCCGCTTGCCGACGACCAGGGAGTCGCTCCAGGCGCTCATTTCCTCGCCCCCTTCGGGTCCTCGACCGGCGCGCCCGCTTCGGACGCCGCCGGTTCCTCGGCCACATGGCCGGTCAGCGAGATGAACACGTCGTCGAGGGTCGGGCGGCGCAGGCCGATGTCGTCGATCTCGATGCCGCGCGCGTCCAGGTCGCGGATGATCTCGGCGAGCAGCTTGGCGCCTCCGATGACGGGGACGGTCAGTTTGCGGGTGTGCTGGGCGACCGTCGTCTCGCCCTTGCCGTAGCCGCTCAAGATCTCGCGCGCCGTCTCGATGTGCTCCGGCTCGTGCACCACGACCTCGACGCGCTCGCCGCCGGTCTGCGCCTTGAGCTGGTCGGCTGTGCCGCGGGCGATCACGCGGCCGTGGTCCACGACGCAGATGTCGTGCGCCAGGTGGTCGGCCTCTTCCAGGTACTGGGTGGTGAGGAGCAGCGTCGTGCCGCCGGCGACCAACTCCTGGATGACCTCCCACAGTTGCTGCCGGTTGACGGGGTCGAGGCCGGTCGTCGGCTCGTCCATGAACATCACCGGCGGGGAGACAACGAGCGCGGCCGCGAGGTCGAGCCTGCGGCGCATGCCGCCGGAGTACGTCTTGGAGGGGCGGTCCGCGGCGTCCGCGAGGTGGAAGCGGTCGAGGAGTTCCCCGGCCCGCTTCTTCGCCTCCTTCTTGGGCAGTTGGTAGAGCCGGCCGACCATCTCCAGGTTCTCCCGGCCGGTCAGATACTCGTCGACCGCGGCGAACTGGCCCGACAGGCCGATGGAGCGCCGCACTTCGTTCGGATGCTTCAGTACGTCGATCCCCGCGACGACCGCCTTGCCGCTGTCCGGCGTGAGCAGCGTCGTCAGGCAGCGCACCGCCGTCGTCTTCCCCGCCCCGTTCGGCCCGAGCAGGCCGAGGACCGTGCCCTCCGGGACGTCGAGATCGACGCCGTCCAGAGCCTTTACATCGCCGAAGGTCTTCACCAGGCCTTCGGCGTAGATGGCGCCTGGCATGTGGTTCCCCCAGTGTGTGGCTGAGTACCTATGTGTCCTATGTGAGGAAAGTGTAAATTTGCCGGGTTTCGAATGCCCGGCGAGAGTGAAGCGCGCCACACGCTATCGCGATGTATCGCGTACCGCCATCGAATTACCCGATGACCTTGTAGCCCGCCTCCCGCAGCGCCGCGCCGACCTCGGTGCAGTGCGCGGGACCCTTGGTCTCCAGGTGCAGCTCCACCTCCGCCTCCGTGAGCCCGAGCCGCGGATCGGTCCGTACGTGGCTCACATCGGTGACGTTAGCGTCGGCCACTGACAACACCCCGAGGAGCGTGGCCAGAGCGCCGGGGCGGTCCGGAAGGCGCAGCCGCAGCGAGAGATAGCGGCCCGCGGCGGCCAGGCCGTGGGTGAGGACGCGCTGCATCAGGAGCGGGTCGATGTTGCCGCCGGACAGCATGGCGACGACCGGGCCCTCGAAGGCCCCGGGCTCACTCAGGAGCGCCGCCACGGGGCTCGCGCCGGCGGGCTCGACGACCAGCTTGGCGCGCTCCAGGCAGAGCAGCAGGGCGCTGGAGAGCGCGTCCTCCGTGACCGTACGGACGTCGTCGACGAGGTCGGAGACGAGTCCGAACGGGACGTTGCCGGGCCGTCCCACCTTGATCCCGTCGGCCATTGTCGACGGGGACTTGATCGCGACCGGGTGCCCGGCCGCCAGCGAGGGCGGGTACGCGGCAGCGCCCGCCGCCTGCACGCCGATGACCCGCACGTCGGGCCGGAGCGCCTTCACGGCGACGGCGATACCGGCCGCGAGTCCGCCGCCGCCGACGCCGACCAGGATCGTGCGGACCTCCGGGCACTGCTCCAGGATCTCCAGACCGAGCGTGCCCTGGCCCGCGACGACGTCCGGGTGGTCGAAGGGGTGGATGAACACCGCCCCGGTCTCCTCCGCGTACTGCTGGGCCGCGGCGAGCGTCTCGTCGACCACCTGGCCGTGCAGCCGGACCTCGGCGCCGTACTCGCGGGTCGCCGCGACCTTCGGCAGGGGCGCGCCGACGGGCATGAACACCGTGGAGCGCACGCCGAGGAGCGAGGAGGCGAGGGCCACACCTTGCGCGTGGTTGCCCGCGCTCGCGGCCACGACCCCGGCGGCCCGCTCCTCGGGCAGCAGGCCCGCGATCCGCACGTAGGCGCCGCGCAGCTTGAAGGAACCGGTGCGCTGGAGGTTCTCGCACTTGAGGTGGACCGGTGTCCCCGCCAGCTGGGAGAGGTGGTGGCTGTGCGCCATCGACGTCACCCGCGCCACCCCGGAAAGCATCTTCTGGGCGCCGCGGACGTCGTCGAGGGTCACCGGGGGCGTCGAGGTCGGCAAGTAGTCAGACGCGCTGTTGCTCATGACGAAAGTCTTGCAGCTCACGGCGTACGCCTCTCGGGATGCTCACGCTGCGAGACCGGATTGCGCAGGGCCGGTACGGTCGGCGCTTTCGCCGCGTACCCTGTGGGACCAATCCAGTGCAATCCACCACCCACGCATGAAGTGAGCCCCCGGCCATGCCCACACCACAGGAAATGATGGACATGACGACCGCCGGCGACACCGGCCTCCTCGAAACGCTCCAGCACGAGGTGGCGGTCTTCGCCCGTCGCGCCGAACAGACCCGGCTCGGCGGGGTCGGGCAGGTGCGCAATTCGATGGACCGAGCGGCCTATCTGCTGCTCAACCGCCTCGACAAGGAAGGCCCGATGGGCGTCAAGGCGCTCGCGTCGAGCATGGGGATCGACTCCTCGACGGTGACCCGCCAGGTCGCCCCGCTCGTCGACACGGGTCTCGTCAAGCGCACCTCTCACCCGGAGGACGGACGTGCGGTGGTGTTGCAGCTGTCGCCGCGCGGTGCGGCCCGGCTCGACGAGGTACGCACATCGAGGCAGGAATTGATGGCGCAGTTGACGCAGGAGTGGGAGCCGAAGGAGCGCGAGCAGTTCTGCGCGCTCCTCGCACGCTTCAATTCCGCGCTCTCCGCGCGCCACGGCCAGCCGACGCCGCCCGTCGACTCCTGACGGTTCCGGGGCACACCGGTACGGCACGAGCGGCTCCCGCCTCTTGACCAGGGAGCTGCGGTCGGCCTCATATGAAGGGTGCGTCAACGGCAGGCGTTGCAGGACGCCCGCCGGGCCCGTGAGTTCGAGGCGTTCGTCGCGGGCGCGGCCGGGCGGCTGCTGCGTGCCGCGACACTCCTGACGGGCGAGCCCTCGGACGACAACCCGCGCGCGCGGAAGCTGCTCACGGCCGCCCTCGGCCGAACGTACGCCTCCTGGGACCGTCTTCGGGGTGAGGATCCCTACGACTGCGCGCGCACGGATCTGGCCGCCCGGTTCGCGCGCGGCGCGTGGCGACAACATCGCGCGCGTGGCGGCGCGTTGGGGCAGCTGGGCCCCCAGGAACGCCTCGTCCTCGTGCTGCGGCTCTTCGAAGGGGTCGGCGAGGAGCAGACCGCGTCGCTGCTCGGGCTGCCCGCGGAGCGCGTCCGCGCCGTGCACGCGCGGGCGGTCGCCCTCGTCCTGCACCCGCCGCGCGGCCCCGCGCCCGCCGAACTGCGGGGAGCGGCCCGGGTATGAGTCTCCAGGAGCGCAATGAGGCGGCCGTGCGGGCCGTACTCGACGGCGGGCCCGCGCCGGTGGTGCCCGCGGAGCTGTGCGCGGACGCGATGCGCAAGGGCGGCCGCGCGCGCAAGCGGCGCAGGGCGGCGGCGCGGTTCCTGTGGTTCGTGCTGATCGTCGCCGTCGTGGCGTTCGTCGTGTGGGCGACGGTCGAGCGGCCGTGGGTGGAGCCGCCCTCGAAGACGACTCCACAGCTGACGGGTTGGTGACCTACTTGTTGTCGAGCGCCTGCTGGAGGTCGGCGAGCAGGTCGTCGACAGATTCGATGCCCACGGAGAGGCGTACGAGGTCGGCGGGGACCTCCAGGGCGGAGCCCGCGACGGAGGCGTGCGTCATCCGGCCGGGGTGTTCGACGAGGGACTCGACGCCGCCGAGGGACTCGCCCAGCGTGAAGAGCTTCGCCCGGTCGCAGACCTCGACGGCCGCCTCCTCGCCGCCCTCGACCTGGAACGACACCATGCCGCCGAACGCCTTCATCTGCTTCGCCGCGATCTCGTGCCCGGGGTGCTCGGGCAGGCCCGGGTAGAGCACCTTCGTGACGCGCGGGTGGCGGGAGAGCATGTCGGCGACGCGGGTCGCGTTCTCGCTGTGCCGGTCCATGCGGACGGGCAGCGTCTTGATGCCGCGCAGCACCAGCCAGGCGTCGAAGGGGCCCGCGATGGCGCCCATGGCGTTCTGGTGGAACGCGAGCTCGTCGCCGAGGGTGTCGTCGTTGACGACGAGCGCGCCGCCGACGACGTCGGAGTGGCCGCCCATGTACTTGGTCATCGAGTGCACGACGACGTCGGCGCCGAGCGCGAGCGGCTGCTGGAGGTAGGGGCTGGCGAAGGTGTTGTCGACGACCAGCCTGACCCCGGCCTCGCGGGCGACCTGGGCGACGGCGGCGATGTCGGTGATGCCGAGGAGCGGGTTGGAGGGCGTCTCCACCCACACGGCCTTGGTCAGCGGGGTGATCGCGGCGCGTACCGACTCGACGTCGCTGGTGTCGGCCACCGAGAACTCGACGCCCCACCGCGTCACGACCTTCGCGAACAGCCGGAACGTGCCGCCGTACGCGTCGTTCGGGATGACCACGTGGTCGCCGGGGCTGAGCAGCGTGCGCAGCAGGCAGTCCTCGGCGGCGAGCCCCGAGGCGAAGGCGAGCCCGCGCCGGCCGCCCTCCAGGGCGGCGAGGTTCTCCTCCAGGGCGGTACGGGTCGGGTTGGCGCTGCGGCTGTACTCGTAGCCGCCGCGCAGGCCGCCCACGCCGTCCTGCTTGTACGTGGAGACCTGGTAGATCGGCGGGACGACGGCGCCCGTCACGGGGTCGGCCGTGTTGCCGGCGTGGATGGCGGTGGTCTCGAAGCCGCGGGGGGTGCTGCCGCTGTGGCTGTGCGTGTCGCTCATGGCGCCCGAGCGTAGGCGCTCGGGAGGGTGCGGGTGGGGCGCGGCGCCCTTTTGCCGCCACTCCGGTTGTCGCCGCCGCGCTCGGGAACCCCGTGTCGGACCGGCACGTTAGCGTTGTTGATATGGGAATTCTCTGGGGGCTGATGGCCGCGGTCATGATCGGGCTCGTGGTGTCGCAGTTGCTGCGGCGCCGCGGCGGGATTCGGCAGGTCGCTCCGGGGTCGCCGGACGCCGCCGACCCGGCGGACTACGGGTTCATGCTTCAGGAGGACCTGGACGTCCGGCTCCCGGGGCCCGACCAGGACCTGCTCGACGTGATGTCGGTCGTGCAGCGGAACCAGGACTTCACGGCGGCCTCCCAGCTGCTCGCCGGGACCGGCAAGGAGACGGAGACCCGCTGGGAGCGCGTGCAGGCGGTCGCCGGAGCGGCCGCCCTCGAGGCCCAGCAGACGCCGCGGCTCGGCGCCGGGTGGCTGCACGCGTGGCGCTCGCAGGCGCCGAAGGACGCGGGCGGGGCGCAGGTCTTCGCCGAGTTCCTGGTGCAGCAGGCGTGGCGTGGCGGCGGCACGCCCGAAGAGCAGCGGATCGTCCTCGAGGAGGCGCGCGACGCGTGCGACCAGGCGGCGCTGCTCGCTCCCGGCGACCCCGTCCCGCACATCACGCACCTCGCCGTCGCGCGCGGACTCGGCTACTCGCAGGCCGAGTTCGAGCAACTGTGGCTGAAGATCCTCGACACCGCGCCCGGGCACATGGGCGCGCATCTGGCGGGCCTTCGGTACTGGACGGAGAAGTGGCACGGCTCGCGCGAGCAGGCCTTCTCCTTCGCCGAGGCCGCCGCCGCGCGCGCCCCGCGCGGTTCGCTGCTGGCGGCGCTGCCGCTCTTCGCCCTCTACGAGCACGTGCCCGACGTCAACCTGGTGCGCGGCTTCTACGAGAGCGAGGTCGTCACGAAGGCGCTGCACGGCGCCCTGTTCGCGGTGCACGCGGCGCGGCCGGACGACCCGATGCTCGCGCACGTCCGGCATCTCCTGTTGTTCTTCCTGGTCCGCAGCGAGCGCTGGGCCGAGGCGATGCAGCAGCTCGTGCACATCGACGGCCACGTGGGCGCGATCCCGTGGACCGCCGAGCACGATCCGGCGGCTTCGTACGCGGTGTACCGGGCGCTGGCCGTGGCCGGTTACGAGGCGAACGGCGGGAGCCCGGCGACACTGCGGGCCTGAACTCGTCAGGTGACCAGGCCCTGGCGGTAGGCGTAGACGACGGCCTGGACGCGGTCACGGAGGCCGAGTTTGGTGAGGATGCGGGACACGAAGGTCTTGACGGTCTCCCGGCTGATCAGGAGCACCGCCGCGATCTCGCTGTTGGACAGGCCGTCCGCGATCAGCCGCAGCACCTCCAACTCCCGGGGGGTGAGCGGGAGATCCCGCTCCGGGCCGCCCTCGGCGGGCCTGATCCGGGTGGCGTACCTGCCCACCAGCCGGCGCGTCACCTCCGGGTCGAGCAGTGCCGCGCCGGTGGCCACGGTCCGGATGCCGAGCAGCAGCCGGTCCGGCGGCGCGTCCTTGAGCAGGAAGCCGCTCGCGCCCGCGCGCAGCGCCTCGTAGACGTACTCGTCCAGGTTGAACGTCGTCACCACGAGCACCTTGACGGGCTGCGGCACTCCGGCGCCGGCCAGCAGGCGGGTGGCTTCGATGCCGTCGATCCCCGGCATCCGGATGTCCATCACCACGATGTCGGGGCGCAGTCGCTCGACGAGGTCGATGGCGGTCCGCCCGTCCGCGCACTCCCCCGCCACCTCCATGTCGGGCTGCGCGTCGATGATCGTCACGAGTCCGGTGCGGATCAGCGCCTGGTCGTCGCAGACCAGGACCCGGATCGGCGCGCTCACGCCGGGCTCCCCGAAGGGATGCGTGCGCGTACGACGAAGCCGCCGCCCGTCCGGGTGCCCGCGCTGAACTCGCCGCCCAGGACGTCGACCCGCTCGCGCAGACCGGCCAGGCCCCGCCCGCTGCCGCCCGGGGAGACCGCCCGCGGCCCCGGCGCCTCGGTGCTGACCTCCACGGCTATCTCCTTCTCGCCGTGGCGGACCCGGACCGAGGTACGGACGCCGTGGGCGTACTTGAGGGCGTTCGTCAGGGCCTCCTGCACCACCCGGTACGCCACCAGGTCGGCGCTGCCGGTCGACTCCGCCGGGGTGCCCTCCTCGGTGAACTCCACCGGCTGCCCCGCCCGGCGGGTCTGCTCCACCAGCGTGCCGACCCGCCCGATGTGCGGCGCTTCGGTGCCGTGATCGGGATCGAGCAGGTCGAGCAGGTGCCGCAGGTCGCCGATGGCCTGCCGGCCGGTGTCCGAGACGGCGGTCAGGGATTGTTCGAGGCGCTCGGGCGCGGCGGTCAGGTAGCGGGCCGCCTCGGCCTGCACGACCATCGCCGTCACATGGTGGGTGACGACGTCGTGCAACTCGCGGGCGATACGGGTGCGTTCGGCGGTGCGGGTCTCCTCGGCGACGTGCCGACGGCGCTCGTCCTCCGCCTCGCGGGCGGAGCGCAGCCAGGCTCCCAGGCCCCACACCATCGCCGTCACCACGTAGAACAGCACGAACTCGCTCACCGGTTCGCCCGACCCGAGCCGGGTCAGGGCGACGGCCAGCGGTACGTACGCGACCGAGAGGGCCAGCACGGTGACGCCCCGGTGCCGTTCGAGCCGGGATCCCGCGCCCAGCAGTGCGAGGGCCAGACCCGTGCCCGCCAGCGAGTGGTAGCCGCGCAGCTGGTCGGCGGCGAAGCCCAGTGACACCAGGGCCAGACAGATCGCGGGCCACCGCCGGCACACCGTCAGGGGCAGGCACTGGAGGGCGACGGCCACGACCGCCAGTGTGTCGAAGGAGCGGCCCGGCACCCCACCGACCTGCGTGCCGTGGCTGTGCATCGACGGTACGAACGACGCGGCCAGCAGGAGCGGCCCGAGCAGGACGTACGAGGTCGTGACGTCGAACCGGCGCCACTGGAGCCGGAGTTGACGCAGCCGGGCCTGGGCGGTTCTCCGGAGACCGATCACCGGACGAGCGTAGTGGTGGCCGCGGCCGGGCCGGTACGCCGGTGGGCTCGTCACTGGCCGTCGGTGACCTGCGCGGTGACCTTCCGCACGGCCTTGACGGCAAGGTCGGGCCGGTCGACGTAGATGTAGTGGCCGCTCTTGGCGGCGGTGCTGAGCCTGCTGTGGGAGGAGAGCCCGAGCCATTCCCGCTGCCCCTTGGACCACATGTCCTCCAGGGCGGGGCCGTAGTCGGGCACCTCTGCGTACTGGCTCTCGTGCTTGATGATCTCAACGGGGAGGTCGCCTGCGGAGGCGACCTCCCCGTCCTCGATGACGTACTTCTCCGGGTTCGCGCCGCCGTTGACCGCAAGGGTCTGCTCCCGCAGCTGGCCGCCCACGCCGGTGGCCGACTTGGGGATCACCTTCGTGAAGCCCGCGTTCAGCGCCGGGATCGTGGCGTCAAGGAGGACCAGGCCCTTGACCCGGTCCTGGTGCTCGGGGGCGTAGCGGGCGGCGATCAGTCCGCCCAGTGAGTGGCCGGCCAGGACGACCGGGCCGTCACCGGCCACCCGATCGAGCACGGCGGTCAGCACGTTCGCGCTGTCCGCCTGATGCTGGACGGCCTTGGGCTTGTCGCTCGCGCCCTCGCCGAGCCGGTCGTAGGCGCAGACCCTGGCCTGCTTGCTCAGGGTCTTGCGGAAGCCGGCCATCTTGCTCATCGCGTCACCCGCACCGGCCAGCAGTATGACGACGGGCTGATCCTCGTCCGCCGCCCTGCCGGAGCAGGACACGTTCACCGACCGGCCTGTCACCTTGATCTTCTTGGTTCCGGAGAACGTCTTGCCGAGGGCCTCGTCGACGGCTCCGTCGACGGCGTCGTCGATGGACTTCTCGGCGGCCTTCTCGGACGGTGAGCTGTCCTCGCAGCCAACGAGCCCCGTACCGGCCACAGCACAGCAGAGTGCGGCCAGGGCGGTTGCCTTGAGGGTGCGCTTCATGAGGAGCTCCAAGAAGAATGGGGCGAAGTTCCGGTGACTCCGGCGATTCCGAGGCCCGGTGGCCATGCCTGAACGCTAGGGAATCGGTGATCCGGAATCGTCACCCCCGGGAGCGGACTTGCCTGTCGCTCACGTGGGGGACAGCAGCGAGCCGGTCGCGTGGGCGGGCATGGCGAAGCCCCCCTCGGGGCAGGTGAGCCTGCCGGGGCCCGAGGGGGGCGATCATGACCTCTCAGTCTCAGGTCATGAGAGTGGTGCGGGTTGCTCAGATGGTCGCCGCGTCGATCACGAAGCGGTAGCGCACGTCCGAGCCGAGGACGCGCTCGTACGCCTCGTTGACCTGGCTCGCCTCGATCAGTTCGATCTCGGCGCCGAGGCCGTGCTCGGCGCAGAAGTCGAGCATCTCCTGGGTCTCGGCGATGCCGCCGATCATGGAGCCGGCGAGCACCTTGTTGCCGCCGATGAGGGAGAACAGGTTGAGCGCGATCGGCTCCTCGGGGGCGCCGACGTTGACGAGCGCGCCGCCCGTCTTGAGCAGGCTCAGGTACGCGCCGAAGTCCACCTGCGCGGAGACCGTGGACAGGATGACGTCGAAGGTGCCCGCGAGCTCCTCGAAGGTCTTCGGGTCGCTCGTCGCGTAGTAGTGGTCGGCGCCCAGCTTCAGGCCGTCGTCCTTCTTGCGCAGCGACTGCGAGAGGACGGTGACCTCCGCGCCGAGCGCGTGCGCGATCTTGACGCCCATGTGGCCGAGGCCACCGAGGCCGACGACCGCGACCTTCTTGCCGGGGCCCGCGCCCCAGTGCTTCAGCGGGGAGTACGTGGTGATGCCGGCGCAGAGCAGCGGCGCGGCCACGTCGAGCGCGAGGCCCTCGGGGATGTGGACGGTGAAGGCGTCGGAGACGACGACCTTCTGCGAGTAGCCGCCGTAGGTGGGCTCGCCGTCCTTGCCGACGCCGTTGTACGTCTGGACGTTGCCCTTGACGCAGTGCTGCTCGAACCCGGTCTTGCAGGGCTCGCACTCACCGCAGGAGTCGACCATGCAGCCGACGCCGACCCGGTCGCCGACCTTGAACTTGGTGACGCCCGCGCCGACGGCCTCCACGACACCGGCGATCTCGTGCCCCGGCACCATCGGGAAGATGGCCTCGCCCCAGCCCTCGCGGACCTGGTGGATGTCGGAGTGACAGATTCCGGCGAACTTGATGTCGATCAGTACGTCGTGCTCGCCGACGGTGCGGCGTTCGATGGTGGTGCGCTCCAGCGGGGCCTTGGCGCTGGGAGCGGCGTATGCGGCAACAGTCGTGGTCATGGGTTCAACCCTGCGCCCGCCGGACCCGGATCGGCAAAGTATGCGCAGGTCACCGCTTTGCGTACGTTCAGTGGTCCTACTACTGGCGGGGTCAGGCTCCCGGGCGTACGACCGGGAATACTGGACAGCATGGACGAGAACGATGCGGCCGGGGAACCGGCGGCGGACCGCCCGGACCAACTGGACCGGCGCGCCGAACTGAGCGAGTTCCTGCGTACCCGGCGGGCGCGGCTCAAGCCCGAGGACGTGGGTCTCGCCTCGATGGGGCGGCACCGGCGGGTGCCGGGCCTGCGGCGCGAGGAGCTGGCGCAGCTCGCCGGGGTCTCGGTCGCCTACTACACACGCCTGGAACAGGGCAACGGGCGCAATGTGTCGGCGGAGGTGCTCGACGCGATCGCGCGCGCCCTGCGCCTCAGCGACACCGAGCACGCGCACCTCGTGCACCTGGCCAGACCGACGCGGCAGCGCCGTGCGTCGCCGGCGCCGAAGCGGCAGCAGCAGGTGCGGCCCGCGCTGCGCCACCTGCTCGACTCGCTGGAGGGCGTGCCCGCCTACATCGGCGGGGCGCGCTCGGACATCCTGGCCTGGAACCGGATGGCGGCGGCCCTGTTCGGCGACTGGGGGCGGATGCCGCGCGCGGAGCGGAACTGGGCGCGGCTCACGTTCCTCAACCCGGACTACCGGGAGCTGTTCATCGACTGGGACTCCAAGGCGACCGACATGGTCAGCTTTCTGCGGCTGTACGCGGGCCGCAACCCCGAGGACCCGGAGCTGTCGGCGCTCGTCGGTGAACTCTCCGTCAAGAGCGAGGAGTTCAGGCGACTGTGGGCCACGCACGACGTGAAGGAGAAGGGCCACGGGGTGAAGCGGATGCGGCATCCGCTGGTGGGTGAACTGACGCTCGCGTACGAGACGTTGCACTTGCCGGATGATGACGGGCAGTTCTTGTCCGTGTACCACGCGGAGGCGGGGACGGCTTCGGCGGAAGGACTCCGCTTGCTGGCGAGTTGGGGGGCGGATGCCGCGTTGCGGGAGAAGTTGTAGACGCCGCGGGGCGCTGCCCCGGACCCCGCGCCTCAAACGCCGGCGGGGCTTGAATTGGGGCTAAGAGCGGTACGGCGGCGCCGCGCCCCACGTCCAGTGGGGTACCGGTTGGTCGGTGGGGCGGGTGGTGTTCGGGGCTGAGAAGTAGGTGGCCAGGCGGGTGCCCCATTCGATGTACGCGAGGAACGCGGAGCGGAACTCGGCGTCCGTCGGGAGGCCCGCCTCGTCGGCGGCGTCCTGGATGAGGTTGACCCAGCGGCGGCGCTGCGGCTCGGTGATGCCCTTGCCGATGTGCATCGCCACCATGTGGCTGTGGCCGCCGAGCTGTTCGGAGTAGGCCGAAGGGCCGCTGAAGACCTCGCCGAGCCAGAGGGCGACGTGTTGCGCGTGTTCCGCCGGGAGGTCGGCGAAGAGCGGGCCGAGGAGGTCGTCCTTCACCACCTTCGCGTAGAAGGCCGAGGTGAGGCGATCGAACGCCTCGGCGCCGCCCGCCCATTGGTAGAGCGTGGGTTCCGAGGAGCCCGTGCCGCGCACCGTGGTCGGCGCGTAGTGGCGCATCTCGTCGATGTACCCGACGTAGGGGCGGATCGCGGTGAGGTACTCCGGGAAGAGCTCGGACGTGCGGAAGCCCTTCAGGTGGTCCTCGGTCGACGTCCACTCGATGCGCAGGACGTAGTGCTCGAAGTCCTCTTCGCAGCGGGTGAGTTCGTACGAGACGCAGTACGGGGACGCCGAGAGTTGCGTTGCCGCGTGGGTGTATGCGGCGAGGAATTCGGCGGAGCGGGGCTCGGGGATGTGGTAGCGGATGTACTCGATGGTGCCGGATCGAGTCGTCATGGCTTCAGCCAAGCACCGACGTGCTCCCGCGGCCAGCGTCGGGGTTGCGGTTGCGGGGCTCCGCCCCGGACCCCGCTGCTCAATCGCCGCAGGGGCTTAATCGGCTAGTCCGCTGTCACTGGACGGTCCTCTCTCAGTTCAGAGAAGAGGAGTTGTGACTTCTGTTTGTCCCAGAGGATGACGCTGCCCTTGGAGGTGGCCAGGCCCAACGTACCGACAGGGAGGCCGAGTTGTTGGCCCTGGCCCGAGGACACCGACTGCATCGACTTGAAGAGGCTGGTCAGTTGGGGGATCTTGGTGGACTTGTCGACGATGAGTGTGTCCAGGCCCGCGCCCGCGGTGCCGTACATCGTGGACGGGTTCATCAGCACCCCGGGCGACGCCGCCTTCTTGGCGAGCGCGGAGAGGAACTTCTGCTGGTTGCGGGAGCGGCCGAGGTCGCCCTCCTTCTCCTGGTGGCGCTGGCGGACGAAGCCGAGCGCCTCGCGGCCCGTCAGGTTGTGGCAGCCCTTGGCCAGGTCGAGGCCCGCCTTGTCGTCGACAATGTGCCGGTCGACGCACATCGGCACGCCGCCGACCGCGTCGACGATGCCGACGAACCCGGCGAAGCCGATCTCCGTGTAGTGGTTGATCCGCAGCCCGGTGTTCAACTCGATCGCGCGGACCAGGAGTTCGGGGCCGCCGAGCGAGAACGCCGCGTTGAGCTTGTTCTTCGCCGGCTTGTGGTGGATGCCGGTCTTCGGGTCCACGTACGGCGGGATGGTGACCCAGGAGTCGCGCGGCAGGCTCATCAGCGTGCTGCCGTGCGCGCCCGTGTGCAGCACCATCATCGAGTCGGTGCGGCGCCCCTCGGAGCCCAGCTCGGAGCCGGTGTGCAGGTTCTTGGTCTGCTTCTCGCTGAGGCCCTCGCGGCTGTCGGAGCCCACGATCAGGTAGTTCGTGCCCTTGCCCGGGGCGGCCCGCGTCGGGAGCGAGGCCAGGTCGACCTCGCCGTCGAGCCGGGTGCCCGCCCACACGTACGTCCCCGCGCCCGCGAGCACCGCAAGCAGTACGAGCAGGCACAGGCCGCGCACCACGAGCCCGAGCTTGCCGCGCCGCCGCCTGCGCTTGGGCTCGCGTTCGCTGCGCTTGTAGCTGCCGTCGGCCCGCCCGCCGGGCCTGTTGGCCGGCACCGGGTCGTACGGGTGGTGCTCGACCTCGTACTCGCCGTACGGGTACGGCGTCGGGGTGTGGGCGCTGGGGTTCACGGTCGTCACCTCGCGACCGGCAGGTCCGGCTGTTCGGCCGGCCTGACGATGTGCTGGGCCGCCGCGGCGGCCGTTCCGGAACGGTGCATGCGCTGCCACTTCAACCGGCTGCCGCCGACGAAGGCCACCACGGACTGGATGACCACGAGGTACATCAACTGTCGGTACACGAACAGCTGGAGGGGCAACGACCAGAGCGTGCGCCTGCGCTCCCCGTCGAGCTTCAGGGCGTATGCCGCGACGACCATCTGGAGGGCGAGGAAGCCCAGCCAGGCGGCCACGGACGTGACCGTGTCGCCGGCGAACACGGCGCTGTAGAACATGAAGACGTCGATCATCGGGGCGAGCAGCGGCAGCACGACCTGGAAGAGGAACAAGTAGGAGAGGCCGCGCCGCCCGAAGCGGCCCGCGGGCCCGACCTCCAGGACCGCGCCCCGGTGCTTCCACATCGCCTGGAGGGTGCCGTAGCACCAGCGGTAGCGCTGGCGCCACAACTGCCGCAGGGACGTGGGGACTTCGGTCCAGGCGATGGCCGTCTCCTCGTACACGACCCGCCAGCCGGCCCGCCACAGCGCCATGGTGAGGTCGGTGTCCTCGGCGAGGGTGTCCTCGCTCAGGCCGCCGACGCCCATCAGCGCGTCGAGCCGGAAGGCGCCGATCGCGCCGGGCACGGTCGTCATGCACTCCAGGACCTCGAACATCCGGCGGTCCAGGTTGAACCCGAAGACGTACTCCAGATGCTGCCAACGGCCGAGCAGGCGCTTGCGGTTGCCGACCTTGGTGTTGCCGCTGACCGCGCCGACGGCCGGGTGGGCCAGCGGCTGGACCAGGCGCTGGATCGCGTCGGCCTCGAAGACGGTGTCCGAGTCGATCATCACGACGTACGGGCAACGGGTGTACTTCAGGCCGTGGTTGAGGGCCGCCGCCTTGCCCGAGTTGGGCTGGCACAGCACCTGCACGCGCGCGTCACGGGCCGCGTACTCACTCGCGATCCGCACCGTGCGGTCGCTCGACCCGTCGTCGATGACGATGATCTGCATCGGCTGGTGGGTGGACGCGAGCAGCGAGCGCAACGTCGCGCCGATGCCCGCCTCCTCGTTGTACGCGGGGACGAGCACGGTCACCGGGTCGCGGATCTCGCGCAGCCAGGGCGAGCCGGGGCGGAACCGTTCGAGTCGTCTGACGTGCGCGCGGGCGAACAGTACGAGGACGAACAGGCGCAGCACGCCGAGCCCCGCGGCGGCGAGGAGCACCCACGAGATGGCCGAGACGAAGCTGCGGCCGAGGGTCTGGAACCAGATCAGGCCCTGCCCGAGCCAGCGCACGGGCGCGGCCACCTCGGACGTCGCCGGCCGGTTCGTCTGTGCGCCCTCCGTGATGGTGGCGAAGTTCTGGGCCCGCGGGTTCGCGAGCAGTTTCTGCGTCTCGCGGTAGCCGAGCGAGGTCTGGCTGAGCTGGCGCACCAGGCCGTCCCGCACCCGCTGCCCGGACCGGTCGGCGGCGACGAGGGTGTAGCCGGCGGCGGACGCGGCCTGCGCGGCGGGCCACTCGCCGCCGCACATCGTGGCGACGGTGGTGGTCATCGGCATCCGCAGGAGCGTGGTGTGGAAGCCGCCGCTGCCTGCGAACGCGCTCTGGGTGAGCCCCAGTTCGAGCTTTTTGCGCACCGTGGACGAGCTGCCCATGTCGGCGCCCGTGTAGGTGTTGGAGCCGATGTCGTGCCCTTCGGCCCTGATCCGCTCGACCAGCTTCGGGTGCTGCGCGGCCTTCGCGCCGTTGAGGAAGAACGTGGCGTGCGCGTGGTGCTTCTTGAGCAGCGCGAGCAGCTTCGGCGTCGCCTTCGGGTAGGGGCCGCCGTCGTAGGTGAGTGCGACGGTGCCGGGCCGCATCGAGGCGCTGTGCACCCGGCCGCCGTCGATGGACAGCACCGGGCCCGCGCCGGAGGCCGACGCGGGCACGGGCTGCGTACAGGCAGGCTTCTCCTTGGCGCCGTCCACCTCGTTCTGGGTCCAGCCCTGGAAGAGGAGGGCGCCGAACAGCACCGGCAGCGTGAGCGCGAGCAGCAGCCAGTGCGCCCGCGGATCCCTCGCTTGTTTGTGCCGTGCCCCCATCAGGCGTCGGCGCCGGCGTCGCCGCCCGGCCCGCCCCGGCTTCGACGAAGCGACCACATTCGGTGCCCGTTCTCCACGTTCCACTCACACATGAGAGGCGAGTGTATTGATGTGACCGGTTGAGAATTGGGGCATTGGCAAACATCTGGGACCGGAGTGCCAAGTGACAAACGGCACACCTTCCGTTTCGAGTACAACCCTTTGCTCGATACGTGTTCACTGTGACGCCACCTGTGAGGTGTCCGGGTCACCTGCGGGGCGTCCGCGTCAGGCGGCCGAGGCGTTCTCCGTGACCGTGACCCGTCCCTTGCTGATCGTCACGAGGCGGGGTGCCTTCCGCGCGATCGACGAGTCGTGGGTGACCATCACGAAGGTCGGCCCGTGCTCCTTCCAGCGCTCCTCCAGTACGTCCATGATCTCGTCGCGCATCGACTCGTCGAGGTTGCCCGTGGGCTCGTCGGCGAGCAGCACCTTCGGGTTCTTCACCAGGGCCCGCGCGATGGCGACGCGCTGCTGCTGGCCGCCGGACAGCTCCGCCGGCAGATGCCGCAGGCGCTCCCCGAGCCCCACGGACTCCAGCGCCTGCGCGGACCGCTCGCGCCGCTCGGCGCCCTTCAGGCCGAGCGGCACGAGGGCGGTCTCGACGTTCTCCAGGGCGTTGAGCGTAGGGACGAGGTTGAAGGACTGGAAGACGAAGCCGATGGACTCGGCGCGAACCTTGGTGAGCCGGGCCTCCGGCAGCGTCGCCAGGTCGACGCCGTCGAGCACGACACTGCCCGCGGTGGGCCGGTCGAGCCCGCCGAGCATCTGGAGCAGGGTCGACTTGCCGCCGCCGGTCGGGCCCTGGATGACGAGCCGGTCGCCGTCGCCGATGGTCAGATCGACGCCCGCGAGCGCGTCGACGGTTTCCTTGCCGCGCCGGTACCGCTTGGTGACGCCGGTGAGCTGATACATGGTGCAACTCCCGTACTACGTAAGGTGATGGGCGTGACCGGGGGTACTACTCGACGCGGCGCAGCGCGTCCGCCGGGCGCAGCCGGGAGGCCCGCCAGCCGCCGAAGGCGCCGGCGATCAGGCCGCCCGCGACGGCGAGGCCGACCGCGAGGGCGATGGTCGTGCCGGAGACGGGCGCGCTGAGCGCGATGTCGAGGGTCTTCGCCCCTCCCCCTGCCGCCTGACGCATCCCGCCGCCACCGCCACCACCACCGAAGCCGCCGCCCATGCCGCCACTGCCGCCCGCGCCGCCGCCCGCCGAACCGCCGAGCTGTGCGGACAGGGTGGGGCTGATCGCGGTCACGACGTACGCGCCCGCGAGCCCGACGGCGATGCCGAGGACGCCGCCGATCAGCCCGTTGACGACCGCCTCACCGACGACCTGCCGTGTCACCCGGCCCGACGTCCAGCCGAGCGCCTTGAGCGTGCCGAACTCCCGTACCCGCCGGGACACCGCGGAGGACGTGAGCAGCCCCGCGACCAGGAAGGCGGCGACGAGCACCGCGATCGACAGCCACTTGCCGACGTTCGACGCCAGGTTCGAGGCGGTCGAAAGGGAGCCCGAGACGGTGTCGGCGAGGTCGGCGGACGTGGTGACGGTGGTGCCGTCAATGTTCTTCTGGATGGCCGTCTTCACGGCGTCGATCTGCTGCGAGTCGCTCGCCTTGACGTAGACCGTCGTCACCTTGTTCTTGCTGTCGGCGAGCGTCTGGGCCTGCTTCAGCGGCACGTAGAGATTGGCGGCCGCGTCCCCGCTGTCGGCGGTCGCGACGCCGATGACCTGGTACTTGGCGCTCTTGACCGTGACCTTGTCGCCGACGGCGAGCTTCTTCTCCTTCGCGTACGAGGAGTCGACGACGGCGACCTTCGCGTTCGTCTCGGAGGTCTTGAAGCTCCGGCCCTTGGTGATCTTCGAGGAGGTCAGCGGGCCGAGTTTCTGCTGGGTGACGTCGGTGCCGTACACGGAGAAGGAGTTGACGTCGAAGTTGGCGCCGCCGCCCTGGACGCGGCCCTGCGGTTGACCGCCCTCACCGCCTCCGCCGGGGCCACCGCCCTGCGTGCCGCCGCCGCTCTCGTCCTGCTTGAACCGGCCGCGCGTGAACTGGCCGCTGACCTTCATCACTTGCAGGCTGAGCCCGCCGACGGTGTCGGCGACGCCCTTCTGTCCTGCGACCTTCGTGACGGTGGAGTCGGCGAGGGTCGTCATGCCCTGCACCATCACGCGGTCGCTGGACTGCTCTTTGTCGCCGGAGTCGCTGTCCTTGGCGTCGAAGTCGAACTTCGGGCGGCCGGTGTCGCCGGACTTCGGCGCGCTCGCGGCCTTGGTGACGGTCATGTCCGTGCCCAGGCCGTACAGCGACTGCAGGACCTTGTCCTGCGCCTTGGTCATCCCGGCGGACACCGAGCCGACCACGATGACGAGCGCGATCCCGAGCGCGAGCCCGGAGGCGACGACGAGCGCCGCTCTTCTGCGGCGGCGCAGTTCACGCCGGAGATAGGTGAAGAACATCGAAGCCTCGCCGATGACGGCCCACAACAAAGGGGCGCTGACAGGAACCAGCGGGAGCCGGAGCGTCAGGTGACGCTCCGGCTCCCGCTGCGGCGAAACGGTATGGCGGTGTTGTAAGGGTTGCGTGAGGCCGTCATGAGAACGGCATGAGACCCCCGCCGGGTATCACTCGGCCCGTTACCCGGCGGAACCGGACTTCCACTGCGACCAGCTCAGGTTCCAGCCGTTCAGACCGTTGTCCGGCTGGACCGTCTTGTCGCCGGTGTTCTTCACGACGACGACGTCGCCGACCATCGAGTTGTTGTAGAACCAGGCGCCCGGCGTGCTGCCGTCATTGGCGCCCTTGGCGTCCTGCAGACCGACGCAGCCGTGGCTGGTGTTCGCGCCACCGAAGATCGACTTGGCGCCCCAGTAGTTGCCGTGGATGAACGTGCCGGAGTTCGACAGGCGCATCGCGTGCGGCACGTCCTTGATGTCGTACTCGCCCTTGCCGTCATTGTTGGTGAAGCCGACCGTCGAGCCGTCCATCCGGGTCTCCTTGAACTTCTCGGAGATCACCATCTGACCCTCGTACGTCTTGTTCTCGGGCGAACCGGCGGAGATCGGGATCGTCTTGATCGTCTTCCCGTCCCGCGTGACGGTCATCATCTTGGTCTTCGCGTCGACCGTCGAGACCTGGTTGCGCCCGACCTTGAACGAGACCGTCTTCTGCTGCACGCCGGTCACGCCGCTCGCGCCCTCGACCCCGTCCAGGTCGAGCTTCAGGGTGACCGTGGAGCCGCCCTTCCAGTAGTCCTCGGGGCGGAAGTCGAGCCGGGTCCCGCTGAACCAGTGGCCGGCGACCTCCTGGCCGCTGCTCGACGTGACGCTGATGTGGTCCTGGACATCGGCCTTGTTGGTGATGGCCTTGTCGAAGTTGATCGACACGGGCATGCCGACGCCGACGGTCGAGCCGTCCTCCGGCGTGAAGTTCCCGATGAAGCTGTTGGCCGGGGACACCGTCGTGAACTGCGAGTTCTCGTGAGCCACGCGGCCGTCGGAGTCCTTCGCCTCGGCGGCGATCTTGTACTTCGTCGCACGCTCCAACTGGGCCGTGGGCTTCCAGCTCTTCTTGTCGGCGGCGATCTGGCCATCGACCTTCGTGCCGTCGGCCGTCGTCATGGTGACGTCGGTGAGCGAGCCCTTACTCACGGCGACCTTCGCGGCGCTGTTGATGCTCGCGTTGTCGGAGCCGTCCTTCGGCGCGATCTTGATGTCGGCCTCGGACGTCTTCTTCGCCGCCGCCTCGTCGGCCTGCGCCTGCGATTCCTTCTTGCCCGAGCCGCTCTCGTCGCCGCCGCCACAGGCCGTCAGCACGAGCACACCGCCGAGCAGAGCGGACGCGGCCATCAGACCCTTGCGCCGCTTACCGTCCGTTATCACACGCTTCTCCATAGTCGCCGAATTTCCCGCCTTCGCCGAATTCCCCTGCTGTCGACCGCCCCGAGCCCGGTCGACAGCAGGCCCAAGAGGACACAACAGTCCCCTCGTACCCAGTGAACGCCTTGACCGGTTCGTCCCGTTCCCGCAGAACCGCCAGTGTGGGCAAGGCCACGTCGGGCCCCTCACCAGGGACGACAAAACCCTGGGCGGCGGTTGCCGCCCAGGGTTCCCGTTTCATGGACCGCTACACGCCGTCTTCCGCGTCCCCCTCCTCATCATCCTCGCCGAGGTCCCAATCGGGCGAATCGGGGTCGTAGTCGACCTGCTCGCTGGACCAGGAGGCCTGCACGAGTTCGGCCCCCGGAACATCGGCGACCAGATCGAACGGGTCCACGAGATACGCGACCGCCTCCGCCTCGTCCTCCTCCACGGCGCTCACCGCCTGCGCGCGCTCCTCGGGCCCGGTCTCCTCGTCCTCCGCGACGCGCTGCAGCGCGGCCCCGGTCAGCGCCTCCGTGTCGGAGACCTCCAGGACCAATTCCACCTTGAGGCGAACAAAACGTGACGTGTCATCAGTGCTCATGAGCGGAGCGTACGACCCATGGGCCTCGTGACTTTCCTGTGACCCACGTCTGTCACTAACATGAGCCCACACGGCCAATTCGCCAGCGCCACAAGGGGGATCGCTTCCGTGCCTGCCGCACGTCGATCACTGTTCACCGCCGCCGCCGCAGCAGCGCTTCTCGGCGCGCTGTGGTTCGTTCCCACAGCGACGGCGAACCCCGAGCACATCACCCATGCCGACCAACAGCGCACCACCACCGCGGTCACCGAGCAGTCCGACCGCCAACTCCGCCTGGCCGACACGGGCCAGGTGGACACGACGCCGTACGTGATCGGCGGCTCGGCCTTCCTCGGCCTGGGCGTCGGCTTCGTCGCGTACTCGGTGCGCAGGACCAGGGCGTACGAGGCGTAGATCCCGTCGTTCGGACCGGGCGCCCGAGCAACTCCGCCGGGCGGCCCGCCACTTACCGGCCGGCTCCGGGCTCCAGGCCCCTGATCCGGCGCCGTTCACCCTCGCCCGCGGCCGGTGGCGGGGAGTCCGCGAGGCGGACCACCGGGTCCTCGAGTCCGCCGTCGCGCCCGGCCACCACGGGCTTCGCCGCGCGCAGCGCCTTCGCCTTGTACTGGGCGGCGTCCGCGAGGCGGAAGAGGCGCCGCGCGTTCGCGACCTCACCGATGGGGTCCCCGGTCGACGCGATGCCGCAGGCGACGCCGTCGCCGTGGTCGAGGTCGGCGGCCCGGGAGCAGATCTCGTCGCCGACCCGGACCACTTCGTCGGCCGACGGCCCCACGGCCACGAGCGAGAACTCGTCGCCGCCGAGCCGCGCGGAGAGCGCTCCCGGCAGCATCGCCCCGCACAGCGAGAGCACCGAGCCGAACCGTTCGAGGAGCCGGTCGCCCGCCGCGTGCCCGTAGGTGTCGTTGACCCGCTTCAGGCCGTTGAGGTCGCAGACGACGAGGCTGACCACGGAGCCGTCGGCCCGGTGCCGCTCCACGGCCTCGTCGAGGCGTATGTCGACCGCGCGCCGGTTGGCGAGGCCGGTCAGGGCGTCGGTGAAGGCGAGGCGGCGCGCCTCCTCCAGGCGTTCGGTCTGCGCGATGCCGGCCGCGACGACCGCCGCGAGGACCGTGGCGAAGTCGGCGTCGGAGCGGTCGAACACCTCGGCGCCGGTCGGCCGCGCCACATACAGCTCACCCCAGGCCCGCCCGTGCAGCACGATCGGCGCGACGACGCAGCAGCCGCGGCCCCGGCGTCGTAGCGCGGCGACCCGCTGATGGCAGTAGCCGGCCCGGTCCACGGGGCCCTCGGCCGTCTCGACCCAGGCGTCCGGCTCGCCGCCCTTGGCCCAGCGTTCGTGCAGGAATTCGGTGATCTCGGGGAACTGGTGCACCGGGTAGCCCTCGCCGTCGGGGAACTCCTCCTCGCCCTCGGCCAGCTTCCCTACGTTGACGAGCACCCGCAGCCGGCCGCGCTCGCGCTCCCACATGGAGAGCGCGGCGAAGCTTCCGGACAGCGCGTGGCAGGCGCCGCGCGCGGCCGCGCGCCAGGAGTCGTGCGGGCTCCGTGCAGCGGCCATGCCCTGCGCGAGCTTCACCACGGCGCGTAGCCGAACGTCCTCACCCATCGCTCCAGAGTAAGGAGTTTTCGGGCATTTCGGTGAATTGTGGGCACCGACCGAGGGTTCCCAACCCGGCGATTGTCACGTAGAGTAATCGGCGGGGCCGGTGCCGCGACTGGCCCTCGTCACTCGCCGGGCCACTGCGGGCTGCGCTTCTCGTTGAACGCCGCCACGCCCTCGGCCCGGTCCCCGGAGAACGCCACGGACCGCCACGCCGCGTCCTCCACCTCCAGGCCCGCCCGCAGGTCGAGGCCGTGCCCGAGGCGCAGCGCCTTCTTCGACGCGCGCAGGCCGACCGGCGAGTTGGCGGCGATCCGCGCGCCGAGCGCCAGCGCCTCCTCGCGGTCCGAGCCCGCGTCCACGACCTGGTCCACGAGCCCCAGGTCAGCGGCCTCCGCCGCCCGCACCCGGCGCGCCGTGAAGATCAGCTCGGCGGCCCGCGCGGCCCCGACGCGGCGCGGCAGCAGCTGCGTACCGCCCCCGCCGGGGATCACCCCGACGGACACCTCGGGCAGGCCCACGACGGCCGTCCCGTCGGCCACGATCAGGTCGCAGGCGAGCGCCAGCTCGAAGCCGCCGCCGAGCGCGAAGCCGTGCACGGCCGCGATCGCCGGCATCGGCAGCTCCAGGACACCCGTGTACGCGGCGCGGGTCACGGGCCGCTGGCGCAGCAGGTCCGCGTCGGAGAAGGAGTTCCGCTCCTTGAGGTCGGCGCCGACGCAGAAGGCGCGCTCGGCGCTGGAGGTGAGGACGGTGACCCGGACGTCCCGGTCGCGGGACAGCGCCTCGCAGGCGCCGGTGATCGCCCGCGCCATGTCGCTCGACACGGCGTTCATGGCCTTCGGCCGGTCGAGCACCAGCTCGGCGACCGTCCCGCCCTCGTGGCGGCGCACCGCCACGAACTCCCCGAACCGCCGCTCGTCACCCATGACACGCCCTCTCGGTTAACGCCAGTTAACCGCCAAGGTTGTCAGGTGCGCCTGGTCAGCGTCCAGGGTTCGACGACGCCGAGGCCGCGTACGGGGCGCTGCCACATGGGTTGCAGCGCGAACCGGTAGGTGGGCGGCTCCTCGCCGTCCTCCTTCGCCTTCTGCGCCTCGGCGGCGGCCTCCGCCTCCGAGGTGGGTGTCTCGCCGATCCTGATCAGTTCCTGGGCGAAGGCGCCGTCCACCAGCACGTTGTCCCGTGGCGCTATCGACGTGAGGCGGCTCGCGAGGTTCACGGTCGAGCCGAAGACATCGCCCATCCGTGTGGTGACCGTGCCGAACGCGAGGCCGACGCGCAGCTCCGGCATCGTCTCGTCGTTGCTCATCGTCTCGATCAGGCGCAGCGCGATCTCGCTCGCGACGCCCGCGTCGTCGGCCGCGTACAGGACCTCGTCGCCGAGAGTCTTGACGAGCCGGCCGCCGTGCGCCGCGACGAGGTCCGCCGCGGTGGTCTCGAAGGCCTCGACGAGCTCGCCGAGTTCCTCCTCCTCCATGCGCCGGGTGAGCCGCGTGAACCCGACGAGGTCCGCGAATCCGACGGCGAGCCGCCGGTCGACCATCTCCTCGTCGTCACCGGCCTGCACGACGCGCCCTGTCGCCGCGGCGAGCTGGCGCCGCCACACGTAGACGAGGAACTCCTCCAGCTCCGGCAGGAGGAGCTCCATCAGCGGATACGTGACCTCGGTGCGGGTCATGCCGGGTTCCGGGGGTTCGGTGAGGCCCTCCAGGAACGAGTCGATCTGCCATTCGGCGAGCCGCGCGGTGGTCTGCCCGGTGGACCGGGCGACCTGCACGGCCATGGCCTCGCTGAGCAGCCCCGCCTCCACGAGACCGGCGAGCCGCCGCAGCGCGAGGACATCGGCCTCGGTGAGGGCCTTGGCCTGCCCGATGTCGGCGAAGCCCATGGCCCGCCAGAACCGGGAGGCCAGTTCCATGGAGACGCCCGCGCTGCGCGCCGCCTGGAACGGGGTGTATCTGCGCTCGGCCCCGAGGATGAGCCCTTCGAGCCGCAGAGCGAGGGGATCCTCTGTCTCTGCCTCTTCTGGTTCCGCACCTTCCGGCTTCTCGGGGTCGGTGGGAGAGCCCGTGCCGGAGCCCGAGTCGTCGACGGTCACGCCTGCTGCCCTTCCGATCTGCCGCGGTCAGGTATCGACCGGGCTCAACTCTACGGCAGCCCCTGTGCCCCACGTCACTCCGTTCGCTTCCGGGTGGCGTCGCTTCGGAGCCGCCCGATCGTACGGCCTACGCAGGTCGCAGGTGGACGATGTCGCCCGCGCCGACCGCTTCCCGGGCCCCGGCGGCCGCCGGGGCGATCACGAGGCGGCCGTCGCCGTCGATGGCGACCGCCTCGCCCACCAGCTCCCGGTCGCCCGGCAGAATCGCCCGCACCTCGCGGCCGAGCGTGGCGCAGCCCGCCGCGTACGCCTCCTGCAGCTGCGAGAGGCCGGGGTCGCCCTCGGCCGCGCACCACTCGACGTACCACCGCTCCAAGGACCGCAGCACGGCCCGCAGCACCGGCTCCCGGTCGGAGACCTTCGCCCCGGCGAGCGTGAGCGAACCGGCCGTCGGGACGGGCAACTCGTCGGCGCGCAGCGACACGTTCAGGCCGACGCCGATCACGACGGCGTCCGAACCGGCCCGCTCCAGGAGGATGCCGCCCGCCTTGCGCTCCTCGCCGTCGACCGTGAGGAGCACGTCGTTCGGCCACTTCAGGGCGGTGTCGACACCGGCCGCCGAGGAGAGCGCCGTGGCCACCGCGACCCCGGTGAGCAGCGGCAGCCAGCCCCAGCGCGCCACCGGCACCTCGTGCTCCCCCGGCTTGAGCAGCACGGAGAAGAACAGGCCGGAGCGCGGCGGCGCCGACCAGCTCCGGTCGAGCCGCCCGCGCGCCGCGCTCTGCTCCTCGGCGACGAGCACGGTGCCCTCGGCCACGGACCCCGCCGAGGCCCGCTCCACCAGATCCGTGTTGGTGGACCCCGTGCGGGGCACCACCTCCACGGACGACCACAGCCCCCCTTCCCGTACCAGGGAACGGCGGAGGCCGGCCTCGGCCAGGGGCGGCCTCTCCAGGTCGGACCAGGGGCTGGCGGGTACGTCTGAACCATCTCGCGGCGTCATGCAACCCAGCCTAGGTGTGGCAAAGACCGCACTGCTGAACGGTATTCAGGCCACTACGCTACGAATCAGTAGCCCCACTCCCCCTTTTTTTGAACTTCCCGATTCTTGAACTTCCCCGAACCGTCCCCCGTGAGCAGCGTCGAAGCAGGCAGGGAGCCGCATCCCGATGTCCGAGTTGGAACAGCCGACAGCGCAGACCGACATCCACACGACCGCAGGCAAGATCGAGGATCTGCGGCGCCGGATCGGCGAGGCGACCCATGCGGGTTCCGCCCGCGCGGTCGAAAAGCAGCACGCCAAGGGCAAGTTGACCGCGCGTGAGCGGATCGAGCTGCTGCTCGACGAGGACTCCTTCGTGGAGCTGGACGAGTTCGCCCGGCACCGCTCCACGGACTTCGGCCTCGAGGCCAACAAGCCCTACGGCGACGGTGTCGTGACCGGATACGGCACCGTCGACGGCCGCCCCGTCGCCGTCTTCTCGCAGGACTTCACCGTCTTCGGCGGAGCCCTCGGCGAGGTCTACGGGCAGAAGATCATGAAGGTGATGGACTTCGCGCTGAAGACCGGCTGCCCGGTCATCGGCATCAACGACTCCGGCGGCGCCCGCATCCAGGAAGGCGTCATGGCCCTGGGCATGTACGGCGAGATCTTCCGCCGCAACACCCACGCCTCCGGCGTCATCCCGCAGATCTCCCTCGTCGTCGGCCCGTGCGCGGGCGGCGCCGTCTACTCGCCCGCCATCACCGACTTCACGGTCATGGTCGACCAGACCTCCCACATGTTCATCACAGGACCCGACGTCATCAAGACCGTCACCGGCGAGGACGTCGGGATGGAGGAACTCGGCGGCGCCCGCGCCCACAACACCCGCTCCGGTGTCGCCCACCACATGGCGGGCGACGAGAAGGACGCGATCGAGTACATCAAGTCGCTGCTGTCCTACCTGCCGTCGAACAACCTGAGCGAGCCGCCCGCCTTCCCCGAGGAGGCCGACCTCGCGCTCACCGACGAGGACCGCGAGCTCGACACCCTCATCCCGGACAGCGCCAACCAGCCCTACGACATGCGCACGGCGATCGAACACGTCGTGGACGACGCCGACTTCTTCGAGACCCAGGCCCTGTTCGCGCCGAACATCATCACCGGCTTCGGCCGCGTCGAGGGCAGCCCGGTCGGCATCGTCGCCAACCAGCCGATGCAGTTCGCCGGCTGCCTCGACATCCACGCGAGCGAGAAGGCCGCACGCTTCGTCCGCACCTGCGACGCCTTCAACGTCCCCGTGCTGACCTTCGTCGACGTCCCCGGCTTCCTGCCCGGCGTCGAGCAGGAGCACGAGGGCATCATCCGGCGCGGCGCCAAGCTGATCTTCGCCTACGCCGAGGCCACCGTCCCGCTCATCACGATCATCACCCGCAAGGCCTTCGGCGGCGCCTACGACGTCATGGGCTCCAAGCACCTGGGCGCCGACCTCAACCTGGCCTGGCCCACCGCCCAGATCGCCGTCATGGGCGCCCAGGGCGCGGTCAACATCCTGCACCGCAAGACGATCGCGGCCGCCGAGGCCGCGGGCAACGTCGAAGAGACCCGCGCCCAGCTCATCCAGGACTACGAGGACACCCTCCTCAACCCCTACACGGCGGCCGAACGCGGCTACATCGACGCGGTCGTCATGCCCTCCGACACCCGCTCCCACGTCGTCCGCGGCCTGCGTCAGCTGCGCACCAAGCGGGAATCACTGCCCCCGAAGAAGCACGGCAACATCCCGCTGTAAGGAGCGCCGCTGTGATGATCAAGGTCGTACGGGGCAATCCGACCCCCGAGGAGCTGGCCGCCGCACTGGCGGTGGTCCAGGCGCGCGCCGCGGCGGTCCCGGACGCCCCGGCCGCGACGGAGGGCCGGGACGCGTGGTCGGACCCCTCCCGCATCGCCCGGCACCGGCTGCCCGCGCCGGGGGCGTCGAGCTGGTCGCGCACGTACTGGCCCGCGTGAATTAGTCCCTTCGTAGCGGGGTGCCTGAGTACGCGTACTCAGGCACCCCGCACGCGCGAGCAGCACCATGTTGTATGTGCTGTGGTCAGACCCCGAGAACGAGCCCCCAGAGGAGCTCCGCGAAACGCAGGCGATGCTGCGGCGCGCGGGGTTCGTGGTGGCGCTCGCGATGGTTCTCGCGTTCCTGATGCTGGGGATCGGCTAGCGAGTACGTAGCCGGGCATCGCGTGGCGTCGCGCTGGATAACCTGGGCCCCATGACCGCTCCACGCCGCCTGATCCTGGCCTCCCAGTCCCCCGCCCGCCTCGGCCTGCTGCGACAGGCCGGTTTCGCCCCCGAGGTGATCGTCAGCGGGGTCGACGAGGACGCCGTGACGGCCCCGACGCCCGCGGAACTCGCCCTCGCCCTCGCCGAGGCCAAGGCCTCCGTGGTCGCGGCGCTGCCCGAGGCCCACGGCGCCGTCGTCATCGGCTGCGACTCCGTGCTCGACCTCGACGGCGAGGCGCTCGGCAAGCCGGCCGACGCCGAGGAGGCCACGGCCCGCTGGAAGTCGATGCGCGGCCGCGCGGGCACGCTGCAGACCGGCCACTGCGTGTACGACACAGCGAGTGGCCGGTACAGCTCGGGGACCGCCTCCACCGTCGTCCGGTTCGGCGAGCCGAGCGACGCGGAGATCGCCGCGTACGTGGCGACGGGCGAACCCCTCTACGTGGCGGGCGCGTTCACCCTGGACGGCCGCTCGGCCCCGTTCATCGACGGCATCGACGGCGACCACGGCAACGTGATCGGACTCTCGCTGCCCCTGCTCCGCCGCCTCCTCGCCGAACTCGGCATCGGCATCACGGAGTTGTGGGCGCCGGCGGAGTAGCGGGCCCGTTCTGCGCGGAGGCGTTCCGCTCCGGCCTCCGCTCGCCCTGCTCGTGCCTGTCGTACGCCACCAGCGTCAGCACGAGCAGCGCGAGCACGACCATCATGAACACGAAGCTGAGCCAGCCCACCAGGCTGATCGAGAACGCCCCGAGCAGCCCGTGCACCACGGCCGCGCTGATCAGCAGGATCCGCCCGAATCCGCCCGGCGCCCGGTCGACGCTCGCGGTGCGCACGAGGACGATCCCGCACACCACCAGATACAGCCCGAACAGGCCGCCCGCTATCCACGCGCCCACCGACATCGCCCGCGAGTCGAGCCCGGCGAGGGACATCTCCTGACTGTCGACCACCAGGCCCAGAAACCAGTTCAGGAGAACGATCCCGAACGCCTCCGCGAACAACACGATCGCGGCCACCCACGCCACCGGCCTGCGTGCCACCGGCCCCACCCACTTCCACTGACTGTTACCGCTAGTACGGCCAAGACATCCCGAACGCTACTAACGGGTAAACCCCCGTACAAGGGTTCTGCCGAGGTTCCCGCGAAGGCAAAGAATCGTTGGGCCATTCGTAGGGACTCCACAAAGAATGCCGCCGGGCCGCAGCACGGTCTCACAGAGACCTTGACCACAGAGGCGGGCTAGGGTGGCGGTGAGGGACCGCGCGTATCCAGGCGCGACAAGGGATTTCATGTACCAGATGGACCCCGGGTGACACTCCGTGTGGGCAAGCTCACGCCCGGGGGAGCCTCGTGGGTCCGTGTCGGCAGTCCCTAAACTCAGCTTGTTTCAGTGAGTCAAGCTTCATGGTGACCCGCCGACCGCCCCGGCTCGGGCGACAACGGCCGGGAGTCCGGGGCCCGCGGCACAGCCGCACATGGGGACAGTCCCCGGGAAGACACAGCAAGGAGGGAGCCATCGTGCGCAAGGTGCTCATCGCCAACCGTGGCGAAATCGCTGTCCGCGTGGCCCGGGCATGCCGGGACACGGGGATCGCGAGCGTTGCCGTCTACGCCGAGCCGGACCGGGACGCTCTGCACGTCCGTGCGGCCGACGAGGCATTCGCCCTTGGCGGGGACACCCCGGCCACCAGCTACCTGGACATCGCCAAGGTGCTCCAGGCGGCCAAGGACTCCGGCGCGGACGCCATCCACCCCGGCTACGGATTCCTGTCGGAGAACGCCGAGTTCGCCCAGGCCGTCCTCGACGCCGGCCTGATCTGGATCGGCCCGCCCCCGCACGCCATCCGCGACCTCGGCGACAAGGTCGCCGCCCGCCACATCGCGCAGCGCGCCGGCGCCCCGCTGGTCGCAGGCACCCCGGACCCGGTCTCCGGTTCCGACGAGGTCGTCGCGTTCGCCGAGGAACACGGCCTGCCGATCGCGATCAAGGCCGCGTTCGGTGGCGGCGGCCGCGGCCTGAAGGTCGCCCGCACCCTCGACGAGGTCCCCGAGCTGTACGAGTCCGCGGTCCGCGAGGCCGTCGCCGCGTTCGGCCGCGGCGAGTGCTTCGTCGAGCGCTACCTCGACAAACCCCGCCACGTGGAGACCCAGTGCCTGGCCGACCAGCACGGCAACGTGGTCGTCGTCTCCACCCGTGACTGCTCGCTGCAGCGCCGCCACCAGAAGCTCGTGGAGGAGGCCCCGGCGCCCTTCCTGTCCGAGGCGCAGCTGGAGCAGCTGTACTCGTCCTCGAAGGCGATCCTCAAGGAGGCCGGCTACGTCGGCGCGGGCACCGTCGAGTTCCTCGTCGGCGCGGACGGCACGATCTCCTTCCTCGAGGTCAACACCCGCCTCCAGGTCGAGCACCCGGTCACCGAGGAGGTCGCCGGCATCGACCTCGTCCGCGAGATGTTCCGCATCGCCGACGGCGAGGAACTCGGCTACGGCGACCCGGAACTGCGCGGCCACTCCTTCGAGTTCCGCATCAACGGCGAGGACCCGGGCCGCGGCTTCCTGCCCGCCCCGGGCACCGTCACCAAGTTCGAGGGCCCGGCGGGCCCCGGTGTCCGCCTGGACGCGGGCGTCGAGTCCGGCTCCGTGATCGGCCCGGCCTGGGACTCCCTGCTCGCCAAGCTGATCGTCACCGGCCGCACCCGCAAGGAGGCCCTCCAGCGGGCCTCGCGCGCGCTCGCCGAGTTCGAGGTCGAGGGCATGGCCACTGCCATCCCCTTCCACCGCAAGGTCGTCACCGACCCGGCGTTCGCCCCCGAACTCACCGGCGGCGAAGACCCGTTCACGATCTTCACGCGGTGGATCGAGACCGAGTTCGTCAACGACATCGAGCCGTTCGCCGCCCCGGCGCCCGGTGAGGAAGAGGACGAGGCGGGCCGCGAGAACATCGTCGTCGAGGTCGGCGGCAAGCGCCTGGAGGTCTCCCTCCCCGCGGGCATGGGCATGTCCCTGGCCCGCACCGGCCTGACCGCGGGCGCCAAGCCCAAGCGGCGCGCCGCCAAGAAGTCCGGCTCCGCCGCCTCCGGCGACACCCTCGCCTCCCCGATGCAGGGCACGATCGTCAAGGTCGCCGTCGAGGAGGGCCAGGAGGTCAAGGAGGGCGACCTCGTCGTCGTCCTGGAGGCCATGAAGATGGAACAGCCCCTGAACGCCCACAAGTCGGGCACCGTCAAGGGCCTGTCCGCCGAGATCGGCGCCTCCCTCACCTCCGGCGCCGCGATCTGCGAGATCAAGGACTGACACCGGGAAACCGGCGTACGCGAAGGGCCCGTTGAACCGAAGCCGGTTCAACGGGCCCTTGCCTGTGCGCGGGTCGGCGGGTCAGGGTTCGGCCCGCGCCCAGCCGGTTCCGTGGTGGGCGATCTCCAGCGCGATCACGCCGAAGGCGACGGTCAGCAGCGCGAACCCCGCGTACGCGAGGGCCTCGACACCAGTGGTCCAGCCCACGACGTTCAGCGGCATCGAGACCATCAGCACCCAGGCCGCCCAGGCCGGCACGGCGTGGCTGCGCAGCAGCCCGATGCCGAGGAGGACGACGCCGAGGACGAGCCCCGCGATGAACCAGATCCCGGCGACCGCTGCCATCGGCAGACTGTCGCCGCCGTCGAGGACCTTCACGATCGTCACCTGGTCGACGCCCTTGTCGAGGCCCGCGAGCGTCACGAAGTCGTACGAGGGCGCCATATTCGCGGCGGTGGCGCCGCCGCCGAACAGCAGCAGCCCGGCGAGCCCCAGCTTCGGGGAGCGCGCCATGACGTACACGGAGACCAGCAGGGCCGCCGCGGCCATCATGATCCCCAGGGCCAGCCACGCCCAGGCGGCGGCCTTCTCCCGGCCCTCGTTGGCGGCGATGTCGGCGACGATCCTCGACGTCTTGTCCTCCGTCATGTCGTACGGGGACAGGAGCGAGGCGACGATGAACAGCAGTGGCCCGAGCACGAGGACCGCGGCCATGACGGCCCGCAGCGGACGGACCCGTTCGACGGCGACTCCCCTGGAGACCGGGACGTGCGCGGGTGATGGTGTGGCGGTCATGGCGTTCCCCCTGAGGCCCGTGGATGCCACTGGATTCCACCAGTGAAGCGGGCGGCTCCCGGCCGGGCCAGCCGTCAATTCTGAGGGGCGCCTCACTCCCCCAGCAGCCCCGCCTCGCGCCCCGCGCGCAGCAGCGCCGCCGTGTGCCCGGCGTTCAACTTGCGGTGCAGGGCGGCCACATACCCCCGTACGGTCGTCAGCGAGATGCCCATCGCACGCGCCGCCTCGGCCGGGGTGCGGCCGGCGTCGATGTGCTCCAGGGTGCGGTGCTCGCGCTCGGTCAGGCCGAGGGCGCGGGCGGCGGCGCGGCCCGGCGCGAGGTCCCTCAGCAGCAGGAGCCATGGCACGTCGGGCACGGCGCACTCCACGGCCCGTACGTCGATGTCGTCGCGGTCCAGGCGCGGCAGCAGCTCCGCCGCGACGGCGTCGAGCGCCCGCACCACCCCGTCCCCGGCCACGGCGGCGACCCCCTGCCCCGGCCGCCCGACGGACGCGAGCGCGGCGGCGAGCAGCGCGTACATCCGCTGCGGCTCGGTCAACGGATGGTCCACAGGCTGGAAGCGCAACTCGGCCACGTCCACGGCCTCTTCGCGTTCCCGGACGAGCTGCCGCACTCCTCGTCGGCCCGCGTCACTGATGTCCATGCCGCGCTCCAGGGCGTCCTGCGTCCGCGCCCTCCGTATCGACGCTACCGCGGTGGCGGTCCCTCCACACCGTCGCGGTCCCGCGATCGGGCATCCTTGAAGTACCGCGCACCAGGGCCCCAGGGTCCGCGCACGCCCAGGGAGGCCCGATGACGACAGCCGAGCACGACCGCTCGCGCCGGATGCGCGCGGACGCGCGCCGCAATTACGAGCGGCTCCTCGCGCAGGCCCGGATCGCGTTCGCCGAGCACGGCACGGGGGCGTCCTTGGAGGAGGTGGCCCGCGGGGCCGGGGTCGGCATCGGCACGCTGTACCGGCACTTCCCGAACCGGCACGCGCTGATGAGCGCCGTCTTCGAGGAGGCCGTGAACGATCTGCTGGCGCGCTCGCGGGCGCTCCTCGACGCTCCGCAGCCCTGTACGGCGCTCGTGACCTGGCTGCGCGAGATCATCACGCACGCGAGTGAGTACCGGGGGCTTTCCCGGGCCCTCATGTCGGCGTCGCAGGACGCGAGTTCGGCGTTGGCGCGGTGCAGTGATCCGATGCGGGAGGCGGGGCAGGCGTTGTTGGCGCGGGCGCAGCGGGTGGGGGCGGTGCGGCCGGATGTTTCCATCACGGACCTTTTGCAGCTCACGAATGCGATTGCCCTCGCGGCGGAGGAGACTCCGTCGGACCCCGGAGTGGCGGACCGCCTCCTCCGCCTCACACTCCGCGGCATCACCGATTGACCGGCGACGTGGTTGCACTCCTGGGGCTCTGCCCCAGACCTCGCTGCTCAATCGCCGCAGGGGCTTGACAGGCGGGCCAAGCCGAATCAAGCCCCGCCGGCGATTGAGGCGCGGGGTCCGGGGCGGAGCCCCGTGGCCGCAACGCCGGACGGGTGCAACACTCAGCGGCGGCGCATATCGGCGACCCGGGCCGTGCGTTCCGAGGGGGCGTCCAGGGACGTGGAGCGCAAGGGGTGGCCGCCGCCAGGGAGTTGGCCGCGCCGCTGCCCCGGCAGAGGCACATCCCGGCGCGGCTGCCGCGCCGGGACGGGTTCACCGCCCCCGGACGAGCCCTCCGCCCCGCCCCCCGCGACAGCGACCTGCACACCCTGATCGGCCAGCGCCTGAAGCTCCGTCGCCGCCCGGTCGTCGTGCGCGGGCGGCTCGTCGGTCACGAGGCGCGTGATCACATCGGTCGGCACGGTCTGGAACATGGTGTCCGAACCGAGCTTGGTGTGATCCGCGAGCACGACGACCTCGGACGCGGCCTGCACGAGCGCCCGGTCCACGGACGCCGACAGCATGTTGGACGTGGAGAGGCCGCGCTCGGCGGTCAGACCACTGCCGGACAGGAAGGCGCGCGACACTCTCAGGCCCTGCAGGGACTGCTCCGCCCCGCTGCCCACCAGCGCATAGTTGGAACCCCGCAGCGTGCCACCGGTCATGACGACCTCCACCCTGTTGGCATGGGCGAGCGCCTGTGCCACGAGGAGGGAGTTGGTGACGACGGTCAGGCCCGGCACACGCGCGAGCCGGCGGGCCAGCTCCTGCGTGGTCGTCCCCGCGCCCACCACGATGGCCTCGCCCTCTTCGACGAGACCCGCGGCGAGATCGGCGATGGCCGTCTTCTCTGCGGTCGCGAGATGTGACTTCTGCGGAAAACCGGACTCCCGCGTGAATCCGCCCGGCAATACCGCACCGCCGTGCCGGCGGTCGAGGAGTCCTTCTGCCTCCAGTGCGCGCACGTCCCGCCGTACGGTCACTTCAGAGGTCTGGACGACGCGGGCGAGCTCACGGAGCGAAACCGCTCCGTTGGCTCGCACCATTTCGAGGATCAATTGACGACGTTCTGCAGCGAACACGAAACTGACAGTAACCCCAACGACCGTCTGCTTTCAGCAGTTTGCGCCGATTTACCGATTCTGTTCGCACAGGAACCGTGGAAGTGGTATACGCACGGCGGGGTGCCTATACGTCACGCCTATGCCCCCCGCATGGGCCGCAACTCACCGTGACCTGCGGCCCGTTGCCCCCCTCAGCCCTCTTCGGCGACCTTCCGCGTGTGCAGCTGCCGCGCCACTTCCGCGATCGATCCCGACAGCGAGGGGTACACGGTGAACGTGTTCGCGATCTGCTCGACCGTCAGATTGTTGTCGACCGCGATCGAGATGGGGTGGATCAGTTCCGAAGCGCGCGGCGCGACGACCACTCCACCGACCACGATGCCCGTACCCGGACGACAGAAGATCTTGACGAAGCCGTCCCGGATGCCCTGCATCTTCGCGCGGGGGTTGCGCAGCAGCGGCAGCTTGACGGCGCGGGCGTCGATCTTGCCCGAGTCGACGTCGGCCTGCGTGTAGCCGACGGTCGCGATCTCCGGGTCGGTGAACACGTTGGACGAGACCGTCTTGAGGTTCAGCGGCGTGACCGCGTCACCCAGGAAGTGGTACATCGCGATGCGGCCCTGCATCGCGGCGACGGAGGCGAGGGCGAAGACCCCGGTCACGTCACCGGCCGCGTACACGCCGGGGGCGGTGGTGCGGCTGACCTTGTCGGTCCAGATGTGGCCCGACTCCTTGACCCTGACGCCCGCGTCCTCCAGGCCGAGACCCTCACTGTTGGGCACGGCGCCGACCGCCATCAGGCAGTGCGTGCCGGAGATGACCCGGCCGTCGGAGAGCGTGACCTCGACGCGGTCGCCGACGCGCTTGGCGGAGGCGGCGCGGGAGCGGGCCATGACGTTCATGCCGCGGCGCCGGAACACGTCCTCCAGGACGGCGGCCGCGTCCGGGTCCTCGCCGGGCAGCACGCGGTCGCGGGAGGAGACGAGGGTGACCTTGGAGCCGAGCGCCTTGTAGGCACCCGCGAACTCGGCGCCGGTGACACCGGAACCGACCACGATGAGCTCCTCGGGGAGCTCGTCCAGGTCGTACACCTGCGTCCAGTTGAGGATCCGCTCGCCGTCGGGCTGCGCGTCGACGAGCTCGCGCGGGTGGCCGCCGGTGCACAGGAGCACGGCGTCGGCGACGAGGGTCTCCTCCGCGCCGTCGGCCGCGGTGACGATCACCTTGCGGGAGCCGTCGAGCGCCTGCTGGCCGTCCAGGCGGCCCTTTCCGCGCAGCACGCGCGCACCCGCGCGGGTGACGGAAGCGGTGATGTCATGGGACTGCGCGAGCGCGAGGCGCTTCACACGGCGGTTGACCTTGCCGAGGTCCACGCCGACGACACGGGCCGGGCTGTCCGGGTCGGGGGTGTCGTCCTCGACGATGATGCCGAGCTCTTCATAAGAAGAGTCGAAGGTGGTCATCACCTCGGCCGTGGCGATCAAGGTCTTCGACGGTACGCAGTCGGTCAGCACCGACGCCCCGCCGAGGCCGTCGCAGTCGACGACGGTCACCTCCGCCCCGAGGGACGCGGCCACCAAGGCCGCCTCGTATCCGCCAGGTCCGCCGCCGATGATCACGATCCGAGTCACATGCCCCATTGTCCCGCACGCTTCAAGGCCGCACCGAGCCGGGGCCCCCGTCCGGGCGTCGCGCGGGCCCGGGATGCGCATATCCCCTCCTGGAAGCAGTGCTCGTCCCCTCTTAAGGGGGGGGTAGTAGCTGCTCGTCGGGGAGTGCGTTCGGGGTCGAGCTAGCTCGATCGTGTGATGATCCGGGCGGGGGCTCCGCCCAGGGGTCGAGCCCGCCGGGGACCAGTGCGCCCAAGACCGTTCGGGGCGTGCGGGTGGACGGGACCCACTCCTGCTCAGTCACCAGGAACGGTGCTTCGGTTACTCACGAGACACCTGGTCCGTCTGACGTACGCTCGGTCCCATGTCGCTCTACGCCGCGTACGCCGGCACTCTCGACGCGCGGCTCATGACGCGCCGCGCACCGCACTCGCCGCTGCGCGCGACCGGCTGGCTGAACGGCTGGCGGCTCACGTTCGGGGGCGAGCACATGGGCTGGGAGGGCGCACTCGCCACCATCGTCGAGGCGCCGCGTTCACAGGTCTTCGTCGCGCTCTACGACATCGCCCCGATGGACGAGGAGTCGATGGACCGCTGGGAGGGTGTCGGCCTCGACATCTACCGGCGGATGCGGGTCCGCGTGGACACCCTGGAGGGCGAGGAGCCCGCGTGGCTCTACGTACTGAACGGTTACGAGGGCGGGCTCCCCTCGGCGCGGTACCTGGGCGAGATCGCCGACGCGGCGGAGTCGGCGGGCGCGCCGCACGACTACGCGATGGAGCTGCGCAAGCGCCCCTGCTGAGGCGCATCGAGGCCATCCGGCGTCCCTGGTTGTCGGAAACGACAAAGCAACGATCACAAGGACGTGACCTCCGACATCTACGCGCGTAGGCAACGACAGGCTACTCTCGTCGGCGTGAACGCTTCTCTTACTCCGGACCACGTCCTGGCCGACCCGTACGCCGCCGCCGACGCCGCAGCCGCGCGGCTGCGCGAGCTGACGGGCGCCGAGACCCACGATGTCGCCCTCGTGATGGGCTCCGGCTGGGCGCCCGCCTCCGAGGCGCTGGGCGAGCCCGCCGCCGAGTTCCCCTTCACCGAGCTGCCCGGCTTCACCGGCGCCGCGGTGGCGGGCCACGGCGGCACCGTCCGCTCGTACCAGGTCGGCGAGAAGCGCGCCCTGGTCTACCTGGGCCGTACGCACTTCTACGAGGGCCGCGGCGTCGCCGCCGTCGCGCACGGTGTGCGCACGGCCGCCGCGGCGGGCTGCAAGACCATCGTGCTCACCAACGGCTGCGGTGGTCTGCGCCAGGGCATGCGCCCCGGCCAGCCGGTGCTCATCTCCGACCACATCAACCTGACCGCGGCCTCCCCGATCGTCGGCGCCAACTTCGTCGACCTCACCGACCTGTACTCGCCGCGACTGCGCGCGTTGTGCAAGGAGATCGACCCGAGCCTGGAAGAGGGCGTCTACGCCCAGTTCACGGGCCCGCACTACGAGACCCCCGCCGAGGTCCGGATGGCCGGCGTCCTCGGCGCCGACCTCGTCGGCATGTCCACCACCCTGGAGGCCATCGCGGCCCGTGAGGCGGGCACCGAGGTGCTCGGCATCTCCCTGGTGACGAACCTGGCGGCGGGCCTCTCCGGCGAGCCCCTCAACCACGAAGAGGTCCTCCAGGCGGGCCGCGACTCGGCCTCCGCCATGGGCGACCTGCTGACCAAGGTCCTAGCGAAGATCTGATCCGGCGCCCGCCGGGCATTCAAGCCCCTGCGGCGATTGAGCAGGGCCTTTAAGCCGGTGCGGCGGTAGGGCATTTCAAGCCCCTGCGGCGATTGAGCAGGTCTTTTAAGCCCCTGCGGCGATTGAGTAGCGGGGTCCGGGGCAGAGCCCCGAGACGTCAACCCCGTTGCGGCCCAAGAACTCCCGAAGGAATGCGAACCGTGACCGTATCTGGCACCGCACCGTTCGACCGGGCGAAGACCTGGCTCGCGGAGGACCCGGACCCGGAAACCCGCGAGGAACTCGCCAAGCTCATCGAGGCCGCCGACCTGGAAGCGATCGGCGAGCGCTTCTCCGGCACGCTCCAGTTCGGCACAGCAGGCCTCCGCGGCGAACTGGGCGCAGGCCCCACGCGGATGAACCGCGCGGTGGTCATCCGCGCGGCCGCGGGCCTGGCGGCGTACCTGAAGGCCAAGGGTCAGACGGACGGGCCGGTCGTCATCGGCTACGACGCCCGGCACAAGTCGGCGGACTTCGCGCGCGACACGGCCGCCGTGATGGAGGGGGCCGGGCTGCGCGCCGCGGTCCTCCCCCGCCCGCTGCCCACCCCCGTACTCGCCTTCGCCATACGGCACCTGGGCGCGGTCGCGGGCGTCGAGGTCACGGCCTCGCACAACCCGCCGCGTGACAACGGCTACAAGGTGTACCTCGGCGACGGTTCCCAGATCGTGCCACCGGCCGACGCGGAGATCGCCGCCGAGATCGCCGCGGTGGCGTCGCTGCACGACGTGCCGCGTGCGGAGAGCGGCTGGGAGACGCTGGGCGAGGACGTCCTGGAGGCGTACCTGGCGCGCACGGACGCGGTCCTGGCTCCGGGCTCGGCCCGCAGCGCCCGCACCGTCTACACGGCGATGCACGGTGTCGGCAAGGAGACGCTCCTCGCGGCCTTCGCCCGCGCGGGCTTCCCCGAGCCGGTGCCCGTGCCGGAACAGGCCGAGCCCGACCCGGACTTCCCCACGGTCGCGTTCCCGAACCCGGAGGAGCCGGGGGCGATGGACCTGTCCTTCGCGACGGCCCGCGCACTGGACGAGACCCCGGACCTGATCATCGCCAACGACCCGGACGCGGACCGCTGCGCGGTGGCCGTGCCCGACGGCGGCGAGTGGCGGATGCTGCGCGGCGACGAGGTCGGCGCGCTGCTGGCCGCACACCTCGTCAAGCGGGGCGTGAGCGGCGTACTCGCCGAGTCGATCGTGTCGTCCTCGCTGCTCGGCCGGATCGCCGAGTCGGCGGGACTCCCGTACGAGGAGACGCTCACCGGCTTCAAGTGGATCGCCCGTGTCGAGGGCCTGCGCTACGGCTACGAGGAGGCGCTCGGCTACTGCGTCGACCCCGAGGGCGTACGCGACAAGGACGGCATCACGGCCGCGCTGCTCGTGACCGAGCTGGCGAGCGAGCTGAAGTCGCAGGGCCGTACGCTCCTCGACGCGCTCGACGACCTGGCGCTGGCCCACGGCCTGCACGCCACGGACCAGTTGAGCGTGCGGGTCGAGGACCTGTCGGTCATCGCGGACGCGATGCGCAGGCTCCGCGAGGTGCCGCCGGTGGAGCTGGCGGGGCTCGCGGTGACCCGGGCGGATGACCTCTCGGAGGGGGAGGGTGGGTTGCCGCCCACGGATGGGCTCCGCTACGCCCTGGACGGGGCGAGGGTCGTGGTGCGGCCGTCGGGGACGGAGCCGAAGTTGAAGTGTTACCTGGAGGTTGTGGTTCCGGTGGCCGACCGACCGTCGCTGCCCGCGGCCCGGGACGTAGCCGCCGAACGCCTCGCGTCACTCAAGCGCGATCTTGCGGTTGCGGCGGGTATCTAGCTCGGCGTCGCCCGCGGTTGCGGTCACGGGGCTCCGCCCCGGACCCCGCGCCTCAATCGCCGGCGGGGCTTGAAATGCCCATCCACCGGCGGGGCTGGAAAGTCCTGCTCAATCGCCGGCGGGGCTTGAGAGATCAAGCCCCTGCGGCGATTGAGCAGGACTTTCAGCCGGTGCGGGGTACAGGCCTTCAAGCCCCTGCGGCGCTTGAGCAGGTCTTTCAAGCCGGTGCGGCGGTATCGGCATTTCAAGCCCCTGCGGCGATTGGGTTTTTAAGCCCCGCCGGCGATTGAGGCGCGGGGTCCGGGGCGGAGCCCTGTGGCCGTAACGGCCTAGCCCAGTGCGATGAGGACCACGAGGAGCACAGCCCCCACGACTGCCGGGGCGATGATTTCGTACGCCCAGCGGATCGTCACGGTGCCCGGCGCCGGCTCGGCCTCGGTGCGTGCCGCGTGCAGTTCACGGATCTCGTCCATGGCCAGGTCCCCCGTGGACCGCGGCTCGGTCACAGGAAGCCCGGAGGCACCGGTGGTGGTGCGGCCCCCCTTCGCGGCGCGCATCTGCTGGCGCTGCGCCTTGCGGCGGCCACGCAGCGAAACCGGGATCGACCAGAGCTGGTACTTGGCACCCGCCTCGTCGAAGACCTCGTTCGAGTACCCGGACTTGAAGGCCGAGATCGCCGACCACGGCAACGTGATGTCCCGGAACGGGTTGCGCACACGCAGCCGCTCCTCGTTCCCGAAGACGGCCGGCCGGATGGTGAACGCGACGACGAGCGGCACCACGAACAGCAGGCCCGCGAGCGCCATCCACGGCGTCCGCCCGTCCCCGTTGACCACGGCGTCGATGCCCAGCCAGGCCCCGACCAGGATCAACACGACTCCACCGGCGATACCGGCGGGAGACCGATAGATCCGGTCACGTGCCTGCGGGGGCGTGGTCTGGCTGCTCGTCATGGCTCGATTGTGCCCGACCCGTCAACCCTCGTTGTTCCAGCCCCGGCGGCGGGTGAGCCATTCCAGCCCCGCCGGCGCTTGAGGCGCGGGGGTGCGGGGCAGAGCCCCGCGACCGCAACCACGTCGCAGCGAACCATGAACCCCGACCTGTACAAGCCGCTACGCGCGTAGATATGCTCCCCTCGTGACCATGCCCAGTTCTGCACCCGCACCCGCCGCTTACCAGGACGTCACCACGTCCGAGCGCACGCTGCGCCGCTTCCTGCACGGGTTGCCCGGCGTCGACGCGGTCGGCCTGGAGGCGCGCGCCGCTTCGCTCGGGACCCGTTCGATCAAGACCACGGCGAAGGCGTACGCCATCGACCTGGCCATCTCGATGATCGACCTGACGACCCTGGAAGGCGCCGACACCCCGGGCAAGGTCCGGGCCCTCGGCGCGAAGGCGGTCCACCCGGACCCCACCGACCGCGACACCCCGCGCACCGCGGCGCTCTGCGTCTACCCCGACATGGTGGCCACCGCGAAGGCCGCCGTCGCCGGCACGGACGTGAAGGTCGCCTCCGTGGCGACCGCCTTCCCGGCAGGCCGCGCCGCCCTCGAGGTCAAGCTCGGGGACGTACGAGAGGCCGTGGCCGCAGGGGCGGACGAGATCGACATGGTCATCGATCGCGGCGCCTTCCTCGCGGGCGACTACATGAAGGTCCACGACGAGATCCGCGCGGTGAAGGAGGCCTCCGGCACCGCCCGCCTCAAGGTCATCTTCGAGACCGGCGAGCTCTCGACGTACGACAACATCCGGCGCGCGAGCTGGATCGGCATGCTGGCCGGGGCCGACTTCATCAAGACCTCGACCGGAAAGGTCGGCGTCAACGCCACCCCCGCCAACACCCTCCTCATGCTCGAAGCCGTACGCGACTTCCGCGCCGCCACCGGGGTACAGGTCGGTGTGAAGCCGGCGGGTGGCATCCGCACCTCCAAAGACGCCGTCAAGTTCCTGGTCATCGTGAACGAGACCGCGGGCGAGGACTGGCTCGACAACCACTGGTTCCGCTTCGGCGCCTCCAGCCTCCTGAACGATCTGCTGATGCAGCGTCAGAAGCTGGCCACAGGACGCTACTCCGGTCCCGACTACGTGACGGTGGACTGATCACCCATGGCAAACGCATTTGAGTACGCGCCCGCGCCCGAGTCGCGGTCCGTCGTCGACATCGCACCGTCCTACGGGCTGTTCATCGACGGCGAGTTCACCGAGGCCGCCGACGGCAAGGTCTTCAAGACCGTCTCGCCGTCGACCGAAGAGGTCCTCTCCGAGGTCGCGCAGGCCGGTGAGGCCGACGTCGAGCGCGCGGTGAAGGCCGCCCGCAAGGCGTTCGAGAAGTGGTCCGCGCTGCCGGGCACCGAGCGCGGCAAGTACCTCTTCCGTATCGCGCGCATCATCCAGGAGCGCAGCCGCGAACTGGCCGTCCTGGAGACGCTCGACAACGGAAAGCCCATCAAGGAGACGCGCGACGCGGACCTCCCGCTGGTCGCCGCGCACTTCTTCTACTACGCGGGCTGGGCCGACAAGCTCGACCACGCGGGGTACGGCGCGGACCCCAGGCCGCTCGGCGTCGCGGGCCAGGTCATCCCCTGGAACTTCCCGCTCCTGATGCTGGCGTGGAAGATCGCCCCGGCGCTGGCGACGGGCAACACCGTCGTCCTCAAGCCCGCCGAGACGACCCCGCTCTCCGCTCTCTTCTTCGCGGACATCTGCCGTCAGGCGGGCCTGCCGAAGGGCGTGGTCAACATCCTTCCCGGGTACGGCGATTCGGGCGCGGCGCTCGTCGCCCACCCCGACGTGAACAAGGTGGCCTTCACCGGCTCCACGGCCGTCGGCAAGGAGATCGCCCGCACCGTCGCCGGTACGGACAAGAAGCTGACGCTCGAACTCGGCGGCAAGGGCGCGAACATCGTCTTCGACGACGCTCCCATCGACCAGGCCGTGGAAGGGATCGTCACCGGGATCTTCTTCAACCAGGGGCAGGTCTGCTGCGCGGGCAGCCGTCTCCTCGTCCAGGAGTCGATCCAGGACGAGTTGCTCGACCGCCTGAAGTCGCGCCTGTCGACCCTGCGTCTCGGCGACCCGCTCGACAAGAACACGGACATCGGCGCCATCAACTCGGCGGAGCAGCTGGCCCGGATCACCGCGCTCACCGAGCAGGGCGAGGCCGAGGGCGCCGAGCGCTGGTCGGCGCCCTGCGAACTCCCCTCCTCCGGCTACTGGTTCGCGCCGACGCTCTTCACGAACGTCACGCAGGCGCACACCGTCGCCCGCGACGAGATCTTCGGCCCGGTCCTTTCCGTGCTCACCTTCCGTACGCCGGACGAGGCCGTCGCCAAGGCCAACAACTCGCAGTACGGGCTCTCGGCCGGCATCTGGACGGAGAAGGGCTCGCGCATCCTCGCGGTCGCGAACAAGCTCCGCGCCGGGGTCGTCTGGGCCAACACGTTCAACAAGTTCGACCCGACCTCGCCGTTCGGCGGCTACAAGGAGTCGGGTTTCGGCCGCGAGGGCGGTCGGCACGGCCTGGAGGCGTACCTCGATGTCTGACCGTAATGACGCGCGACTGAGTGTCCTCAAGACCTACAAGCTGTACGTCGGCGGGAAGTTCCCGCGTTCCGAGAGCGGCCGGGTGTACGAAGTGACCTCCAGCAAGGGCGAATGGCTCGCCAACGCGCCGCTCTCCTCCCGCAAGGACGCCCGTGACGCCGTGGTCGCCGCCCGCAAGGCGTTCGGCGGCTGGCAGGGCGCGACGGCGTACAACCGCGGGCAGGTCCTGTACCGCGTCGCCGAGATGCTGGAGGGCCGCCGCGAGCAGTTCGTGCGCGAGGTCGCCGAGGCGGAGGGCCTGTCCAAGTCCAAGGCCGCCGCAGTCGTCGACGCCGCGATCGACCGCTGGGTCTGGTACGCGGGCTGGACCGACAAGATCGGGCAGGTGGTCGGCGGGGCGAACCCCGTCGCCGGACCGTTCCTCAATCTCTCCACGCCCGAGCCGACCGGCGTCGTCGCGGTCCTCGCGCCGCAGGACTCGTCCTTCCTCGGCCTGGTCTCGGTGATCGCCCCCGTGATCGCGAGCGGCAACACGGTCGTCGTGATCGCCAGTGAGCGGTCCCCGCTCCCGGCGCTGTCCCTCGGCGAGGTGCTCGCGACCTCGGACGTGCCCGGCGGCGTCGTGAACGTGCTGTCCGGCAGGGCGGCGGAGATCGCGCCTTCGCTCGCCGCGCACCAGGACGTCAACGGCATCGATCTGACGGGCGCCGACGCCGAGTTGGCGAAGCAGCTCGAGATCGGCGCCGCCGACAACCTGAAGCGCGTACGCCGTCCACAGCCTGTGGAGGACTTCATGGCGGACCCCGGCACGGACCGCCTCACGCACTTCCTGGAGACCAAGACGGTCTGGCACCCGACGGGTTCGCTGGGCGCGTCCGGCTCCGCGTACTAGGGCGTCACCGCTCGAGCAACGCAGTGGCCCCGGCTCCTCCGCCGTCCAGGAGGGGCCGGGGCCACTGTCATGCCGATCAGCCCGGCAGCACGCTCGTGACCGGGCCCACCACGGGCAGCTCCTCCAGCGACGCCCCCGAAGTCACCGGATCGGTGATCGCGGCCGTGCTGACCGGCGCGAAGTCCGCGACCTGCGTGGCGATCGCGTTGTCCAGCGGGTCGACGCCCGTCCCGGCCAGCGGGTCCAGGGGCAGCCTCTTCAGCGTGCCCAGACCGTTCGACGTGGCCGAGTTGAGCGCCGTGGAGATGCCGTCGGCCGCCGAGTCGACGTTGGAGTCGCCGGTCGCGGACTGCGGCAGGGGGATCGGCGCCGCGCTCGCGGCGGCACCACCCCCGGCGACGACGGCGCCGGCCGCGGTCACGGTGAGTCCGACGCGCATCAGGGTGCGCCGCACGGAGGTCGAGTGTTTGTGGTCTGCGTGTCGTGCCATGGTGTTACGCCCGAAACCTTTCGCCAGTGTAATCATGTGGGTACACAGGGTAGTTGGCGTGGTGCGTGCCACAACCACACCACGCGGGGCGGCAGGGCGGTCGCCATGCCTCACACTGGTGTCTCGTGAGTTCGCATCCTCCGATACCGACGCGGGTCGTCCTGCTCTGTGGCCCCTCGGGCTCCGGCAAGTCGTCCTTCGCGGCCCGCTCCGGGCTGCCCGTCCTGTGTCTCGACGACTTCTACAAAGAGACGGGCGACCCCACGCTGCCGCTGGTGCCGGGCACTTCGGACATCGACTGGGACTCGCCGCTGTCCTGGGACGCCGAGGTGGCGGTCGCCGCGATCGTGGCGCTGTGCGCGAAAGGCCGGACGAGTGTTCCGGTCTACGACATCTCCTCCAGCTCGCGTGTGGGCGAGGAGACGTTGGACATCGAGCGCACGCCACTGTTCATCGCCGAGGGCATCTTCGCGGCGGACATCGTGGAGCGCTGCCGGGAGGCGGGGGTGCTGGCCGACGCGTTGTGCCTGCGCGGCCGGCCGTCGACGACGTTCCGGCGTCGGCTGCTGCGTGACCTCAGGGAGGGGCGCAAGTCGGTGGGGTTTCTGGTGCGGCGCGGGTGGCGGCTGATGCGGATGGAGCGGGGCATCGTGGGGCGGCAGGTGGCGCTCGGTGCGCATGCGTGTGGCAAGGAGGAGGCGCTCGGCCGGGTCGCGGCGGCTGCGGCGGGTCGTTGCGTGAAGGCGCGCGCCTAAATCAAGCCCCTGCGGCGATTGAGCAGCGGGGTCCGGGGCGGAGCCCCGAGACGTCGACCACGGTTGGCCGGAAAGACGGAACGGGACCGGAAAGACCCCCCGGCCTTCCGGTCCCGCTCACACCCCCCTACTGCTCCCCCGTAGGGCCCCCGTTCCCCCCAGCCTTCAGGCGACAAGCTCGCCGAAGGACTCCTCCTGGTCACGGCCGAAGCTGAGCACCTCGTCCTCGCGCAGCCGCCGCAGCGAGCGCCAGATGCTGGACTTCACCGTTCCCACACTGATGTCGAGGATGTCCGCGATCTCCGGGTCCGTGCGGCCCTCGTAGTAGCGGAGCACGAGCATGGTGCGCTGCAGTTCGGGGAGGCGGGCCAGGGCCTGCCAGAGAACCGCGCGCAGCTCCGTGCCGCGCATCGCGTCCGTGTCGCCTACCGTCTCCGGCAGCTCCTCGGTCGGGTACTCGTTCAGCTTGCGGCGGCGCCACGCGCTGATGTGCAGGTTCGTCATGGTGCGGCGGAGGTAGCCCCCGACCGCGGCCTTGTCGCTGATCCGGTCCCAGGCCCGGTACGTCGAGAACAGCGCGCTCTGCAGCAGGTCCTCGGCCTCGAACCGGTCACCGGTCAGGTGGTAGGCGGTGGCGTACAGGGAGGAGCGGCGTTCCTGGACGTAGGCCGTGAACTCGGCCTCCGACAAGGACGTCCGGCACGACTCCCCCGAGTCCTCCCTGTACGCGGCACCCCCGTGACCCCCCTCGGTCACCGTTTCCCGCGTGTCAACCACCGTCATGAACCCGGTGTGCTGACGCCCGGCGCCGCGTGCGCACCCCCGCCCGCTCACAGTGCCGGACTTCTCGTGACGCTCGGAAGCCACCCGGCCCATGTCGTGCAGACGCGTGACAACCGCGCTTGAGGTGGTGCTGTGCAGCGTGTTCATCTCGCGCCCCCCGTCGTGGAGTACCGAATACTTCTGAGTCGTCGTCGCGGTCGTTCTTCGCGATGACCAAAAGCTTGCCGGGCCGAGTTCATGACGGTGTCCGGCGACTGTCACAGGCCTGTCACAGCGGCTCCCGCAATGGGGAGCAGGCGTGGAGAAAGCGGACCCGCCGGGCCGCTCCCGGGCCCCTTCCGACCCTCTTCCCCGCACCTGAAGGGCACACTCGGTCGAACTGAAGGCCTCTGATGGGCCAGAATGGCGCTCGTGCCTTCCCTGTTGCTGATCGAGGACGACGACGCCATCCGAACGGCCCTGGAGCTGTCACTTACGCGCCAGGGCCATCGGGTCGCCACCGCTGCCACCGGAGAGGACGGTCTGAAGCTGCTGCGCGAAGCGCGGCCCGATCTGATCGTCCTCGACGTGATGCTGCCCGGCATCGACGGTTTCGAGGTGTGCCGGCGCATCCGGCGCACCGACCAACTGCCGATCATCCTGCTGACCGCGCGCAGCGACGACATCGACGTCGTGGTGGGCCTGGAGTCCGGCGCCGACGACTATGTCGTGAAGCCGGTGCAGGGCCGCGTGCTCGACGCGCGGATCCGAGCGGTGCTGCGGCGCGGCGAGCGGGAGGCCAACGATGCCGCTTCCTTCGGCTCGTTGGTGATCGACCGCGCCGCGATGACGGTGACGAAGAACGGCGAGGACCTCCAACTGACGCCGACCGAGCTGCGGTTGCTGCTCGAACTGAGCAGGCGGCCCGGACAGGCGCTGTCCCGGCAGCAGTTGCTGCGCCTGGTGTGGGAGCACGACTACCTCGGTGACTCGCGGCTCGTCGACGCGTGTGTGCAGCGGCTGCGCGCGAAGGTCGAGGACGTGCCGTCGTCGCCGACCCTGATCCGTACGGTGCGCGGGGTGGGCTACCGGCTGGACACGCCTCAGTGACGAAACCGCACGACAAGCTCCGGGGCGCGGCCGCCGCCAAGAAGACCCTGCTCGCCGGCCTGCGCTTCACCAGCCTGCGGCTGCGCCTCGTCGTCGTGTTCGCGCTCGTGGCGCTGACGGCCGCGGTGTCCGCGTCGGGGATCGCGTACTGGCTCAACCGCGAGGCGGTGCTCACGCGCACGCAGGACTCCGCGCTCAGCGACTTCAAGCAGGAGATGCAGAACCGGGCGGCGGCGCTGCCCGGGGTGCCCACACAGGGCGAGTTGCAGCACGCGGCGAACCTGATGGCGGGCAGCAGCCAGCACTTCAGCGTGATGCTCATGGCGAAGGACGAGAACGACCGCCGGGTCGTGGGCAATTCCGACCTGGACGCCTTCACCGTCGCCGACGTGCCGAGGTCGCTGCAGGCCGCGGTCACCAAGAAGCAGCCGGTCGACGGCGGCAACAAGCACGCGTACCACCTGTACTGGCAGCGGATCACGCAGGACGGCACCCCGTACCTGGTCGGCGGCGCCACCGTGGACGACGGGCCGACCGGCTACATGCTCAAGTCCCTTGAGCCGGAGGCCAAGGATCTCGGCTCGCTCGCCTGGTCGCTCGGCATCGCCACCGCGCTCGCCCTCATCGGCTCCGCGCTGCTCGCGCAGGCGGCCGCGACGACGGTGCTCAAGCCGGTGCACCGGCTGGGGGTCGCCGCGCGCAGGCTCGGCGAGGGCAAGCTCGACACCCGGCTGCGCGTCTCCGGTACGGACGAACTCGCGGAGCTGTCCCGTACGTTCAACAAGACGGCGGAGAACCTGGAGAAGAAGGTCGCGGACATGAGTTCCCGCGACGAGTCCTCGCGCCGCTTCGTCGCCGACATGTCGCACGAGCTGCGCACGCCGCTGACCGCGATCACCGCGGTGACGGAGATCCTGGAGGAGGAGCTCGACGCCGAGACCGGCTCGGTCGACCCCATGATCGAACCGGCCGTACGTCTCGTGGTCAGCGAGACCCGGCGCCTGAACGACCTCGTCGAGAACCTCATGGAGGTCACCCGCTTCGACGCGGGCAGCGCCAAGCTCGTCCTCGACGACGTCGACCTCGCCGACCAGATCACCGCCTGCATCGACGCCCGCGCCTGGCTGGACGCCGTCGAACTCGACGCCGAGCGCGGCATCACGGCCCGCCTCGACCCGCGCCGCCTCGACGTGATCCTCGCGAACCTGATCGGCAACGCGCTCAAGCACGGCGGGTCCCCGGTGCGCGTCTCGGTGCGGGTGGAGGGCGACGACATCGTCATCGCCGTACGCGACCACGGTCCGGGCATCCCCGATGACGTCCTGCCGCACGTCTTCGACCGCTTCTTCAAGGCGAGCGCCTCGCGGCCCCGCTCGGAGGGCAGCGGCCTCGGCCTGTCCATCGCCGTGGAGAACGCCCGTATCCACGGCGGCCGGATCGGCGCGGCCAACTCCCCCGAAGGGGGAGCCGTGTTCACGCTGCACCTGCCGCGGGACGCCGAGCGTCTCGCATCCGCCACGGAGGAGGACACCGAGGAAGCGCGGGAAGGCGGTGCCTCGTCGTGACGCGACGGGTACGCCCCTGGGCCCACATGGGCCTCGCCGCTCTGCTGCTCACCGGCTGCGGGATCCGTCCCACGGAGGTGCCGACGGAGTTCGGCGCCGCGCCCACGCGCGTGGGCTGCTCCCTGGCGGGCTCGGACGAGGTGGGGGCGCAGGCGGGCGGCGAGTTCCCGGTGCAGGTCTATCTGGTCTGTACGTCGCAGCTGGTCACGGTCGACCGGACCATCACGCTGGAGCGCGGCCAGTCGTCCGACCGGATCGTGGTGGCCCGGGAGCTGCTCGCGCAGTTGGCCGCGGCCCCCTCCGGCGAGGAGAAGACGGCGGGCTACACGACGGACGTCCGCTCCGGCCTCAAGGTCTCGGGCCCGCGCGAGGGCGACCCCGCGGACACGCTGCGCCTGAACACCACACCGGCCGACCTGTCCCCCTACGCCCTGGCCCAGGTCATCTGCACGTTCGCGACCAGCGAGGTCACGGCGGAGGACGAGGAGCACGTGGTCCTCGGCGGCCCTGACTCCGCTCCGCCCCGCGAATACTCCTGCTCGGAGGCGCTGAAGGCCCGCCCTGGCCTGATCCCGGCCCCGACGAGAACCCTGAACTGACGGACACCGCACGGCCCGGCGCCACCCCCGCCGCGTCCCCGCCGCGACCTCGGCGGAAGCCCATCGGAAGCTCGTCCGAGCTTGGGCGGAACCGATCCTGCCGCGTCCGGCGTCTAGGGGTGCGTGCAGCGCCATCGCTCGAGCGGCCAAAGGGCCGCCGTCCGTTTCCGTGCGGCGGGGATCGCCCTTCTCGCCGCGCATCTCCTCTTCGTTGCCTGGTTCACGCTGCGCCCCCTGGACGTGCCCTGGGTCAGCGCGGCGAACCTGCACCCCTTGGCCGGCATCCGCTCCGACCTCGCGCTCGGCAGGCGCGAGGCGGCGCTGCGTATCGGTGAGGGCCTGGCGCTGCTCGCCCCGCTCGGCGTGCTGCTGCCCGTCGCGGGCGGCCGCCTGTACGTGTCGTTGTGGGGTTCGCTTGTGCGCACGGTCGTCATGGCCGCACTGATCTCGCTCGGCATCGAACTGCTGCAGACCGGCGTGCCCGGCCAGGTCGTGGACATCGACTCGCTGTTCCTGAACACGATGGGCGTCGCGCTCGCCCACCTCCTCGTGGTGCCCGCCCTGCGCTCCCGGCTACGCCGCTGGGCGGAGCACGTCCCCCTCCCCCCGCAGGAGCCGCTTCAGGGTCCGACCCCGACGATTTCCAGGGTCGGCATCGCCCCGTGAGCTGACGTTTTACCCGGTCGAGCGGCGTACCTTCGAAGACGTAAGCACGACACACCGAAGACATACGGTTCGCGAAGGAGCCCACCATGACCGCCCTTGCCCGCCCCACGAACGGACGGATGATCGGCGGAGTGTGCGCAGCGCTGGCACGGCGCTTCGGCACCTCCGCGGCCACGATGCGCGTGATTTTCTTGGTCTCGTGCCTGCTGCCGGGCCCGCAGTTCCTGCTCTACATCGTGCTGTGGATCCTGTTCCCGAGTGAGAACAAGGTCCGCCAGGCCTGGTGACGTCCGTTCGCATCCACGCCGAAGGGGCGCATCCGCGTGATCGCGGGTGCGCCCCTTCGGCGTGTGCGGTGGGTCGGGTCAGCCGAGCGGGCCGACCGGCAGGCCGCCGAGCAGCCCGGAGACCGGGTCGCCGTCGAGCGGCAGGGCGCCCTTCGCGGCCTGGTCCACGACCGGCGTGGCCGTGGTCAGGCCGTTGGCCACGGCGCCCTGAGCGGCGGACACGGACTCGGCACCGGCGGGCAGCGTCGACGCCACGTCCTGCAGCGGGAGGGCGGAGGTCACGGATCCGACGGTGCCGGCGGCGTCGGGCACGGCCGGGGCGGCGTTCGCGGCACCGGCACCGGCGGCGGCGAAAGCGGCTCCGAGAGCGGCGACACCGAGGGTCTTGGCAGCAGAGTGCTTCATTGTGAAATGCGTCCTCTTGACGATGACGGGGGAATGAGCGGTCCACGACCGTAAACATTCCTCCGCTGCACCCGCAAACAGCGAACCGCCGGGAAAAGCGGTCGGGAACAAGCGTTCCCGACCGCTTCAATGTCCCCCGGAAAGGCCCTACTCGGCGGCAGACCCGCTGGTGGAAGCGGTCTGACGGAACAGCCATTCGGATTTCAACTCGGCATATCCGGGCTTGACGACGTCATTGATCATGGCCAGTCGTTCATCGAAAGGAATGAATGCTGACTTCATCGCATTGACGGAAAACCACTGCATGTCGTCGAGCGTGTAACCGAACGCGTCGACCAGGTGCTCGAATTCGCGGCTCATCGACGTACCGGACATGAGGCGGTTGTCCGTGTTGACCGTCGCCCTGAAGTGCAGCTTCCGCAGCAGCCCGATGGGGTGCTCCCCGTAGGAACTCGCGGCACCGGTCTGCAGGTTCGACGAGGGGCACAGCTCAAGCGGGATCCGCTTGTCGCGCACGTACGAGGCGAGGCGGCCCAGCTGTACGCTGCCGTCGGCCTCCACCTTGATGTCGTCGATGATGCGCACACCGTGCCCGAGCCGGTCCGCGCCGCACCACTGCAACGCCTGCCAGATGGACGGAAGGCCGAAGGCCTCGCCCGCGTGGATCGTGAAGTGGTTGTTCTCCCGCTTGAGGTACTCGAAGGCGTCGAGGTGGCGGGTGGGCGGGAAGCCGGCCTCCGCTCCCGCGATGTCGAAGCCGACGACGCCCAAGTCCCGGTATCCGTTGGCGAGTTCGGCGATCTCCAGGGCGCGGGCCGCGTGCCGCATCGCGGTGAGCAGGGCGCCGACGCGGATGCGGTGACCGCTCTCCTTCGCGCGCCGCTCGCCTTCCCTGAAGCCCTCGTTGACCGCCTCGACGACCTCTTGGAGGGTGAGCCCCTGTTCCAGGTGCTGCTCCGGGGCGTAGCGGACCTCGGCGTAGACGACGCCGTCCTCGGCGAGGTCCTCGGCGCACTCGGCGGCGACCCGAACCAGCGCCTCGCGCGTCTGCATGACGGCGCAGGTGTGACTGAACGTCTCCAAGTACCGCTCCAGGGAACCGGAGTCGGCCGCTTCACGGAACCAGACGCCGAGCTTGTCGGCGTCGGCCTCCGGCAGGTTCTCGTACCCCTGCTCGCGGGCCAGGTCGACGGTCGTGCCGGCCCTGAGGCCGCCGTCGAGGTGGTCGTGCAGGAGCACCTTGGGCGCGCGACGGATCTGCTCGGCGGTCGGCACCCGGGGGCTGTTGGGGTTCGCGGTGATCGGGCTCGTCATTTCCGCACTCTAACTCCTACGCGCGTAGATCGCTGCGGTTCGTTGCCAGTTCGTTGCGAGGAGTGAGGAGGAGCGAGGGGGACGGGCGTGGGCCGCCGGGCATGATCCGTCGATACGCAACAGTGACCCGCTCCACCGGCGGCGTACGCCGGGCTTCTGACACTGTGCAGTCATGCAGCAGCGAGCGACGCAGAGCCGCGAGGCGCGGCTTGCCAAGGCGGCCGGGCCGGTGCCGGGAGCGGTGGGCGGCGTCGTGCTGCTGCTCCCCGCGGGCGAGGAGACGTCGGCCCGCAGACCCTCCCCCATGGACCGGGCCGCGCTGCGCCCGCTCGCCCGCCGCCTCACGCGCGCGGGGCGGGACGCCGGCCTCGTCACGCATGTCGTGCAGTACCGGTGCCGCGGCTGGAACGGGACGCAGGCCGAGCTCGCGCGCGATGCCCGGTGGGCGGCCGACGAGGTGGTGCGCCGCTACGGGGACGTACCGATCTGCCTCGCGGGCATCGACATGGGGGGCCGAGCCGCGCTGCACGCGGGTGGCCACGAGGCCGTCAACTCCGTTCTTGCTCTTGCCCCTTGGCTTCCGGAGGACGATGTGGCGGCGCCGCTCGAACCGGTCAAGCAGCTCGCGGGGCGCCGGGTCCTGATCGTGCACGGGACCGATGACCGGCGTACGGACCCGGAGTTGTCCTTCCGGCTCGCGGGCCGTGCGAAGAAGGCGAACCGGGATGTGTGCCGGTTCGAGGTGCATTCGGACGGGCACGGGTTGGCGCAGCATCGGTATGAAGTGGGCTCGCTGGCGGTGGACTTCGTGCTGGGCACGTTGTTCGGGCGGCCGTTTTCGCGGCCGCTTCAGGATGCGTTTGCGGCGCCGCCGCCGTTGGGGTTGCGGATGCCGCTTGCCGCCGGCTTTGGGCGGACGTTGTAGTGCTGCTGCGGCGTCGGGCCTACGTCGCGGAGCTCTGCCCCGGACCCCGCTGGCTCTCGTCCGACGGCGGGGCTTGAAAGACCTGCTCAAACGCCGCAGGGGCTTAAAAGACGCGCCTCAATCGCCGGCGGGGCTTGAAATGTGCTCCGGTAGGAGTCTTCCCCTGCGGGAGAGCAGGAACTTCTTGAAGGCGGCTACCGGAGGGGTGTCCGGGTGGCCGTCGAGCCAGGCGACGCCGATTTCGCGGACGGCGCGTTGGCCGGTCACCGTCAGTTCCACGACTCCCGGGCGTGGCACGGTCGGAGGTGGGAGGAGGGCGACACCGAGGCCCGCCGCGACGAAGCCGCGCAGCGTCTCGGTCTCCTCGCCCTCGAACGCGACCCGCGGCTTGAACCCGGCCTCCGCGCACAGGTCGTCGAAGATGCGGCGCATCCCGTAGCCGGGTTCGAGGGTGACGAAGGTTTCCTCTGCCGCCTCCTCCAGACGGATGCGCTTACGGGCCGCGAGGCGGTGGTGGTCGGGGACGACGAGGCGCAGGCGCTGCTCGTCGAGGCGGCGCGCGACCAGGCCCGGCTCGTCCGGGACGGGCGAGGTGAGGCAGAGGTCCAGTTCGCCCGCGCGCAACCGCTCCAGCATCGCCTCTCCGTAGTTCTGCACGAGGCTGAAGCGGATGCGGGGGTATTCGGCGCGGAAGGCGCGGATCAGACCGGGCACCGTCTCCGTACCCATCGTGTGCAGGAAGCCGAAGGCGACCTTCCCGGACTCGGGGTCGGCGTCGGCGCGCACCGACTCGGCCGCCTTCTCGACCTCGCCGAGCGCGCGCTCCACCGAGGAGAGGAAGGTGCGGCCCGCGGGGGTCAGCGACACCGTGCGACCGTGCCGGGCGAACAGCTCGACGCCCAGGTCGCGTTCGAGGCGGACCATGGCACGGGAGAGCGTGGACTGCGGCATGTTCAACTCCTGCGCCGCGCGCGTGACGTGCTCGGTGCGGGCGACCCCGGCGAACTGGACGAGGCGCGGGGCGAGCAGCGTGACGATGTCTTCCGTGTCACTGAACGGTGGCAGTTGCCGCTGTGCCCTGTGCTCATGCTCCATGGGAACGATTATGGCGTCTTCATGCATTGGACGCATGAACGCAGGTGAGCCTACGTTCAGTGCATGTCACCTGCCAGTAGCCCGGCGGCCGTCTCCACCGACGCGGTCGCCGACACCCAGCCCGCCGCCGACACCCGGTTGACGCCCGGCGGTCCCGGTTACCGCCGCATGAGCTTCGCCCTGTTCCTCGCCGGAGTCGCCACCTTCGCGCTCCTCTACTCGACGCAGGCACTGCTCCCCCTCATCTCCGACGGCTACGGCGCGAGCGCGAGCGCGGCGGCCTGGACGGTGTCCGCGTCGACCTTCGCGCTCGCCGTGTGCGTGCTGCCGCTGAGCGCGCTGTCCGAGCGGTTCGGGCGGCGCACGGTGATGACCGCCTCGCTGTCGGTGGCGGTCGCGGTGGGGCTGCTGGTTCCCTTCGCCCCGAACCTCACCGTGCTGATCACGCTGCGCGCGCTGCAGGGCGCGGCCCTCGCGGGCCTTCCTGCTTCCGCGATGGCGTATCTCGCGGAGGAGGTACGGCCGAAGGCGCTGGTCGCGGCCATCGGGCTGTTCGTCGCGGGCAACTCCATCGGCGGCATGAGCGGCCGGATCATCGGCGGCTGGCTCGCGCAGGCGTGGGGCTGGCGAGTGGCCCTCGGAGTGATCGGCGTGATCGCGGTGGCGTGCGCCGTCGCGTTCCGGATGCTGCTGCCGGCGCCGCGTCACTTCACGCCGGGCTCGCTGCGCCCGCGCGCCCTTGCCGCCACGGTCGGCAGCCATCTCGCGAACCCGCTGCTGCGCCGCCTGTACCTGATCGGCGCGCTGTTCATGATGGTGTTCGGCGGCGTCTACACGGTGATCGGCTACCGGCTGTCCGCCGCGCCGTTCTCCCTCCCGCAGGGTGTCGTCGGCTCGATCTTCATCGTCTACCTGGTGGGGACCGTCTCCTCGGCGGCCGCGGGCCAGCTCGTGACGCGGCTCGGCAGGCGCGGCACGCTGTACCTGTCGGCGGGCACGACGATGGCGGGGCTGCTGCTCGCCCTCGTCCCGAACCTCGTCCTCGTCCTGCTGGGCCTCGTGCTGATCACGGCGGGCTTCTTCGCGGGCCACGCGACGGCCTCGTCGTCCGTCAGCCACACCGCCACGCACGGGCGGGCGCAGGCCTCGGCGCTCTACCAGACCATGTACTACGTCGGGTCCAGCGTCGGCTCGGCGGTCGGCGCGGTCGCCTTCCACGCGGGGGGCTGGTCGGGGACGGTGGGCCTCGGCTTCCTCGCGGTGCTCGGCGTCGTGGCGATCACGGTGTGGGGGTCGTACGCGGCGCGGTCCGCGCGGCACCGGACGGGCGGCCCCACGGTCGCGGCGCACTGAACCACTGCCACTGGCGTTACCGAACCGGCCTTCCGACCTGGACTTTTTCCCGGTCGGGGGGCCGTTGTCAGTGGGCTGCGGTAGCTTTCGGAGTGCTGGGCCGGACACTGTTCCGTGCCTGTAACTCACCGCGGCAATGGGGGCGTTGGAATGAGTGACACCGCGACGCAGGCCGGGCTGGACGACCTGGAGAAACACCGGGTCGAGCTGACCGGGTACTGCTATCGGATGCTGGGCTCGGCGTTCGAGGCCGAGGACGCCGTGCAGGACACGATGGTGCGGGCCTGGCGCAGCTTCGACAAGTTCGAGGGCCGGTCCAGCCTGCGCTCCTGGCTGTACCGCATCGCGACGAACGTGTGCCTTGACTCGCTGAACGCGGGGAACAGGCGGGCCCGCCCGATGGACCTGACGGCGGCGGCGCCGCTCGCCCAGGCCGCACTCAACCCCCGCCCCGACAATGTGTGGCTCGAGCCCGTCCCGGACGCCCGCGTGCTGCCCGCGGTGCACGATCCGGCGGAGGCGGCCGTGGCGCGGGAGTCGGTGCGGCTCGCGTTCGTCGCCGCGCTCCAGCAGCTGCCGCCGAAGCAGCGGGCGGTGCTGATCCTGCGCGAGGTCCTGGCGTGGAAGGCGCAGGAGGTAGCGGACCTGCTCGACACGTCGGTGGCTTCGGTGAACAGCGCGCTGCAGCGAGCGCGGGCGACGCTGGCGGAGTCCCCGCCCGCGGACTCCGCGACGTCCGATCCGCTCGACGAGGAGCAGCAGAAGCTCCTGGAGCGCTACGTCGCGGCGTTCGAGGGCTACGACATGAAGGCCCTCACCGAACTGCTCGCCGAGGACGCCATCATGACGATGCCGCCGTTCGACCTGTGGCTGCGCGGCCCCGAGGACATCACGGGCTTCATGACGACGATCGGCGCTTCCTGCGCGGGTTCGCGCCTGCTGCCGGTGGTGTCGAACGGGACGCCGGCGTTCGCCCACTACAAGCCGGATCCGGACAAGGGAGGCTTCACGCCCTGGGCGATCCAGGTCGTCGAGTTCTCAGCGGGGCGGATCGCGGGGTACCACTGCTTCCTGGACACGCAGCGCTGGTTCCCGCTGTTCGGCGTCCCGGACCATCTCGACGCCTGACTCCTCGCCGGCAGGCGCGCCCAGCACCTCGGCCATCCCTGCGAGTCCGAGGAGCACGGCGAGTCCCGCGGGCGGGTCGCGGAGCACCATCCGGGATCCGGCGCGGCGGGCGGCGAGCTGCATCCGGGCGAGCGCGTCGAGGGTCGCGAGGTCTGCGGTGGTCACGCCGGAGACGTCGCAGGTCACGGTCGGCGCCCCCGGCAGGGCGGCGCCGAGGCGCTCGCACAGCCGGGGCGCGTCACCGGAGCGGATCGGCCCGGCGAGCACCACGACGGGCGGGGACTCGGGAGAGAGCGAGGAAGCGGACACGTACGAATGACCGTGCGGCGGTGCGGAATTCATCGGTCCCGTGCGCAGACGGGCACGTGGGCCGGGTCACGTTGTTCCGGATAGTGGATCAACGTTGACCGGGGATCCGTTCACGACGGAGTCTTGACGCGTGCAGGGGGTACTCAACGGTTTCGCGGTCATCGCGATCGTCATCGCGGTCGGCTACGTCATCGGGCGGCGCGGCCACCTGGGCGCGGAGGGCCGCGAGGTCCTCACCAAGCTGACCTTCCATGTGGCGACGCCCGCGCTGCTGTTCACGATGCTGGCCAAGGCGGACCTGGCGGTGATCCTGTCGCCGAGCCTGGTCGTCACGGCGCTCTCCACGGCGGCGATGGCCGGGCTCTTCATCGCGGCGAGTGTCGTACGCGGGTGGGGTGCGGGCCGGACCACGATCGGGGCGCTGTGCTCGAGTTACGTGAACTCGGGGAACCTGGGCATCCCGATCGCGGTGTACGTCCTCGGGGACGCGTCGCTCGTCGCCCCGGTGCTGCTCTTCCAGCAGCTCGTTGTGACACCGGTGGCGCTGACGGTGCTCGATCTGTCGGGGGCGGCGGCCGGTGCGGCGCGGTTGTCGTGGGGGCAGCGGCTGCTGACGCCGTTCCGGAACCCGATCGCGATCGGGTCGCTGTGCGGGGTGCTGGTGTCGGCGGCGGGGTGGACGGTGCCGTCGCCGGTCTTCGACCCGCTGGAACTGATCGCGAACATGTCGGTGCCGGCGATCCTCATCGCGTTCGGCATCTCGCTGTGCGGGAGTTCCTGGCCGGGTGGCCGAGGCGCGGACCGGGGGCCGGTGCTGTTGTCGACGGTGCTGAAGGTGGTGGGGCAGCCGGTGGCGGCGTGGGCGCTGGCGTCCTTCGTGTTCGGGCTGCATGGGGCGCGGTTGCTGGACGTCGTGGTGACGTCGGCGCTTCCGGCGGCCCAGAACATCTTCACGTACGCGAGTCACTATCGGGTGGGGGAGCGGTTGGCGCGGGAGTCGATTCTGTTGTCGACGATGGGGGCGGTGCCGGTGCTTGTGGTGGTCGCGGCGTTGTTGGGGTGACCATCACGTTGACGCGGGCCGCTGCCCCGGGCCCCTCCGCGCCCCCGTCCCCACGCCTCGGGGCTCCGCCCCGGACCCCGCGCCTCAATCGCCGGCGGGGCTTGATTTTGCCGCAGGGGCTTGATCTATCAATCCCCTGCGGCGATTGAGCAGGCCCGCCCGGCAGGGCCGCTTATAGCCCCTGCGGCGATTGAGCAGGCCCGTCCGGCAGGACTTTCGGGTAGGCCCACCCACCCAGCCCGCCCGGCGATTGAGGGCTTTCGGGAAGGGGCGGGGTGGGGGATTGGCGCGGTCAGGCGATGCGTTCCAGGACTGTCCGGGGCGGGATGAAATCGGTGGCCGTGGGAGCCGTGTCGTATGACCCCTCCAGGGCCTCCAGGGCGTACGCGAACCGCTCGGGCGTGTCCGTGTGGAGGGTCATCAGGGCCTGACCCGCGGAGACGGAGCCCCCCGGCTTGGCGTGGAGTTCGACACCCGCCGCCGCCTGGACCGGGTCCTCCTTGCGGGAGCGCCCCGCCCCGAGGCGCCAGGCAGCGAGGCCCACACCCATCGCGTCGAGACGGGTGAGCACACCGGACTCCCCCGCCGTCACCACATGCGTCTCACGCGCCGTCGGCAGCGCCGCATCCGGGTCCCCGCCCTGCGCCGCGATCATCCGCCGCCACGCGTCCATCGCACGACCGTCGGCGAGCGCCTTCGCCGGGTCGACGTCCGTCAGGCCCGCCGCGTCGAGCATCTCGCGGGCGAGGGCGAGGGTCAGCTCCACGACGTCGTCGGGGCCGCCGCCCGCCAACACCTCGACGGATTCGCGGACTTCGAGCGCGTTGCCCGCGGTCAGGCCGAGCGGGGTGTTCATATCGGTGACGAGGGCGACCGTCGGCAGGTTGTGGTCCGTGCCCAACCCGACCATCGTGCGGGCGAGTTCGCGGGCGGCGTCCAGTTCCTTCATGAAGGCACCCGAGCCGACCTTCACGTCGAGGACCAGCGAGCCCGTGCCCTCCGCGATCTTCTTCGACATGATCGAGGACGCGATGAGCGGGATGCACTCGACGGTGGCCGTGACGTCGCGGAGCGCGTAGAGCTTCTTGTCGGCGGGGGCGAGGCCGCTGCCCGGCGCGCAGACGACCGCGCCGACGTCCTCCAGGGTGCGCATCATCTCGTCGTTGGTGATGTTCGCGCGCCAGCCGGGGATCGCCTCCAGCTTGTCGAGCGTGCCGCCGGTGTGGCCGAGGCCGCGGCCCGACAGCTGCGGCACGGCCGCGCCGCAGGCTGCGACGAGGGGCGCGAGCGGCAGCGTGATCTTGTCGCCGACGCCGCCCGTGGAGTGCTTGTCGGCGGTGGGACGGGAGAGGGAGGAAAAGTCCATCCGGTCACCGGAGTTGATCATCGCGGCGGTCCAGCGGGCGATCTCCGCGCGGTCCATCCCGTTCAGGAAGATGGCCATGGCGAGGGCCGACATCTGCTCGTCGGCGACGTCGCCCCGCGTGTACGCGTCGACGACCCAGTCGATCTGGGCGTCCGTGAGGCGTCCGCGGTCCCGCTTCGTACGGATGACGGAGATGACGTCCATGGCAAATCCTCCAACGGTTCAGCACAGCGTGGCGCACCCGGCACGCTCCACGGCACGGCGGCGACTCTACGCGCATAGACGCTCCGCGTGAAGTGTGCCGGCGACCTCGCCGCGCCGTACCGTGAGACCCCCGCCGAGACGAACAGGAAACAGGAGGCCGCTGTGCCCGAGACCGAGACCGAGGCGACCGCCGCGACGGTGCGCGAGCTGCTCGACGAGCTGGCCGGGCTCGAGGATCCGAGGGCGCGCGCCGTCAACGAGCGGCACGGCGACGACCACGGCGTGAATCTGGGCAAGCTGCGAGCGATCGCGAAGCGCCTCAAGACGCGGCAGGACCTCGCGGTCGAGCTGTGGGCGACCGGTGACACGGCGGCGCGGCTCCTCGCGCTTCTCGTCTGCCGGCCGAAGGCGTTCGGGGAGGGGGAGCTGGACGCGATGCTGCGGGCGGCGCGGGCGCCGAAGGTGCGGGACTGGTTGATCAACTATGTGGTGAAGAAGAGTCCGCACGCCGAGGCGTTGCGGCTGGCCTGGCTCGACGACGAGGATCCCTCGGTCGCGGGGGCCGGGTGGGCGTTGACCGCGGACCGTGTGGTGAAGAGGCCGGAAGGGCTTGACCTGTCGGGGTTGCTTGACGTCATCGAGGCGGAGATGGGGGGCGCGCCCGAGCGGCTTCAGTGGGACATGAACACGTGTCTCGCGCAGATCGGGATTGCGCATCCCGGGCAGCGTGACCGTGCGGTTGCCGTCGGCGAGCGGCTCGGTGTGCTCAAGGAGTATCCGACGTCGGCGGGGTGTACGTCGCCGTATGCGCCCACGTGGATCGCGGAGATGGTGCGGCGGGCCGAGCGGAGCTGATCCGCCGCACCGGCGTTACGGACACGGGGCTCCGCCCCGGACCCCGCTGCTCGATCGCCGCGGGGGGGCTTGATTGGCTCGATCGCCGCAGGGGCTTTACGTGCTCAGGTGCTCCGGGCCGAACGCCTCCGGCAGCATCTCCCCCAGCGTCCGCACCCCCGCCCCCGTCTCCAGGAGCAGCTCCCGGCCCCCGAACTCGTACAGCAGCTGTCGGCAGCGGCCGCAGGGCATCAGGAGTTCGCCCTTGCCGTCCACGCACGTGAAGTGGGTGAGGCGGCCGCCGCCGGTCGCCACCAACTCCGACACGAGGCCGCACTCCGCGCACAGGCCCAGGCCGTACGAGGCGTTCTCGACGTTGCAGCCGGAGACCGTGCGGCCGTCGTCGACGAGGGCCGCGGCGCCGACCGGGAAGCCCGAGTACGGGGCGTACGCGCGGGACATGGCCTCGCGAGCCGCCCCTCTCAGGTGGTCCCAGTCGACCGTCACGTGCCCTGCCCCTTCCGGTACGGCTTCCCGTTCGCCTTCGGCATGCGCAGGCGCTGTGCCGAGAGTGCCAGGACGAGCAGGGTCAGGACGTACGGCATGGCCGTGGCGACCTGGCTCGGTACCGAATCGGTGGAGGAGTACCAGAAGAAGAGGAGGACGGAGACGGCCAGGGTGACGACCGCGCCCACGTACTTCTTCTTCCAGATCAGCCAGGCCACCGCGAGGAGCGCGAGAATCGCGATGAGGAGGAGCAGGGCGTGGGTGTTCTCGGTGCCGCCGCGCACCTTGAGCGTGTCGCTGTAGCCGAACAGGCCGGCGCCCAGGGCGAGTCCGCCTGGCATCCAGTTGCCGAAGATCATCGCGGCGAGGCCGATGTAGCCGCGGCCTCCGGTCTGGCCCTCCAGGTAGTAGTTGGAGGAGACCATGGAGAGGAACGCGCCGCCGAGGCCGGCCAGGGCGCCGGACGCCAGCACGGCGATGTACTTGTACTTGATGACGTTGACGCCGAGGGACTCGGCCGCGACGGGGTTCTCGCCGCAGGACCGCAGGCGCAGGCCGAACGACGTGCGCCACAGGATCCACCAGGAGGCGGGGACCAGGAGCACCGCGATCAGCGTCAGCCAGGACACGCCCGTCATGACGCCGCCGAGCAGGCCCGCGATGTCGGAGATCAGGAACCAGCCGTGTTTGTTGAGGTCGGCGAGGGCGTCCGCGAGGCCGGGGACCGTGAACTCGCCGAGGGACGGCACCGCGGGCGACTGGCGGGAGGTCGCGCCGTCCATCCCGTCGTACATCAGGACGGAGAGGTAGCGGGTGGCGCCGAGGGCGAGGATGTTGATGGCCACACCGGAGACGATGTGGTTGACGTTGAAGGTGACCGTGGCGATCGCGTGCACCAGGCCGCCGAGCGCCCCGCCGATCAGGGCGGCGAGCACGCCGACCCAGGGGCCCCACTGGTAGCCGGCCCAGGCGCCGAACCAGGTGCCGAGGATCAGCATGCCTTCGAGGCCGATGTTGACGACGCCCGCGCGCTCGGCCCACAGTCCGCCGAGGCCCGCCATGCCGATGGGTACGGCGAGTTGGAGCGCGGTCGACATCTGGCTGACGGAGGTCAGTCCGTTCGCGTCGGTGATCAGGCGGACCGCGGAGACCAGGCAGAGCAGGCCCGCGATGATCAGGAGCAGGACGGAGAGGCTGAGCTTGCGGCGCGCCGTGGGCGCTGCGGGCTTGTCGAGAACGGGAGCCGTACTCATCGGGCGGCCACCTCCGGCTTCTTGTCGTTGTTGTCGGAGGCGCTCAGCACGTGGCCCGCGGCGAGTTCGGCGCCGACGCGCTGCTGCTGGCGGCGGGTGCCCCAGACGCGGACGGCCTCGTAGGAGACGACGACGGCGATCACGATGAGGCCCTGCATGATCGTGGCGATCTCGGAGCTGTAGCCCTGGAGGTCCAGCGGGTCGGCCGCGTTGAACAGCCACGACAGGAGGAGGGACGCGAGGGCCATGCCGACCGGGCTGTTGCGGCCGAGCAGCGCCACGGTGATCGCGTTGAAGCCGAGCGCGGCCGGGAACGAGTCGGAGAAGGTGTGCGTCGAACCGAGCAGGGTCGGCAGACCGGCGAGGCCCGCGACGGCGCCGGACAGGAGCATGGCCGTGAGGACCATCTTCTTCGCCGAGACGCCGGAGGCGGCGGCCGCGGTGTCGGAGGCTCCGGAGGCGCGCAGGTCGAAGCCGAAGCGGGTGCGGTTCAGCATCACCCAGTAGACGATGCCGAGGGCGATCGCGACGAAGACGAAGCCGTAGACGGTGCCGACCGCGTCGCCCATGTTGATGCCGGGGAACCAGCCGGCCTTGTCCATCTCGCCGGTGGTGCGGTTGTTGCCGACGGCGACGCCGAAGGCGTCCTCCAGGGTGAGGTACGCGATGACCGAGGCTGCGATCGAGTTCAGCATGATCGTGGAGACGACCTCGCTGACGCCGCGGGTCACCTTGAGGATGCCCGCGATGCCCGACCAGATCGCGCCGGTCAGGGCCGCCGACAGGATGAGCAGCGGGATCTGGAGGAAGGCCGGGAACGCGATGTGTGCGCCGACGATGGCGGCGACGCAGGCGGCGAGCCGGTACTGGCCCTCGACGCCGATGTTGAAGAGGTTCATCCGGAAGCCGATGGCCACGGCGAGCGCGCCGACGTAGAGGCCGGCGGCGTCGTTGATGATGAGTACCTGGACGTCGGAGAACGTCGCCTGCTCGAACATGATCGAGAACGGTTCGACGGGGTTCTCGCCGGAGGCCACGAGCACGATCGCGGTCAGGGCGAACGCCACGACGAGCGCGATGACCGGTCCCGCCACCGCGAGAAGGATCCGCTCTGTGTCGATGGCGGCCCATCGCTTACGGATGTTCATGGTCAGGCACCGTCTTCCGTGTGCTCCAGGTGGCCCGAGGCCGCACCGGTCATGGCGGATCCCAGCTCTTCCGGGGTGATGGCGGCCGGGTCGGCGTCGGCGACGAGGCGGCCGTCGTAGATGACCCGGAGGGTGTCGGAGAGGCCGATCAGTTCGTCGAGGTCGGCCGAGATGAGCAGCACGGCGAGCCCCTCGTGGCGTGCCGCGCGGATCTGGTCCCAGATCTGGGCCTGCGCGCCGACGTCCACTCCGCGGGTGGGGTGGGCGGCGATCAGGAACTTGGGCGTGTGGCTCATCTCGCGGCCCACGATGAGCTTCTGCTGGTTGCCGCCCGACAGGGAGTCCGCGGTGACGTCGATGCCGGGGGTGCGGACGTCGTACTCCTTGACGATCCGCTCGGTGTCGGCCTGCGCGGCCTTCGGGTCGAGCCAGAAGCCCTTGCTGTTGGGCCGCTCGGTGACGTGGCCGAGCATCCGGTTCTCCCACAGCGGGGCGCTCAGGATGAGCCCGTGGCGGTGCCGGTCCTCGGGGATGTAGCCGATGCCGGACTCGCGGCGCCTGCGGGTGGCCCAGGAGGTGATCTCGTCGCCGAGGAGTGTGATGGTGCCGCTGTCCGCGTGCTCCAGGCCGATGAGCGCCTCGATCAGCTCGGTCTGCCCGTTGCCCTCGACGCCCGCGAGGCCGAGCACCTCGCCGGCGTGGATGGTGAAGGTGACGCCGTCGAGGAGCGGTTTGCCGCCGCCCGGGGCCGCGAGGCGCAGCTCCTCGACCTCGACGACGGGGCGGTCGGTGACGGTGGACTCCGCCGTCTCCGGGGTGGGCAGTTCGCTGCCGACCATCAGCTCGGCGAGCTGCTTCGACGTGGTCTCGGCGGGGACGGCGGTGCCGACCGTCGTGCCGCGCCGGATGACAGTGATCTCGTCGGCCACGGAGAGGACTTCGCCGAGCTTGTGCGAGATGAAGATGACGGACAGGCCCTCGGCCTTGAGCCCGCGCAGGTTGTCGAAGAGCGCGTCGACCTCCTGCGGGACGAGCACGGCGGTCGGCTCGTCGAGGATCAGGGTCGTGGCGCCGCGGTAGAGGACCTTGAGGATCTCCACGCGCTGCCGGTCGGCGACGCCGAGGTCCTCGACGAGGACGTCGGGGCGCACCCCGAGCCCGTAACGCTCGGAGAGCTCAAGGATCTTGCGGCGGGCCCTGCCGCCGATCCCGTACAGCTTCTCGCTGCCGAGGACGACGTTCTCCAGGACGGTGAGGTTGTCCGCGAGCATGAAGTGCTGGTGGACCATGCCGATGCCGCGGGCGATGGCGTCGGCGGGCGAGGAGTAGGTGACCTGCTCCCCGGCGATGGCGATGGTGCCCTCGTCCGGCTTCTGCATGCCGTAGAGGATCTTCATCAGGGTGGACTTGCCCGCCCCGTTCTCCCCGACCAGGGCGTGCACGGTGCCCTTGTGGACGGTGAGGCGGATGTCGTGGTTGGCGACCACGCCGGGGAACCGCTTGGTGATGCCCTTGAGTTCTACGGCGACGGGGGCCGTGGAATCGGCCGGCGGGGAGCTTGACGTGGCGATGGCGCACTCTCCTGGGGAAGGGGGTCGCCTACGCGGAGCGCCCCAACAGCGGTGTGCGAGAAGTGAGTTCGAGCAGGATCGCAGATACGGGGCGCGAGGCAGAAGGCTCCTCCCCAAGGAGGAACGGTCACCTCCCAGGAGGGAACAGTTCCCCGCTGGGAGGGGCCGGCCACCCCGCGCCCGGCTTCCCGCGTGCTACTTCTTGGGCTTCTCCGGCACCTTCACGGAGCCGCCGACGATGCCCTGCTCGGCCTTCTTCAGGGCCGCCTGGAGCTTGGAGTCGCTCTTGAACTCCGGGTTGGAGTCGGCGAGCGAGACCTCGCCGGACTTCAGGTCGCCGGTGACGACACCGGTCTCCGGCTTGCCGTCCTGGACCGACTCCGCCAGGTTGAGGATCGCCTTGGCGACGTCCTTGGTGGCGGAGGTGATGATGTACTTCTTGTACTTCTTCAGCGGGGCCTGCGCGTACTGGTCGGAGTCGACGCCGATCGCGTACGCCTTCTCGGCGGCGGCCGCCTCGATGACGCCCTGACCCGACAGGCCGGCCGCGTGGTAGACGACGTCGGCGCCGTCCTCCAACTGCTTCTCGGCGGCGGCCTTGCCGAGGTCCGGCGAGGCGAAGCCCTTGGCGGGGTCCTCGTCGAGGTACTGCACCTCGACCTTTACGCCCTTCTTGGTGTCGGCCACGCCCTGCTCGAAGCCCGCTTGGAACTTGTTGATCAGCGCGTTGTCGACGCCGCCGACGAAGCCGACCGTGTCCGACTTCGTCTTCATGGCCGCGGTGACACCGGCGAGGTACGAGACCTCGTTCTCCTGGAAGACCAGGTCGGCGATGTTGTCGCCCTTGGCGGTCGCGTCGTCGACGATGCCGAAGGTGGTCTTCGGGTACTTCGCGGCGGCCTCCTTGACGGCGGGCGCGTACGCGTAGCCGATGCCGACGACCGGGTTGTAACCCATCTTCGCCAGCTGTACGAGGCGCTGGGTCTTGTCGTCGTCCGACTCCCCGTCCTTCGGCTCCTGGTCGGCGACCTCGTAGCCGAACTTCTTCTTGGCCTGGCGGAGGCCGTCGTACGCGGCGTCGTTGAACGACTGGTCGCCCTTGCCGCCCACGTCGTAGGCGATGGCGAGGCCCTTTTCCTTGCCACCGTCGGAGGACGACTGGGCGTCCGACGAGGTGCCTCCGCAGGCGGAGAGGGCGAGGGCGAGCGAGGCGGTCGCGGTGCCTGCGACCGCTATACGGGAAACCCGGCGCATGAGAAGTGCTCCTTCGTACAAGCGCCGGAACGGCAGGGGGCCGACGCTGAGTTCGCCGCAGAGTAACGCGCGTAGACCCGACAGAGAACCCTGGTTGTCCAGACTGTTATCGACGGGGGTACGAGGCCGTATACGGCCGGGTTTGCGGTGCCGCCGGTGAAGGCGGTCGGCGGCACCGTTCGGGTCACTTCTTCTTCGGCTTGGTGTCGACCTTGATGGAGCCGTCGACGATGCCCTTCTTGGCCTTGGCGACCGCGTCGGAAAGACCGGCGATCTCCTTGAACTTCGGGTTGGACTCCGAGGCCCCCACGCCGTCGACCTTGAGGTCGAAGGTCTGCACGCCGGTCAGCGGCTTGCCGTCCTCGACGGACTTGGCCAGCGAGTAGACGGACTCGCCGACTTCCTTGAGCGCCGAAGTGAGGATGTAGTCCTTGTACTTGGCGAGCGTCTTCTGCTTGTACTGGTCGGAGTCGACGCCGATGACCCATGTCTTCTGCTCGGCGGCCGCCTTGATGACGCCCTGCCCCGAAAGACCCGCCGCGTGGTAGATCACGTCGGCGCCGTCCTCCATCTGCTTCTCGGCGGCGGCCCTGCCGAGGTCGGGGCTGGCGAAGCCCTTGGCCGGGTCCTCGTCGAGGTACTGGACCTCGATGTCCACGCCCTTCTTGGTGTCGGCCACGCCCTGCTCGAAGCCGGCCTCGAACTTGTTGATCAGTTCGTTGTCGACGCCGCCGACGAAGCCGACGTGGTCGGACTTGGTGGCCTTGGCCGCGGCGACGCCGGCCAGGTAGGAGGACTCGTTCTCGGCGAAGACCAGGGAGGCGACGTTCTTGCCCTCGACGACCGAGTCGACGATGCCGAAGGTCGTCTTCGGGTACTTCTTCGAGGCTTCCTTCATCGCCGGGCCGTAGGCGTAGCCGATGCCGACGACCGGGTTGTAGCCGGCCTTCGCGAGGTTCGCGAGCCGCTGCGCCTTGTCGTCGTCGGACTCGCCGTCCTTCGGCTCCTGGTCGGCGGTCTTGTAGCCGAACTCCTTCTTCGCCTTGAGCATGCCCTCATAGGCGGAGTCGTTGAACGACTGGTCCCCCTTGCCGCCGACGTCGTACGCGATGGCGAGGCCGAGCTTCTTGCCGCTCTCGTCGCCGCCTCCGCCCTTCTCGCTGCTGGTGCCGCCGCAGGCGGTGGCGGCGAGCGCGAGGCCGACGACGGTGACCGATATGTGCGTGAGCCGGGACGTACGAGTTGGACGCATGGTGGGGTGCTCCTTCGTCAACACGCCGTGTGGGGCGCTGAGTTCGGCGGAGCGTAACGCGCGTAGCGGGGTGGGGCGGGGGGTTGTGCGGCGCCGTTATGCATTTGTGCCGCTGCCCCGTCACGTACGGGTTCCCCGCCCCCCCCCCGCCCCCCCCCGGCCACGGGGCTCCGCCCCGGACCCCGCTGCTCAATCGCCGCAGGGGCTTGAATTGCCCAATTCCCGCCGATGGCTGATCTGCCGAGCGACATCAAGCCCCGCCGGCGATTGAGGCGCGGGGTCCGGGGCAGAGCCCCGGCTTTTACGCCGGTGCGGCTGTGCCGTCCAGGAGGGCTGCCGCCGTGAAGAGTTCTACGCCGACCGTGATCGACGACTCGTCCACGTCGAAGTCGCCCTGGTGGAGGTCACGGGAGCCCCGGTCACCGGGTGGCTTCACGCCCAGGCGGGCCATCGCCCCGGGAACGTGCTCCAGGTACCAGGAGAAGTCCTCACCACCGAGGCTCTGCTGCGTGTCCTCGACGGAATCCGCACCCCGCCGGGCCGTCATGGCATCCCGCAGAAGATCCGTGACCGCCGGGTCGTTGACCACCGGAGGCACCCCGCGGATGTAGTTGACCACCGGCTTCGCGCGGTACAGGTCCGCGATCTCCTGGACGGCACCGTGCACCAGGTCCGGCGCGGCGCGCCACGCGTCCAGGTCCAGACACCGCACCGTGCCGGACAACTCCGCATGCTGCGGGATCACGTTGCACGCGTGCCCCGTTTCCAGGCGCCCCCACGTCACGGCGAGCCCCGAGCGCGCGTCGACCCGGCGGGCGACGACCGCCGGAACCTCCGTGGCGACCTTCGCCGCGGCGGTCACCAGGTCCGTGGTCAGGTGCGGACGCGCCGTGTGCCCGCCGGGCCCGTCGAGCGTGACCTCCAGGCGGTCGCAGGCCGACGTGATGGGCCCCGGCCTGATCCCGATCCGCCCCGCGTCGACCTTCGGGTCGCAGTGCACGCCGATGATGCCGCGTACGCCGTCGAGCACCCCGCACTCGATCGCGTCGGGCGCGCCGCCGGGCAGCACCTCCTCCGCGGGCTGGAACAGCAGCCGTACGGGGTGCGGCAGTTGACCCTTGCGGTGCAGATCCGCGAGGACGAGCCCGGCGCCCAGCACGACCGTGGTGTGCACGTCGTGACCGCACGCGTGCGCCCGGTCCGGCACCGTCGACCGGTACGCGCAGTCCGTCTTGGTGTCCGGGATCGGCAGCGCGTCGATGTCGGCCCGCAGCGCCAGCATGCCGCGCCCGCCGCGCCACTCTCCGCCCTCGGTGCCGATGTCACAGATGAGGCCGGTCCCCATGCCGAGAAGGCGCGGCGCGAGCCCCGCCTTCTCCAGGCGGGACTTGAGCGCCGCGGTGGTACGGAACTCCTGATTGCCCAGCTCGGGGTGCATGTGCATATCGCGCCGGAAGGCGACGAGTTCGGCGCGGAGCGCCTCGGGCAGCGCACCTGGAAGTGCGGTGCCCGGCACGGATTCCCCGGGTTTCTCGGCCTCTGACTCACGGGACTTCGACTGGTTCACCCTCTGAAGGGTAGGGCGATGCAGGGGCCAACTAACGTCCGATCAACAAAAGTTCAGCCGGATTGGCGTAAGAAAATGGGTCGCGATGCGCATGTGGATCGCACAGGAGGGGTATCAAGTCTCTTTTCGAGCGGCGCCTCAGCCGGCGACGACGACCTCACCCCTTCAAGCCCCTGCGGCGTTTGAGCAGGTCCTTCAAGCCCCGCACTTGTGACGAGGGCCCGCGGAGCCCCGGGGGTTCGGCGGGCTTAATACGCCCGCACCGCCCCCCGCGCCGACCCCGAGATCCCCGCCAAGAACCCCTGCGCATGGTCGGAGACCCCGTGGCTGAGCCACGCCGGATCGATCTCGCAGATCGCAACCTTCACCCCCGTCCCCGCGAGAGCGATCGGCAGCGTGTGCACCACCGTCGACGGAAAACTGAGGATCGTCCGGCCTATGGGCCCGCGCCGGGCGATCAGTTCCAGGGGGAGGTCGGGGCGGACGATCTCCAGGCCGGTCTCCGCGGCGAGGCGGTGGAGCTTGTCGGCGCTCTCGCGGCGGTGCGCGAAGTAGCGGGTGGCGCCGTGCGCGCGGGCCAGTTCGCGCACCGCGCCGACGTACTGCTCCAGGTCGACGACTCCCGTCTCCACCAGGGACGTTCCGACCATGTCGGCGCCGCGCGTGATCCGGGGCGGCCCGAACCGGGCGCGGGTCCAGGCGTAGTCGTTGGAGGACACCGTGACGCCCTCGGGGACCTCGGCCACCGGCATCGACGTGAACACGGACACGGAGTCGCGGCGCGCGTGCCCGGTGAGCCTGCGGCGCGCGACGGCCGCGACGGGGCCGAAGACGAGGTCGCGCGGGCCCGCCCTGCCACCGCGCCGGTGCCAGCGCACGAGCCGTTCGCCGCGCACCAGTTGGGCGACGAACTCCATGGTGGCGGTGCCGTCGTCGACGACGACGAGCTCGCGGGCGTGAGTGATCGTGAGCAGCAGCTGTACGTAGCGGGAGAACGGGTCGCCGAGGACGATCCGGTCGGCCCTGCGCAGCGAGGGGGCGAGCCCGCCGATCGTCTGGAAGGGCGCGGCCGCGCCACCGCGGGCCTCCTCCCAGCGCACGGTGTGCCCTTCGGTGCGGGCGAGCGCCGCCATGCGGCGCAGCTGGCCGCGGGTCATCGGGTCGGTGGGCGAGAGCACCACGACGGTCGCGGTGACCTCCTGGTGGTGCGCCCACTCCAGAACGTTGAGGAGCTGTACCGGGCTCTCGACGAAGCACAACGTACTGCCGGACATGCGGGCCCTCCCGAGGGCGCCGGGGCGGTCGGGCGCGGCCTCCACCGCGCCCGACCGCCCACGATTCGTTCCGAGGTTCGTCAGACGCCCACCGGCTCGCCGGCGGCGACGGCGATCTCCGCGTCGGCGACGACGCCCGGAACGCGGCGCAGCTTCTTCATCGGGCCGAGCTCGGACTCGTAGACCTTCTTGACGCCGTCACCGAGGGACTCCTCGATGGTGCGGATGTCGCGCACGAGGCGCGTGAGACCCTGCGGCTCCACGGAGGCGGCCTGGTCGGAGCCCCACATGGCGCGGTCGAGGGTGATGTGACGCTCGACGAAGGCGGCGCCGAGGGCGACGGCCGCGAGGGTCGTCTGGAGGCCCGTCTCGTGGCCGGAGTAGCCGATCGGGACGTTCGGGTACTCGCCCTGGAGGGTGTTGATGACGCGGAGGTTGAGCTCCTCGGCCTGCGCCGGGTACGTCGACGTGGCGTGGCACATCAGGATGTTGTCCGAGCCGAGGACCTCCACCGCGTGGCGGATCTGCTTCGGCGTCGACATGCCGGTGGAGAGGATGACGGTGCGGCCGGTGGCGCGCAGGGCGCGCAGCAGCTCGTCGTCCGTGAGGGACGCGGAGGCCACCTTGTGGGCGGGGACGTCGAACTTCTCCAGGAAGGCGACAGCCTCGGTGTCCCACGGGGAGGCGAACCAGTCGATGCCGCGCTTCTTGCAGTACTCGTCGATGGCCCGGTACTCGTCCTCGCCGAACTCGACGCGGTGCCGGTAGTCGATGTACGTCATGCGGCCCCAGGGGGTGTCGCGCTCGATGTCCCACTGGTCGCGCGGCGTGCAGATCTCGGGGGTGCGCTTCTGGAACTTGACGGCGTCGCAGCCGGCCTCGGCGGCGGCGTCGATCAGCCGGAACGCGTTCTCCAGGTCACCGTTGTGGTTGATGCCGATCTCGCCGGTGATGTAGACGGGGCGGCCGGGGCCTGCCTCGCGCGAACCGAACGTGCGGATACGGGAGTCGGACGCGGGGGAAAGGGGAGCGTTGGACATGGTGGGTACGTTCCTTACTTGGTGAGCGGGTCGAGGGAGTCGAGAGAAGGGCCGAGGATCCAGCCGGCGATCTCTCGGATCGCGCCTTCGCCTCCGGGGACGGTGGTGACGGCGCGTGCGGCGCCGCGCACGACGTCATGGGCGCTCGCGACCGCCACGGGCCAGCCCGCGAGGGCGAAGCACGGGAGGTCGTTGACGTCGTTGCCGACGTAGAGCACGCGCTCGGGCGCGATGCCCTGTTCCTCGCACCACTGCTTCAGTGCGAGGTCCTTGCGGTCGATGCCGTGCAGGACCGGGATCTTGAGTTTCCGGGCCCGTGCGGCGACGACCGGGTTCACTTCCGTGGACAGGATCAGCAGTTCGAGGCCGCTCTTGCGGAGGGCAGCGATGCCGAGTCCGTCACCGCGGTGCACGGTGACGAGTTCCCGTCCGTCGGAGTCGATCAGCACCTTGTCGTCGGTCTGGGTGCCGTCGAAGTCGAGGACGACCGCGTCGACGTCTTCCCTGGAGGGGAGGACGGACTGCTGGTCGAAGAGGGGGGCCAGCGCGCGGGCGCGCGCGAGGTCGTGCGGATCGTCGATCTCGAGTACGCGCGCGGGGTCGGTGCGCACCAGTTCGGTGCGGCCGAAGAAGCGGTGCTCGTGGCGGCGGAACCCGCTGGTCTCCATGGCGTAGACGGCGCCGGTCTCCAGGAGGTCCTGGGGCCGGTCCTGGCGCATCTGGCGCTGCGACTTGTCGTGGTTGACGCCGTAGCCGCCGCCGGTCGCGGTCCCGATCCCGGTCTTCCGGTCGGCGAGGACGGCGACGCCGCCCTCAACTGCCGTGCTGTGTACGGAAGCCGACTGCGGTTCGTCCGCCTCGTCCCGCCACACGAACCCGTGGAACGCGGCGACGGTCAGCGCGCTGTCGGCCCCCTTGTCGAGGACCGCGCCGACCACCGCGTCGATGTCCTCCCGTACGAGGAAGGGGCTGGTGCACTGGACGAGCAGCACCACGTCGACGGCCGCGCCGTGCAGCGCCTCGTGCGCGTCCATGGCGTGCAGCACGGCCGCCTCGGAGCTGGACTTGTCGCCGGCGATGGCGGTGGGCCGGATGACGACCTCGGCGCCCGCGTCCCGCGCTGCGGCGGCGATGGCGTCGTCGTCGGTGGAGACCACGACGTCGGTGACCTGCCGGGTGGCGAGGCACTCGCGCACGGCGCGGGCCACCAGGGGCATGCCGCCGACCGGGGCGAGGTTCTTCGCCGGTACGCCCTTGGAGCCGCCGCGGGCGGGGATCACGGCGAGGACGCGGCGGACGGGCTCGGGTTCGGTCATGTGCGCTTCTCCTTCGGGGGGTTGAGGGTTCTGAGGGCTCACAGCTCCCCCATCCGCCGGATCGCGGGGGCGACGCGCTGCACCCCGTGCCGGTAGGCGCCGCGGGCGGCCCGCCGCACGACCTGCCGCACGGGACCCGGCGCCCGGTCGGCCGCGGGCGCGCCGGGCAGCGGGCTGCCGTCGGGTGCGAGGTGGTGGCGGGCGAGGATGCGCGGCAGGTAGCCGGGGGCGGTGGTGCGGCTGTAGTACGGCGCCAGCGGGGGCCGGTCCTCGGCGAGCAGGTCGGCGACCGTGGCCCGCACGCCGTCGAAGGCGCGCTCGTACGTGCCGTCGGCGGCGACGCCCTGCCGGGCGAGCCACTCGGGGTCCGGTGCGGGCCGCAGACCCGCGTCCAACTGGTCCCAGGACGCAAGGCAGTTGGAGCCGGTGAAGTGGTGGTTGCCGAGTGCCTCGCGCACGCCCAGGTCGGTGAGCAGCGCGGTCGGGATGCGCCGGTGCAGGGATTCGAGGGCGGCGGTGGAGCTGACCGTGACGAGCAGGTCCGTGCGGTCGAGGACCTCGCCCATGTTCCCGTACACGAGCCGGAGGTTGGCGGGGAGTTCGCGGCGCTGCGCGAGCTTCTGGTAGGGGATCTCCTCGATGTGCGTGGTGTGTTCGCCGGGCTTGCTGCGCAGCTTGAGCAGCACCTCGCGGTCGGGATGCGACTCGGCGTGCCGCACGAGGCGGCCAAGCAGGTAGTCGCGGTCGGCCGCGGTGTCGGGTACGGACGGCTGGGCGGCGAAGGTCACCGTGTACGGCTCGCGTTCGCCGGTGTACGGCTCGCCGCCGAGGAACGGCAGCGCGCACTCGGTCACCGCGGAGGCGTCCGCGCCCACCCCCTCGTACACGGCGCGGAACCGGTCCGCGTCGTAGGCGGAGTTGGCGAGCACCACGTCGGCGCCGTGCCGCAGGAGGAGGCCGTCGGCGAGCTTTTCGTAGACGACGCCGACGTAGCCGGTGACGACGACGGGGCGCCGCACCGCTCCCCGCCAGGCGTGGGCGAGGCCGTGCAGGGCGGCCTGGACTCCCCCGCCGACGACGGCGAGCACCACCACGTCGTACGCTTCGGGCTCCATCTCGCGGAGGAATTCGACGGCCGTGACCTCGCGCAGGCTGTCGGCGCGGACGCCGATCTCGCGGAGCTGGCGCGGGGTCGGGGTGGCCCGGCCGCGCAGCAGATAGCCGTCGAGTGCGACGCCTTCGGAGGCGATGCGGGCGGCGGTGAGCGACCCCCATTTCCACCGGGTGTCGGAGTCCGCGAGCACCGCGACCCTGAGCGAATTTCCGTTCCTTACTGGCACACCGACGAAGTTAGGAAGCAATTCCGAGCCGCGGCCCAACCAGAATGCAACAAAGGGTTAACAGCAAACCGACGAATGGCGAATCGGCCCCGGAAACGACCCGCGCCAGGGCCGGTTAACGGTCCCGCCACGCTTCGTTCACCTGATATCAAGGCGACGGTCAAGACGAATGCCGGGCCGCACCCTAACGTCACCGTCGTGGTCAAGCTCTCCGTCATCGTGCCGTTCTACAACGTGCAGCAATACGCGCCCGACACCCTCAGAAGTCTGCGAGCGAACGCACGCGACGACTTCGAATTCATTCTCGTCGACGACTGCTCCAAGGACGAGACACCGGACATTCTCGCGCGCGCCGAGCGCGAGCTGCCCGGCGCGGTCGTCGTGCGACACGAACGGAACGGAGGACTCGCGGCCGCCCGCAACACCGGGCTCGACAGGGCCCGCGGCGAATACCTCGCCTTCCTGGACGGCGACGACTGGCTCGCACCCGGCTACTACGCCCGCCTCCTCGCCGCCATAGAGGACCTGGGCTGCGACTTCGTGCGCACGGACCACGTCCAGTGCACGGCGCGGGCCCGCTCGGTGCACCGTTTCCCGCACGGTCTGCGCGACGTCGTCATGGACCCGCGCGCGGCGATCCTGCCGGCCGACCGCTCGACCGCCGTCGACTACGCGTACGCGTGGGCCGGCATGTACCACCGGCGGCTCGCCGACGAGGGGCTGCTGCACTTCACCGACGGGCTTCGTACGGCGGAGGACAGGCCGTGGATCTGGCGGCTGCACCGCGAGGCGAAATCCTTTGCGGCGGTCAGCCCTCTGGGCGTTTTCTATCGCCGCGGCGTCTCGTCCTCGCTCACTCAGATCGGTGACGTACGGCAGCTCGATTTCATCCGGGCATTCGACCAGGTTGTCCGGGAAACGGCACAGGACCGGGATGCGGAACTGCTTCTGCCGAAGGCCGTGCGTACGTACTGCGCCATCATTTCCCACCACTTGGGATCCATCGAAAGGTTCGAACCGCCCGTGGCCCGCACATTGAAGTCGCTCAGCGCGGCCGCGCTCAAGCGCATGCCGCAGGGGGTGCTCGACGACGCGCTCGACTCGATGGACACCCAGCGGGCCACGCGCCTGCGCCGGCTGCGCCGCCGCCCGGTCCGCGCGGAGGTCACGGCATGACGACGCGCACGACGAATCGTGGCACCACGCGCGGTACGACGCGCATCCTGCTGGCCTCGACCCTGTACGGCGCCGCGACGCTCGCGGCCGCCATGGACGCGGACCAGTTCGCCCCGGCGGACCGCACGCTGCTGCTGGTCGCCAACAACGCGGCGACGCCCGAGACCACGCCCGCCGTCGACGAGATGCCCGGCTTCGAGCAGTTGCGGGACCGCTTCGACGGCATCCTGTCGTGGAACGAGGCCATCTCACCCTTCCACCCCGGCAGTTGGTCGCCGCGCACCGACGACATCCCGCTGTGGGAACGCTACTTGCGGCTCACGTGGGACCTCGGCGACGACAACGTCGAGCTCGCCGTGGAGTCCATCCAGGTCAGTCCGGCGATGGCGGTCGCACAGATCTTCGCGGGCGCTCCGGTCGACGTGTACGCGGACGGCCTGATGAGCTACGGGCCGACCCGCAACAAGATCGACCCGCTGATCGGCACGCGCGTGCGCCGCCTGCTCCACCTCGACCTGGTGCCGGGTCTGAAGCCGCTGCTGCTCACGGAGTTCGGCGTCGAGCCCGAGGTCGTCCCTACAGAGGTCTTCCTCAAGGTGCTCGCCGACCTGGGCGACGCGGCGGGCGAACTCCCGCGCCTGCCCGGCGAACCGGCGCTCCTCCTCGGCCAGTACCTCTCCGCGCTCGGTATCCTCACGGCCGAGGAAGAGGAGGACCTGCACGTCCGGATGATGCGCGGCGCCGCCCAACTCGGCCACAAGCACGTGGTGTTCAAACCGCACCCCACCGCCCCGGCCCGCTGGTCGCACCTCCTGGAGAAGGAGGCGGAACGCCTCGGCGTAGAGCTGACCGTCCTGGAGACGCCCGTCCTCGCCGAGGTCCTCTACCAGCGGATGCGCCCGGCCCTCGTCGTCGGCTGCTTCTCCACGGCGCTGCTCACCGCGAGCGCCCTGTACGGCATTCCGGTGGCGCGCGTCGGCACGTCGACCCTCCTGGACCGGCTCACACCGTACGAGAACAGCAACCGGGTGCCGGTCACCATCGTCGACGCACTGCTGCCCGCCCTGGCCGACCGTACGGCCGTCGAGGCACAGGAACAGCCGCTGCGCGTAGGTGAGTTGGACGAGCTGCTGCGCGCGGTCGGCTACGCCATGCAGGCCAAGATCTACCCGGAACTGCGCCGCCCCGCCGAGCGCTATCTCGCGACCCGCCTCGACAACCACACCTGGCGCTACTTCAAGCGGCGCCGCCTGACCTCCCTCGCCCTGCCCGGCGCGCTCCCGTCCCAGTTCGCCTTCATCCCGCGCAACGCGACGGTGCGCAGGGTCGCGAAGCGGGCCCGCTCCCTCAAGCGGGCGGCCGTCAAGCGGGCGGCCCTCGGATGACGGCTCCCGGCACGACGCTGCCTCCGCTCCCCGCACCCCAGACGGAGCCACAGGCGAAGGCCGTGCGCACGCGCCCCACGTCCCGCCTGTACGCCCTGGACGGACTGCGGCTGCTCGCGGCGCTGATGGTGGCGGCGTACCACTACGGGGGGCGGGACGGCGAGGTCTCCCAGGCCTGGGGGTCGTCGCCGCAGGCCCAATTCCCCACGCTGCACGGCTGGTTCGCGTACGGCTGCCTGGGCGTGCAGATCTTCTTCGTGATCAGCGGGTTCGTGATCTGCATGAGCGGCTGGGGCAGACCTCTGCGCTCCTTCTTCGCGTCGCGCGCGGCCCGCCTCCTGCCCTCGTACTGGGTGGCGATCGTCCTGGTGACGGCCGTCTTCGCGCTGCCGGTCGTGGTCTACAAGGCGGTGTCGCCCAGCGACGCGCTCGTGAACCTGACGATGTTGCAGCAACCCCTGGGCGTGGACCGGGTGTTGGGGGTCTGCTGGACGCTCTGGGCGGAGCTGCGCTTCTACGCCCTGTTCGCTCTCTGCGTCGTCCTGCCTGGCGCGACCCGGCACCGGGTGGTGCTGTTCTGCGCGGTGTGGACGCTGGCCGCGGTGCTCGCGGAGGGCTCGGGCGAGCCGCTCGCGACGCTCGTCCTGATGCCGGAGTACGCGCCGTTCTTCATCGGCGGCATCGGCCTGTACCTGGTCCACCGCGACCGGCGCGACGTCACGGCGTGGGGCATCGTCGCGGTGAGCTGGCTGATCGGGCAGCACTTCGCGGTCGACCGGACGTGGCACGCGCCGAACCCGGACTTCTTCTCCTACCGCTCCTCGTTCGGGATCGTCGCGGTGATCACGCTCGGTTTCGCGGCGGTGACGGTGATCGCGCTCGGCTGGACGGCCTGGGCGAACTGGCGCTGGCTGACGGTCGCCGGCGCCCTCACCTACCCCTTCTACCTGGTCCACGAGCACCTGGGCTGGGTGGCGATCGCGGCCCTGCATCGACGCGCGGGACTGCCGTCGTGGGCCACGTTCGGCGCGACGGTCGCCGCGATGCTGACCCTCGCCTGGCTGCTGAACCGCTACGTCGAGAAATGGGCGACGCCGCTGATCCGCAGATCGCTCAACCGGGACCCGCGAGCCGCTCAGCGCACCCCGTAGCGCGCCTCGATCCCCGCGACGATGAGCCGCAGCCCCTCCTCGAACCGCTCGTCGTACGCCGCGAAGAGCTGACCGCCCGCGGCGGCGGCGAGCGGGTAGTCGGCGAGCTTCTGCGCGCGCTCCGCCACGTCGACGACGGGATCCTTCTGGGGGCCCGCGTCGCCGGGCGGCGGCTGCATGCCCTGCTCCTCGGTGACGAACCCGAGCGTGTACATGTACGCGGTGGTGCTCGCCCAGGCGGCCTGGTCGGCGGTGAAGCCGAAATCGATGAGCAGGCGCAGGTTCGCCTCCAGTTCCGGACCGTGGTCGGTGCCCGTGAACCGTGAGCCGCTGAAGACCTTCGCGCCGTCGCGGTAGCTCAGGAGCGTGGCGCGCAGCTGCTGGTTGCCCTGGACCAGCCACTCCTGCCAGGCGCCCGCCGGCTCGTATCCGGCCTCCCCGCCCACTTCGGTCATCCGCCGGAACATCACAGTCGCCATCTCGTCGAGCAGCGCCTGCTTGTTCTTGAAGTGCCAGTACAGGGCGGGTGCCTGCACGTTCAGCTGCTTGGCGATGGCGCGCAGCGTCAGGCCTTCGAGTCCCACGTCGTTCAGCAGGTCGAGGGCGGTGTCGGCGACGTGACTCCGGTCGAGCCCGGGCTTCTCGTTCTGCTTCTTCTTCTCGGCCACGCTTGACAGTTTAACGCCGTTAAGGCCATGCTCGAAACATCGAACTTAACGGCGTTAAGGAGTCGGTGATGGACGCGGCGATGAATGGTGTGGCGACGGACGTACTGATCGTGGGCGCGGGTCCGACGGGCCTGGCGCTCGCGGTCGACCTGGCGCGGCGCGGGACGCGGGCGATGCTGGTCGAGCGGGCGGACGGCCTGTTCCCCGGCTCGCGCGGCAAGGGCCTGCAGCCGCGCACCCAGGAGGTGCTGTACGACCTCGGGGTCCTGGACGCGATCCACGCGGCGGGCACGCGGTACCCGAGCATGCGGGTCTGGGAGGGCTCGGAGCCCGGCCAGGAGTGGGACATGATGGAGCGCTCCGAGCCGAGCGAGCAGGTCCCTTACGCGGAGGGCTGGTTGATACCGCAGGCCCGCACGCAGGAGGTGCTGTACGCGCGGCTGCGTGATCTGGGCGGCGAGGTCCGCTTCGGCGCGGCGCTGAGCGGTCTCGCGCAGGACGCGGAGGGCGTGACGGCGTCGTTCGAGGACGGCTCGGCGGTGCGGGCGCGGTACGCGGTGGCGGCGGACGGCGGCCGCTCCACGGTCCGGCGGGCGCTCGGGATCGGTATGACCGGGGAGACCGTGGACCCGAAGCCGATGCTGGTGGCGGATGTGCGGATCACGGACGACGCACCGCTGCCGGACACCCACTGGCATGTGTGGCCGAAGGCGCCGGAGGGCGGCGTGGCCTTCTGCCCGCTGCCGCCCGACGCGTCGCGGCCGGGCCGCGTCTTCCAGCTGGCGGCGCAGTTCGCGGACGAGTCGGCGGTGGTGGACCCGTCACCGGAGGCGGTGACCAAGCTGCTGGCCACCCGCACCGCGCTCTTCGAGGAACACATCGCCGAGGTGCTGTGGGCCTCGGACTTCAAGGCGCGGGCGGCGCTGGCGGACCGATTCCGGGTGGGCCGGGTCTTCCTCGCGGGCGACGCGGCGCACATCCACTCCCCGGCTGGCGGCCAGGGCCTGAACACGAGCGTGCAGGACGCGTACAACCTGGGCTGGAAGCTGGCGGCGGTGCTGTCCGGCGCACCGGCACGGCTCCTGGACACGTACGAGGAGGAGCGGATGCCGGTGGCGGAGGGCATCCTCGGCATCAGCACCCGGATCCACCGCGCGAGCGCCGGGGGCCCGCCCACGCAGCGAGGCAAGGAGGTGCAGCAACTGGGCATCGGGTACCGGGAGTCGGCGCTGACCCGGGAGACCCGGCCGGGCCTCGCGGACGACTCGCTGCGGGCGGGCGACCGGGCACCGGACGGGCGGCGGGGCGGGGTGCGGCTGTTCGACGCGTTCCGGGGCCCGCACTGGACGCTGCTCGCGGTGGGCGTGGAGGGCGAACTCCCGCGCGCGCACGACGCGTCCATACGCACGGCCCGCATCCCGGCCTACGAGGCATACGGCCGGGGAGTGTTCCTGATCCGCCCGGACGGCTATGTGGCGTGGGCCGGGGAGACGGCGGAGGGGGTGGAGAGGTACCTGGCGGAGACGGGGGTGGCGTGACCGGACCGACCGGCCTCCGCGGCGGGCCCTACACGCTGGCCAGCGACAGCTTCACCGCGAAGCCGAGGAAGAGGACTCCGGCGGCCGAGGTCGCACCCGCGGAGAGGCGCCTGCGGCGCCGGAAGGCGGCGGACAGCTTCATGCCGCTGAAGATCAGCGCCGACAGGTAGAGCACGCTGGCCGCCTGCGCGAAGGCGCCGAGCACCACGAAGGAGAGGGCGGGGTACGCGTAGGACGGGTCGACGAACTGCACGAAGAAGGCGATGAAGAACAGGATCGCCTTCGGGTTCAGCAGGCTGATCACGAACGCGCGGCGGAAGGGCCGCTCCTGGGCGGGCTCCTCCTCCGCGGCGCCGCGCTCGGCCGCGAGCCGCTCCTTGCGGGTGCGCCACATGCTCCACGCGGCGCGCATCATGCCGATGGCGAGCCAGGTCAGGTAGCCGGCGCCGGCGTACTTCACGATCCCGAAGATCAGGGAGTTCGCCTGGAGCAGGGAGGCGACCCCCGCGGCGGAGAGGGTCATCAGGACGGTGTCGCCGCACCACACGCCTGCGGCTGCCTTGTAGCCGGTGCGGATGCCGCGGCGGGCGCCGACGGAGAGCACATACAGCGAGTTCGGGCCCGGCAGGAGGATGATGAGGGCGAGGCCCGCGAGATAGGTCGGAAGATCGATGACACCCAGCATCCCGGGAGTCTCGCACGCACATCCGGTGCCCCGCCCACCGGTCCCGAATCCCGGACGCCGCACCGCCCCCACGCCTCGGGGCTCCGCCCCGGACCCCGCGTCTCAAACGCCGGCGGGGCTGTTTAGCCCCTGCGGCGATTGAGCAGCGGGGTCCGGGGCGGAGCCCCGTGAGCCCGGCCCCGGTGTTGGTCGGTCAGAACGTGTCCGACGGGACGTACGCGCCCCAGATCCCGCGGAGCGCGTCACAGATTTCGCCCACCGTCGCGCGGGCGCGCAGCGCGTCCTTCATCGGGTAGAGGACGTTGTCCTCGCCCTCGGCCGCCTTCTTCAGCGCGGCGAGCGCCGCATCAACCGCCCCCTGATCCCGCTCGGCCCGCAGCTTCGCGAGCCGCTCCACCTGCTGCGCCTCGATCGCCGGGTCGACGCGGTGCGGCTCGTAGGGCTCCTCCCCGTCGAGCCGGTAGCGGTTGACGCCTACCACGACACGTTCACCGGAGTCGGTCTCCTGCGCGATCTGGTACGCGCTGCGCTCGATCTCGGACTTCTGGAAGCCGCGCTCGATCGCGTTGACCGCGCCGCCCAACTCCTCGACCTTCTCCATGAGTTCGAGCGCGACGGCCTCCACGTCGTCCGTCATGCTCTCGACGACGTACGAGCCGGCGAACGGGTCCACCGTCGCCGTCACATCCGTCTCGTACGCGAGGACCTGCTGCGTACGCAGGGCCAGGCGCGCGGACTTGTCGGTGGGGAGGGCGATCGCCTCGTCGAAGGAGTTCGTGTGCAGCGACTGCGTACCGCCGAGGACCGCGCCGAGGCCCTGGACCGCGACGCGCACGAGGTTCACCTCGGGCTGCTGGGCGGTGAGCTGCACGCCGGCCGTCTGCGTGTGGAAGCGGAGCATCAGCGACTTGGGGTTCTTGGCGCCGAACTCCTCCTTCATCACCTTCGCCCAAATCCTGCGCGCCGCGCGGAACTTGGCGACCTCCTCCAGGATCGTCGTACGGGCGACGAAGAAGAACGACAGGCGCGGGGCGAAGTCGTCGACGTCCATGCCGGCCGCGACGGCCGTGCGGACGTACTCGATGCCGTCGGCGAGCGTGAAGGCGATCTCCTGCGCGGGAGAGGCACCCGCCTCGGCCATGTGGTAGCCGGAGATCGAGATGGTGTTCCACTTCGGGATCTCGGCCTTGCAGTACTTGAAGATGTCCGCGATCAGCCGCAGCGAGGGCTTGGGCGGGAAGATGTAGGTGCCGCGGGCGATGTACTCCTTGAGCACGTCGTTCTGGATGGTGCCGGTGAGCTTGTCGGCCGCCACCCCCTGCTCCTCGCCCACGAGTTGGTACATCAGCAGCAGCAGCGCGGCCGGGGCGTTGATCGTCATCGACGTGGAGACCTTCTCCAGCGGGATGCCGCCGAGCAGGACGCGCATGTCCTCGACGGAGTCGATCGCGACGCCCACCTTGCCGACCTCACCGGACGCGATCGGGGCGTCGGAGTCGTGGCCCATCTGGGTCGGCAGGTCGAAGGCGACGGACAGGCCCATCGTGCCGTTCTCGATGAGCTGCTTGTATCGGGCGTTGGACTCGGTGGCCGTACCGAACCCGGCGTACTGGCGCATCGTCCACGGGCGGCCCGTGTACATCGTCGGGTAGACACCGCGCGTGTAGGGGTACGCGCCCGGTTCGCCCAGCTTGCGGTCCGGGTCCCAACCCCCCAGAGCCGACGGGCCGTAGACCGGCTCGATGGGCAGTCCGGACTCGGATTCGCGCGCCATGGTTGTGCCTCCAGCGATTACTTGCCGATGCTTACTTGCCAGTAGTGAACGACCCTCGCGACGGACTGTAGCGGCGGGCGTGCGGCCAGTGGAGAGTCCCGCGCTGGGACCTTGCTCACAAGCTTTCCCACGTTTCGACGTGGGCAGTATCCGCGGGACGAGAGAGAACGGCTCGGCAGGCGGGGGATGTCATGCGGACAGCAGTCCTACGTTCGATGATCGGCGTCACCGGGATGGTCATCCTGGTGGGCGGCTGCAAGGCCCAGGCCGTGGAGGGCGGGCGGACACCCGGCTCGCCCACTTCACCAACTTCGGCACACACGCCCTCCGGCCGCGACGACGCGAAGCCCTCCGCGCCACCTTCCGCACCCCCCGCCCCCAAGGTCCTCCTCGCTCCCGGCGACAGGTCCAAGGACGTACGCGAACTGCAGGCGCGGCTGCGCCAAGTGGCTTGGCTCTACAACGGGCCCACGGGCACGTACGACGACGTGACGGCCGACGCGGTCAAGGGGTTCCAGGGCAAGCGCGGGCTGCCGCGCACCGGTGAGACGGACGCCGTGACCTGGCAGCGGCTGCTGCGGATGACGCACGAGCCGGGCAAGTGGGAGCTGTACCAGTTCGGCGGGCAGCCCCCGGCGAAGCCGGATCCGCGCTGTATGACGGGGCGGGTGATCTGCATCAGCAAGACCAGTCGCACGTTGGCGTGGATGGTGGACGGCAGGCGCGTGCTGACGACCGAGGTGCGGTTCGGGTCCCAGTACACGCCGACCCGCGAGGGTGTGTTCCACGTCGACTTCAAGTCCCGGCACCACGTCTCGACGCTCTACGACTCCCCCATGCCGTACGCGATGTTCTTCAGCGGCGGCCAGGCGGTGCACTACTCGTCGGACTTCGCGGCGCGCGGGTACGCGGGGGCCTCGCACGGCTGTGTGAACGTCAAGGACGAGCGGGCGATCGCGCGACTGTTCGCGCGGGTCAGGACCGGCGACAAGGTCGTCGTCTACTGGTGAGCGTTCCTGCGGGGTGAAGTGTTGAGTGGCGCGGGTGGGACCGGGGGAACGTGTCCCACCCGCGCCAGCGGCACTGAGCTCCGGATACGGGGGGGAACCCGGGCTCGTGCGCTGCCGATGACCAGTCGGCTCACTTATTACTGCGCCGCGGCTTCCAGAAACGTCACACCCGGCGCGCAACCTTTCTGACCCGTTACGTTTCCGCAGGTCACAGGGTCGGTACCGCACTGGAGGTCGGGCTGGGGCTGGAGGAGGTGCTGGGGCTGGGGCTCGGGCTCGCGGTGCCGCCCGGGTCGCCGTCCTCGTCCTCGTTGCCGCTCCCGCGGTCGCCGTTGCCCTTGCCGTCCGACCCGCCCGACCCCTTGCCGTCGTCCGAGGCGCTCTGGCTGTCCGAGTCGTCCTGGCTGTCCGTGTGCTGCGAGGTGGTCCTGTCGGCCGACGCGGTGGGGGTTCTGTCGCGGGTCAGGACGCGGTCGCAGAAGCGGTCGAGGCTCCGCTTGTCCTGACCGAGCGCCTTCGCGGACGCCTCCAGGCGCTGCACGTCCGCGGCGCCGGACTGCCCGCCGCGGTACTTGCGGCAGGTGTCGACGAGCTTGCGCGCCTGGGCCCTCGCCCCTTCGGTGCCGGTCACGCCCGGTCCGGGGCCGCGCCCCTTGGACGTACGGCCGTCGCCGGGGGCGCCCTTGTCCTTGCCGCCGGACGGGGAGCCGGAGGCGGGCCCGCTGCCGGAGTCGCCGGACGGCTCCGTCGGGCTCGGCACCGCGTGGCCGTCCTCCGTGACCCCCGCGGAGGCCGAGGCGAGCGGCCGCTCGGGGCTCGCGGCGGCGGACACGGACGCGGCCGGCGCCGGATCGCCCGACCCGCGGAACGGCGAGGGCAGCACGCCCGTCCCCGCGGCGACCGCGACCCCGCCGACCATGCACGCGGCGAACGCGGCGACGGCCCCGAGCCGCGCGGGGCGGCCCCAGAGCGAACGCCGCCCGGACGCCTTCGGGCCCGACCTGGCGGACCGCCGGTCGCGCCCCGCACGCGCGCCCCCTCCCACGGAACCGCTCACAACACCACTCACAACACCGTGCACTACGCCATCCACAGCACCGTTCACTGCGCCGTTCACAGCCGCGACGGCGCGCGTCTCGCGGAACGCCTTCAACGCGACTTCCTCGCCCGGGAGTTCACCCTCGGGGCCGGCCGGCACCTCGGCCAGCATGTGCAGCGCGGCGGTCAGCCTGTCGGCCCGCCGGGCGTCGTCTCCGGATACGGCCGGGGCCTCTCCGCGCAGCAGGCGGTCCGCCGCGTCGCGGTTAAGCCACTTGTCGTGCTCGTCGGCCATCACATGTCCTTCTGCGTCCGCGAACGCGAATGCGTCACACCTGCGGACGTCGACGTACGAGTGCGGTCGCGCCGTGGAGTCGGTACCGCTTCGAGGGAGTCGGCGGTGTTCCCGTCCTTGTCCGCCGCGGGTTCGGCGGCGCCGAGCAGTTCGGCGAGCCGCTTCAGGCCGCGGTGGGCGGCGGTGCGGACCGCGCCGGGCCGCTTGCCGAGGGTCTGCGCGGCGTTCTTCGCGTCGAGCCCGACGACGACGCGCAGCACGACGGCCTCGGCCTGGTCCTGCGGCAGCTCGGAGATGAGGGCCATGGCGCTGCCGGTGGCCAGGGACTCCATGGCCTCGTCGGCGGTGTCGGAGAGGGCGGGTCGGCCGGTGAGCTCGGTCTCGTCGCCGCCGATGGCGGGCCGGCGTCCCCGCATGCGTATGTGGTCGAGCGCGCGGTTGCGGGCGATCCGGGCGGCCCAGCCGCGGAACCGGTCGGCGTCGCCCTCGAACCGGTCGATGTCGCGGGCTATCTGCAGCCAGGCCTCCGACGCGACGTCCTCCGCGTCCGGGTCGCCGACGAGCGTGCGTACGTATCCGAGCAGGCGTGGGTGCACGGCGCGGTACACGGTCCGGAACGCGGCCTCGCTCCCGTCCCGCGCCGCAAGCACCGCGGTGGTCAGCTCCGCGTCGTCCCCCAGCACTCCCCTGCCCCTGCCCTGCTTTGGCCGTGAAGCCGTGTGCGCCGTCGATACGGGTGCGCGCGCCCGGCGCGAACCAGAACGCTACGGCCTGAACTTCCTCGCGTCCATGTTCGTACAACAGACAACCAACGGTGTCCCAGGGTGGTGTGACAGAAAACGCACCGGCGGCGCTGAACCAAGTACGGGCCGCTCGCGACCCGTGACGCGCGGCGGCCGGGGTCTCTCCTGTGGGGGGTGGCGACCTCGGCCGTCCCGCTTATGAGCTGCCGCCCGGCTCGGCGTGCGTGCCCCCGCCCCCCCGTAGGCACACGCCTCGGGGCTCCGCCCCGGACCCCGCGCCTCAAACGCCGGCGGGGCTGATCTCGGACACGTGACGTGCGCCACATCCGCACAACCAGTACCCCTCCTTGACCGTCGTTCGCTGGATAGAGCAGCTACCCGCGCGTCACGCGGGATCCATGTGAACTTCATTGAGGGGTGGGGCAATTGAGCCCGCGACATTCGCGAGCGAGAGCGAAGGCGGACGACGCCCGCGGATCGCACGCGTACAAGCCGCTGAGTCTCAAGCGGAGAGCGTGGATCACGATGGGGGCGGTCGTCGTCGGCGGCGCCGGAGTCGTGTCGTACGCGATGGCCGACCCGGGGACGGAGGTGGCCGATACCGCCGCCTACCGGGCCGCGTCCGTGCACACGTTGAGCATGGAGACGAAGAGCGACCGGAAGGTCGTCCCGCAGAAGTCGACGCAGCGGTTCAACGCGGTGTCGGTGACGTGGAAGGACCCCGCGGAGAAGCTCGACGGCACCGCCCAGTTCCGGGCGCGCGGCGCCGAGACCGGTGCGTGGGGGGCCTGGACCACCCTGCCGGAGGAGACCAACGACTCCGACGGCGCCGAGCGCGCGGGCTCCGACATCCGCGGCGGCACCTCCTCCGTGTCCACGGCAAGCACCTCGACCGGCGTCGAGGTGCGTGTCGTCGACGCCGACGGCCGGGCCAAGGACCTGCCCGCCGGGATGGACGTCAAGCTCATCGACCCCGGCACCGGCACCCGCAAGGGCGGCACCGAACCCGCCGCGTTCACGGCCGACGAGACGCCGCCCGCGGCCCGCCCCTCGACCGTCGTGAAGCCGACGATCATCCCCCAGTCCGTGTGGGGCCCCGGCCTCGCGCACGACGGAACTCCCGTGTACGACACGGAGATCAAGGCCGCCGTCGTGCACCACACCGGCGTGGACTCGGACAACCAGGTGCCCTGTGCGCAGACCGCTCAGCGGCTCCGCGAGATTCAGCAGGACCATGTCGGCAAGGGTTATTACGACATCGGCTACAACTTCGTCGTCGACCGCTGCGGCCAGATATTCGAGGGCCGCACCGGCGGCATGGACCTGCCGGTGCACGGCGCCCACGACTACGGGTTCAACACGGACACCGTCGGCATCTCCTACATCGGCAACTTCGAGAAGGCCAAGCCGACGAAGGCGGCGCTCGACGCCATCTCCCGCGTCACCGCCTGGAAGTTCGGCCAGTACGGCCTCAAGGCCACCGACAAGGTGACGCTGACGTCCAACGGCGATCTGGGCACCGACGGCAACAAGGTCGCCAAGGACACCACCATCACGCTGCCGCGGGTCTTCGGTCACAAGGACACCAACACCACCCTGTGCCCCGGCGCGAACCTGTACCCGAAGCTCGGCCGCATCGCGACGCAGGCCGCCACCCCGGGCATCTCGCACGCCCTGGCCTCGCAGAACGTCGTCGGCGACGCCACGGACGACATCGTCTCCGGCCTCCCGAAGGGGTCCAGCGGCGGCCAGATCGCCATCGTGCCCGGCAGCGCCGCGGGGCCCACGGCCACCGGCAAGAAGCTGATCTCGCAGTCGACCGCCGACATCCCCGGCGCGGGTGAGAGCGGTGACGAGTTCGGCGCCTCCACCGCCACCGGCGACATCAACGGCGACGGCGCCACCGACATCGTCGTCGGCCAGCCCGGCGAGGACGACACGGCGGGCCACTCCAACCGCGGCGCGTACACCATCCTGTACGGCCCGGCCTTCACCTCCGGCACCGGCGTCAACATCGACGGCAGCTATGAGCTGACCAACGCGCGCTTCGGCTCCGCGGTGGCCGTCGGCGACTTCAACGCGGACGGCACGGCCGACGTGTTCGCCGCCTCCACCGGCACCGGCGGCACCTGGAGCGCCCGCTACGGCGACGGCTGGGACTCCGACTCCACGATCACCTCCACCGAGGACAACCTGTCCTACGCGGACGCCGCGTCCGGCGACTTCAACCGGGACGGCTACGCGGACGTCGCGCTGAACTACCGCGACGGCAGCAGCCTCGGCAAAGTCGTCTGGTACAAGGGCGGCGAGGGCGGCCTGCGCAAGGCCGCGACGCTGACCGTCAAGGGCGGCCGCTCCATCGGCGCGGGCGACATCAACGGCGACGGCATCGACGACATCGCCATCGGCCAGCCGTACACCGCCGAGTCCGGCGCGGCGGCGGGCGGCCAGGTCACCTTCGTCAAGGGCTCGCTGCCGACGTCCACGACCGCGGGCGGACTGACCCCCACGGGTGCCAAGTCCGTCAACCAGGGCACCTCGGGCGTCCCAGGCGCCGCCGAGGCGGGCGACGCGATGGGCGCCTCGATCGCGGTCGGCGACTACAACCTCGACGGCTACGCGGACGTGCTCGCGGGCGCCCCGAACGAGGACATCACCCGCGACGGCAAGAACCGCTCCAACGCCGGTAACTCGGTTCTCCTGAAGGGGGCTTCGACCGGGATCACCGGCACCGGCGCGCTCACCGTCACCCAGGACACCGCCGGCGTCCCCGGTTCCACCGAGACCGACGACAACCTCGGCTCGGCCGTCGCCCTGACCGACCTCTCCGGCTACGGCCGCGCCGACCTGGTGCTCGGCACGGCGGGCGAGAACACGGGCGAGGGCAACCTGACGTACGTACCGAGCAACTCCAGCGGTCTGGGTCTGTCCTCGACGAAGACCTTCACGAAGACCACGCTAGGCACGTCGGCGACGGCGCGCATAGGCGCCAACTTGGCGCCGTAGTAAGCGAATTGCACCAGCGAGGGCCGTGGGGGCCGTTCAGTCCCCCACGGCCTTCTCCTTTACGTCATCTACGTCACCGGGTGCCGGCACCGCGTCTCCCGCGCCCGGTGCCCGCGGCGCGTTCACCACGACCGCCGCGATCACCGCCGCGAGCAGCACCGAGGCCACCGCCCACCACGTCGCGACGTTGAACCCGTGCACGGCGGCGCGCGAGGCGAGCGCGCGGCGGTCGGCGCCGGGCGTCGCGTGCTCGGTGAGGTACCGGGCGGTGACGCTCGCCGCGATCGTGTTGAGCAGCGCCGTGCCGATCGAACCGCCCACCTGCTGCGCCGTGTTGAAGGTCGCGGAGGCCGCGCCCGCGTCCTGCGGGGCGACGCTGCCGGTGGCGAGCGACACCGACGTCATCATGGCCGTGCCCATGCCGAGCCCGAGCATCAGCATGCCCGGCAGCAGGTGCGAGGCGTACGCGGGCTCGGTCCCCACCTGCGCGATGATCGCGAGGCCGCCCGCCGCGAGGACGAGACCCGGAACCATCAGGGTGCGCGGCGGCACCCGGTGCAGCAGCCGCGCGGCGATCTGCGTCGAGCCGACGATCATGCCCGCCGTGATGGGCAGATAGGCGACACCCGTCCTCACCGGCGAGTATCCGAGCACGCGCTGCATGTAGTACGTCAGGAAGAGGAAGACGCCGAACATGCCGACGGTCACGAACAGGATCGTGAGGAATGCCCCGACGCGCTGCCGGTCACTGACCACGGAGATCGGCAGCAGCGGGACCCGCGCCCGGCTCTGCCACCACCCGAAGAGCGCGAGCAGCGCGACGCCGCCGATGAGCAGCGTGAGCACCAACGCGTCGTCCCAGGACCGGGATTCGGCCTCCGAGAACCCGTAGACGATGGCCAGCATCCCCGCGCAGCCGAGCACGGCGCCCGGCACGTCGAGGTGCGGATCGGTCATCACCCGGCCGCCGTGCAGCAGCACCAGGGCCCCGGCGAACGCCGCGAGCGCGATGGGTACGTTGACGTACAGGCACCAGCGCCAGTCGAGGTACTCGGTGAGGAAGCCGCCCGCGAGGAGCCCGATGGCGGCGCCCGCCCCGACGATCGCCCCGAACACGCCGAACGCCCGGCTGCGCTCCCGTGGTTCGGTGAACGTCGTGGCGAGGAGCGAGAGCGCGGCGGGCGCGAGCAGCGCCGCGAACACGCCCTGCAGGGCCCGCGCCCCGAAGAGCATCCCGGGCCCCGTCGCGGCGCCGCCCAGCGCGGACGCGGCGGCGAACCCCAACAGGCCGACGCAGAAGGCGAGTTTGCGGCCGATCAGGTCCGTGATCCGCCCGCCGAGCAGCAGCAGACCGCCGAAGGCGAGCGTGTACGCGGTGATGACCCACTGCCGGTTGCCGTCGGTCATGCCAAGGTCGGCCTGGGCCGAGGGCAGCGCGATGTTCACGATCGTCATGTCGAGGACGACCATCAGCTGGGCGCCCGCGATGACGACGAGGGCCCACCAACGATTGGGGTCTCCCCTGCTCGAGCGAAGCCGAGAGCTTGGGGAAGGGTCGGGCGGCGGCCCGTCCTGGGGCTGTGCGGTGGGGCGGGTTTCGGCCATCGGACTCGGCCTCCTCCATCGACGGCTGCGCGGGCCTGCTGGCGCGCATCGCCTCCCATCCTCCGCCCATACGCCCCGTTTTGCACCGGCGCGTGCGGCACGTCTCCGAGAGCCGGGCCGAGGACGTCAGCCGCGCCCCCGCGCGCGCCGCGAGACGGCCGCCCGCAGCACTCTGCGCCCCTCCGTCGAGACGACCAGCGCCTGCCGAAGGCCGCCCGCGCCACCGCCCGCGAGCAGCTCCAGGATCTGCGTCTGGCGGCGCAGTTCGGCCGCGACGAGCGGCGACATCCCCTCGGTGCTGCCCTCGCGGCGCGCGCTCACGCCGACCGCCCGGTCCTCCGTCACATCGAGCATCCGGTGCACCTGGAGCGCGGCCACCGAACAGGCGTCCGCCCACTCCCGCCACGCCTCGGCCACCGCCCGCTCCGGCGCGGCCCCGAGCATCCGCCGCACCAGCTCGGCGGCCTCGCCCTCGCCCGCGGCGCCCTTCAGCGCGCCGCGCGCCGCCACGAGCCGCGCGCCCCAGTCCGCGCCGCCCTCCGCGAGGCTCGCCCACAGCGGGCGCAGCACGTCCTCCTCGGGGTCGCCGGGCCCGCCGACGCCGAGCAGCGGCACACACCGGTCGAGGCAGCCGAGCCCGCTCGTGGCGAGGCCGCGCTCATCGGCCTCCGCGATCAGTTCCACCAGGCTCATGGACGCAACGCTCCTCCGGACACGGATCCAGCAATTCCCCTTGCCGCCTACGTATCCCACTGCGTCCGCGCGGCGCGGAACGTCACAGTGAACGTCACGTCACCGCACGCCGAGCCGGTCGAGGAAGCGGAAGAAGAGTTCCTCGGCGGAGGGCTCGGCGGCCGAGCGCAGCACCTCGTCGAGCGGCTCGATCGGCACCTCGCGGCCGCACTCGCCGGCCCAGGCGACGGCCCGCTCCGCGGCGTCACCGGGCGGCAGGAAGTAGTCCTCCAGGGCGCGTTCGTCGCCGCCGATGTACCCGGTCATCGCGGCGCGCCCCAGGCACGCCGTCCACGCGCCGCTCTCGGGCCCGGCCGCCTCGACGACCGCGCAGGCGGAGTCCATGACGTACGCGAACAGGGCGGGCGCCCCGGTCTCCGCCGCCAGCGCGTTCATGCTGCCCACGTCCCGCGCCTGCTCGCCGCCGCCGGGGCACTCCCACACCTGCCAGCCGGCGGCCCGCTCCTCAAGGAGCGTCAACTCCTCGCGCACCCCGCCCAGGGCCTCGCACTTGTCCAGCGGCTGAGCGCTTCTCGCGACCACGTAGTAGCCCCAGTAACCCATGTCCGTTCCCCCCGTCCCGGTGTACGCCACATGCGTCGTACCTGCGGCCGAATAGACCACAGCCGCAAGGGACTTCGCCACCGGAAACGGCGGATCGGGTCCTTCAGCCGTCCAGCTTGTCGGCCAGGGCGACGAACTTCGGCCAGGTCAGCTCCGGCTCCTTGGAGTCCCACAGCTTCTGCACGGTCGCCCGCAGCGGCATCCGGATGCCCTTCGCGACCTGCGCCGGGGTCTGCGCCCCCGAGAGGTCGCACCACACGGCGAAGGAGCCGCCGAGGATCTGGTCGTCGTACTTCGCGGGCACCGGGCTCTTCCCGCGCACGACGCGCGGCGTCCAGCTCTTGTAGATCCGCTCACCCGTCGGATAGACGAAGGTGTTGGGCTCGCCGAGGACGTAGTACAGGTACTCGTCGTTGTAGTTCGTCAGCTTGCGGCCCTCGTTCAGGTACTCGAGCGGCTCGCGCGCCCCGATCTCCTTGCCGGTCCAGTACGCGACCTCGATGTCCTTGTCCGCGTCGACGACCCCGCCCTTGTAGAAGCCGTCGTTCCAGGCCTTCAGGTGGCGGTCGTAGGGGGCCATGGTCTTCGCCCGGTCGTTGAGCCAGCCCTGGGCGAGGTCCTGGACCTTCGCGTTCGCCCCGTACTTCTTTCGCGCCGCACTGGCGAGCTGCGGGTAGGAGGTCTCGGGGTTCTCGCTCATCAGGGCCCGGTACTCGTCGGCGCCCAGGTGCCAGTACGCGCCCTTGAACAGCTTCGCGTACTCCTTCAGCAGATCGTCGACGATCTTCGCGGCGCCCGGCTTCGAGATGTCGACGGCGCCGCGCGCGGCCACCCCGCTCGCGTCGCGCAACTGCAGATCCGGGTGCGCGGCGATCACCGCGCCGAGGTGCCCCGGCGAGTCGATCTCCGGCACGACCGTGATGTGCCGCTCGGCGGCGAGCTTCAGGATGTCCCGCACCTCCGCCTTGCTGAGGTGCTCGTCCGAGACGACCTCGGGGTGCGAGTCGGACGCGATCCGGAAGGACTGGTCGTCGGAGAAGTGCAGCCCCAACTGGTTGTACTTGAGGTCCCCGATGTCCCGGATCCGGTCCTTGATCCAGTCGGCCGTGAAGTGCTTGCGCGCGATGTCGAGGCTGAACCCGCGCTGCGCCTTGGCGGGTTCGTCCGCGGTGACGCCCTCCGGCGCGGTGGCCCCGTCGTGCACCTCCTGCTTGAGCGTGCGCGTCCCGTAGTACACGCCGGTGTCGCTCGGCCCGACGATCCGCACGGTGCCCGCCTTCACCGACATCCGGTACGACTCCGGGTTGGCCCCGCTCTTCCCCCCGATCGCCAGCTCGACGTCGCCGGGCTCCGCGTCCTCCCCGGACCCCGCGTACTTCAGGTCCAGCTCGCCGGCGAGGAGCCGCCCCTCCTCCGCCAGTTCACGGTCCTTCACGACGACCCGGCCGCCGTCCGGCTTCCAGCCGGGACCGTGCGCGGGCGTGAAGTCACGTACCTCGGGGATCGTGTGCGCCGGCTTCGACAGCGGGTACGAACGGGTGGGCGAGGGCGCCGCGGACGACGCCGACTTCCCGTCGGACGGCGACCCGCCCCCACCCGAACACCCCACAACCGCAATCAGAACGACCCCAGTGGCAACGGCCACCAGAGCCTGCCGCTCCTTCTTCACGAACACCTCGCTGAACCCCGTCGAGCCGACACATACGCAGCCGACGTTAACGGCGGCTGCCCAGGGGCGCGGGGACGTGTCAATGTGCGGCTCCGCCGCGTGGCGCAAACGCAACCACGACGCGTCGGACACCCGCCAAGCAACCAGAACAACACCGGCACTGGTGCGCGCTGTCACCCACCCACACGCAAACACGCCGTCCGAGTGAATTTCACACATCCGCCGGACACTCACGACAAGCTCTGGCTAACGTTTACGCCACAACCACCCCTCACTTCCCCAAGCTCTCGGCTCCGCTCGAGCAGGGGAGACCCCATTCGCGGGAGACCGCTCTGCGCCCCCTCCAGACCCCCGGCCGTCTGCCCATACCGGCCCAGGCCACGGCACCCGGTACCGCCGGAGGCCTCCCCCGCTTCAACGCGCTGCCGCAGGAGACCGCCGAGCAGGTACTGCACACGTGCTGCCGCAGCCGGGCCTGGGCCCGCCGGGTCGCCGCGCACCGCCCGTACCCGGACGTGGACGCGCTGCTCGCCGCGGCGGACGAGGCGGCGTACGACCTCGCCCCCGCCGACGTCACCGAGGCCCTGACCGGCGAGGACCTCGTGCTGCCGCCGGACCCCGCCGCCCTCTCGGGGCACTCTGGCTACTCGGCGTACGCGGCCGCCAACACCGCGCTGGTCGCGGCCCACAGCGCGTACCAGATCCGCTTCGGCCACCCCTTCGTGATCTGCCTGGACGACATCGCGCCCGGCGAGGCCCTCGACCACCTGCTCGCGGGCCTGCGCACCCGGCTCGGCCACGACCCGGTGCACGAGCGCGAACTGGCCGCCGAGGAGCTGCGGCGACTCGCCCGGGGCCGTCTCGCCCGACTCACCCGGCGGGAAACCGATCTGGAGACCGGGCGGGAAACCGGAATCAATAGCCCGTACGTGCCTGTTTGATTGCCTGTTTGATCACACATAAGCCCCCCGTGCGGGTGTGCCGACAACTCGTCGATACGATGACGAGCGGCCGGTGGACCGTACCCGGCCGGGCTCGCCCGACATAGAAGCCGGCGCGGCCCTAGTCCCCGCTCCCGGAGGGTTCTTCCGTGCCGGCTGGAACGCTGTACCGCGGCCGGGAAGGCATGTGGTCGTGGGTGGCTCATCGAGTCACCGGTGTCCTCATTTTCTTCTTCCTGTTCGTGCACGTCCTCGACACCGCTCTCGTCCGCGTCTCACCAGAGGCGTACGACGATGTCGTTGGTACCTATAAGACGCCGATCGTCGCGCTTCTGGAATACGGCCTCGTGGCCGCGATTCTGTTCCACGCGCTCAACGGCCTGCGTGTCATCGCCGTCGACTTCTGGTCGAAGGGCCCGCGCTATCAGAAGCAGATGCTCTGGACCGTCATGGGCATCTGGATCGTCCTGATGGTCGGGGCCCTGTATCCCGTACTCGGCCACGCCGTCCGCGCACTCTTCGGGAGCTGAGGCCAGACATGTCTGCTGACACGACCCCCGCGACGTCCGGCGTCGGCCCCGTCGAGGGTGTTTCCCTCTACGACGTCGACAACCCGGCTCCGTACATCGAGGCCCCCCGCAAGCGCACCTCGAAGACCCCGCGTTCGACGCGCGGCAACTTCGAGATGGCCGCATGGCTGTTCATGCGCCTGTCGGGTGTCGTCCTCGTCGTCCTGGTCCTCGGCCACCTGCTGATCCAGCTCGTCCTCGACGGCGGCGTCTCCAAGATCGGCTTCGCCTTCGTGGCGGGCCGCTGGGCGTCCCCGTTCTGGCAGGGCTGGGACCTGCTGATGCTGTGGCTCGCGATGCTGCACGGCGCCAACGGCCTGCGTACCGTGATCAACGACTACGCCGAGCGCCCCCAGACCCGTATGTGGCTGAAGGGCCTGCTGTACGCCGCGACGGTCTTCACCGTCCTGCTGGGCACGCTGGTGATCTTCACCTTCGACCCCAACATCCGTTAAGCCGAGGCGAGAAACCGTGAAGATTCACAAGTACGACACCGTCATCGTCGGCGCCGGTGGCGCGGGCATGCGCGCGGCCATCGAGTCGACGAAGCGCAGCCGCACCGCCGTGCTGACCAAGCTCTACCCCACCCGCTCCCACACGGGCGCCGCGCAGGGCGGCATGGCCGCCGCGCTCGCCAACGTGGAGGAGGACAACTGGGAGTGGCACACCTTCGACACGATCAAGGGCGGCGACTACCTGGTCGACCAGGACGCCGCCGAGATCCTGGCGAAGGAGGCCATCGACTCCGTTCTCGACCTGGAGAAGATGGGCCTGCCCTTCAACCGCACACCTGAGGGCAAGATCGACCAGCGGCGGTTCGGCGGGCACTCCCGCAACCACGGCGAGGCGCCGGTCCGCCGGTCCTGCTACGCCGCGGACCGCACTGGCCACATGATCCTTCAGACGCTGTACCAGAACTGCGTGAAGGAGGGCGTGGAGTTCTTCAACGAGTTCTACGTCCTGGACCAGCTGCTCGTCGAGGAAGACGGCGTCAAGAAGTCCGCCGGTGTGGTCGCCTACGAGCTGGCCACCGGCGAGATCCACGTCTTCCAGGCGAAGTCGGTCATCTACGCCTCCGGCGGCACCGGCAAGTTCTTCAAGGTGACGTCGAACGCGCACACCCTGACCGGCGACGGCCAGGCAGCCTGCTACCGGCGCGGGCTGCCGCTGGAGGACATGGAGTTCTTCCAGTTCCACCCGACCGGCATCTGGCGCATGGGCATCCTCCTTACGGAAGGCGCCCGTGGTGAGGGCGGCATCCTCCGTAACAAGGACGGCGAGCGCTTCATGGAGAAGTACGCGCCGGTCATGAAGGACCTCGCGTCCCGTGACGTCGTGTCCCGCTCCATCTACACGGAGATCCGTGAGGGCCGCGGCTGCGGTCCGGCCGGTGACCACGTGTACCTGGACCTCACGCACCTTCCGCCGGAGCAGCTCGACGCCAAGCTCCCGGACATCACCGAGTTCGCGCGCACGTACCTCGGCATCGAGCCCTACACGGACCCGATCCCGATCCAGCCGACCGCGCACTACGCCATGGGCGGCATCCCGACGAACGTCGAGGGTGAGGTCCTCGCGGACAACACCACCGTCGTCCCCGGCCTGTACGCCGCCGGCGAGGTCGCCTGTGTCTCCGTGCACGGCGCCAACCGCCTCGGCACCAACTCGCTGCTCGACATCAACGTCTTCGGGCGTCGTGCGGGCATCGCGGCGGCCGAGCACGCGCACAAGACCGAGTTCGTCGAGCTGCCGGAGAACCCGGCGACGATGGTCGAGGAGCTCGTCGAGCGGCTGCGTGACGCGCAGGGCACCGAGAGCGTCGCGGTGATCCGCAACGAGCTGCAGGAGTGCATGGACGCCAACGTGATGGTGTTCCGCACCGAGCAGACGATCAAGACGGCCGTCGAGAAGATCGCCGAACTGCGCGCCCGCTACAAGAACGTGTCCGTCCAGGACAAGGGCAAGCGGTTCAACACGGACCTCCTGGAGGCCATCGAGCTGGGTAACCTGCTCGACCTGGCCGAGGTCATGGCGACCTCCGCCCTGGCGCGCAAGGAGTCCCGCGGCGGTCACTACCGCGAGGACTTCCCCACCCGGGACGACGTCAACTTCATGCGCCACACCATGGCGTACCGCGAGGTCGGCGACGACGGCTCCGAGTCCATCCGTCTCGACTACAAGCCGGTCGTCCAGACCCGCTACCAGCCGATGGAGCGTAAGTACTGATGGCTACCCCGACCATGGACAAGGCGGAAGCGGCGGGCGCGCCCGAGGCCGGCTTCGCCGACACCCCGAACATCACGATCACGCTGCGCGTGCGCCGGTTCAACTCGGAGGTCTCCGACGAGTCGACCTGGCAGGACTTCCAGCTGGAGATGGACCCCAAGGAGCGGGTTCTCGACGCGCTGCACAAGGCCAAGTGGGAGCAGGACGGCACTCTGACGTTCCGTCGCTCCTGCGCGCACGGCATCTGTGGGTCCGACGCGATGCGGATCAACGGCAAGAACCGTCTTGCCTGCAAGACGCTTCTCAAGGACATCAACCCCGAGAAGCCCATCACGGTCGAGGCCATCAAGGGCCTCACGGTCCTCAAGGACCTGGTCGTGGACATGGACCCGTTCTTCCAGGCGTACCGCGACGTCATGCCGTTCCTCGTCACGACGGGCAACGAGCCGACGCGTGAGCGCTACCAGTCCGACGAGGACCGGGCCCGCTTCGACGACACCACCAAGTGCATCCTGTGCGCGGCGTGCACGTCGTCCTGCCCGGTGTTCTGGAACGACGGCCAGTACTTCGGTCCTGCCGCCATCGTGAACGCCCACCGCTTCATCTTCGACTCGCGTGACGAGGCCGGGGAGCAGCGCCTGGAGATCCTCAACGACCGTGACGGTGTGTGGCGTTGCCGCACGACCTTCAACTGCACGGACGCCTGCCCGCGTGGCATCGAGGTCACCAAGGCGATCCAGGAAGTCAAGCGGGCGCTCATCACGCGCCGCTTCTGACCTTCCGGCGATTCGCCGCAAGGCCCTGAAGGCCCCGTTCCCTTTTCGGGAGCGGGGCCTTCGCCGTTTTTGCCCGGTAGCTCGCTAATCTTCCGCTATGCCACAAGAGCTGGAGATTCTCGGGTTCGACAACGTGCTGTTCCCCGTCGGCGATCTGGGCGAGGCCGTCGCGTTCTACGAACGTGTCGGTTTCGCGGTGAAGGCGCGGGTCGACGAGGCCGGGATCGCGCTGCTCGCGGTCGGCAAGGAGACGCCGGGGCTGCTGCTGCGGGTCGAGGACGGCTTCGACCGCAGACCGCCCGCCTGGGCCGCGGGACGCCTGTGGCTGGAGGTGGCGGACGCCCGCGCGACGGCCGACACGCTGCGCGCCGCCGACGTCGAGCTGCTCGACCCGCCCTTCTCCACCTCCACCGGATACGTGGTGGAGTTCGCCGACCCGTGGGGCAACGTCATCGGCTTCACGGACTACCTCAAGAGGCCGGAGCTGGCGCGGAGCTGACCTGAGCCGACCCGGAGCCGACCGAGGCCGACCCGGACGCCGGGCCCCGCCGGTCTTTACCCGCGCTTTGAGCGGTACCTTCACGGGATGCCCGGCACCACCGCTTCCGCTTCCTCCGCGCACCTCACCCGGCGCGCCGCCCTCGGCCTCGGGGCGGGTGCGGCCGCCGCCCTCGCGCTGCCCGCGCAGTCCGCAGCGGCGGCCTCGGGTCTCCAGGTGCGGTACCGGGCGGGCGCGCCGAAGCTGCCGAAGCTCGTCGCGAAGGCGTGGCTGATCGCCGACAACGACAGCGGCGAGGTGCTCGCCTCGTACGACGGGCACCGCAGGCTGCCACCGGCCTCCACGCTGAAGATGCTGTTCGCGGACACGGTGCTGCCGAAGTTCGACAGCGCGCTGAGGCACAAGGTGACGGCCGAGGACCTCGCGGACATACCGTTCGGCTCCAGCCTCGTCGGCGTCCAGGCCGGGACGACGTACAGCGTGCACCAGTTGTGGCAAGGCGTGTTCCTGCGCTCCGGCAACGACGCGGTGCACGTACTCGCGAACATGAACGGCGGCGTCGACAAGACGGTCGCGCAGATGCAGGCGCGCGCGAAGGACCTCCAGGCGAACGACACCCACGTCGTCAGCCCGGACGGCTTCGACCACAAGGGGCAGGTCTCCTCCGCGTACGACCTGACGCTCTTCGCCCGCGCCGGGCTGAAGAACGACGACTTCCGCGGCTACTGCGCCACCAAGGTCGCCGACTTCCCCGCGGGCGGGAAGAAGACGTTCCAGATCCAGAACACCGACCGCCTCCTCACCGGGCAGGGCGTCACCCCGTACGAGGGCCTCATGGGCGTCAAGAACGGCTACACGTCGCACGCGGGCAACACCTTCACCGGCGCCGCCACTCGCGGCGGCCGCACCCTGCTGGTCACCGTCATGCACCCGAAGTCCGGCTACGAGGCGGTGTACCAGGAGACGGCCGCGCTGCTCGACTGGGGCTTCGCCGCCGCGGACAAGGTGCGCCCCGTCGACGAGTTGGCGACGCCGTTGAGCGAGCGCTCGAAGGCATCGACCCGCGCGCCCCACGTGGCGGGCGCGGGCCCCGCCGCGAGCACGGCCACCGGCTCGCACGGCGACGACTGGGCGCTCGGCGGATCCATGGCCCTGGCGGCCCTCGCCGGTGGCGGCCTGCTGGCCCTGCGCCGTCGCGGGAAGCCGACGGGACGGCGCAGGAAGGCCTGACGTCCCGGCGGCCGGGCTCAGGCCTGCTTGGAAGCCAGCTGCACCACGGTGATGTCGGACTGCGCGCCCACCCGCACCGGCGGCCCCCACGCGCCCGCGCCCCGGCTGACGTACAGCTGGGTGTCGCCGTACCGGTCGAGGCCCGCGAGGGTCGGATTGGACGCGGCCGCGACGAAGTTGCCCGGCCACAGCTGGCCGCCGTGGGTGTGCCCGGAGAGCTGCAGGTCGACGCTGTGCTTCACCGCCTCGTGGATCATCACGGGCTGGTGGGCGAGGAGGACGGAGGCGCGGGAGGTGTCGCGGTCGCCGAGCGCCTTCGCGTAGTCGGGCCCTTCGCCGTAGTTGTCGCCCGCGATGTCGTTGACCCCCGCGAGGTCGAAGCCGCCGATGTGGACGCGCGCGTTCTCCAGCGGTCGCAGGCCGAGCTCGCGCACGTGCTCCACCCACGGGTCCGCGCCGGAGAAGTACTCGTGGTTGCCGGTGACGAAGTACGTCCCGTGCCGCGCGCTCAGCCGTGCGAGCGGGGCGACGGCGGGCGCGAGGTCCTCCACGCTGCCGTCGACGAGGTCACCGACGACGGCGATCAGGTCCGGCTGCGTCGCGTTGATGGTGTCGACGACCCGCTCGGCGAAGCCCCGGCCGAGCACGGGCCCGAGGTGCACGTCGCTGACCACGGCGATCCTGAACCCGTGGGCCGCGCGCGGCAGTTTGGCCAGCGGCACGGTGACCCTCCGAGCCGTCGGCCCGTTCAGCACGCCGTACGCGCCGGCGCCCACGACCCCCGCGGCGGCCACCGTCGCGGCGGCGCCGACGGTCCGGGCGAGGACGAGACGCCGGGTGGGCGCGGGGGCGGTCCCCACTCCCGGAACCCGCTCCAACTCCCGCAGTTCGGGCACCGGGACCCGGACGGATACCGCGCCCTTGGGGACGGTCGGCGCCTTCCGTTCGAGGAAGCGCCGCAGCAGGGGCCGCACGACCTCCCCCACGAGGAGCGCGAGCAGCAGATACAGCGCGAACGCCAGCCACAGGAACCCCGGCCAGGCCAGCACCTGTTGCAGCAGGAACGGCGCCCCGCCCCGCGCCGCCCCGAGCGCCGCGAACACCAGCAGCGGCCCGGCGACGAACACGACGGTGCCGGTCCGTCTGGGCCATCCGCCCTTGGTGGTCGTCTCCCGTACGAGACGGCGCCACGCGTAGTAGTGCAGCGCCGCGAAGGCCGCGAGAACGGCGGCGGCGACGAGTACGAAGACGACGATCATCTGCCCGGTCGCCTATGAGGTGCGACGCAGAGTGCGTACGGAACGCAACCCGATGCCCCCGACAACCGTCCCCAATACGAAGGAGACGACGGCGAGCGTCAGATGCACCCAGAAGTACGCGGTCGGGTCCCCGGCGTCGTCGAAGGCGAGGCCGCTGCCGTCCTTGACGAGGTTTTTGACGAAAGTGATCCAGATGATCCAGCTCCACACCCCGAAGGCGAGCAGGAACCAGGACACGGGGCGGCTGAGCTTCATACCCTCAGTATCGCCGCGCGGGCTCGCGCACCGCCGCCGGGGTGGGCCAGGGCGAACACAGGCCGCACCGGTGGAGACTTACAGGGCAGGTACAGGTACCTTCACCAGCGTGCCCGACTCCCACGCCGCGCGACCGACGTCGCACTTGAAGAAGGCCGCAGTGCTGTTCGCCGCGTCCGCCCTGACGTTCGCAGGCGCGCTGCCCGCGGCCGCCGCGGAAAAGGACAAGAACAAGAACGACGACAAGCCGCCCGCGTCGATGTCCCAGGTGGGCGGCGCCCAGTTGGGGAAGCCGGGGACGCAGGTCAACGTTCAGGGGGGCGCGCCCGTCCTGCCGAAGGACCTGACGGCGAAGTCCTGGCTCGTCGCGGACGCCGAGTCGGGTGAGGTCCTCGCGTCGCACAACGCGCACTGGCAGCTGCCGCCCGCCTCCACGCTGAAGATGCTGTTCGCGGACACCGTGCTGCCGAAGTTCCCGAAGACGACGAAGCACAAGGTGGTGCCCTCGGACCTGGCGGGGATGGGCGCCGGTTCGAGCCTCGTGGGCGTCAAGGAGGGCTTCACGTACTCGGTTCACGACCTGTGGCTGGGCGTCTTCCTGCGGTCGGGCAACGACGCGGTGCATGTCCTGTCCGCCATGAACCAGGGCGTCGCGCAGACCGTCAAGGACATGCAGGCGCACGCCGACGAGCTGCAGGCGGGCGACACCCACGTCGTCAGCCCCGACGGTTACGACATGCCGGGGCAGCACTCCTCCGCGTACGACCTGACGCTCTTCGCCCGGTCGGGGCTGCACAAGAAGGACTTCCGGGAGTACGCGGCCACGGCCACCGCCGAGTTCCCCATGAAGCAGAAGAAGGGCAAGACCACCAAGCAGTTCGGGATCCAGAACACCAACCGGCTGCTCACCGGTTCCTTTGGCCTGCCCGCGTACAAGGGCATCGCGGGGGTGAAGAACGGCAACACGACGAACGCGGGGTCCACGTTCACGGGCGTCGCCGAGCGCGGCGACAAGGTGCTGCTCGTCACCGTCATGAACCCGAAGGCGAAGGAGAGCCAGGCCGTCTACAAGGAGACCACGCGGCTCTTCGACTGGGGGTTCCAGGCGGACGGCAAGGTCTCCCCCGTCGGCCATCTCGTCGGGCCGAGGAGTGAGACGCCCGCGGGCGCGGAGTCCCCGGGCTCCGGTGACGCCGGGCCCGGCAAGGCGGCCGCGCACGCCGCGGTCACCGGCGGCGGCTCCAGCGGCGTCGGGATCGCGCTCGCGATCGTGGGCGGGGTGCTCGTCGTGCTCGCGGGTGCGGTGTTCGCGGTGCGGAAGAAGTGGCCGCTGAAGATCACGAAGGGCTGACCTCCGCCGCCTCCGCCTCCGCCTCCGCTTCTTCCGTCTTGCGCAGGCCCACCCGGCCCGTCGCCGTCCACGCGGCGCAGAACAGCAGCAGTTTCGCGGTGAAGTTGATCCACAGGAGCAGGGCCACGGGAGTGCCGAACGCGCCGTACATGCTCTTCGCCGCGACGTCCTTCATATAGCCGCTGAGCACCAGTTTCAGCAGCTCGAAGCCCGCCGCCCCGATCAGCGCCGCGGTGACCAGATCGCGGCGCCCGGGCTGCACTCCGGGCAGCAGGGCCAGGACGTAGAGCAGGATCAGGAAGTCGGCGAGGACCGCGATCGCGAAGGCGGCGGCCTGGAGCAGGATGCCGCCCCAGCCCGCCCTGTCGATACCGATCTGGTCGGCCGTCCAGTCGACGGCCGTGGCCGCGAGGGTGGACGCCCCGACCGACACGAGGCCCGCGAGGCCGAGCCCGACGAGGATCCCGGCGTCCTTGAGCTTGCCCATGATCGGGTTCTCGTCGGGGTCGGGCAGCTCCCACACGTCCCGCAGGCACTGCCGCATCGAGCCGACCCAGCCGACGCCCGTGAACAGCAGGAGCGCTCCGGCGATGATCCCGATCGTGCCCGCGTTGTCGACCAGCGCCCCGATGTCCAACTGCTCGGAGATACCCGGGACCTGATCGCTGAGCGTCTGCTCCAGCTTTTTCTGCTGGTCGGGGCCCATGGTGCCGGCGGCCACCGCCGCGACCACGGTGAGCAGCGGAAACAGCGCGAGGAAGCTGATGAACGTCATCGCCGCGGCAAGCTGTGACCAGCGGACCGCGTCGAGCCGCTCGTAGGCGTGCCAGACATGGGTCCGCATCAACCGGGCGAACAGCGGCCCGACGACAGGGAGTTTCTTCAGCCAATCCATGATCTCAGCCTGCCCGCCATGTCCACTTCGATCACCCGTTCCGGTGAGGGCTCGCTAGGTTTACGACAAACTTCGCACCTTCGGGCGATACGGTCACCGTCATGGTTGCCGACCCCGCTACCGACCCTGTACCCACTCTCCCCTCCGTCCCGCACTCCGTACCGGTCAGCGGCTGGGGCCGCACCGCTCCCACCTCGGCCCGCGTGATCCGCCCCCGCTCCTACGAGGACACGGTCCTCGCGGTCCGGGACTGCGCCGCCACCGGACGCCGCGGGGGCATCGCACGAGGCCTCGGCCGCTCGTACGGGGACGCGGCGCAGAACGCGGGCGGCGCCGTCCTCGACATGACGGGGCTCGACCAAATCCACGCCATCGACGCCTCGGGCGGCACCGTGCTGTGCGACGCGGGCGTCTCGCTGCACCGCCTGATGCAGGTACTGCTCCCCCTCGGCTGGTTCGTTCCGGTCACGCCCGGCACCCGCTATGTCACGGTCGGCGGGGCGATCGGCGCCGACGTCCACGGCAGGAACCACGCCACCTCCGGGTCCTTCGCCCGCCACGTCCCCATGCTCGAACTCCTCACCGCCGACGGCGGGGTACGCGTCGTGGAGCGCGGTAGCGAACTGTTCGACGCGACGGCGGGCGGCATGGGCCTGACCGGGATCATCCTCACGGCGACCGTCCAACTGCGGCGCTTGGAGACGTCGTTGATGTCCGTCGACACAGAACGGGCCACCGACTTCGACGACTTGATGGCCCGGCTCGCCACCACCGGGCCCCGCCACCGCTACTCCGCCGCCTGGGTCGACCTGCTCGCGCGCGGCGCCGCGACGGGCCGCGGAGTGCTCACGCACGCCGACCACGCGCCGCTCGACGCGCTGCCCGCCCGCGCCCGCAGGAACCCGCTGGAGTTCCGCCCCGCCCGCCTCCCCGGCGCTCCCGACCTCCTCCCCGAGAGGCTGCTCGGCCCCGCGAGCGTCGGCCTGTTCAACGAGCTCCGGTACCGCGGCGCGCCCACGTCCCGCACCGGCGAACTGCGCAAGCTCTCCGCGTTCTTCCACCCGCTCGACGGCGTCCCGCACTGGAACCGCGTCTACGGACGCGGCGGCTTCGTGCAGTACCAGTTCGTCGTCGGGCATGGCGAGGAGGAGGCGCTGCGGCGCATCGTGCGCCGCGCATGCGAGCGCCGCTGCCCGTCGCTCCTCGCCACCCTCAAGCGCTTCGGCGAGGGGGACCCGGGCTGGCTGTCGTTCCCGGTGCCGGGCTGGACCCTCGCGCTCGACATCCCGGCGAGCCTGCCCGAACTGGGCGCGTTCCTCGACGAGTTGGACGAGGAGGTGGCCGCCGCGGGCGGGCGCGTCCACCTCGCCAAGGACTCCCGACTGCGGCCCGAACTGCTCACCGCCATGTACCCGCGCCTCGACGACTTCCGCGCGCTGCGGGCGCACTGGGACCCGCAGGGGGTATTCCGCTCGGACCTGTCACGGCGCCTGAAGCTGTGATCCGCCGCCCGCCCGAACCGCCTCCCTGGAGCCCCCCGTTGAAAGACGCCTTCGGTACCCCCCAGTCCCTGCTCGTCCTCGGCGGCACCTCCGAGATCGCGCTGGCGACCGCCCGCCGCCTCGTCGCCCGGCGCACCCGCACCGTGTGGCTGGCGGGCCGCCCGTCCCCCGCGCTCGACGAAGCGGCCGCAGGGCTGCGCGCCCTGGGCGCCGACACCCGTACGGTTCCCTTCGACGCGCTGGACCCCACCGCGCACGAGGAGACGCTCGGCAAGCTCTTCGCCGAGGGCGACATCGACATGGTCCTGCTCGCGTTCGGCATCCTCGGCGACCAGGCCCGCGACGAGGACGACCCGATGTCGGCGGTCCGCGTCGCCCAGACCAACTACACGGGCGCCGTCTCCGCGAGCCTCGTCTGCGCGCGGGCCCTGCAGTCCCAGGGCCACGGCTCGTTCGTCGTCCTGTCGTCGGCGGCCGGCGAGCGTGCCCGCCGCGCCGACTTCATCTACGGCTCCAGCAAGGCGGGCCTCGACGCGTTCACGCAGGGCCTCGGGGACGCGATGCACGGCACTGGTGTGCACGTGATGATCGTCCGCCCCGGCTTCGTACGGTCGAAGATGACGGCCGGGCGTGCGGAGGCGCCCATGGCCACGACTCCGGAGGCGGTGGCGCTGGCCATCGAGGTCGGGCTTCGGCGCAGGTCGGAGACGGTGTGGGTGCCGGGGACGCTGCGCGTGGTGATGTCGGCGCTGCGGCATGTGCCACGGCCGGTGTTCCGCCGACTGCCGGTCTGAACCGTACGCAGGGTCAGCTGGCGGGCAGCCGGGGGCCGCGTGTCGTGCGGCCCGGGGTCTGCACGGGCAGCGACGACGTGCCGAAGGCGAACTCCCGCAGCTTGCGCCACACTCCGTCGGCGCCCTGCTCGTAGAGCGCGAACCCGGTGCACGCCCAGGCCGCCTCGTACTCGGCGAGCTCCGCGAACGCGCGGTCCATCAACTCCTCGTCGATGCCGTGCGCCACGGTCACGTGCGGGTGGTACGGGAACTGCAGCTCGCGGGAGACCGGGCCCGATGCGTCCCGCACCTGCTTCTGAAGCCAGGTGCAGGCCTCGGCGCCCTCGACGACCTGCACGAACACGACGGGTGACAGCGGCCGGAACGTGCCCGTGCCGGACAGCCGCATCGCGAACGGGCGCCCGCCGGAGGCCACCTCCTCCAGATGCGCCTCGATCGCCGTGAGGTCGGAGCCGGGCACCTCGGTCGGCGGGAGCAGCGTGATGTGCGTGGGGATACCGTGCGCCGCGGCGTCGCCGAAGCCCGCGCGCCGCTCCTGGAGCAGGCTGCCGTGAGGCTCCGGGACCGCGATCGAGACACCGATCGTTACGGTCCCCACGTCATACTCCTGTCGTCGTGTGGCGGGCGGCTGACATCGCGTACGTACGGAACGCTTCCGTGCTCGGCTCAGTGCTTGGCGGGCAGGAAGCCGACCTTGTCGTAGGCCTGGGAAAGGGTCTCGGCGGCGACGGCCCGTGCCTTCTCCGCGCCCTTGGCCAGGATCGAGTCCAGCGTCTCCGGGTCGTCCAGATATTCCTGGGTGCGGGTCCGGAAAGGTGTCACGAAGTCCACCATGACCTCGGCCAGGTCCGTCTTCAGCGCACCGTACATCTTGCCCTCGTACTTCTTCTCCAGTTCCGGGATACCGGCGCCGGTGAGGGTGGAGTAGATGGTGAGCAGGTTGCTGACGCCGGGCTTGTTCTCCGCGTCGTAGCGAATGACGGTCTCAGTGTCGGTGACGGCACTCTTGACCTTCTTGGCGGTCGCCTTAGGGTCGTCGAGCAGGTTGATGAGGCCCTTCGGCGTCGACGCCGACTTGCTCATCTTGATCGACGGGTCCTGGAGGTCGTAGATCTTCGCCGTCTCCTTGAGGATGTACGGCGCCGGGAGCGTGAACGTGTCGCCGAAGCGGCCGTTGAAGCGCGTCGCGAGGTCCCGGGTCAGCTCGATGTGCTGCCGCTGGTCCTCACCGACCGGGACGCGGTCGGCCTGGTACAGCAGAATGTCGGCGACCTGCAGCACCGGATACGTGAACAACCCGACACTCGCGCGGTCCGCACCCTGCTTCGCCGACTTGTCCTTGAACTGCGTCATCCGGCTCGCCTCGCCGAAGCCGGTGATGCAGTTCATGATCCAGGCCAACTGGGCGTGCTCGGGCACGTGGCTCTGCACGAAGAGCGTGCAACGCTCCGGGTCGACCCCCGCGGCGAGCAGCTGCGCGACGGCGAGCCGGGTGTTGGCCCGCAGCTCCTTCGGGTCCTGCGGAACGGTGATCGCGTGCAGGTCCACAACCATGTAGAAGGCGTCGTGGGACTCCTGCAACGCCACCCACTGGCGGACCGCGCCGAGGTAGTTGCCGAGGTGGAACGAGCCTGCCGTGGGCTGGATTCCGGAGAGCACACGAGGGCGAACATCAGAGGCCATGTGCCTCATTGTCTCAGGTGCCACGCACAGCTCCGCAGCGGCCGAAGGTCCTTTACCGGGCGGGGCCCTTCTGACGGGTCAGGCTGGATACGGGAGGCCGTGCATGTTCGGTGCAGGCGAGCGGGGTAATGGGGTCTCCCCTGCTCGAGCGAAGCCGAGAGCTTGGGGAAGCGTGCAGCTGCAAGGCGGAGGAGGGCGTCAACGCGGAGCGTTGGCAACCGACGACAACGCCGCAGATGTGCGTGCCAGACCCCGCGACTCCAGCAGGACCCGTCAGAAGGGCCCCGGGTGCGACCTGGTCGTTGTCAGTGGGCGCCGGTAGCTTGTCGATGTGGCGGGAGTCACGTGGGGGCGCGTCGGCGGGGGTGGCGATGCAGTACGTACGAGGGCTGGTGGTGGCGGTGCTGCTGCTGTGGGCGGGGGCCGGGGTGGCGCATGCGCGGCCGCCGGTTCCGGGCTCCGGGACGGATGTGCCGGATCTGGCGGTGGTGATCGCGCCCGGCGCCGCGGCGGGCTCCTCGGAGGCCCTGCACTACGAGGACCGGAACTTCGCCCGTCTTGAGCGCTTGACCACGGAGTTCGACACGGTGACCGAGCGGGTGCCGGAGGCCTGGCAGGAGGGCCGCTTCTCACCCGTGGTGGCCACGGTCGTGTGGGGTCTGACCGGTGTGGCGGGCTGGCCCGAGACCCACCGGGCGCCCGGTACGGACACGGTCATCGAGCGCCAGGACCAGCTGATCGTCGCGGAGGACGGTACGCCGTGGATCCGCACGGACCCGATGGTCGACGTGAACGACGACGACCTGCGCTGGCACCACGCGTCCCGCACCCTGGTCGACCAGCTGACACGGTCCGGCGTGTTCCCGGCGTCACCCCGCGAACCGGCCACCCGGTCCCCGTGGTGGTGGGGCGCGGCCGGCCTCTCCGTGGGCCTCACCGCGGCCGGCACGGTGTGGCGCATCCGCAACCGCGTCCCCCGCGAGCCCCGCCAGGAACTGGTCGACCTTTAGCCCTCGGTCTCGGTCACGACGTCACACGGGGCGGCGAACTCCACCGGCACCGGCGTCACGCGGGGCCGCGGACTCCACCAGCACCGGCGTCACACGGGGCCGCAGGCTCCACCAGCACCGGCGTCACACGGGGCCGCAGGCTCCACCAGCACCGGCGTCACACGGGGCCGCAGGCTCCACCAGCACCGGCGTCACACGGGGC
>NZ_JBSFVM010000005.1:225093-225575 GCF_053592315.1 Streptomyces sp. NPDC002754
GGCCGCAGGCTCCACCAGCACCGGCGTCACGCGATCGGTACGCCGAGAGGTGTCTCAGCGGCTGCACCGCGCCCCGCTCACCTCCCACCCCCTCCGGGGGCTCCCGCTCGTCCGGGCCCGGCTACGACGTGGTCGACGCCGATCGTCCTGGGCGCGCGGCACCGGGGGCCGCCTTGCCCACCCTGCCGCCCAAGGCGGCAGATTGCCCAAGGCGACGGCACCCGGCCCCCGGAGGGGGCGAGCGGGCGGGGCGGGAGATGGGCGAGGCACCCGGGCGATCCCCCGCGGCGGGTGGGCATTTCAAGCCCCTGCGGCGATTGAGCAGCGGGGTCCGGGGCAGAGCCCCGACCCTTCCACCCCCGCCGGCACTCGAGGCGCAGGGCCCAGGGCAGAGCCCCGACCCTTCCACCCCCGCCGGCACTCGAGGCGCAGGGCCCAGGGCAGAGCCCCGACCCTTCCACCCCCGCCGGCACTCGAGGCGG
>NZ_JBSFVM010000005.1:225674-348273 GCF_053592315.1 Streptomyces sp. NPDC002754
CAGGGCCCAGGGCAGAGCCCCGACCCTTCCACCCCCGCCGGCGATTGAGGCGCGGGGTCCGGGGCGGAGCCCCGTGGCGTGAGGGCGGGGCCGCCCCACGCCCCGGAGGGGCTCAGCCCAGGTCGATCTGGCCGTACAGCGGGAAGCCGGACAGGAGGTCCGTGGCCCGGTGTGCGACCTCGTCCGCGGCCTTCGGGTCGAGGACGTGACTCGCCTTCGACACCGCCCCGGACTTCGTGGTCCCCGGCTCGGAGGCCGTCAGCACCCGGTCCATGAGCGCCGCGATCTCATCCATCTCACCGGTACCGAGACCCCGCGTGGTCAACGCCGGCGTCCCGATCCGAATCCCGGACGTGTACCAGGCCCCGTTCGGGTCCGCCGGAATCGCATTGCGGTTGGTCACGATGCCGGAGTCGAGCAGCGCGGACTCGGCCTGCCGCCCCGTGAGGCCATAGGAGGACGCCACGTCGATGAGGTTGAGGTGGTTGTCCGTGCCGCCGGTGACGAGCGTCGCGCCCCGCCGCATCAGGCCCTCCGCCAGCGCCCGCGCGTTGTCCACGATGCGCTGCGCATAGTCCTGGAACGCCGGCTGCCGCGCCTCCGCAAGGGCAACCGCCTTCGCCGCCATGACGTGCGGCAACGGCCCGCCGAGCACCATCGGGCAGCCCCGGTCGACCTGGTCCTTCAGCGAGTCGTCGCACAGCACCATGCCGCCGCGCGGCCCCCGCAGGGACTTGTGCGTGGTCGTCGTGACGATCTGCGCGTGCGGCACCGGGTCGAAGTCGCCAGTGAGCACCTTGCCGGCGACGAGCCCCGCGAAGTGCGCCATGTCGACCATGAGCGTGGCGCCCACCTCGTCCGCGATCTCCCGCATGATCCGGAAGTTCACGAGCCGCGGGTACGCGGAGTACCCGGCGACGATGATCATCGGCTTGAACTCGCGGGCCTGCGCGCGCAGCGCCTCGTAGTCGACGAGCCCGGTCACGGGATCCGTCCCGTACGACCGCTGGTCGAACATCTTGCCGCTGATGTTCGGCCGGAACCCGTGCGTGAGGTGGCCGCCCGCGTCCAGCGACATCCCCAGCATCCGCTGGTTGCCGAAGGCCTGCCGCAGCTCGGCCCAGTCCGCCTCGCTGAGGTCGTTGATCTGCCGGACCCCGGTCTTCGCGAGGAACGGCGCCTCGACGCGGTCGGCAAGCACGGCCCAGAAGGCCACGAGGTTCGCGTCGATCCCGGAGTGCGGCTGCACATACGCATGCCGCGCCCCGAACAGCTCCCGCGCATGCTCGGCGGCGAGCGACTCGACGGTGTCGACGTTGCGGCAGCCGGCGTAGAAGCGGCGGCCGACGGTGCCCTCGGCGTACTTGTCGCTGAACCAGTTGCCCATGGTCAGCAGCGTCGCCGGGGACGCGTAGTTCTCCGAGGCGATCAGCTTGAGCATCTCGCGCTGGTCGGTGAGTTCCTGGCCGATGGCGTCGGCTACGCGCGGCTCCACGGCGCGCACGACGTCGAGGGCGGCGCGATAGGCGGTGGATTCGGGGGACAGCGGGGATTCGGTCATGGGGCAGCCTCCGGACACGGTCGGTTCACGGGTCGGCCCAGGCGCACGGCACTCACTGCTCGGGCCGCTCCCTGATGGTCGATCCCATCCCAGCGCGCCAGTCACGGCCCTGGCCTCACAGTACCCGGCGCGGCGCGCGGCGAGGTTTCCGCGTCCGCATCGCGAGCGACGATAGGAAGGGGCCACAAGCCCGTCCCACACCTCGTGCCATGAGCCGCGACGAACGGAGATCCCGTGACTTCTGTGACTCCACCCACCACCCCCGCAGGACTCGCCACGCAGGACTTCATCACCGCCTCCGAGGAGCACGGCGCGCACAACTACCACCCGCTCCCCGTGGTCGTCGCCACCGCCGAGGGCGCGTGGATGACGGACGTCGAGGGGCGGCGCTACCTCGACATGCTCGCCGGGTACTCGGCGCTCAACTTCGGGCACGGCAACCGCCGGCTCATCGACGCGGCGAAGGCCCAGCTGGAGCGGGTGACGCTGACGTCCCGCGCCTTCCACCACGACCGGTACGCCGAGTTCTGTACGCGCCTCGCCGAGCTGTGCGGAATGGAGATGGTACTGCCGATGAACACGGGCGCGGAGGCCGTCGAGACCGCCGTGAAGACCGCCCGGAAGTGGGGCTACCGGGTCAAGGGCGTGCCGGACGGGCAGGCCAGGATCGTGGTCGCGAGCGACAACTTCCACGGCCGGACGACGACCATCGTCAGCTTCTCCACCGACCAGGAGGCCCGCGCCGACTTCGGTCCGTACACGCCGGGCTTCGACATCGTCCCGTACGGGGACCTGGACGCGCTGCGCGCCGCGGTCACGGACGACACGGTGGCGGTGCTGCTCGAACCGATCCAGGGCGAGGCGGGCGTGCTCGTCCCGCCGCCCGGATACCTGGCAGGCGTACGGGAGTTGACCCGTGACCGGAACGTCCTCTTCATCGCCGACGAGATCCAGTCCGGCCTCGGCCGTACGGGGCGTACGTTCGCGTGCGAGCACGAGGGCGTGGTGCCGGACGTGTACGTGCTGGGCAAGGCGCTCGGCGGCGGCGTCGTGCCGGTGTCGGCGGTGGTGTCGAGCAAGGACGTGCTCGGGGTGTTCCGGCCCGGCGAGCACGGGTCGACGTTCGGCGGGAACCCGCTTGCCTGCGCCGTCGCCTTGGAGGTGATCGCGATGCTGCGTACCGGGGAGTTCCAGGAGCGGGCGGCGGAGCTGGGCGAGCATCTGCACGCCGAGCTGGGCCTGTTGACCGGGACGGGGAAGGTCACCGGGGTGCGCGGGCGCGGCCTGTGGGCGGGCGTCGACATCGACCCGTCGTACGGGACGGGCCGGGAGATCTCGGAGAAGCTGATGGACCGCGGGGTCCTGGTGAAGGACACCCACGGTTCCACCATCCGGATCGCCCCGCCGCTGGTGATCGGCAAGGACGATCTGGACTGGGGCCTCGATCAGCTGCGCGCCGTCCTCGGCGCGTAACTGTCGCTCACAGGATGACGTGGGGCAGGAAGCGGGCGTACTCGTCCGTGACAAGACCCGCCGATTCCCGGATGCCCAGGCCCGCCGCCTCGTCCTCGACGACCCACGCGCCGAGGACGACGCGGTTCCCGTCGAAGTCGGGCAGCGCCGCCAACTGCTGATAGCAGCACGGCTCTTCCGACGGCGACGGGATGGTCCCCGGCTCGTGGATCGTGACGCCCGCGCCCTCGCGGCCGAGCAGCGGCTTCGACACGTAGCCGGGGCCGGTCGGATCGGTCGCGAGTTCGCGCGGTCCGTCGAGGTAGGCGGGGAGCAGGTTCGGGTGGCCCGGGTACAGCTCCCACAACACCGCGAGCAGCGCCTTGTTGCTGAGCAGCATCTTCCAGGCGGGCTCGATCCACATCGTCGTACCCGTGCCGCCGCCGTTGTCGAGGCCGCCCAGGACGTGCGGGGCGAACGCGTCGGAGGTCAGCCATTCCCACGGATACAGCTTGAAGCAGCTGCGGATGTACCGGAGTTGGTTGTCGACGAAGCGCTCGGAGATGCTGTCCCAGCCGATCTCCTCCATGGAGATCCAGTCGGTGTCCAGGCCCGCCTGTTCGGCGGTCTCCTTCAGATAGCCGACGGTCATCAGGTCCTCGCCGAGTTCGTCGGCCGAGGAGTGCGCGAAGTAGAGCGGGCTGCCGGGCGGGAGCAGGGCGGCCTGCTTCTTCCAGGCGTCGACGAGCCGTTCGTGGAGCGAGTTCCACTGGTCGGCGCCGGGGAACCGCTCCTCCATCCAGAACCACTGAGGGCTGGCGGCCTCCACCAGGGAGGTGGGGGTGTCGGCGTTGTACTCGAGGAGTTTCGCGGGCCCTGTGCCGTCGTAGCGCAGGTCGAACCGGCCGTAGACGGACGGGAGTTCGGCGCGTCGCTCCCAGGCGTCGGCGACCGCGGCGGCGACGCCCGGGTCGGTGATCCCGAGGTCGGCGAAGCGGTCGTTGCGGACGATGTGCTCGGCCGCGGCGAGGCACATCCGGTGCAGTTCCTCGACGACCTCTTCGAGCGCCTCGACCTCGGGGAGGGAGAACTCGTAGTAGGCGCTCTCGTCCCAGTAGGGGCGCAGCGAGTCGTCGGGGTAGCGGGTGAGCGGGTAGATGAGCCCCTGCTCTTCGACGGTCTGCTGCCAGCGGGGGCGTGGCGTGATGGTGTGACGCTTCATCGGAATGTGTAACGCTTCCGGGGTCAGCCGCCGGAGCTTCCGCCCTTGCCGCCGCTGCCGAAGCCGCCGCGTGTGACACCACCGCCGGACGACTTGGTGAAGGAGCCGCCGCCGACGCGCGCGCCCTTCTTGGAGCCGCCGTAGTACCAACTGCCGTTCACCGACGACTTGGTGGACGAGGACTTGCAGTACTTGTCGGAGACGACCTTGTAGCCCTTGGACGCGTTGTAGCTGCCGCGGTCGATGCAGCGCTTGTCGACGTCGGACGAGCAGGCTGTGAGCGCGGCGGCCAGCAGGCCCACGCCGCCGAGCGCGACGGTGCCGGAGCGCAGCCGTCGTTGGGTGGTGTTGTCCGTCATGAAGTTTTCCCCCGTTGCAACCTGTTGCTATGCGTGTACGTACGTCGGGCGCCTGCCTAGGGCAGGACCCGGCACAGGGTATCCAACGCGCCGGGCCACGCGTGATCGGACGGGGTGCCGTAGCCGACGACCAGGGCATCCATGGGGGCCTCCGGCTCCGGTGCGTCCTTGTGGCGGAATTCGGCCAGGCCCGTGATGCCGAGGCGCTGCCAGGCGGCGGCCTGCACGACGGATCGTTCGGTGCCGGGCGGGAGTTGGAGCACGGCGTGCAGTCCGGCCGCGATGCCGGTGGCGCGCACGGTGGGCGCCCGTTCGGCGAGGGCGGCGACGAGTTGGTCGCGGCGGCGCCGGTAGCGGAGGCGCCCGGCGCGCACATGACGGTCGTACGCCCCCGATTCGATGAACTCGGCGAGGGTGAGCTGGTCGAGGACGCCGCAGGACCAGTCGGTGTGCCCCTTGGCCGCGACGACCTCGTCGACGAGCGGCGCAGGCAGCACCATCCAGCCGAGCCGCAGTCCGGGGGCGAGGGACTTGCTGACGGTGCCGAGGTGGACGACGCGGTCCGGGTCGAGGCCCTGGAGGGCGCCGACGGGCTGGCGGTCGTAGCGGAACTCGCCGTCGTAGTCGTCCTCCAGGATCAGCCCGCCGGTGCGGCGCGCCCAGTCGACGGCGGCGGCACGGCGGCGCGCGTGCAGGGCGACGCCGAGGGGGAACTGGTGGGCGGGGGTGAGCAGGACGGCTCCCTCACCACTCAACTCACCGATATCCGCGCCCAGTTCATCGAACGGCAACGGCCGGGTCCGCAGTCCGGGCCGGGTCAGATAGCTCCAATGGAGATCGAGCCCGTACGACTCGACGGCGACGTCGCGCACACCGCGCCGGTGCAGCACCTCGCCGAGCAGGATCATGCCCTGCACGAACCCGGCGCAGACGACGATCCGCTCCGGCGAGGCCTGCACGCCGCGGGCGCGGGCGAGATAGCCGGCGAGGGCGCCGCGCAGTTCGGGGCGGCCGCGCGGGTCGCCGTAGCCGAGGGCCTCGTTCGGGGCGGCGGTCAGGGCGCGGCGGGCGGCCTTCAGCCACTCGGTGCGGGGGAAGGAGGCGAGGTCGGGGCGGCCGGGCATGAGGTCGTAGCGGTGCCCGCGGAAGGGGACGCGGTTGGTGACGGGGGCCGGCGTCGGCGCCCGCCCCGGCCGCTCGGCCACCCGGGTGCCGGAGCCCTGCCGTGCGGTGAGCCAGCCCTCGGCGACGAGGTCGGCGTAGGCGTCGGCGACCGTGTTGCGGGCGAGGCCGAGGTCGGCGGCGAGGGTACGGGTGGCGGGCAGCCGGGTGCCGGGGGCGAGCCGCCCGCCACGGACGGCGTCACGGAGCGCGTCGGTGAGCCCGCGGCGTACGCCCCCGGAGGGGCTGGGTTCGAGATGCAGGTCAACGCCGCCGAGCGCCCGCCCGGAGACCGAATTGGCCCAAGATTCTTCCACGTAAATGGACCATACTCCTGGGCTACTTCCTTCGTAGGCTCGAAGCATGACGAACACGACGAACGCGAACACGAACGCGAACCCGGAATACGCCCACGAGCACACCCCCCGCCTCGACTGGGCCCGCCAGGCCCCCGAGGTCTTCAAGGCGATGATCAAGCTGGACGCGGCGGCCCGCGCGGGCCTCGACCCCAAGGTCGCCGAGCTGGTCAAGGTGCGCGCCTCGCAGATCAACCGCTGCGCGCTCTGCCTCGACATGCACACCAAGGACGCCCTCGCGGCGGGCGAGAGCGTTGAGCGGATCATCCAGCTCAGCGCGTGGGAGGAGTCGAAGCACTTCTACACGGAGAAGGAGATCGCGGCCCTGGAGCTCACGGAGGCGATCACGGTCCTCACCGACGGTTTCGTGCCGGACGAGGTGTACGAGCGGGCGGCGAAGGTCTACGAGGAGCAGGAACTGGCCCAGCTGATCGCGGCGATCACGGTCATCAACGCCTGGAACCGGTTCGGCGTCTCGACCCGCCAGTCGCCGGGCCACTACACGCCTGGCGACCACAAGTGACGGTTCGTACACGGCAGTTGGACGCCGGGGTCCGCTCGGCGATGCAGACACTGAGCGCCGCCGCCAAGAAGGGCCTCGACGACCCGCCCCTCACCGAACTGGTGTCGATCCGGGCGTCGCAGCTGAACCAGTGCGCGTTCTGCCTGGACATGCACGTGGACATCGCGCTGGAGAAGAACGGCGAGAGCCCCAAGCGCATCGCGCTCCTTAACGCATGGCGCGAGGCGGGCACCATCTTCGATGACCGGGAAAGGGCTGCACTCGCCCTCACCGACGCGATTACGCTCCTGACGGACGGCTACGTCCCGGACGAGGCGTACGAGAGGGCATCGAAGCACTTCACGGAACAGGAACTCGCGCACCTCATCGCCTCGATCGTGGTCATCAACAACTGGAACCGGCTGATGGTGAGCCGGCGTATCGAGCCTGGAGGCACCGCATGGTGAGTCCGCGTCCTGTCGATACCCTCCGCGCCCTGCACCACGACCGCTCCCCCGGCGACCCGCTCGTCCTCCCCGGCCCGTGGGACGCGGCGAGCGCCCGCGTCTTCGAGGAGGCCGGCTTCCCGGCGCTCGCGACCCCGAGCGCGGGAGTGGCAGCCTCCCTCGGCTACGAGGACGGGGCCACGCCCTCGGACGAGATGTTCGCGGCGGTCCGCCGGATCGTGCGCGCGGTGTCGGTGCCGGTGTCGGCGGACATCGAGGGCGGGTACGGCCTCGCGCCGAAGGAACTGGTGGAACGCCTCCTGGAAACCGGCGCGGTCGGCTGCAACCTGGAGGACTCGGGCCCCGACGGTGGGCTCAAGGACCCGCAGCAGCAGGCGGATTGGCTGTCGGAGGTCCACTCGCTGGCGGGCGACCGCATCGTCCTCAACGCCCGCATCGACACGTTCATCCGCGGCGCCGCGGACCCGATCGCCGAGGCGATCGACCGCGCCCGCCTCTACGTCGCCGCGGGCGCCGACTGCGTCTACCCGATCGGCGCCCCACCGGAGGCCGTCCCGGCCCTGCGCTCCGGCATCGCGGGCCCGATCAACGTGGGCGCCCCGCCCGGCGGCCCCTCACTCCGCGAATGGGGCGAACTGGGCGCGACCCGCATCACGTTCGGCCCGGGGTTGCAGCGGAGGGCGATGGCGGCGGTGCGGGAGATCGCGGAGGGCTTGCGCTGAGCGCGTTGTACGACATACCGGGTCCCGGCCTTGAGCGACGGCCGGGACCGGCCCTGTCAGGCGGCCGTCCCGCCCGCGTTGCGGATCAGCCGCTGGAGCACCTTCACCGTGGTGACGTAGTCCGCCTCGTCGATGCCCTCGTGGAGGACGGCTCCGATCGCGGGCGCGATACTGGCCATGTCGACACGGGCCTGTTCTCCCTCTGCGGTGAGCCACAGCCGGTTCTCCGCGTCCCGGGTCAGCCAGCCGCGCTCCAGGAGCACTTCGGCCTCCGCCGCCAGATCGTCCTCGGGCCGGATGTAGGAGGTCATGGCCTGACGCAGCTCAGTCAGGATCATCCCCTCTCCGTCGGGCGAGATGTCGTTCTTGGACAGGTTGCGCAGCAGCCAGAACTGGGGCTGGGTGTAGCCCTTTTCGGCCTGCCGGGCCCGGATGTACGCGATGAGCGCCTCGTAGGCGACACCGGTCCAGTACGCGGCGGGCTGGCCGGCGAGTTCGGCGTCGGAGAGCTGCTGGGTGGTCATGGAATACCCCCTCCTGGTGCTTCAGCGTGGAGACCGCACACCGTGCAGGTCACGTGAAGAACGTAGGACCTCAAGCGCGGTTGAGGGCAAGCGAGTGAGCCGGCGCACGAACTTGACGACGCGACAGCTCGCACCGCCCACGCTCCCCTGGCGGACGCGGGCCAACCAGATCCCGTCTGTGACGTCTAACGACGGCTCCGCCGTCGTCCTACGTCACAGTCTGCGAGGACCAGCCGCTACTCGGGGAGCGTGAGGGCCAGTTCGAACCAGACCGCCTTACCCACGCCCGCCTCCCGCCGCTCCGCGCCCCAATCGTCCGCCAGCGCCGATACCAGGGTCAGACCCCTGCCCGATTCCGCTTCCAGGGATGCCGTGCGTGGCGCGGGGAGGGTGGGGCTTGCGTCCGTGACCTGGAGCCGGAGGCGAGCCGGGTTCTCGGAGAGGATCGCGCGGGCCCAGATCTCGCGGCCGGGCGGATTGCTTGCGTGGCGGTACGCGTTCGTCATCAGTTCGCTCAGGAGGAGTTCCGCCGTCTCCGTCGTCTCGGACGGCAGACCCCAGGACCGGGCCTGTTCGCGGAAGAGGTGGCGGGCACGGCCGACGCTGCGGGCGCTGCGCGGGAAGCGCCACTCGATGTCCTGGGGGATTGCCGTGGGGCGGGGAGTTGCTTGCATGGGCTCACGCTCGCGGCCCGCACGTAACCTCGGGAGTAACCACTTGGGTACAGCGGGTAGTTGTACCCACCGTGGCCCCGGTGGAGGAGTGCGTACAGATGTCGAGCGAGTCGAACGCGTGGCGGTACTGCGGCAGCCAGATCAAGATGTGGCGCGCCGAGGCGGGCATCGACCGCGAGGTTCTCGCCAAGGAGGCCGGATACGGCTGCGAGTACGTCAAGTCGATGGAGAACGGGCGCCGTAAGCCGACGCTGAGGCTGCTCCAGATCGCCGATCAACTGTGCGGCGCGGGTGGGAAGATCGTCGCCGCGCAGGAGTACCTGAAGCCGGAGCCCCATCCGCAGCGCTCCCAGGAGTTCATGGCATTGGAGCGCGATGCCATCGCCATCAGTTCGTACGAGCCGCTGCTCGTGCCGGGGCTGCTCCAGGCTCCCGAGTACGCGAAGGCGCTGATCGGCGCCAGTTCGCCGCCGCTCGACGACGAGACCGTCGAGGAACGTGTCGCCGGGCGCCTCAAGCGGCAGGAGGCGCTGACCATGCGTACGGGCGTGATGTTCAGCTTCGTCGTGTTCGAGGCGGCACTACGGACGGAGGTGGGCGGGCGTGAGGTGATGGCGGCGCAGCTCCAACGCCTGCTTGGGGCGGGCGAGTTGCGTAACGTGATGGTTCAGGTGCTGCCGTTCGGGCGGGCGTATGGCGTCGCGCTCAACGGTGCCATCGCACTTCTGGAGACGGCCGACCATGAGCACTATGCGTATATGGAGGGGCAGAAGACCAGCACCCTGTACGCCGATGCGGACAGGGTCAGTGAGCTCACACGCACCCATGACATGATCCGCATGCACGCTCTCAGCCCCGAGGATTCGGCCGAGTTCATCAGAAAGGTGGCGCAGGAAACGTGAACGCCAACCTGACGTGGTTCAAGTCCAGTTACAGCGACGACCAGGGCGGCAACTGCCTCGAAGTCGCCCTGGAATGGCGGAAGTCCAGTTACAGCGACAGCGAAGGCGGCAACTGCCTCGAAGTCGCCACTCGGCCCGACCGCATCCACGTCCGTGACTCGAAGCTCGGGCCGCAAGGGCCCACCTTCACCGCCGCCGCGCCCGCCTGGAACGCCTTCCTGGCGGGCGCTCGTACCGCCTGAGCTTCGAGCTGCGAAACCCGAGACGCGCTTATAAGGAACGGGTGGACGGGTCTCAACCCACCCCCCACCCTTCCCGCCACGGCCGACGCACGTGACTTTCCGCGATCGGGTTGCGACGCAACGTGTGCACCCCATAACGTTCGCCGCAACAAACGACCCCGGTCGGGTGCTACCAACACCCGCCGGGGTCTGACCGACTCGATCGAACGGACCGATCTCGTGGCTAGCGAAAACTCTATCTCCGCCCTGCCCTCTCCCGCGCACCCCATGGCCAACCCGGGCTACGGAAAACGCGGAACCTCCGACCAGGGCCCCCTCCGGCGCGATTCCTTCGCCCATCTCCCCCTCCGCGCCCGCTACCTCGCCGGGTTCATCGACGCGCTCCCCGAGCACTCCGCCATGGACGTCAAAACGCTCGCGAAGGCCCAGCCCCTGTACGGCCAGGCAGCCGTCGGCTCCGCACTCAACGAACTGTCCGCCGCCGGACACCTGCGCCGCGTACGCCGCCTCTCCGACACCGGAACCGAAAGCGGCACCACCCGCTGGGTGTTCCACACCTACTGGTCCCGCACCGCACGCAGCGACGAATGGTGGGCACGATTCCTCGGCGGCGACGGGGACGTACCGGAGCCACAGACCGCCGAACCGCAACCGCCCACCCGCTCCGACGCCTACCACCGACTCGCCCAACTCGGCCTCAAAGACCCCCGGTTGACCCTCTCCGCAGCCGACTGCGCCGCCCTCGAATCCGCCGCCACCGAATGGCTGGCCCGCGAACCCGACCCACAACTCTTCACGCACGCCATGACCGGCGGCCTGCCCAACGCCGTCCACTCGCCCCGCGCCTTCGTCTCCCGCCGCCTCCGCGACAAGCTCCCACCGCACCGCATCCGGATCACCCCCACCGCTCCCCAGTCCACACACCGGGCGCTCATGGAGTGCACGGACTGCGGCCGACCGGGTCGGCCGGAGGCCTTGCCGGGCGGGCTGTGCCGGGGGTGCCGACTGTGACCGGCGACGTTCTACACCTGTTGCACAGATGTAGAACGGATCGGTACTCTTGGAGTATGGCGAGCACCATAGGGTTCAGGCCCACCGCAGAAGACGAGCGCATCATCAAGGCCGCCATGCACGAGGGCGACAGCACCAGCGACGTGATCCGGCGCGGCCTGCGTCTGCTTGAGCGCGAGGTGTGGCTGGCCGAGGCGCGCGCGGCAGCGGAGCGGCTGGCGGACGAGGATCTCTCGGCGGAACCGGACGCCTGGTGATCCGGGGCGCCGTCTATCGCGTGGATCTGGGCGACGCCAAGCGGGGGCACGAGCTACGGGGGCGCAGATTCGGGCTCGTACTGAGCCCGTCGTCCCTGCCGTGGAGCGTCGCCACGGTCATCCCCACGTCCACCAGCGCGCAGCCTTCGATCTTCCGTCCGGAACTGGAGATCGGCGGCACCCTGACGCGACTCCTGGTGGACCAGATACGTACGGTCGACACCCAGTTCCTGTACGGGGACCCCGTGCACTACCTGGACCGTGACGAGATGGCCGAAGTCGAGCACGCGGTCAGCCGTTACCTGGGGCTGTGACCGGAAAACACACCAGTGCACGGAGTGCGGAGGCGCCCACATGGCATTCAAGGAGGTCCTGGATGAGCGTGACCAACGTCGACGTGCCGCCTACGACCGGCTCGCCGAGCGTGGTGCGCGTGGCGGGCTCGATCGTCTGAGCGGTGACCGGGAAGCACGCAAGGCGGCACGGCGGCGCACCACGGCCTGACGGTTCTGCACCGCGACCACGACTCAGTCGCGCCGAGGCCCCGGCCGCGGGATGCGGGCGGGGCCTCGGCGCACGGACGGGAGGAGTGGCTACTTCTTCGGGAGCCAGTTCTTCCACGTCGAGTGGTGGGTGTCGACCCACTTCTTGGCCGCCGCCTCCGGCGTGAGCTTCTTGTCGGCGATGAGGAGGGAGACCTGGTTCTGGTCCTCCGTCGTCCACTTGAAGTTCTTCAGGAGCTGCGCCGCCTCGCCGCCGTTCTTGGCGAAGCCCGTGTTGAGGTACTTCTGGAGCGGCGTCGTCGGATAGGCGCAGGTGATCTTCTTCGGGTCGGCGTCGCAGCCCTCCTTGTACTTGGGCAGCTTCACCTCCGTCATCGGCACCTGCTGCGTCAGCCACTGCGGGGTGTACCAGTACGACAAGAACGGCTTCTTCTGCTTGGCGAACTGCTTCATCTGCGTGATCTGGGCGGCTTCCGAACCGGCGAAGACGACCTGGTAGTCCAGCTTCAGGTTCTTCACCAGCGCCGTGTCGTTCGTGACGTACGACGGGGAGCCGTCGATGAGTTGGCCCTTGCCGCCACTCTCCGCCGTCTTCAACTGGTCGGCGTACTTGTTGAGGTTCTTCCAGTTGGTGACGTCGGGGTGCTTCTTCGCGAAGTACGTCGGGACGAACCAGCCGATGTGTCCTGTGACACCGAGGCCGCCGGCCGGCTGGATCGTCTTCTTGTCCTTGACGTAGCGCTGCACCTGGTCGGGGTGGCCCCAGTCCTCCAGGATCGCGTCGACGCGGCCCTGGCTGAGGGCGTCCCAGGCGGGCACCTCGTCGACCTGGACCGTGTCGACCCGGTAGCCGAGCTCGTGCTCCAGGAGGTACTGGGCGACCGCCACGTTGGCCTGTGCGCCGACCCAGGACTGGACCGAGAGGGTCACCGTCTTGGCGCCCTGCGCGTTGGCGTACGGGGAGGCCTGCTTGGTCATGTCGGCCGCGCCGCAGCCCGTGGCCGTGAGGAGGACGACCGATCCCGCAACCGCCGTGAATGCCCTGCGAGTTCGCATGTCGATTCGCATGTCACGCCTCCTTTCCGGTGCTCGTACGGCGTCCCGTCGGCTGCGTCACCCGGTCCAGCATCAGGCCCAGGCAGACGATCGCGGCGCCCGCGACGAGGCCGGTGGCCAGGTCGCCCTGCGCGAGGCCGAACACCACGTCGTAGCCGAGCGCGCCACCGCCGACCAGGCCGCCGATGATGACGACGGCGAGGACCAGGACGACGCCCTGGTTGACGGCGAGCAGCAACGCCGGGCGGGCGAGCGGGAGTTGGACCTGCCGCAGCTGCTGCCACGTGGTCGCGCCCATCGAGCGGGACGCCTCCATCGCGGCCGGGTCCACCTGTCGCAGCCCCTGTGTCGTGATGCGTACGACGGCGGGGAGCGCGTAGACCACGGCCGCCGCGACGGCCGGGGCGCGGCCGACGCCGAAGAGGGCGACGACCGGGATCAGGTACACGAACTGCGGCATCGTCTGGAACACGTCCAGGACGGGGCGGAGCAGCCGTTCGATGCGCTCGCTGCGGGCCGCGCCGATGCCGACCGCGACGCCGAGGACCAGGGTGACCAGGACCGCGGCGATGACCTGCGACAGCGTGTCGAGGGACGGCTTCCACACTCCCAGCACGCCGATCGCGGCCATCGCGAGGACCGCGGTGAGCGCGGTGCGCCAGGTGCCGATCAGCCAGGCGAGCGCGGCGACGATCAGCAGCACCGACCACCAGGGCAGCCAGGTGAGGCCGTCGCGCACCGGGTTGAGGACCCCCGTGGTGAAGTGCGCGGCCCAGTCGGCGGTGCCGCCGATGTACGGGACGCCGGTGTAGAGGTGGTCGGTCATCCAGTCGACCGCTTCGTTGACCGACGTGGAGATGTTCACGACCCAGGAGTCGGGCCAGTCGAGGCGGTCCACGAAGCGGGCCACCAGGGCGACCACCACGGTGCCGAGCGCGACCACGCCCCACTTCCACGGGGCCGGCGCCGTGTCGTGCGAGCCCATCCGCGCCCCGGCCGCGGCCGTGACCCGGTCGAGGACGACGGCGAGCAGCACGATCGGGATGCCGGCCGCGAGCGCGGCGCCGACATCGACGGAGGCGAGCGCCTGGTAGACGCGGTCGCCGAGGCCGCCGGCTCCGATCACGGAGGCGATGACGGCCATGGACAGCGCCATCATGATGGTCTGGTTGAGGCCGAGGAGGAGCTCGTTGCGGGCCAGCGGGAGGCGGGCGGAGAGCAGCCGCTGGCGGGCCGTGGCGCCGAGCGAGGTGACCGCCTCCATCACGCCCGCGTCCGCGGAGCGCAGGCCGAGCGCGGTGAGGCGGGCCATCGGCGGGGCGGCGTAGACGACCGTGGCGAGTACGGCCGCCGGGACGCCCATGCCGAAGACGAGGACGACCGGGAGCAGGTACGCGTACGCCGGGAGCGCCTGCATGGTGTCGAGGACCGGACGCAGTCCCCGGTACATGGTGTCGCTCAGGCCCGCGGCGAGGCCCAGCAGGGCGCCGACGATCACCGAGGCGAGCACGGCGATCACCATGAGCGCGAGCGTCTGCATGGTGGGCACCCACATACCGAGGGCGCCGCATGCGAGGAACGCAATCACGGTGGACGCGGCGAGGCGCCAGCCGGCGACGCGCCAGGCGATGAGCCCGGCGCCCGCCGTCACTCCGGCCCAGCCCGCGGCCAGCAGCACCAGGTAGACGGCGCGTACGGAGATGACCACGGCGTTGCTGATGTAGCCGAAGAAGTACAGGAACAGCGGGTGGCTGTCCCGGTTGTCGATGATCCAGTCCGTGGCGTCGCCGAGGGGTTCGGCGAGGTCCACGGTCAGGGCGTGCGGCCAGGTCCCGTTGTGCCACTTGGCGATGGCCAGCGGAACGAGGATCGCCGCGGCGACAACAAGCAACACGATCTTGCCCAGGGGACGGTTACGCCAGAGGGCCCGCGGCCGCTCCCCCGCACCCTTGGCCGAAACGGCCGTTACGGCGGTAGCCATCAGTCGGTCTCCGTGCCCTCGGTCTTCCGGTCACCCGGGGCGGGGGCCTCCTCATCGGCACCCTCGTCCTTTTCAAGCCCCTGCGGCGATTGAGCAGGCCTTTCAAGCCCCGCCGGCGAATCGGGCTTTTCAAGCCCCTGCGGCGATTGAGCAGCGGGGTCCGGGGCGGAGCCCCGAGGCGTAGGACCGGTGCCGGGCTCAGGACTCACACCCGCCACCACCCCCAGCAGGCGCTCATGGTCGACGACGCCGACACACTCCCCGCCCTCCACCACCCGCACCGCAAACCCGCTGGAAGCCACCGCCTCGATCGCCTCCGAAACCGTCGCCCCCGCCCCGATCGACGGCCCCCGATCCGCCTCGTCCGCATCCGCGGGCCGCATGACCCTGCGTACGGTCATGACCTGCTCGCGCGGCACGTCACGGACGAACTCGCGGACGTAGTCGTCGGCGGGCGCGCCCACGATCTCCTCGGGCGTACCGAGCTGCACCACGCGACCGTCGCGCATCAACGCGATCCGGTCGCCGAGCCGCAGCGCCTCCTGGAGGTCGTGCGTGATGAAGACCATCGTGCGGCCCTCCTCGCGGTGCAGGCGCACGACCTCCTCCTGCATGTCCCGCCGGATCAACGGGTCGAGCGCGCTGAACGGTTCGTCGAAAAGAAGAACCTCCGGGTCGACGGCCAACGCCCTCGCCAGCCCGACACGCTGCTGCTGACCACCGGACAACTGCCCCGGACGCCGCGCCTCCAGCCCCTCCAGGCCCACCTTCGCGACGACCTCCATCGCCTTCGCGCGGCGCTCCGCACGCCCCATGCCCTGGATCTCCAGGCCGTACGCGACGTTGTCGAGGACCGTGCGGTGCGGGAGGAGCCCGAAGTGCTGGAAGACCATCGCCGCCGCGCGGTGCCGACGCAGTTCGCGCAGGCGGGACTTGTCCATGCCGCGGACGTCCTCGCCGTCGATCTCCAGCTGTCCCGACGTCGGCTCGATGAGCCGGGTCAGGCAGCGTACGAGGGTCGACTTGCCGGAGCCGGACAGGCCCATGACAACGAAGACCTCGCCCCGCTTCACGTCGAACGACACATCGCGCACGGCGGCCGTGCAGCCGGTCTTCGCCCGCAGCTCGGCGGCGCTCAGGTCCGCAAGCTCGGTCTGCTCCGGCACGCGGTCGGCCTTCGGTCCGAAGACCTTCCACAGATTACGTACGGCGAACACGGTCTCGGACCCGGAATCGGTCCGCTCACCGGCATCCACAGGAGACACAGTCGTACTCATCACGCATCACCACCCAGGAGTTCGGCGCATTTCTCCCCGACCATGAGCACCCCGATCATCGGGTTCACCGCGGGCATCGTCGGGAAGACGGACGCGTCGGCGATACGAATGGATTGCAGCCCGCGGACCTTCAACTGGGGGTCTACCACGGCGAGTTCATCGCCCGCAGCACCGATGCGGCAAGTTCCCGCGGGGTGGTAGACGGTGTGCGCGACCTTGCGCGCGTACTCGCTGAGCGCCTCGTCGTCCGTGACGTCGGGACCGGGGCAGACCTCGCGCTTGAGCCAGCCGGCCAGCGGCTCGGTCCTGGCGACCTCGCGGGCGATCTTGATGCCGTCGACGAGGGTCCTGCCGTCGTAGTCGTCCTCGTCCGTGAAGTAACGGAAGTCGAGGGCGGGCTTGACCTCGGGGTCCGCACTGGTCAGGTAGACGCGGCCGCGGCTCTTCGGCTTGGGGATGTTCGGCGTCATGGACACCCCGTGCTCCGGCTGCTCGTAGCCGAGGCGCTCCGGGTTGTCCGTGAACGGGATTTGGTAGAAGTGGAACATCAGGTCAGGACCGGAAGCGGCCGGGTCGCGCTGGATGAACAGGCCCGCGTCGGAGTCCATCGCGCTGTTCTCGGGGATCGGCCCGTTCGTCTCCCAGACGATGACCGACTCCGGGTGGTCGAGCAGGTTCTCGCCCACGCCCGGCAGATCGTGCAGGACCGGGATGCCGAGGGCCTCCAGGTCCGCCTTCGGGCCGATACCGGAGTGCATCAGCAGGCGCGGTGTGTCGACGGCGCCTGCGCACACGAGGACCTCGGTGCGCGCGGAGATGAGCTTCTCCACACCATCCTTGCCTCGCACGCGCACGCCGCGCGCCCGCAGCCCCTCGTCCGAGGCGTCGAACTCCAGCTTGTACGCCCAAGTCTCAAGGAGGAGCGTCAGGTTGGGGCGGTCGCCCGCCTCCATGTGCGGGTGCAGGTACGCCACGGACGCGCTGGAGCGCTTGTTGTTCTCGGGGTGGTACGAGAGGTCGAAGAAGCCGACGCCGTCCTTGAACGGGCCCTTGTTGAAGCCCTCGACGCGCGGCACACCGGTCGCCGCCTGAGCGGCCTCGACGAAGTCGCTCGCGATCGCGTTCCGGTCCTTCGCGTCGACCGGGACGATGTTGTTGCGCAGCTTGGCGAAGTACGGGTCCATCGCCTTGTGGTCCCAACCCTCGGCGCCCGCCGCCGCCCACTCGTCCCAGTCGCCGGGCAGCGGCTTGAACGAGATGAGCGTGTTGTGCGACGAGCAGCCGCCCAGCACCTTGGCGCGGCTGTGCAGGATGTGCGAGTTGCCGCGCGGCTGCTCGGTGGTGGTGTAGCCGTAGTCCAGGTCGCCGCCGAGCAGGCCGAGCCAGCGGCGCAGCGTCAGCACGTCGTCGCGGTCGATGTCGCTGGGGCCACCCTCGATGACGGCGACGGTGACATCCAGGTTCTCGGTGAGCCGTGAGGCAATCACCGACCCCGCGGTGCCACCACCGACGATGACGTAGTCGTAGGTGCTTTCAGACATTGCTCTGCTCAACTCCAAGTAATCCGGCTGCCTTTGCAGCCCGCTGGCAATTCCGGCCCAGCGGAAATTCCAGCCCCGCCGGCGTTTGAGGCGCGGGGTCCGGGGCAGAGCCCCGAGTCGTTCAGGAACGGGTGGGCGAGGTCAGCCCGCGAACCACCGGACGGGCTTGGGCGCCAGGTTCTGGTACACGTGCTTGCTCTCCCGGTACTCGGCGAGCCCGGCGGGGCCCAACTCGCGCCCCACACCGCTCTTCCCGAACCCGCCCCACTCGGCCTGCGGCAGGTAGGGGTGGAAGTCGTTGATCCAGACGGTGCCGTGGCGCAGGAGGCGGGCCATCCGGCGGGCCCGGCCCGCGTCGGTGGTCCACACGCCGCCCGCGAGGCCGTACTCGGTGTCGTTGGCGAGCGCCACGGCCTCGTCCTCGGTGCGGAACGTCTCGACGGTGAGGATCGGACCGAAGGTCTCCTCACGGATGACGCGCATCTCGCGGTGGCACTGGTCGAGGACGGTCGGCTCGTAGAAGTAGCCGGTGGCGGGCCGCGCCTCGGACGCCTCGGGGCGCTTGCCGCCGCAGCGCAGCACGGCACCCTCGGCGAGCGCGGAGGCGACGTAGTCCTCGGTCTTGGCGCGCTGCGGCTCGCTGACGAGCGGGCCGCACTCGACACCTTCCTCGGTGCCGCGGCCGAGGCGGATCTTCTCGGCGCGGCGGGTGAGTTCGGCGACGAAGCGCTCGCGTACGGACTCCTCGATGATGAGCCGGGAGCCGGCGGAGCAGACCTGGCCGCTGTGGATGAACGCGGCGTTGAGCGCCTGGTCGACGGCGGTGTCGAAGTCCTCGTCCGCCTCGCACGCGTCGGCGAAGACGACGTTCGGGTTCTTGCCGCCGAGTTCGAGGGCGACCTTCTTGACGGAGACGGCCGCGGCCTGCGCGACCTTGGTGCCGCTGATCAGGCCGCCGGTGAAGGAGACGAGGTCGACGTCGGGGTGGTCGGCGAACCGGGCGCCGACGGTGGCGCCGGGTCCCGTCACGATGTTGGCGACGCCCTGCGGCAACCCGGCCTCGACCAGCAGCTCGACAAGGACGACCGTCGTCAGCGGCGTGATCTCGCTCGGCTTGATGACGAAGGTGTTGCCCGCGGCGAGCGCCGGGGCGATCTTCCAACTCGCTTGCAGGAGCGGGTAGTTCCACGGCGTGATCATGGAGCAGACGCCGACGGGCTCGTGCACGACGACGCTGTGGATGTCGTCGGACCCGGCGTCGACGACGCGGCCCGCGCCCTCGCCGATGACGAGGTCGGCGAAGTAGCGGAAGGCGTCGGCGACGCAGTCGACGTCGACGCGGCCCTCCTCGACGGTCTTGCCCGCGTCCCGGCTCTCCAGGAGGCCGATCTTCTCGCGGTCCCGGACGAGCAGGTCGGCGACGCGACGCAGCAGGGCCGCGCGCTCGGCGACGGGCGTCGTCGGCCACGGGCCCTCGTCGAAGGCCTTGCGGGCGGCGGCGATCGCGGCGTCCGCGTCCTCGGTACCGCCCTCGGCGATCACGGCGAACGGCTTGGCATCCGCAGGGTCGAGGATCTCGCGCGTGGCCCCTGCTGCGGCCCCGCGCCACTCTCCGTCGACATGGATGGTGTTCTGTACTGACACGACCTGCTTCGCCTTCCGTTCCGGGAATGTCCCCCGAGCACCGCAAACGCCCTTTCGGCGCTCTCTCCGGTGACGTCGGAAGCCCCTGCCCCGGCGCATGGCAAGCATGCCCCCACAGCGACGAAAGTGCGCTGTGTCACGACACCGCGCGGGAGCGGGCGGCGACGCTGCGTGAGAGCGGGCGGCGGCGCCGTGTGAGAGGGGTGCCTGCCGCCCGCGTCCGCTCACTCCTGTGCGAACCGCGACAGCGCGGTGGCGAGCCGGTCCCGCTGCCCGGGCCACTCGGACTCCGGGGCCGCGACGAGCACCGCGTACTGCGTGCCGTCCTGCGCGGTGAACGAGAAGTCGACCACCTTTCTGCGCGCGCCCAGCTTCTCGCTGTCGTACGCGTAGACGAGTTCGGCCGCGTCGTCGGTGACCTCTTCCGAGGCTCCTTCGGGAGCCGATGTCTCCTCCAGTGAGACCTCCTCGTACCCGTCCTTCGCCAGTCTGGCCTCGAGATCCCCGGCCGCGACCCGGAGCGATTCGAGCGGTGTGGTGTCGGGCTCCGTGATGGTGAAGACCTGGATGAGCGAGGACTCGTCGGGGGACGTGTAGAACACGCCCTGCTTGCTCTCGCTGCGGTCCCAGCCCTCGGGCACGGCGAGCGCGAAGCCCGCCGCGTCCGCCACCTGCCGGTAGCCGGCGGGGAGCTCGTCGTCCGACGAACCGGTGGGTGTGGGTGTGGGAGTCGGAGTGGGCTCCGGGCCGGAGCTGGTGGGCGCCGCGGACGTCCCGGTCGGCTTCGGATCCGGTCCGGGCTCCTCCCCGCGGCCGAGCAGCACCACCGTCGTCGCGACGGCGGCGCCGAGCACGGCCGCGCCCACCAGCACGAGGGCGAAGCGCCGGGTGCGGCCGGGCGCCGGCGCGGGCGGGCCCGGCATCTCGGGTCCCGGCCAGGGCTCCGGGGGTGCGTACTCCGGCCGGGGCGGGGGCGGCGACGACACCGCGCCGGGGCCCGAGCCCGCCTCCTCCCAGCGCTGGGTCTCCTCGTTCCAGTGGCGTCCGCTCATCTCAGGTTCCCCAGCATCGCGGCCACCGTGCCGGCCGACGAGAGCAGCGAGACGACCGCCTGCGAGTCGCCGAGCAGCGCGCGCAGCCGCTCGATCCGGCTCGCCGGGGCGCGCCCGGTGCGGGTGATCTCACCCTCCGTCTCGGCGAGCTCGGCGTCGAGGGTGCGCAGCTGTCCGTCCTCGTCCCGGAGCCGCGGCAGGTCCGCGCGGAGCGCACGCACCGCCTCGAGCAGCTCCCGCATCACCTCGTCGTCCTGCGGTGCGCTGTTCGTGTGGCTCTCCGCGTGGGCGTGGCTGCCGATGGCGAAGGTGCTGCCGTGGACGTCACCGATGGAGACCGAGGGCTCGTCATTCGCCGCCATGGTCGTCGGTTCCCTTCTCTTTCTGGGTGGCGCCGTCAGCCGCTCCCGACGTCGCGCGGGCGTGCGAACCGACGGCGAAGGTGGAGTCCTCGACCCGGTCGATGTTCACGCCGCCACTGCTGATGTTCACGATCTTCTGGACGAACTCGCCCGTCTGGTAGCCGGATTCGGCGAGCGCGTGGAGCACTCCGTTGGCGATGCGGTCCTGGATCGACTTGAGGTAGCGCTCGACGTCCATCTGCTGGAACTGCGAGCCGGGGCCCTCCGAGCCGAGCTCACGCACCGACACGGCGGGGCCGTCCGGCAGCGCGCTCCCGTGCCCGCCGGTGAGCACCTGCCAGCCGTACCCGACCCAGCGGCCGATGGTGACGAGGGAGCGCACCGGAGAGCCGGCCACCCGCGCGAAGGCCCAGGCGGCCTTGCCGAGCGGGTTGTTGTGGCGGAACTGGTGGGCGGTGCGGTCCGCGTTCTGGAACGGCTCCCGCACCGGGGCGAGGACGTGCGGCGCGATCTCCAGCATCAGCATCCGGCCCTGGGTGTGGACGCGGACGAAGACCGTGACGACCAGCTCCTCCTCCCAGCCGCCGACCCGGATCCGCAGGAAGTGCCGGCGCTTCTCCGCGCCTTCCTCGACGGACCGCGCCCGGTGCTCCTCGTAGGCCTCCGGCTGGTAGGGGGCGTCCTCCCGGTGCGTGAGGCCCTCGGCGGGCAGGAAGACGCACTCGTCGATCTCCAGCCGGCGCAGCCGGTCGCGCACGGTGGTGCCCGCGAACTCGGCGGGCAGCCGCAGCTGTTCGAGCAGCGGGCGGATCTGCTCCAGGATCTTCCGGTTGTTGAGCGGCTGCTGCTTCTTCATCCCGTCGGGCCGCAGCTCTACGGCGAGGGTCCAGGTGTCGACCGGTGCGCCCGCCCCGCAGAACGGCCGGACCGCGTGGTACATGATCAGCGGTGCGTGCTGCTCGACCCTGATCCGCCGCTTCACCCGCTGGAAGCGGGTCCCCTCGGCGCTCTCCGCCGGGTCGGCCGTCGCGTCCCCGAACCGCGCCTCGGACAGCTCGGCGCCGAGTGCGCGGGCGAACTGGCTGCGCTGGGCGCCCACGCACGCGGCGATCAGAGCGAGCAGGAGCAGCGTGAGCCAGCCGTTCAGGGTGTCGTCGGAGCCGGCGCCCTGGGGAATCATCCAGCTCAGGAAGTCGGGCAGGATGTCGTACAGGGCCGAGCGGGTCTCGTAGGAGGCGCTGTCGTACTGGTCCTCGCCACCGCCCAGGACCATGGACACGGTGGTGAGCAGCAGCATCGCCAGCAGGAGCCGCCCCCACCAGCGCACGTACCAGGCGACCACCCGGCGGTAGACCGGCGGCCGCTCGCCGGGCCCGCGGATCCAGACGCCGAGCGCGAGCAGCGCGGAGGGCAGCAGGAACACGAGGATCCAGTAGCCGGTCAGCGGCAGGCCCACCACCCACAGGCCGAGCACGGCCCAGGACCAGGCCACTTCGATGCGTCGGGCGCGTAACGCGTGCGCGAGGACGCGGGCCGCGTCGAAGCCGAGCGAGGGGGCCACGATGCGCTGCTCGTACAGATGCAGCTGTTCGATGACCCGGTCCCGGTAGCCCTGGTCGAGATAGGCGCCGGCGCAGAGCAGCCGGGTGGCCTCGCTGGCGTGCGGCGGTTTCGCGGGCGGGGGCGGCCCCACCGCCCCGACGTCGGCCTCGGACGGCGACTGCTGCGGTACATAGGCGGTGCTCACACGACTCCCCCGATGCCATCGATGATGACTGTTCGAACTGCCCGTTCTCGTGCGGCAGTTGATGAAGGAGAAGCATAGGACGTCACAGTGACAAGCAGAACTGGATACTCCGCGTGATGTGCGTCGGGTGTGTGAGGGTGCCACGGAAAAGCGGCCGCCCCTCGGACATCAGGATGTCCGAGGGGCGGCCGCCGTGAGCGTACGGATCAGATGAGGCCCAGGCCGCGCACGGCCTCGCGCTCGTCCACCAGCTCCTGCACGGACGCGTCGATGCGCGTACGCGAGAACTCGTTGATCTCCAGGCCCTGGACGATCTCGTACTTGCCGTCCTTCGTGGTGACGGGGAAGGACGAGATGATGCCCTCCGGCACACCGTACGAGCCGTCCGACGGGATGCCCATGGAGGTCCAGTTGCCCTCGGCCGTGCCGTTGACCCACGTGTGGACGTGGTCGATCGCGGCGTTGGCGGCGGAGGCGGCGGAGGACGCGCCACGGGCCTCGATGATCGCGGCACCGCGCTTGGCGACGGTCGGAATGAAGTCCTCGGCCAGCCACTTCTCGTCGTTGCCGATGGCCTCGATGGCGGGCTTGCCCGCGACCGTGGCCTGGAAGATGTCCGGGTACTGGGTCGCCGAGTGGTTGCCCCAGATCGTCAGGCGCTGGATGTCGGCGACCGTGGCGCCCGACTTCTTCGCGAGCTGGGTCAGCGCGCGGTTGTGGTCGAGGCGGGTCATCGCGGTGAAGCGCTCGGCCGGTACGTCCGGGGCGGCGGCCTGGGCGATCAGCGCATTGGTGTTCGCCGGGTTGCCGACGACGAGGATCTTGACGTCGTCCGCGGCGTTGTCGTTGATGGCCTTGCCCTGCGGCTTGAAGATGCCGCCGTTGGCCTCGAGGAGGTCGCCGCGCTCCATGCCCTTCGTACGCGGGCGGGCGCCGACGAGGAGACCGACGTTGGTGCCGTCGAAGGCGACGTTCGGGTCGTCGGTGATCTCGATGCCCTGAAGCAGCGGGAAGGCGCAGTCGTCGAGCTCCATGGCGGTACCCTCGGCGGCCTTGAGCGCCGGGGTGATCTCCAGGAGACGCAGCTTGACCGGCACGTCCGCGCCGAGCAGCTGGCCGGAGGCGATGCGGAAGAGCAGTGCGTAGCCGATCTGGCCGGCGGCGCCGGTGACGGTGACGTTCACGGGAGTGCGGGTCATGGCGTTCTCCGTAGGACAGCAGGTCATTTGATCGATCTCTTGGTATCAAGAGATCCGTTCGTCAGGCTACCGCGCCCCGCCCGCACGGGAACCACAGGTCCCTGTGGATCGCCCCACAGCCCCTCCCGTGCCCTGGTACGAACACGCGAACGGCCGCCGAGCCCGGGAGAGAAAGGCTCAGGCGGCCGCCGTGGGGGTGCTACTGCGCGATCCCGTGGGGTACTGGTCCGCCTTCCCCGAAGCGGCTCACCCATGCACGGCTACTTGGTGCAGCCCTTCTGCCCATTCGCGAGCGTCGCGCACGCCTTGACGTCGGAGGCCGCGTCCACGGCCATCATCGGCGTGTACGCGTCCGTGTCCGCGGCGCTGACCGTGCCCTTCTTCGAGGACGCGGCGCCCTTCTGCAACTGGACGGCGTCACCGGGGGCCGCGCCCTGGATCCGGGCCCAGGCCGCCTTGCACGTCTTGCTGTAGCGGACCTGGACGGTGACGGTGCCGACCACGGCGTCGGTGGAGTTCAGCGCGTGTTCGCCGCCGCAGTTCATGGCTTCCGGGTCCTTGCCGCCGCAGCCCGCGCCCACGCACTTGACGCCGTCGGGCAGCTGGGGCGCGCTCGCGCTCGGCGAGGGCGACTTGCCTGCCTCGGCTCCGTCGTCCCCGGTCCCCCTGACCACGAAGAAGCCGACGGCGATGATCAGGGCGGCGCCCAGCGCCCCGGCCCCGAACATCACCAGCCGGCGCCGGCCGCCCCCGCCGCCACCCGGCACCGCGCCCCGCGGCGGCTCCTGCGGCGGTTCCTGCGGCGACAGCACGGGGGCCGGTCCGAACTGGTCCACGCTCGGCGCCGACGCCTGGGGCGGCACGGTCGGGCGCTGCGCCCCGCCGGGCCCCGCCGGCTTGGCGGGCTTGGCCTGTCTGGTCTGCTTGGCCGGTTTGGTCTGCGTGGCCTGCCCCGGCCCCCCGAACTCGCCCAGCGCGGCCCGCGCCTGGGATATCCGGATGGCCTCCATGGTCATGTCGTGGCGCATCTCGGAACGGCTCCACGCGCGCTCCGCGAGCTCCCACATCGTCGTCAGGTGAACGGGGTTGGTGCCGGTCACCTCGGCGAGCGCGACGATGGCGCCCTTGGGCGCGAGCAGCCGCCCGTTCAGGTACCGCTCCCACGACGTCTTGCTGTACCCGGTACGGTCCGCGAGCGCGGCGATCCCCAGGCCGCTGCGGTCCACAAGTCGGCGCAGCTGCCCGGCGAACTCCCTGACCTGTGGATCGAGTTCATCCGGAAGCGCCTTCCAACGAGGCATATCGCCCTTCCCCCTTATTCCCCCCGCGAGCCCTGTTCCCCCGCGCCGCGCGTCGCGCTTCGGCCCCCAGTGGCTACCCATTGGGATGCGGGAAACCAGGATGTCAGTTCCCGGTCCGGGGGCGTATGGGGTCATTCGACAGCGTGCACCGGGCCCTGCGTGCGGAAAACCCCGAGAACGTGCCGGAGATCACCACAAAAGGAGGCGGGGCCTCCAATGTGGAGGCCCCGCCTGTCACTTGGGGTCGTCAGCGGCTCACGGACGGCTCATCGACGGCCCGTTCGACGGTTCAGCGCACCGTGAAGTGCAGCGTGTCCTGAAGGAACGGAAGCTTCAGCCACGGTTCGGGCTGCGCCATCAGCGCCAGCAGCACGATGACGATGCCGAGGCCCGCGCACGTGACCATGTCGGTGAAGCGCGAGCGCACGGCCAGCATCCCGACGTCCGGCAGCAGCCGGCGCAGCACGGCGCCGCCGAGCAGCGCGACACCCACCAGGATCGTGCCGACGCGGAACAGACCGAAGGCGGTCAGCAGCAGCCCGAGCGCGGTCACCGAGAGAACGGCGATGATCGGCCACTGGCGGGCGGGCGCGGGCGCGTCCCCGCCGGCGGCCCGGCCGCCGCCCTCCGGGCGCGCGGTGTCACGCGTGAAGAGCGGGAAGCGCCGGCTGCCGGACTTCTTCGGGTCCTGGGAGGCGCCTTCGGACGCGGCACCTTCGCCGACACCCATGGCCGCGCTCCCGGCCGCTTCAGCCGACACCGTTCGCGTCCCGTTCGGCGGCCTCGACCACGTTCACGAGGAGCTGGGCACGGGTCATCGGGCCGACCCCGCCCGGGTTCGGCGAGATCCAGCCCGCGATCTCGGTGACGCCGGGGTGCACATCGCCGACGATCTTGCCGTTCTCGTCGCGCGAGACGCCGACGTCGAGCACGGCGGCTCCGGGCTTCACGTCCTCCGGCTTCACCAGGTGCGGCACGCCCGCGGCGGCCACGATGATGTCGGCCCGCTTGAGGTGCGCGGACAGGTCACGGGTGCCGGTGTGGCACTGCGTCACCGTGGCGTTCTCGGACTTGCGGGTGAGCAGCAGTGGCATCGGCCGGCCGATGGTCACGCCACGGCCGACGACGACGACCTCCGCGCCCTTGATCTCCACACCGTGCTTGCGGAGCAGCGTGATGATGCCGTACGGGGTGCAGGGCAGCGGCGCCGGCTCGTTGAGGACGAGGCGGCCGAGGTTCATCGGGTGCAGGCCGTCGGCGTCCTTGTCCGGGTCCATCAGTTCGAGGACGCGGTTCTCGTCGATGCCCTTGGGCAGCGGCAGCTGGACGATGTAGCCGGTGCAGGCCGGGTCCTCGTTGAGCTCGCGGACGACGGCCTCGATCTCCTCCTGCGTGGCCGTCGCGGGCAGCGTGCGCTGGATCGACGCGATGCCGACCTGCGCGCAGTCCCGGTGCTTTCCGGCGACGTACTTCTGGCTTCCGGGGTCCTCCCCTACGAGGATCGTGCCGAGCCCCGGCGTGACCCCCCTCTCCTTCAGCGCCGCCACGCGGGCGGTCAGATCGGACTTGATCGCGGCTGCGGTGGCCTTGCCATCGAGAATCTGGGCGGTCATGCCGCCATTGTTCCAGGGCGGCCGCGGTTCACCCAAGTTGCACTTGCACAACAGCCTGCGGACCGACTGGACAGGCGTCACGTCATTGAGAACGATGAGACCCGCAGTACCGCGGGAAGCGTCGGGGGAGCAGACCGCACCAAAGGCACCTTCGCCCGTCTTCCTCCGTACAAGACCCGTCGTCCCCGACGTTCAACGGAGGAAGCGAGAACCATGAGTTACGGCGAGCCGAACAACCCCTACGGCCAGCAGCAGGGCAACCCGTACGGCCAGCAGGCCCCCCAGGGCGTGCCCCCGCAGCAGGGTTACGGATATCCCCAGCAGCCGGGCCAGGGCGGGTATCCCGCCTATCCGCCGCAGCCCGGCCAGCCGTACGGCGGCGGCCCTGTCATGACCACCATGCCGGGCACGGTGAGCACCGCCCGCGTGCTGTTGTGGGTCATCGTCGGCCTGCAGATCATCGGTGTGGCGCTGTTCGCCATCGCCGCCGCGAGCGTCAGCGCCGCCAAGAACGACGCGCAGCTCAAGGAGGACGCCGCCTTCCAGCAGCTCGCCGACTACTCGTCCGGCATGTTGTGGGGCCTGACCGTGTTCGCCGTGCTCTGGGCGGCCTTCGCCGTCGTCCTCGCGGTGAAGTTCAACACGGGCGGCAATGGCCTGCGCGTCGCGGCGATGATCTTCGGCATCATCACGGCGATCATGGGCCTCTACCCGTTCCTCGTCGTGGGCCTGGTCCACACGGTGCTCGCCGTCCTCATCGCCGTCTTCGTCGGCAACGCGAACGGTTCGGCCTGGTTCAACCGCGCCCGGCACTGACCGTTCCGAGTAGCCCTTCGGCCCTGACCCGGCTCGCACGCCTGGTCAGGGCCGACTCGTACACCCGCACATCCGCCTTCAGAGGAACACAGCCATGAGCCACGGCGAGCCCAACTCCCCTTACGGACCCCCGCCGCCCCAGGCCGGCCCCTACTACGGCGGGCAGAACCCGTACGGCGTGCCGCCGCAGGGCTACGGCCACCCGTACCCGCCGGCGCCGACGGGGGTGCCGCCGATCGCCTCGATGGGGCGACGCCTCGCGGCGCGGGTCATCGACGGGGTGCCCCTCACCATCCTCAACATGGTGCTGATGGCGCCCTCCATGTCGGACTACTTTCACGCGCTGGGGGCCTGCGATTCGTCCGACACCGCCGCCTTCAGCAGTTGCGTCCAGGAGGCCGCGGGCGACTTCTACTCCGGGATCGTCCCGGTGGCGCTGGCCATGACGGCCGTCGTCTTCCTCTACGAGTGGCTGATGATCTCCCTCGTCGGCGCCACTCTGGGCAAACTCGCGGTGGGCCTGCGCGTACTGAAGGCGGAGAACGGCGCCAAGCCGGGGCTCACCAGTGGCTTCCTGCGCTGGGTCATCCCGATGGTCGGCGCCTTCGCCTGCGGGATCGGGATGCTGGTCGTCTACCTGTCGCCCTTCTGGGACAAGTCCGGCCGCAAGCAGGGCTGGCACGACAAGGTGGCGGGCACGGTCGTGGTGCACACGAAGGGCTGACCGACACACGCGAGGGCCCGCCGGTCGTCGACCGGCGGGCCCTCGCGCATGCATCGACTGTTGCGTCGACCGTCAGTGGTCGACCGTCAGTGGAAGAAGTGGCGCGTGCCCGTGAAGTACATCGTCACGCCCGCCTTCTTCGCGGCCTCGACGACCAGCTCGTCGCGGACCGAACCGCCGGGCTGGACCACGGCCTTGACGCCCGCGGCCGTCAGGATCTCCAGGCCGTCGGGGAACGGGAAGAACGCGTCGGAGGCGGCGTACGAGCCGCGCGCCCGCTCCTCGCCCGCCCGCTCGACGGCGAGCTTCGCGGAGTCCACGCGGTTGACCTGACCCATGCCGACGCCGACGGAGGCGCCGTCCTTGGCGAGCAGGATGGCGTTGGACTTCACCGCGCGGCTCGCCTTCCAGGCGAACGCCAGCTCGTCCAACTCGCCCTGGGAGAGCGCGTCTCCGGTCGCGAGCGTCCAGGAGGCCGGGTTGTCGCCGTCGGCCTGGAGGCGGTCGGTGACCTGGAGGAGCGCGCCGCCGTCGATCTGCTTCGTCTCGACCTTGGCGGCCGGGCCGTTCGGGGCGCGCAGCACGCGGATGTTCTTCTTCTTGGTGAGGGCCTCGAGGGCGCCGTCCTCGTAGTCGGGCGCGACGATGACCTCGGTGAAGATCTCGGCGACCTGCTCGGCCATCTCCTTGGTGACCGGCCGGTTCACGGCGATGACGCCGCCGAACGCGGACAGCGGGTCACAGGCGTGGGCCTTGCGGTGCGCCTCGGCGACGTTCGCGGCGATCGCGATGCCGCACGGGTTCGCGTGCTTGATGATCGCGACGCAGGGGTCCTCGTGGTCGTACGCGGCACGGCGCGCGGCGTCCGTGTCCGTGAAGTTGTTGTACGACATCTCCTTGCCGTGCAGCTGCTCGGCCTCGGCGAGGCCGCCGCCCGCGGCGGAGCCGCTGATTGACACAGTGTCGACGTAGAGGGCCGCGCCCTGGTGCGGGTTCTCGCCGTAGCGGAGCACGTTCTTGCGCTCGTACGTGGCGCCGATGAAGTCCGGGAAGCCGCTGTCGTCGGCGGCCGCGTAGTCGTCGGCGAACCAGGAGGCGACGGCCACGTCGTACGACGCCGTGTGCTGGAACGCTTCGGCGGCGAGGCGCTTGCGGGTGGCGAGGTCGAAGCCGCCGTCCTTGACGGCCGCGAGGACACCCGCGTACCGCTCGGGGCTCGTGACGATGGCGACCGACGGGTGGTTCTTGGCGGCGGCGCGGACCATCGAGGGGCCGCCGATGTCGATCTGCTCGACGCACTCGTCGGGGGTGGCGCCGGAGGCGACGGTCTCCCGGAACGGGTACAGGTTCACGATCACCAGGTCGAACGGCTTCACACCGAGGTCGGCGAGCTGCTTCTGGTGGTCCTCCAGGCGCAGGTCGGCGAGGATGCCGGCGTGCACCTTCGGGTGCAGGGTCTTCACGCGGCCGTCGAGGCACTCGGGGAACCCGGTGAGCTCCTCGACCTTGGTGACCGGCACCCCGGCGCCGGCGATCTTCCCTGCGGTGGAGCCGGTGGAGACCAGCTCGACGCCCGCCTCGTGGAGCCCGCGCGCGAGCTCTTCCAGACCGGTCTTGTCATAGACGCTGACGAGCGCCCGGCGGATGGGTCGCTTGTTGCTTCCGGCGGTTCCGGCGGTGTTTTCCGCGGTCACGGGGTGACTACCTTTCGTCCCTCAATGCTGAAGCCGTTACGGGCGAGCCGCCCCACGACATCGACGAGCAGCGTGCGCTCGACTTCCTTGATGCGCTCGTGCAGAGCGCTTTCACCGTCGGCGGTGTCCTCTTCCACGATCTCGACCACGCCCTGGGCGATGATCGGTCCTGTGTCGACGCCGTCGTCGACGAAGTGGACGGTGCAACCGGTGACCTTGGCGCCGTACGCGAGCGCGTCCCGCACGCCGTGCGCACCGGGAAAACTGGGCAGCAGGGCGGGGTGCGTGTTCACGAACCGCCCGCCGAAGCGGGCGAGGAACTCCTTGCCCACGATCTTCATGAACCCCGCGGACACCACCAGGTCCGGCTCGTACGCGGCCGTGGCCTCAGCGAGCGCCCGGTCCCACTCCTCGCGGGTCGCGTGGTCCTTCACGCGGCACACGAACGTCGGCAGACCCGCGCGCTCGGCGCGCTCCAGGCCGACGATGCCCGTCCGGTCGGCGCCGACGGCCACGATCTCGGCGCCGTACGTGTCGGCCCCCTGCGCCGCGATCGCGTCGAGGAGTGCCTGCAGATTCGTTCCTGATCCGGAGACCAGCACGACGAGGCGCTTGGCCTTGGCCACGACGGGGCCCTTTCTAGGGGAGCTACGGTGCGCGGCCGGCGCGTACGGCCGCACCTTTGGTGCGTTCGCACGAACGCTTCGCCTTCCCCGATCGGGGAACCCTACGAAGCGGCCGACCGGCAGCAACGATACCGGCACGGCCGACGGGCCCCATGGGACGGGGGCCGGGCCGACAGGTAGCGTCGGCCGGGACGGAACGCTGAGCGGCCATCGGACGTTGACGTGAAGAACGCCACGCCGGGCCGCCGCCGGCGGTCCCGTGACCGACGACCTAGGGGAAGACGCACATCTGATGCCGGACCGAAGCCTTCGCCTCACGCTGCCCACCGGCGCCGTCCTGCCGCGCGAAGGCCGACCCACACCGCCGTCGCCGCCGTCCAAGGAATCGCCCAAGGAATCGCCCAAGAAAACGGACGACTCCAAGGACAGCAATCCGTTCGCGCCGCCGGCCGAGGACGCGCCCGACCGGCCGTGGCAGCCACGCCGCCCGGAGGGCTCGGACTCCGACTCGGGATCCGGTTCGGGACAGGGCGGGGGCAGCGCGCCCTGGGGCGGCCAGTGGAGCGACCGTCAGCCGGGCCCGGCCCAGGGCGGCCGCTTCGGCGACCGTCCTGGCAGCGGCGGGGGCGGTGGCCCCGAGGGGCAGAACAGCGGGCAGGGCCCGGGCCCCGGCGGCATGCGCTGGGATCCGACGGACCCGATCCAGCGCCGCGCGCGCTACGCGCTGCTCTCCGGGATGTGGGGCTTCTTCTTCGCCCTGTTCAGCTGGCCGTACGTGGCGCTGCTGCTGGGCGTCCTCGCCCTGTACTGGGGCGTCAGCGCGCTGCGCATGAAGCCCCGCCCGGCCGACCCGGACACCCCGCCGCGCCCCGCGGAGGCCGAGGCCGCGCGTCCGCAGACGACGGCGGCGATCAGTGGCCTGGTCACGGGGGCGCTCGCGCTGGCGATGGTGGCGTCGTTGTTCACGGCGAAGATGGTCTACAGCGACTATTACGAGTGCCGTACGGACGCATTGACCAACGCGGCCAAGAAGTCCTGCGAAGACCTCCTCCCGAAGGAACTCCGGCCACTACTGGGCGAACGCTGACCCACGGTTACGGCCACGGGGCTCCGCCCCGGACCCCGCGCCTCAAACGCCGGCGGGGCTTGATTTTGCCGCAGGGGCTTGATCTATCAATCCCCTGCGGCGATTGAGCAGGCCCACCCGGCAGGACTGCTTATAGCCCCTGCGGCGATTGAGCAGGCCCACCCGGCAGGACTGCTTATAGCCCCTGCGGCGATTGAGCAGGCCCGTCCGGCAGGACTTTCGGGAAGGGGTGGGGTGGGGGGATGTCACGGCTCCGGGCGGAACGCCTCGTCGAGGAAGTCGTAGGGCTCCCGCGGCGCCTCCGGCGAGGTGACCACTTCCAGGCCGGCCTCGGGCACCGGGGCCTGCTCCGGCTCCGGGTCGACCTCGGTGGGCCGGTTACGGCGCTCCCGGCACCACCACACCCCCGAAGCCACCGGCACCCCCACCACGCAGACCCACCCCGCCGCCACCACCCCGGTCACCCACCCCACCGGCCCGAACTCCGCAAGCGCCGACCGGCCGAGGGCCCCACCGGCGGCCCCCGCCAGGCACCCCATCACCACCCCGCACAGCCCCCCGGCCACAGCCACCGCGCCCGCGGTCCGCCGCCACGACCACCCATCCCCCGCCGCCACGACGAACCCCGCGACGACCACTCCCGCCACCACCGGAACCGCCCCCACGGCCCACGTCAGCGGCGACCCGTCCCCCGCCTTCGGCACCGCCACCAGCAGCGGAAACGCCGGCAGCATCGCCGCCCCCGAGCTCCCCAACGGCCCCACGGTGTGCCCGACACCGAGCACGACCCCGGGACCGAGCCCGTACGCGACCCCCCAGATCGCGGCGTTCGGCACGAGCCCCGCGCACAGCAGCAGCACCGCGAGCCGCCCCGACCAGGCCCCCGTGAGGTGCAGGAACGACTCCCGCACCGCCTCCCCGTGCCACACCAGCATCCCGGCCACCAGCAGCGCCCCGCCCGCGACCAGCGCGAGCACCCCGGCCAGCGCCGCCCGCACGGCGACCGGCGCCACCTCCCGTACGAACCCCTCCGGGATCAGTCGCGCCAGTCGACCCGGCAGCGGTCCGTACGGCCGCCCGTGCGCCGTCCACACCCCGAAGCCCGCCGCGGCCACCGGGAGCACGACCAGATGCGCCACACAGCTCACCCACGAGGGGCGCAGCTCTCCGCCAGCGCAGTAGTACGTCGCGGCGGCCGCCACCGACAGATAGCCGACCGCCACACCGGCCCAGACGCCCGCCACGGCCTCGGACTCCTCCGCCGCGTCCCGCGCCGCCCGGTGCACCAGCCACACGGGCAGCGCGAGCAGCAGCAGAGGGCTGACTCCCAGCGGTACGGGGATCCCTGACAGGGTGTCCGTTCTGATCACCTCGGCGCCGTGCGCCAGGATCCACAGCGCGGCAGCGGTGTGCAGCGCACCGCCGGGCCCACTGTCGGGGAACGGCGAGCTGATCCACAGCACCATCACGAGCACGGCGCACGCCCCGAGCCCGAGCCCCGCCGCGAGGGCCCCGCGCAGCGCGCCGCGGACGGGGCCCGGGGCCCTTTCCCGCAGCCGGGTCAGGAGCAGGGGCAACGAGAGTCCAAGGCCGGTCATTTGGGTCACCGGACCATGCTCCCAACGACACGCCCTTACCTCGCGCAACAGGCGAAGCCCGGATGTGTCGCACAAGATACGTTTATGTTCTTTTTAGCACGAAAGGGTGTGTGGAGTTCACGATGACGCAGGGCGCTGCCTCCCCACTGCCGCCGCCCAAGGAGCGCCGTAGGCTCCGCGAGGCCGGCTCGCTCTCCCGTGACCAGGTCGCCGAACGGGTCGGCGTGACGAGCGAGACCGTCCGCCGCTGGGAAGCCGGCCGCACCACTCCAAAGGGTCAGAAGCGGGAGACGTACGCACGCCTCCTCGCGGAACTGACCACCACGGAGGAGCCGACCCCGGCGACGACGGCCCCGACGACAGCGAAGCCGGCCCCGAAGGCCGCCGCGGCGATACAAGAACCCGCGCCGCCGACAGCCGGGGCGACCGCCACCGCCACGGCCGTGGCGGAGCCGGAACCCGTCACGGCACCGCCCCGTGCCCGTACCGCCGCCGAGGCCTTCGACGCGCTCTACACGCACGCCGCGCCGTTCCTCGTCCGGCAGACCTATCTGCTCACCGGCCGCAGGATCCTCGCCCGCGAGGCCGTCGAGCGCGCCTTCCAGCAGGCCTGGCAGCAGTGGCCCGAGGTGGCGGTCGACCCGGACCCGGCGGGCTGGGTGCGCGCGGCGGCGTACGAGTACGCGATGTCGCCGTGGCACGGCCTGCGCCCCGGCCGCCGTGAGCCGGAGGCCCCGCCGGCCACCCCGGAGGACCGCGAGCTGCTCGGCGCGCTCCTCGACCTGCCGCCCGTCTACCGGCGCACGCTGCTGCTGTACGACGGGGTGGGCCTGGACCTGCCGGAGACCGCGGCGGAGACGGAGGCCAGCACCCCGGCCGCCGCCAACCGCATCCTGCACGCCCGTGAGGCGGTCGCCGGGCGGCTGCCCGACCTCGCGGTCCCCGAGCAGCTGCACCGGCGGCTCACGGAGCTGGCGGGCTCGGAGAAGCTGGACGCGCCCGTGTCCACGGTCGTGCGCAGCGGCGGCGAGCGGCGGACCCGGTTCTGGACGCGGGCCGCGGTCGCCTTCACGGTCTTCATCATCGGGGCGACGGCGCTGACCCTGCGGGTGGCGCCCACGCACTACGAGCCGGTCCCTGCACCGGGTTCGCCGGTCGCCGGCGTGCCACCGCTGACCGGTCCCGAACCGCTGACACCGGCGGACCTGGAACTCCGCAAGGAGCTGCGGGACCGGCTGACCGGCGGACCCGAGCGGCTCGCGCCGAGGACCGAATAGCGCGCACGTGGCGCAACGCCAGTGGGCCCGCACCGTCACCGGTGCGGGCCCACTGAGCTGCGTAAGGCAGCTGGTTACGAGAGGATCTCGCGCGCCAGCTTCGCCGTCTCGGTCGGCGTCTTGCCGACCTTGACGCCGGCGGCCTCGAGGGCCTCCTTCTTCGCCTGCGCGGTGCCGGAGGAGCCGGAGACGATGGCGCCGGCGTGGCCCATGGTCTTGCCCTCGGGCGCCGTGAAGCCCGCGACGTAGCCGACGACCGGCTTCGTCACGTTGGCCTTGATGTAGTCGGCCGCGCGCTCCTCGGCGTCGCCGCCGATCTCACCGATCATGACGATCAGGTCGGTCTCGGGGTCGGCCTCGAACGCGGCGAGCGCGTCGATGTGCGTCGTGCCGATGACCGGGTCGCCACCGATGCCGACGGCGGACGAGAAGCCGATGTCACGGAGCTCGTACATCATCTGGTACGTCAGCGTGCCGGACTTCGAGACCAGGCCGATGCGGCCCGGCTTCGTGATGTCGCCCGGGATGATGCCGGCGTTCGACTGGCCCGGCGTGATGAGGCCGGGGCAGTTCGGGCCGATGATGCGGGTCTTGTCGCCCTTGGACTTGGCGTACGCGTAGAACGCGGCCGAGTCGTGGACGGCGATGCCCTCGGTGATGACGACGGCGAGGGGGATCTCGGCGTCGATCGCCTCGACCACGGCGGCCTTGGAGAAGGCCGGCGGGACGAAGAGGACGGACACGTTGGCGCCCGTCTTCTCGATCGCCTCGGCGACCGTGCCGAAGACCGGGATGTCGTTGCCGTCGATGTCGACGGACGTACCGGCCTTGCGCGGGTTCACACCGCCGACGATGTTCGTGCCGTCGGCGAGCATGAGCTTGGTGTGCTTCATGCCCGTGGCACCGGTCATGCCCTGGACGATGACCTTGCTGTCCTTGTTGAGGAAGATAGCCATGGCTGTTTAGTCCCTCGTCCTTACTTCGCGGCCGCGAGCTCGGCGGCCTTGTCGGCCGCGCCGTCCATGGTGTCCACGCGCTGCACCAGCGGGTGGTTGGCGTCGGAGAGGATCTTGCGACCCAGCTCGGCGTTGTTGCCGTCGAGGCGGACGACGAGCGGCTTCTCGACCTTCTCGCCCTTCTCCTCGAGGAGCGCCAGCGCCTGGACGATGCCGTTGGCGACCTCGTCGCAGGCGGTGATGCCGCCGAAGACGTTGACGAAGACCGACTTGACGTCGGAGTCGCCGAGGATGATCTCCAGGCCGTTCGCCATCACCTGGGCGGACGCGCCGCCGCCGATGTCGAGGAAGTTGGCCGGCTTCACGTTGCCGTGGTTCTCACCGGCGTACGCGACGACGTCCAGCGTCGACATGACCAGACCGGCACCGTTACCGATGATGCCGACCTCGCCGTCGAGCTTGACGTAGTTGAGGCCCTTCTCCTTGGCAGCGGCCTCGAGCGGGTCGGCCGCGTCCTTGTCCTGGAGAGCCTCGTGGTCGGCGTGCCGGAACTCGGCGTTCTCGTCCAGCGACACCTTGCCGTCGAGGGCGATGACCTTGCCGGAGGCGACCTTCGCGAGCGGGTTGACCTCGACGAGGAGGGCGTCCTCCTCGACGAACGTCTTCCACAGGGTCTGGAGGATCTCGGCGATCTGGTCGGCGACCTCGGCCGGGAACTTGGCGTCCGTGACGATCTTGCGGGCGACCTCGGGGGTCACGCCCTCATTGGCGTCGATCGGCGTCTTGGCGACGGCCTCGGGGCGCTCGACCGCCACCTCCTCGATCTCCATGCCGCCCTCGACGGAGGCGATGGAGAGGAAGGTGCGGTTGGTGCGGTCCAGGAGGAAGGAGACGTAGTACTCCTCCACGATCTCCGGAGCCGTCTCGGCCATCATCACCTTGTGGACCGTGTGGCCCTTGATGTCCATGCCGAGGATGTTGGTCGCGTGCTGCACGGCCTCGTCGGGGGTGGCGGCCAGCTTCACGCCGCCGGCCTTGCCGCGGCCGCCGACCTTCACCTGCGCCTTGACGACGGACTTGCCGCCGAGACGCTCGGTCGCCTCGCGGGCCGCCTCAGGCGTGTCGATGACTTCACCGGCCAGCACCGGTACACCGTGCTTGGCGAAGAGGTCCCTCGCCTGGTACTCGAACAGGTCCACGCGCGTCCGTCCCTATCAGTGATCTCGCCGCTCTGCGCTCTGCGGTCTGCCTATCTGAGTGGGCGTGCCGCGAGGGGCAACGTGACTCCGCTGTCACACGTGACGAGTGCTGTCGCTGCTGTGCACTGCTGCCACTGAGGAGGCGTACACGGTGGCCGGGTACGCGGCATGTCCGTCTCGCAGGTTATCGCCGCTCGGCGACCGCTTCTAAATCGCAGATCACACCTGAGCGGTGATACCCATCACAGAGCGTCCCGTTTGTGGCGTTATTTACATTGCTGCCGAGGGCCCCGGGGAATGGAAACGGCCTCACCGAGCGGGGGTGCGCTCGGTGAGGCCGCAGGTCAGCGGGTGGTCACGTCCCCAAGCGGACCACCCGCCGTCATGCACGTAAAGCGACCCGATCGGACCGATGGCTTTCGGCCGTCCGGGCACCGTCGCGTCGGTCAGACGCCGGGCAGGTAGCTGGGCGCGACGGAACCGGCGACACCCTGCACACCGGTGACGGCGTTGCCCGCGAGCGGCTGGGCGTCGGCGGTCACGGTGCCGGTCAGGCCCTGCGCGAACGGGGCGACCTCGTGGGTCACGCCGCCGGCCAGCGGGGCGACGTTGTCGCCGACCACGGTCTGCGCGAACGGGGCGACGTTGTCGCCGACCAGGCCCTGCGCGAGCGGCTGGACGTCGCCGGTGACGCCCTGCGCCAGGCCCTGCGCGCTGGTGCCGACGCCGCCGACGACCGGCTGCACGTGGTCCACGACCGTCTGGACGAGCGGCTGTACCGCGCCCACGACGCCGCCCGCGAACGGGGTGACGTCATTGCCGACCACGCTCTGCGCGAACGGCGCCACGTTGTCACCCGCCACGCCCTGGGCCAGCGGCTGGACCTGGCCGGTGACACCGGTGGCGAAGGGCGCGACGTTGTCGCCGACGACGGTCTGCGCGAACGGCGTCACGTCGCCGACCGCGCCGCCCGCCAGCGTGGTCACGTCGCCGACGGCCTGGCCTGCGACCGGGAGCACGCCCTGCACGGCGGTGTTCGCGAGGGGCGGGAGCACGGCGTCGGCGGTCTCGCCGACGGCCGGGGCGGTGTTCGTGCGGACGTTGTCGACGGCGCCCTGGACCGTGCCCTGGGCGTTGTCCTGTACGTAGGCGGGGGCCTGGGCCGCCGCCTGCGTCAGCTGCTGCTGGAGCTGCGGGGCGAAGGCGTCGAGCGGGCCGAACAGGTAGTCGACACCCTCCTGGGCGTCGGCGACGTGGCCGGCGGCCTGGTCCTTGACGCCCGTGACGTCGGCGGTGTTCGGGGCCTGCACGTCCGGGGCCTGCACCTGGTGAGCGTGCGACTGGACCTGGGCCTTGGCGTGCTGGGCGGTGGCCTTGGCCTTGTTGGCGACCTGGGTGTGGTCGACCTTGTCGGTCACCTGGGTGGCGGCCTTGGCCTTGTCGGTCACCTTCGAGGTGGTGTCCTGCACGTCCGACGTCGTGTTCTGCAGGTCGGAGACCGTGTCACCGGCGACGTCCGGGACGGACAGCGAGTGGGCGGGCAGCTCGTCGGCGCTCGCGACGGCGGAGCCGAGCGCCCAGGCGCCGGAGACGCCGGCGGCTATGACGATGGAGCGGCGAATGTTCTTGTTCATGGGTACGTCAGTTCCTTCGAATTCACTTCACGACTGGGCAGACCTGTTCCACCCCCGCGTGGCAGGTCACGAGCGGGGAACTGGCTGCCCTAGCCGGGGAATTCGGGAATGTCGCGAAGCCGGTCGACCACCGGCGCGGTGCCCGCGGACGCCGTGGCGCCGGACGCGAGCAGTACGGGGGCGCGGTCGCCGAACGCGGCCGCGTGCAGATCACCGTGGCGCGAGGAACCGCCGTCGCCCGCGCTCGCACCGGCCGACGGCACACCGTCGGGACGCTGCGGCACGACGGGCGACGCGGGACGCGCCTCGGCCCGCGCGCCCGCTTCCGCCTTCTGTACGTCGCCGAATCGCGCGACGTCGTACGCCTGCGGGGCGCTCGCCGCGGCGTGGGTCCGGTCGGCGTACTCGGCGTACTCGGCGTACTCGGCCGTGCCGGACCGGTCGCCGTGCGCCGCCGGGGTGTCCGACTGCTGCGGCGTGGTCGCGGCGGGCGGTCCGGGCCGGTCCCACGCCCCGACGAGGTCCGCGACGACTCGCGTCGCCAACTCCTCGACGGGCCCCGCCACCTGGCGCACGGTGGCCCCGACCGGCGCGGTCAGATACCGCAACGCGTCGGCGACGGAACGCAGCCGCACCTGATCGCCCCCCAGCGCCTCCACCTGCTGACGCAGGGGGCCGGTGAGGTACGTCCGCACGGTGGCGGTGGCGGCGGTGGCGGTGGTTTTGGCGACGTTGGTGGCGGGAGCGGTGGGGTCGCTGGGAGCCGCGGGCCCGTCGTGCAGGTGCCGCGCCAGGCGCTTCACACCGGAGGCGGGCTTCGCCTCGGGCGAGGACTTTGCGTCGGGCGAGGTCTGAACGCCGGGGGCGTGCTCCGGTGCGGCCGGGTTCGGTGTCGGCTCGGCGGGCCGAACCGGTGCGGATGCCTGCGCGGCGGGCCGAACCGGTGCGGGTGCCTGCGCGGCAGGCCGCGCCTTCGCCCGTTCCGGCGCCGATGTCGCGGTCGACGCCGCGGTCGAGGGCCCGGGTGCGTCGGACGCCTCGGTGCTCCCGGTGGCCTCGGAGAGTGCCGGGTTCTCGCGGGGACCCGCACCGCGCAACTTCTGCACGGAATCGGCGACATGCTCCCGCACCGCCACATGCCCCGCGCCGAGCGAACCCGCGTCGGACGACAACCCGTCCGCCTGCGCCCGGCCACCACACACGATCCCGAGGACCAACAACCCACCGAACAGCAGCGCCAGTTGCAGCGCACGCCGTCCAGCCGTCGCGCGAACCGGGCGCGCGACGACGGGGGCGGGAAGTGCCATCGGGGAAGTCACGGTGGCCGAATCCTCGCATGGGGCGAGGGAGGCGGCGCAAGCCCCGTGTACCTCCGTGTTACCGATGGGTACTCATATCCGGTTCGCCGTGGGTGCACGCTTTTCCGATGCTGCGTCCGGTATCGGCAAGGGGCGTTTCTCGATGGCCGCGGCCATGACGTCGGGGAACAGATCCGGGGTGCAGGCGAAGGCCGGCGCACCGAGCCCCGCGAGCGCCGCCGCGTGCTCCCGGTCGTAGGCGGGCGCCCCCTCGTCGGAGAGCGCGAGCAGCGTCACGAACTGCACGCCGGACGCCTTCATCGCGGCGACCCGCTTCAGCATCTCGTTGCGAATGCCCCCTTCGTACAGGTCCGAGATCAGCACGACGACGGTCTCGCCGGGCCGGGTGATCTGCGACTGGCAGTACGCCAGCGCCCGGTTGATGTCCGTGCCGCCGCCGAGCTGGGTGCCGAACAGGACGTCGACCGGGTCGTCGAGCTGGTCCGTCAGGTCCACGACGGCCGTGTCGAAGACGACGAGCCGGGTCGCTATCGAACGCATGGAGGCGAGCACCGCCCCGAAGACGGAGGCGTAGACGACGGATGCCGCCATCGAGCCCGACTGGTCGATACAGAGGACGACCTCCTTCTTCACGGACTGCGCCGCGCGCCCGTAGCCGATCAGCCGCTCGGGCACGATCGTGCGGTACTCGGGCAGGTAGTGCTTGAGGTTGGCCGCGATCGTGCGGTGCCAGTCGATGTCGCGGTGGCGCGGCCGCTGGATGCGGGCGCTGCGGTCGAGGGCGCCGGTGAGCGTGGCGCGGGTGCGCGTGGCGAGCTTCTTCTCCAGGTCCTCGACGACCTTGCGCACGACGGCGCGCGCCGTCTCCTTCGTCGTCTCGGGCATCGCCTTGTTGAGCGAGAGCAGCGTGCCGACGAGGTGCACGTCCGCGTCGACGGCCTCCAGCATCTCCGGTTCCAGCAGCATCGCGGACAGCCCGAGCCGGTCGATGGCGTCCCTCTGCATGACCTGGACGACGGAGGACGGGAAGTAGGTCCGGATGTCGCCGAGCCAGCGGGCCACGGCCGGAGCGGACGCCCCGAGCCCCGCGCTGCGGCTGCCGCCGGTGGCCTGCTGCTTACCTCGGCCGGAGCCGTAGAGGGCATCGAGGGCGCCGTCCATCGCGGCGTCCCGCCCGGCGAGTTGACACCCCGTACCCTCCGCGGCATCACCACCGAGCACCAGCCGCCACCGCCGCATGCGCTCGTCCTCGGCCGTCGTGGTGGCCGGGGCGGCCGGGGCGGTCGTCGTGTCCGGGGCGGCCGGGGCGGTCGTCGTGTCCGGGGCGGCCGGGGCGGTCGTCGTGTCCGGGGCGGCCGGGGTGGGTGTCGTGGTCGGGTGGTTCGTCATCTGGCCGCCTCCGTGGGGTCGTTGGTACGCCGTCCGGGCCGCGGGTGCCGAGCGGCCGGTGCGCCGGCGCGGGTGAGCCGCTCCTGGCGGACGACGCTCGAACGGTGGGGCCGCGCACGGTGGGGCCGCTGGCCGACGCAACCGTCTCCGCCGCGCCGCCCGCGCGGTCGGCCGTCCGCTCCGGCTGCCCGGCCGCTCATCCGCCCACCCCCACCGCGTCGCCGAGGAGCAGGCGCAGCACCGGCAGCACCGCGTCCGCCCGTTCCGCGTCCAGTTCCTCCGCGAAGCCGCGCGGTCCGCCGGCGATCGGGGCCCGCCCGCCCCCGGCAGGCCCGCGTCGGACCAGCTCGCCCAAGGTCCGCCGCACGCCGGGCTCGTACGCCGAGAACGTGCGCCGCAGCAGCGGCAGTACGTCCGTGAACGCGTCGCCCGACACCCGCGTCAGCCACGCGTCGACCAGGCCCAGGAGCCGCTCGTCGTGCACCAGGAGCAGCCCGCCGCCCGAACCGCCGCCGACGAAGCCCTCGATCCACGCCGCCGCCTCGGCCGGCGCGGTGCCGGGCGAGAGCACGAGGCTCATCAGCCGGGCCGCGTCGTCCTCGTCGAGCACGCCCTCGTCGAGCAGCACCCGCGCACACCGCCCCCGGATCACCCCGGCCACACCGTCCCGCTCCGCGAGCACGCGCAGTACGGTCCGCCAGCGCCCACGCACCCCGGTGTCCTCCAGGAGCGCGACGGCCGAGTGCACCGCGTCGACGTGGCCGCGCATCTCTTCGGCCGCCTCCGCGTCGAGGCTCGCGCACGCCGGGGGCAGACCGACGAAGACGCGCTCGGCGAGGCCCGCCGCCACGTCGGCGAGCGCACCGGTGTCGGTGTCGCGCACATCGCCGTAGCGCAGAGCCCGAACCAGGGCGGGCAGGGCGCCGGCGAGGTGGCCGACGTCCGCGTCGAGGGCGGCGCGGTCGGCGAGGATCCGCATCACCGTCGGCAGCGCGTCCGCGAGCCCCGCGAGCAGGCAGACCTCGGCGAGCGCCGTGACGTCGCCGAGCGCCCTGGCCGCGACCGCGTCCGTCTCCGCCTTGACGGTCGCGGCGGAGACCACGGTCGTCCCCCACACCCCCGCCTCCGCGACCCGCACGGAAAGCTCCGGCTCCCAGCGCAGCCGCCACGACTCGCGGAAAGTCCCCGTGGAGCCGCGCGCCGATCCCGCCGGCTCGCCCCAGGCGACGCCGAGGAGCCGCAGCCGGTGCAGCAGGCGGCTGCGCGCGGCGTCGGTTTCACCCCGCAGGTCGAGGTCCAACTCCTTCTCCGCCGCGGCCGGTTTGAGCCGCAGGGAGCGCTGCTGCCGCGTGAGGTCGCGCTGCAGCGGCACCGCGGGCGCCGCCTCGGGCACCTCCCCCAGCACGTCACCGACGACCAGCTTGTCGTGGATGAGCGCCAGCGGTACGTCCGAGCCCTCGCACAGCACGGCCCGCACCGCGTCGGTGGTCTCGGTGAGCCCCGCGAGCGGCCGCCCACGCAGCACTGCGAGCGTCTCCGCGAGGCGTACGGCCTCGATGACATGGGCAGAGGACACGATGCGGTCCTCCTCGCGCAGCAGCCCGGCGACCTTGGTCAGCCAGCGTTCCACCGGCCGGTCGGGCGCGCTGAACAGATGCCCGTACCAGCCCGGCGAATCGATCCCCGCCCCGTATCCGCTGGCGCGGGCCAGGCGCCGGTGCGTCCACGGCACCCACGTCATGTCGACCTTCGCCTTCGGCAGCCCCTTGAGCAGGGCGCGGTCGGCCGCGACGGTCGCCTTCTGCCGCAGCGCGGGCACGTGCCACGCCCCACACACGACGGCCACGTCGTCCCCGAACTCGCGCTGTGCCGACCGCACTTGGAGCCGCATGTACGCCTCGCGCTGCGGATCGCGGTCGTGTCCCCCGTCCCCGCACGTCTCCCGCAGCGCGCCCATCGCCTCGCCGAGCGCGGCGAAGGCGTCGCCGTCCCGGTGCTCGACGACGTCCTCCCACCAGCGCTCCGCATCGTCGTATCCGGCGGTCTCGGCGAGCACCCCGAGGGGGTCGACGCGCAGGGAGTCCCCCTCGCCCCTGTCGTCACCGGCCTCGTCGTCCTCCGCCCGCATCGCCAGGCTGTGCGCGGCCGGCAGGTCGATGAAGCGCACCGGCACGTCGCGTCCCAACGCCCAGCGGATCGCGACCCATTCGGGCGAGAACTCGGCGAACGGCCAGAACGCCGACCTCCCCGGCTCGTCCACGACATGCGCGAGCAGTGCGACCGGCGGCCGCATGCCGGCCTCTGCGGCGAGCGACACCAGGCCGTCGGCCTCCGGCGGCCCTTCGATCAGTACGATCCGCGGCTGCGCGGCATCGAGCGCCGTGCGCACTGCGCGCGCGGAGCCGGGCCCGTGGTGTCGCACGCCGAGCAGCGCGGGCCCCGTGGCCGGTGTCGTCATGCGCTCACCTCTCGGCAGGCCCGGTAGAAGTCCTTCCAGCCGTCGCGCTCGCGCACCACGGCCTCCAGGTACTCCTGCCAGACGACCCGGTCCGCCGCCGGATCACGCACCACGGCACCGAGGATTCCGGCGGCCACGTCGGAGGGGCGCAGCACACCGTCCCCGAAGTGGGCGGACAGCGCCAGGCCGTTGGTGACGACGGAGATCGCCTCTGCGGTCGACAGCGTGCCGCTGGGCGACTTCACCTTCGTCCGCCCGTCGGCCGTCACACCGTCGCGCAGCTCGCGGAAGACGGTGACGACGCGGCGGATCTCGTCCATCCCGTCGGGAGCACTGGGCAACTCCAGAGCGCGGCCGACCTGGTCGACCCGCCGCGAGACGATGTCGACCTCGTCCTCCACGCTCGCCGGCAGCGGCAGCACGACCGTGTTGAACCGGCGCCGCAGCGCGCTCGACAGATCGTTGACCCCGCGGTCCCGGTCATTGGCCGTGGCGATGAGGTTGAAGCCGCGCACGGCCTGCACCTCCTGCCCCAACTCCGGTATCGGCAGGGTCTTCTCGGACAGGATCGTGATCAGCGAGTCCTGCACATCGGCCGGGATGCGCGTCAACTCCTCGACGCGCGCGGTCATCCCCTCCGCCATCGCCCGCATGACCGGGCTCGGCACGAGGGCGTCCCTGCTCGGCCCGTTGGCCAGCAACTGCGCGTAGTTCCAGCCGTATCGGATGGCCTCCTCCGGCGTCCCCGCCGTGCCCTGCACCAGCAGCGTCGAATCCCCGCTCACGGCGGCCGCGAGATGCTCGGACACCCAGGTCTTGGCGGTGCCGGGCACGCCGAGCAGGAGCAGCGCCCGATCGGTCGCCAGCGTCGTCACGGCGACCTCGACGAGGCGTCGCGGACCCACGTATTTCGGCGAGATCACCGTGCCGTCGGGCAGCGTGCCGCCGAGCAGATACGTCGCGACGGCCCACGGTGACAGGCGCCAGCGGGCCGGCCGCGGCCGGTCGTCCTGCGCGGCGAGCGCCGCGAGTTCCTGCGCGAACGCGTCCTCGGCGTGGGCCCGCAGCACCTCGTCCGCGGCTTGAGCCCCGCCCTGACTCCCGGTCTGGCTCTCGACGGAAATGGTCATGGCTGTCCCCCTCCAACTCGCCCAACTCACCCAGCTCGAACCCGCACGACGAGCCCTCGACCGCTCTCATCGCGTGGTGGATCCCACGGTGCACCACGCCACTGACAATCGACGTCGGCCGCGCCATCACCGCAGGTCAGACAGATGTCCGGACGGATTGTCAGTGGCGGGATCTACCGTCGAGGACATGAATCAGCTGGGGGTGCGCTGGACGACGGATCAGGTGCTCGCACTGGCGCCTGACGCCGCGTCACGCAAGGCGGGAAGCAAGCTCGGGGACCCGGGCCCGTGGTCGGGGGCCGGGAGTTCCGCGGGCGCGGAGGGTTCGGACGAGGGGGCGGTATGGGGACTGTGCAAGGGGAGCGGCAGCAAGCCGTACCAGACGATCGTGGACATCGGCGGGGGCGGCCCGGGCGCGACCGGGCCGGGGTATTCATGCAGTTGCCCGAGCCGCAAGTTCCCGTGCAAGCACGCGCTCGGGCTCTTGCTGCTCTGGGCGGGCGGCGAAGAGCAGGTGCCGGCGGGGCAGTCGCCGCCGGAGTGGGCCGAGCCATGGCTGGCGGGGCGGCAGAAGCGGGCGGAGTCCCGGCAGTCCGCGGCGTCGGCGACCGGTTCGGGCAGCGCCCCGGCGGATCCGGAGGCGGCCCGGCGCAGAGCCGAGCGCCGCGCCCAGCGGATCACGGCGGGTGCGACGGAGCTGGAGCAGCGCCTCGCCGACCTGCTGCGCGGCGGCCTCGCGCAGGCGGAGCAGTCGGGTTACGGGCTGTGGGAGGAGACGGCCGCGCGCATGGTCGACGCGCAGGCGCCCGGACTCGCCGCGCGTGCCCGGGAGTTGGGGGCGATCCCGGCGTCCGGCCCCGGCTGGCCGGTGCGGCTGCTCGAGGCGTGCGCACTGCTGCACCTCCTCGACCAGGGCTGGTTGCGCCGCGACGCCCTGCCCGCCGACCTGGCGGCGACGGTCCGCTCACGCGTGGGCCTGCCGGCTCCGGACAGAGAACCACCGCTGCGCGACCGCTGGCTGGTCCTCTCCCAGTACGACACGGCGGACGGCCACCTCACCACGCGCCGGACATGGCTGCACGGCACGCGGAGCGCGCGCACCGTACTCCTCCTCTCCTACGGGGCGGCCGGCCGCGCCCCTGCGCTCGCGCTGCCGACGGGGCGCACGCTCGACGCGGCGGTGTCGGCATACCCGGGAGCGGGGTCCCTGCGGGCCGAGCTGGGCGAACAGTTCGCCTCGCCGGAGTCGGACGGCCCACGCCCCAAGGGAGTCGACGTCACCACCGGTCTCGCCACTTACGGAACGGCGCTCGCGGCCGACCCCTGGCTGGAGTCCTGGCCGGTGACGCTCGCGGAGGTGATCCCGACGCGGGACACGGACGGCCACTGGCAACTGGCGGACGCCGAAGGCAAGTCGGCACTCCCCCTCACCGCACACGCGGCGGCGTCCCCCGCCCTGTGGCGCCTGGTCTCCGTCTCGGGAGGCGCGCCGGTGACGGTCTTCGGCGAATCCGGCCCAACCGGCTTCCACCCACTGGCCACATGGACGGAGAAAACACCGGAGGTCATCCCCCTGCGCTGACACCCCGGTGCGGCACATCCAGCGGTGCCGCAAATCAAGCGATGCGGCACATCCAGCGGTGCCGCAAATCAAGCCCCTGCGGCTATTGAGCAGCGGGGTCCGGGGCGGAGCCCCGTGACCGTAACGCCGCTGCCGCCGCCCACGCCCCTGCGACCCACCGAGACCCACGGGAGGACCCATGCCACCCACCGCCACCTGGGACGACCTGGTCAGCACCGCGCTCCTCGGCACCAACCGCCGCCCCGACCACACCCCCCTCACCCTCCTCGACGAGGCCGCCGCGCAGACGGTACGACGCCGAGCCGGCCTACGCCCGGCCACAGCCGCCACCCCGCCGGACCGCACCGAGGACGACCCACGTCTCCCCCTGCCGCCCGCCGCGCGCCAGCGCCTCGCACTGCTGCTCACCGACCGCTCCAGCGGCACCGGTTCACGCCGCGGCACCGCCCCCGACCTCCTCGAACTGCTCCCGCAGTGGCTGGCCACGGCCAACTCGTACGGGTACGCGCCGCCACCCGAGCTGCTGCCCGCACTGCTCGACGCGGCGCGCGGCCGCACCGACCTGCGCCCACCGGCCCTCGCGTTCGCGGGCCCGCGTGCCCGGTGGCTGGCCCGGCTCAACCCGGACTGGAAGTTCGCGCTGCGCGCGACGCCGGGCGTCGGCGCCGTGCTGCCGGCGCCGGAGGAGAGTGAGCAGGTTCAACTACGGTGGGAGGAAGGCCTGTTCGCGGAGCGGGTGGCACTGCTCGCCTCGGTTCGGGCGCACGACCCGGCCGCGGCGCGGACGCTCCTGGCGGGGACGTGGGGAACGGAGCGCGCCGAGGACCGCCTGATATTCCTCGACTCGCTGCGCACGGGACTCGGAGACGCGGACGAGCCGTTCCTGGAGCAAGCGCTGACCGACCGCAGCAAGAACGTGCGGGCGACGGCGGCCGAGCTGCTCTCCGCGCTCCCCCGCTCGGCGCTCGCCGCGCGGATGGCGGACCGGGCGCTGACCTGGGTGGCGCTCGACCGTGCGGAAGGGGCGATCCTCGTGGAGGCGCCGCACGAGTGTGACGCGGGGATGGAGCGGGACGGCGTCGTGGCGAAGCCGCCCGCGGGGCGCGGAGAGCGTGCGTGGTGGCTCGGGCAGCTGGTGGAGGCGGCGCCGCTCGGCCGGTGGCCGGGCAGGTTCGGCGGCCGGGGCCCTGAGGCGATAGTGGCGCTGCCGGTCGCCGACGACTGGCGCGGGGAGCTGCACGCCGCGTGGTGCCGGGCGGCGGTCCGGCAGCGGGACATCGCCTGGTCGCGGGCGCTGCTCGGGGCGCCGACGGCGTCGGACGCGGCGGGGCCCGGGGCGGTGTCGCTCGCCGAGCGGGCGAAGCTGCTCGCGGCGCTGCCGGGGGCCGAACGGGCGGACTGGGTGGCGGAGTTCATCGCGGCGCACGGGCTGTCCGAGGCGTTCCAGCTGCTGGGGGTGTGCGGCACGCCGTGGACGCGGACGCTCGGGCGGTCCGTGGTCGACGCGCTGAACATCGCGCGGGACGCGGGGAGTTACCCGTGGAGCTTCAGCGGGGTGATGGGGCTCGCGGAGCGGTGCCTGGATCCCGAGGAGGTGGTGCGGCTCGACGGGCTCACGGCGGCGGTGGAGGAACCAGAGGGCTCGGCGCCCGGCGCCGGGGGGTACTGGACGGAGGCATTCCAACGCCTCGCCCGCACGCTCCGGCTCCGCCGTTCCATGCGCGACGAGCTGACCCCACCGTGTCCAGGCCCATGACCGCTGCACCGTGGCGGGGCCCGTCGTCCTCGTTGCGCCGCACCGGGGTGCCGCCTTGCCCACCCTGCCGCCCAAGGCGGCAGATTGCCCAAGGCGACGGGGCAGACGAAGCCGTGCATATCAAGCCCCTGCGGCGATTGAGCAGCGGGGTCCGGGGCAGAGCCCCGTGGCGTCAACTCCGGTGCCGACGCCGGTGCCGACGCACGAACCCCGCGGCGCGGAACCGCTCCCGTCAGCCCCCGGACGCCGCCGGCTGCCGGACGTTGGCCCGGACCCACTCCACGATGGACGCCGTCGTCGCCCCCGGCGTGAAGATCTCCGCGACACCCTTCTCCTTCAGCGGCGCAATGTCCCCCTCAGGAATGATCCCGCCCCCAAAGACCTTGATATCCGCGGCGTCCCGCTCCACGAGGAGCTCGATGACACGAGCGAAGAGCGTGTTGTGCGCGCCGGACAGGATGGAAAGACCGATCGCGTCGGCGTCCTCCTGGATGGCGGTGCCCACGACCTGCTCGGGCGTCTGATGCAGGCCCGTGTAGATGACCTCCATCCCGGCGTCGCGCAACGCACGCGCGATCACTTTGGCCCCTCGATCGTGGCCGTCGAGTCCCGGCTTCGCGACGACCACGCGGATCGGCCCGGCTGCCACACCCATCACTGCCTCCCTGAAACGACTGCTCAAGCAAAAGTTGAAGCGATTGTTCAAAAGACTGATGCCCGAAGTGAACGAACGTTATCGACAGCATCCCGCAAGCCGCCGTTTCACGGTGCGGACCGAGGGGGAAATCACACGGTGGGACACATTCGCTGCGCCCCGCGACTGCCACGGGCGGGACACACCGCCGGATCCAGGACAGGCGCGAAGGAGCCGCTTCGAGGTCGCCGCGCCACCGCGCCGACAGCCGCACGGCACGGTGGCACGGTGCTTCCGGCTGCCGTTCGGACCGATGAGTCGGCACATCGGGCACGACCGGCGCCGCGGGACCGCTTCGGTCGGCTCTCATGAGTGCACACGGGGGACAGAGGTGTCCTCCCGTGTGCCGACGGGAGGTTGACCGATGAAGGTCACGAGGACCCTGCCCTTTCGCCCCCTCTGCCACTTGCTGCCCACGAGACTGGCCGGTCTCTCGATCGCGCTCCTGAAGGCGACCGCCCTCGAACTGGCGATCCTCGCGGGCCATCTTCTCCTCTACCCCTCGGGCATCCTCCCCGAGCGGCGGCAGCCCCTGGCGCTGCCCCGCCACCCCTCGGCGTACGTCCCAGTGGCCATGGAAACGGTCACAGCGGACGAGAACTCCCCAGGAGAACCAGCAGACCCAGGAGAACTAGGAGAAGTAGGAGAACCAGCAGCAGCGGACGCACCTCGCCTGCCCGCACCGGACCAGAAGCCCCCGGTCCTCCTCCTGCACGGCTTCATCGACAACCGCTCCGTCTTCGTCCTCCTGCGCCGCTCCCTCGCGCAGCACGGCAGGCAGCACGTCGAATCGCTCAACTACTCCCCTCTCACCTGCGACATCCGGGCCGCGGCCACACTGCTCGCCCGGCACGTGGAGGAGGTGTGCGAGCGGTCGGGCCGAGACAAGGTCGACATCGTGGGGCACAGCCTGGGCGGCCTGATAGCCCGCTACTACGTGCAGTGCCTCGGCGGTGACACGCGGGTGCGCACGCTCGTCACGCTCGGCACGCCGCACGGCGGCACGCGTGTGGCGCCGCTCGCGGACGCGCACCCGATCGTCCGGCAGATGCGGCCGGGCTCGTCCGTCGTCGAGGAGTTGAAGCGGCCGGCGCCCGGCTGTCGTACGCGCTTCGTGAGCTTCTGGAGCGATCTCGACCAGTTGATGCTGCCCCTCGAGACGGCGTGCGTGGACCACCCGGACCTGCTCGCGCAGAACGTGCGGGTCACGGGCATCGGCCATCTCGCGCTGCCGGTACACCCGGCCGTCGCGATCGGCATCCGGCAGGCCCTCGACGCGGAACACGCGGAGCACGCGGGAGGAGCTCGCGCCGCCGCCAATTCCGGCGGCGGCCTGACAGTGGCCTGACCGCCGATCCGCGCCCCTGCGCAGCCATTTCGTCGAACGGGTCTCGAACCCAGGGCCAAGGAACTGTCCACAGTCCACCCAAAGGCGGCTGATTGCCCGTTTCCCCGGGTCGGGAAACCCGACGAAGATTGTCGTGCCCTCATACCGACGGGTACAGTCACCGCACTGCTCTGGCAGCCCTGTTGTCGAGGCGAAAGAGAAGTTGGTGAACGACCGCAATCCGTCGGGGACCGTGCCTAACGCGGCGTACGACGGTCACTCCGCGACCAGCTTCGCAAGCGATCCACTCTTCGGCGACATGGCAGAGGACCCGTACGAACCGGGTTCCCACGCGACCGGCCAGTGGCACACAGCCCCCCAGCAGCAGTACGCCGACCCCTACGCCTCCGCGTACTACGGCACCGGCACGTACGACACCGGTACCTACGACACGACCGGCGCCTGGGCGACCGGCGGGTACGAGCAGGTCGCCGACATCCCGGCGCAGCACCCCCGGACGATGGCCGAGCAGCACGCCACGGGTCAGTGGGACACGTCGGCGTACGAGACGCAGATGTACGCGGCTCAACACCCCGACACGCAGAGCTTCGACACGCATTCCTTTGAACCCCAGAGCTTCGAACCCCAAAGCTTCGAGACTCAGAGTTTCCAGACCCCGGGCTTCGAGACCCAGAGCTTCGAGTTCCAGGGGTTCGAGGCGCAGCACTTCGAAGCGCAGGGCTTCGAGACCCAGAGCTTCGAGACGCCGAGCTTCAACACGCACGACATGCTCGGCGCGCCCGATCCGCACGACACTCAGGGTTCCACCCACACCTTCCAGGCGCCGGTCTTCGGTACGACCGCCTACGACACGGGCGCGTACGACGCCACGCAGTGGAACGCGGCCGACGCCGTCGCCCCCGCGGAGCCCGAGGCCGAGGACGAGCCCGTCATGGACCCGGCCCCCGAAGCGGAACACCCGCACGGACCCGCCCTCGACGCCGACCCCGCGCCCCCGCAGCCCACATCACGCAGGGCCGGGAAGAACGCGAAGAACGTCTCCCGTGGTCGCGCCGGTCGCCGACGTCCGCCGGCCAAGCGGTCCGCGCTGGTCACCATCGTCGTGCCCTCGGTCTGCGTGGTCGGCGTCGCCGGGATCGCCGCGGCGAGCGTCGGCGGGAGCAGCGGGGACGACGGCAAGGAGGCGCAGGCCGAGGCGGCCCCGGACGCGCAGGCCGTGAAGCCGGCCGTCGCCAACAACAAGCTGGACTCGCAGTTGAAGGACCTGTCCGCCGACGCGGGCGACTTTGCCGACCGGGCGAGCCGCACGCAGGAGCGGATCGACCTCAAGGCGAAGCAGGAGGCGGCGCGCAAGCATGCCGCCGAGGAGGCCGCGCGCAAGGAAGCGGCGCGGCCCAAGTTCGTACTGCCGGTGAAGCAGCACGGGCTGAGCGCCTTCTTCGGGCAGGCCGGCGTCAACTGGATGTCCCAGCACTCCGGCATCGACTTCCCCGTCTCGTACGGGACTCCGGTGATGGCCGCGACGGACGGCACCGTGAAGACGCAGTGGAACAGCGCGTACGGGAACATGGCCATCGTCACCGCCAAGGACGGCACGGAGACCTGGTACTGCCACCTGTCCTCGCACACCGTGATGAGCGGTCCGGTGAAGGCCGGTGACGTGATCGCGCGGTCCGGGAACTCCGGCAACTCCACAGGACCGCACCTGCACTTCGAGGTACGGCCCGGCGGCAGCGCGGCGATCGACCCGCTGCCGTGGCTGCGCAGCCACGGCCTCAACCCGAACTGAGCCGCTCCCCCCGCTACAGCTTCTCGACCGGCGCGTACCGCAGCAGCAGCCGCTTCGGCTTGGGGTCGCCGAAGTCGATCGACGCCTCCGACTTGTCGCCGGTGCCCGACACGCCCACCACCGTGCCCAGCCCGAACTGGTCGTGCGTGACGCGGTCGCCGATGGCGAGGGCGACCACCGGCTTGGAGTTCGCCCGGCTCGTGGCGAAGGCCGGCGTCGTACCCGTGCGGGAGCGCGAGGACGACAGCGTGGCCGCGATGCCGCCGCCGATGCTCTTGGTCGAGGCCGCGGGCGTGGACGGGCCGGTGCGCTTCCAGTCGAGGTGGCCGACGGGGATCTCCTCCAGGAACCGGGAGGGCGGGTTGTACGAGGGCTGACCCCAGGCGCTGCGCATGGAGGCGCGCGTCAGGTAGAGGCGCTGTCGCGCGCGCGTGATGCCCACGTACGCGAGGCGGCGCTCCTCCTCCAGCTCCTTGGCCTGGCCGAGGGAGCGCATGTGCGGGAAGACGCCGTCCTCCAGGCCGGTCAGGAAGACGACCGGGAACTCCAGGCCCTTGGCGGTGTGCAGCGTCATCAGCGTGATGACGCCGCTCCCGTCGTCGTCCTCGTCGGGGATCTGGTCGGAGTCGGCGACGAGCGCGACGCGCTCCAGGAAGGCGGAGAGCCCCCCGCCCATCGTCGTGGCCTCGCCCTCGGTCGTGCCGCCGTCCGCCTCGGCCCCGCCCTCTGCCGTGTCCTCCGTCGCGTCCTCGCCTGCGGCGGACTCCTGCTCGAACTCCAGGGCCACGGCCGCGAGTTCCTGGAGGTTCTCGATCCGGGTCTCGTCCTGCGGGTCGGTGGAGGCCTGGAGTTCGGCGAGGTAGCCGGTGCGCTCGAGGATGGCCTCGAGGACCGTGGCCGGGCCCGCGCCCGACTCCACGATCGTGCGGAGGTCCTCCATCAGCGTGTTGAACCGCTTCACGGCGTTCGCCGAGCGGGCCGCCATCCCGTACGCCTCGTCGACGCGGCGCAGCGCCTGCGGGAAGGAGATCTTCTCGCGCTGGGAGAGCGCGTCGATCATCGCTTCGGCGCGGTCGCCGATGCCGCGCTTGGGCACGTTGAGGATGCGGCGCAGCGGGACCGAGTCCTCGGGGTTGGAGAGCACGCGCAGGTAGGCCAGGACGTCCCTGACCTCCTTGCGCTCGTAGAAGCGGACGCCGCCGACGACCTTGTAGGGCAGGCCGGTGCGGATGAAGATCTCTTCGAAGACACGGGACTGCGCGTTCGTCCGGTAGAAGACCGCGACGTCGCCCGCCAGCGCGTCGCCCGCGTCCGTGAGCCGGTCGATCTCGTCGGCGATGAACTGCGCCTCGTCGTGCTCGGTGTCCGCGACGTAGCCGGTGATCTGGGCGCCGGGCCCCTCGTTCGTCCAGAGGTTCTTGGGGCGGCGCGACTCGTTGCGCTCGATCACCGCGTTCGCCGCGCTGAGGATCGTCTGCGTGGAGCGGTAGTTCTGCTCCAGCATGATCGTCGTCGCGTTCGTGTAGTCCTCTTCGAACTGCAGGATGTTACGGATCGTGGCGCCACGGAACGCGTAGATCGACTGGTCCGCGTCACCCACGACGCACAGCTCCGCCGGGTCCGCCTCCTCCCCCTCGGTGGGGCCGACCAGCTCGCGGACCAGCGCGTACTGCGCGTGGTTCGTGTCCTGGTACTCGTCGACGAGGACGTGGCGGAAGCGGCGGTGGTAGTGCTCCGCGACGTCGGGGAACGCGCGCAGCAGGTTCACCGTCGTCATGATCAGGTCGTCGAAGTCCAGGGCGTTGGCCTCGCGGAGCCGTCCCTGGTACATCCGGTAGGCCTGGGCGAGGGTCTTCTCGAAGCCGTCGGCCGCCGTGCCCGCGAAGTCCTCCTCGTCGATCAGCTCGTTCTTGAGATTGCTGATCTTGGCGCTGAAGGACTTCGGCGGGAACTTCTTCGGGTCCAGGTCCAGGTCGCGGCAGACGAGCGCCATGAGCCGCTTGCTGTCGGCGGCGTCGTAGATCGAGAAGGAGGACGTGAAGCCCAGCTTCTTGCTCTCGCGGCGCAGGATGCGGACGCAGGCGCTGTGGAACGTGGAGACCCACATGGCGTTCGCGCGCGGGCCCACCAGGGCCTCGACGCGCTCCTTCATCTCGCCCGCGGCCTTGTTCGTGAACGTGATCGCGAGGATCTGGCCGGGGTGTGCTCCGCGCTCGGCGAGCAGGTACGCGATGCGGTGCGTGAGGACGCGGGTCTTGCCGGAACCGGCGCCCGCGACGATGAGCAGCGGGGAGCCGCCGTGCACGACGGCCGCCTGCTGGTTCTCGTTCAGCCCCTCGAGGAGGGAGGCCGAGTCGAGGACCGGGCGGGGGGCGCCGTCCCGGTAGTGCGCGTCCCGCTCCGGGGGCACGCCGAACAGCCCCTCCGGCATCGGCTCCGGGGCCCCGTCGTCGTACTCGGGGTCCGGGGGCGGGGGCGGGGGCTCCGCCGCACTGTTCTGGAGGCCGGTCAGGAAGCTGTCGTCAAAGAGGCTGCTCATCGCTCCACGAGTCTAGGCGGCCCCACTGACAACCCGCGGCCCCCTTCAAAATCCGAGGGAGCCCGGAGGGAAATCCGAGCGGGCCCGGAGGGAAATCCGAGGGGGCCCGGAGCAAGAGATCACGAAAATGTATCGGGCATATCGAACATCAACCTTCACAGCAGCCACACGAGTTGGCTACGGTTCAGCCGGGCAGCCCGTCCCCCCGCCCGCGGATGTCGCGGCGAACGGGCAGCCCCCGCTGAGTTCCGTACGCCGCAAGGCAGGGAACCGGGGACCCAACCGACCTTGGGGTGAATCGGTCAGCCGACCGTAGGGCAGCCTTCCACGTACGACGCCCGAACCCGACAGCTAACCCGGTAGGCGGACGACGGAAGGAGTCGCCTGCCTTGGCGTCGCACCGTAAGCCCCGCAGCCGTTCCCGGATCACCGGCGGCCTTCGCACGACCCCGGCCGTCGGCATCACGACCGCCGCCCTCACCTCCGTGGCCCTGCTCTCGCAGACGGCACAGGCCGCGCCCGCGCAGCCGTCGTCGAAGCCGCGCCTCGAAGAGGTCCAGCAGAAGGTCGACACCCTGTACCGGCAGGCCGAGGTCGCCACCCAGAAGTACAACGGCGCGAAGGAGCGGACCGACTCCAAGAAGACCCAGGTCGACAAGCTCCTCGACGATGTCGCGCAGCGCACCGATGACATGAACACGGCCCGCCAGAAGCTCGGCAGATACGCCGCCGAGCAGTACCGCTCGGGCAGTGTCAGCGACACCGCGACCATGTTCCTCGCGGACGACCCGGAGGACTACTTCTCGCAGCGCCAGCTGATGAACCGGCTCACCAGTGAGCAGAAGAAGTCGATCGACGACTATCAGGGGCAGGCGCGCGAGATCGCCGAGAAGCGCGACGAGGCGCAGTCGAGCCTCCAGGACCTCACCGACTCGCAGGCCGAGCTGAGGTCGACGAAGGAGACCGTCCAGACGAAGCTCTCCGACGCGCGCAAGCTGCTGGCCGAGCTGACCGCCGAGGAGAAGGCGCGGCTCGCCGCGATCGAGAAGGCCAAGGAGGCGGCGGCCCGCAAGAAGGCCGCCGAGTTGGCCGCCAAGCAGAAGGCCGCGGAGGCGGCGAAGCGGAAGGCGGCCGAGGAGGCGAAGGAGCAGGAGCAGTCTTCCGGCTCGTCCTCCGGCTCCTCGGGGTCCTCTTCCGGTTCGTCGGGCTCATCGGACGCCTCCTACGCCACGAAGGCCGCGCAGGCGCTGGCGTTCGCCAAGTCACAGGAGGGCAAGCCGTACGTGTGGGGCGCCACGGGCCCGGACTCGTACGACTGCTCGGGCCTTACGCAGGCGGCGTGGAAGTCCGCGGGGATCTCGCTGCCGCGGACGACCTGGGACCAGGTCGAGATCGGCAAGACGGTGCCGCTCTCCGACATCCAACCCGGTGACCTGGTGTTCTTCTACGACGACATCAGCCACGTGGGCCTCTACATGGGCGACGGCATGATGGTGCACGCGCCGAAGCCGGGTGCGGTCGTGCGCGAGGAGTCGATCTACTACGACGGCACGTCGTCGATCCACAGCGTGGTGCGCCCGGCCTGAGCCCACCACGCCTGTGACTCTGACGATGCCGGTGATCAGGTCCAGAGCACCGCGATGAAGATGTTCGCGACGGTGAGCGCGCCGACCGTCGCGAACAGACCCTTCTCGGCCTTCTCCTCGTCCCGCTTCACGTAGACGATGCCGAGGATCACGATCAGGACCGCGAGCTTCACGCCGATCTTGATGTTGTTGACGGTGGAGCCGTCGGCCTGGTTGAGGCCGACCAGGGCGACGCCGGTCACCAGCATGGTCAGCGCGCCGTGCAGCATCGCCTTGTTGAAGCGGGCCGCGCCCTCCTTCATCGCCGACATCTGCGTGAGGAAGCCGCCGAGCAGCGAGGCGATGCCGATGATGTGCAGACCGACGAAGATGTTGATGAGTACGTCCATGGGGCCGGAGCCTACTTGGGCCCGTTTCGGGCCACTTCGGAGCCCCGACGGTCACCCTCTGTCACCGCCCGTAACAAATGGGCCAGTTGCGAACAATCGGCCACCAACCCGTTACGCCGAGGTTTAGCGTCCTTGCTCAGGTGACCGGCTCCCCACCGCCGCCCGGGCCAGGGGCGGCAGTCGGACACCACCGCCGAGAAAGGTCCGGCGGCGACCCGCTCCCCCTGTGCGGGCCGCCGCCGGACGCGCGACCGGGGGCCGTGCGTTTCGGACGGCCGCCCAGAGGAGGACTTTGTGCCGGCAGCGCACCGCAAGCCCCGACCGCGTTCGCTCAGCGTTGGTAGGGCCCGCACCGCGGCCACCCTCGCCCTGGCATCCGCGGCCACCGTCACCGCCCTCGACGGCGGGGCGGCGCACGCGGAGCCCGAGCTCGGCGCCGCCCAGGTGCGGGCCAAGGTCGACAAGCTGTACCAGGAGGCGGAGGTCGCCACCCAGAAGTACAACGGCGCGAAGGAGAAGGCGGACGGGGCGCGGAAGAAGGTGGACGAGCTCCAGGACGAGGCGTCCCGGCGCACCGAATCGCTCAACTCCCAGCGCGAGAAGATGGGTTCGGTGGCGGCATCCCAGTACCGCACCGGAGGCGTGGACCCTTCGGTCCAGTTGCTCCTCTCCTCCACCCCCGACGCGTACCTCGACAAGGCGTCCCTCACGGAGCGCGTCGGCGCCCGGCAGGCCGCCGCGGTCACCCGCGTGCAGGACGAACTCCGCGAGATCGACCAGCTGCGCGGCGACGCCGACGGCACGCTCTCCGAAATCCGCGCCAAAAAGGCCGAGTTGGAGGACAACAAGAAGAAGGTGAAGCGAAAACTCGCGGAGGCCCGCCGCCTCCTCGACCGCATCACCCCCGAAGAGCGCACCCCCACCGCCACACAGAGCGGGCGCACCTCACGCTCGACGGAACGCGCCGACCTCTCCCAGGCCCCCAACTCCCGCGCCAAGGCCGCGATCTCCTTCGCGTACGGCGCCCTGGGCAGCCCCTACGTATGGGGCGCCACCGGCCCCTCCGCCTTCGACTGCTCGGGCCTCACCCAGGCCGCGTACAAGGCGGCAGGCGTCTCACTCCCCCGCACGACGTACGCCCAGATCGACGCGGGCCCGCGCATCCCGAAGTCCCAGCTCCAACCCGGCGACCTGGTCTTCTTCTACTCCTCGATCAGCCACGTGGGCCTCTACATCGGCGGCGGCAAGATGATCCACGCCCCGAACCCGAGCGCACCGGTACGGGTGGCCCCGATCGACGAGATGCCGTTCGCGGGGGCGACGCGGGTGGCGTGAGCGGTCGGCTCGTCACGCCGACGTGGCGGGGAGCGACGCGAGGAACCGGCGTACGTGGCGGAGCCAGGTCGCCCGGTCTGCCGGGTTCAGGACGTGGGCGGCTCCAGGCAGTTCGATCAGCTGGGCACCCGGGATACCGGCCGCCAGCCGGTACGAGCTCTCGGGCAGCACCAGGCGGTCGCCGGTCGGCACCACCACCAGGGTGGGGGCGGACACCTTCGCCAGATCGGCCCGCACGTCCACCCGGGACACCAGGTCGAAGTGGTCCAGCATGCCCGGCGGCATCGCGGTCAGGGTCTGGGCGACCGGTTCGTCGAGGGCTGCCGGTTCACGGTCCGCCAGGTCCGCCAGGTCCGCCAGGTCCGCCGGGGACATGCAGGACAGGAGGGCGAGCCTTGCCACGTCCTCCCACTGACCCGCGGCCGCAAGGGACTTGATCAGCTGGGCGGCGAGCGCCAGGACCGGATCGGCGGCAGCGAAGCCGGCGGTCAGGACGAGGGCCCGGACACGGCCGGGGTGCCGTGTGGCGATCCGGACGGCGACGACGCTGCCGAGGGATTCTCCGAGGACGGCGAACGAGTCCTGGCCGGCCTCGACGGCGGCCGCGACCAGGCGGTCGGCGAGGTCGTCCAGGTCCAGGGGGCCGGTGGCCACGGCAGAGCCGCCGGCCCCGGGGTAGTGCGGGCCGACGAGGGTGTGGTCCTGGGCGAGGTCGTCGAGGACGAGACCGAAGTTCCCCTCGATGCCACCGCCCGCACCGTGCGCGAGCAGAAGTGCAGGGCCGCTCCCCTGCACGAGAACGTCGAGGCAAGAGGCGGGAAACGCGTGATCGGCAGTCATGGCGCCGACGTTAAACTCCGACATCAGTGTCAGAGTCAAGTCGCTTCTCCGGCAAGGGGAGCAGGGGGAGGCGAGCGGCATGCGCATGCAGGAGATGGTGCGGCGTACCGGGGTTCATGAACGGTTGCTGCGCTACTACGAACAGCAAGGACTCGTGACACCCGACAGGCTGCCCAGCGGCTACCGCATCTACGGCGAGTCGGACGTCGAGACAGTGCGCCGCATTCGCTGTCTGCTGGCGGCAGGCCTTCCGACCGCTCTGATCGCCCAAGTCCTGCCGTGCATCCGGGCGGACGACGAGCGCCTCGTGCCCGCCTGCCCGGATCTGCGCGCCCAACTCCGCCGGGAGGGCGAGCGCATCACCCGCGCCATCGAAGATCTACAGGCGTCGCACGCGATTCTCGACACCATCATCACCGCCGCACCCTCAGGGGCGCCGGCCGCTGAGGCCGCCCCAGCTTCAACTCCCTTCACCAGAAGCTGAGTCGGGGCGCATGGTCGAGTTCCCGGCCGGCTTCAGGCCGTCGTGTGCGCCGCCAGTGCCCGGATGAGCTCCGGCCACAGTTCGCGCGGCCTGTCGTGCCCCATGTCCGGGAGCAGGAGGAGTTCGGCGCCGGGGATCAGCTCGGCCGTGCGACGGCCGCCGTCGGGGGCGATCAGGGTGTCGTCCAGGCCGTGGATCACCAGCGAAGGCACGCTGAGCGCCTGGAGTGCGTCCGCGCGGGAGCCGCTGAGGATCATCGCGCCGAGCTGACGGCCGGTCCCGGCCGGGTAGTAGGCGCGGTCGTAACTGCGAGCGGCCAGATCCCGCAGGACGGCGGCGTCGCCGTACCGTCTGGAGGCCCACACCAGGGCCCTGTCCGCCACCGCGACGTACCCGGAACGGTCGGCCGGCTTCGGGGCGAAAAGCGCCGCCTGCGCCTCCGGGGTCGACCGCCCGCACTCGGGCTCGCCCGTCGAGGACATCATCGAGGTCAAGGTCAGGACGCGCTCTGGCCGGGAGATCGCCATCGTCTGGGCGATCATGCCGCCCATGGAGGCGCCGACCACATGGGCCCGCTCGATACCGAGCGCGGTCAGCAGGCCGAAGGCGTCGTCCGCCATGTCCTGCAGCCGGTACGGGATCATCGCGAGGGCGGCGGGCATGTCCCCCGCGCTCACCGTGGCGATGAACTCCGCCATGTCCACAGGGTGTGCGTCGAACTTGGTGGACAGGCCACTGTCCCGGTTGTCGAAGCGGATCACGTACCTGCCGCGCTCCGCGAGGGTGCCGCAGAAGTCCTCGTCCCAGGCGATCAGCTGGGCACCGAAGCCCATCACGAGCAGCACCACCGGGTCGGCAGGGTCGCCGAAGGTGTCGTACGCGATCGAGATCTCGGGCGATACGTCGACGCTCGGCATCAGTCCGCCCGCCCCGTGGCCGCCACCGTCACGCCAAGGCCCACCATCGCGAGGCCGCCTGCTCCGCCGACCGCCGCGAGGCGGCGCGGGGAGCGGGCGAACCAGGTGCGGGCCGTGGAAGCGGCCAGGCCCCAGACGCTGTCCGAGGCGATCGCGATGACGTTGAACACCAGTCCCAGAAGCAGCATTTGGAGCACGGTGTGCCCGGCCTCCCGGTCGACGAACTGGGGCAGCACCGCCGCGAAGAAGACGATCGTCTTGGGGTTCGCCACACCCACCGCGAAGCCCTCCCACAGGGTGCGCAGAGTCGTCGTGCCCGCCGCGCCCCGCTCCTCGTCGAACACCGCGCGCAGCGAACTCCGTTGACGTATCGCCTTGACGCCCAGATAGATCAGGTACGCGGCGCCCACCAGCTTCAACGTCATGAAGATCGCCACCGACCGCTCGACGAGCGACCCGACACCGAGAGCCACGGCGATCACGAGGACGTACGCCCCGAGCGTGTTGCCCACGACCGTCATCAGCGCGGCGCGCCGCCCCTGTGCGAGAGCACGGCCGACGACGAAGATCACGCTCGGCCCCGGGATGACGATCAGCAGCAAGGACATCGCCGCGAAGGCCAGGAGGCGGTCGGTGGACATCATGGGATCCATGGAGCCACATCCGGGGCCATGAACGCACCCGGATAACGGATCCGCCGGATCTGTCCCTCCTGCGCATGGCCAACCCTGCGGCTTGCGGCTCAGCCGGAGGTGCGTCCGACATGGGTGACCAGAATGCGGATCACGTCGTCGTCGATGACGTACAGAGCCCGATAGACACCGACTCGCAGACGCCGGTAACTGCTGCCGTACGGCGTCGAGTTGGCTGGGCGGGGATTTGTGGCCAGGCTGTCGACGGCTTCGTACAGAGCGGCCAGACCGTCGGGGTCGTCCTTGAGGAATCGCACGGCGGCACTGGTGGCCTCCGGCTCCCAGATGATGCCGTACGTCACCGGCGCAGCCCCAGCAGCCGGCCGACCTCGTCGTGCGACATGCCCTCGCCCAGCGCCCCCTCCGCCTTGCTCCGCTCACGCTCGGCGATCGCGAGCGAGTCCTCCAAATCCTCTATCACCTGGGGCGATACGAGGAGCGCGGCCACGTGGCCGTGATCGGTGAGGGCGATGGTCTCGCGGCCGTGTGCGGCGCGGCGCACGAGGTCGCCCAGCTCGGAGCGTGCCTTGCTGATGGCGATCTCAGTCATGCCCACATGGTGGCACAAGATTAATCTTGTGCCATATTCACGCCGCCCGCCACGGGGCGGCACGTCCGGCACAGCCCGCCCGGCAAGGCTGCGCGCTTTACGCGCCTTCCTGACCTCAGAGGTCATCGCCTCGGCCCCGCCCGCACCGACAGGATGAGGAATTCCTCCGCGTCGCAGGACGCGGACCACGACGGAGAGGTTCGCCATGTCCACAGCCGCACCAGCCAACACCCGTACGGTGACAGAGGACTTGCTGCGCAGGATCGGCGAGGGCGACCCCGAGCGCATCGCCGAGCTGTATGCCGAACAGGGCGACTGGAAGTTGAACTGGCCGGAGACCGAGCACGGTCGCGCCACCACGCCGTGGATCCGTCACCGGTCTTCACGGGCCGACGCCGCCGCCCACTACCGCGCGCTTGCCGAGCATCATGTGCCGGAGCACGTGGCGACCGAGGTCGAGCGCATCCTCATCGACGGTAACGACGCGGTGGTGCTCGGCGAGATCCGCCAGACAGCCCGGCCCACCGGACGTGCGTATCGTGCACGATTCGCTCTCCACCTCACCGTCGAAGACGGTCTTGTCACCCGCCACCACGTCTACGAGGACAGCCTCGCCGTCGCCCAGGCGTTCGGGGTGGACGGCCGCTGAGGTGACCGCGTGATCGCGGGCGCGTCCACCGGACGTCGCTCACACCAGCCGACGCGCCGTCGCCCACCGCGTCAGCTCGTGGCGGTTCGAGAGCTGGAGCTTGCGGAGGACCGCTGAGACGTGGGACTCGACCGTCTTCACCGAGATGAAGAGTTGCTTGGCGATCTCCTTGTAGGCGTAGCCGCGCGCGATGAGGCGCAGGACCTCGCGTTCGCGCTGCGTGAGGCGGTCCAGGTCCTCGTCGACCGGCGGCGCGTCCGTGGACGCGAAGGCGTCGAGGACGAAGCCCGCCAGGCGCGGCGAGAACACCGCGTCGCCTTCCTGGACGCGGAAGATGGAGTTGACGAGGTCGGTGCCGGTGATCGTCTTCGTGACGTAGCCGCGGGCGCCGCCACGGATCACGCCGATCACGTCCTCCGCCGCGTCCGAGACCGAGAGGGCCAGGAAGCGGACCGGGTTCTCCGCGTCCGCCATCATCTGGGCGCTGCGGCGCAGGACTTCGACGCCGCCGCCACCGGGGAGGTGCACGTCGAGGAGGACGACCTCGGGACGCGTCGCCGTGATCACCGTGACCGCCTGGTCGACGTCGGCGGCCTCGCCGACCACCTCGACACCCGTCTCCTCGGTGCGGCCGATCTCCGCCTGGACGCCGGTGCGGAACATCCGGTGGTCGTCGACCAGGACCACTCGTACCCGTCGCTCCTGAGCTGCCTCGTCGGTCATGACGCCCCTTCCGCCCTCTTCATGGTCAGTTCGACCTCCGTGCCACCGTCCGGCACCGCCCGCAGCCGGGCCGTCCCGCCGTTGCGTTCCATTCGGCCGATGATCGATTCTCTTACGCCCATGCGGTCGGGCGGGATGGAGTCGAGGTCGAAGCCGGGGCCCCGGTCGCGTACGGAGACGAAGACCATGTCCCCGTCCACGTCCCCCTCGACCTCCGCGTACACCTGGACGGCGCCGCCCACGCCACCGTACTTGGCGGCGTTCACCATGGCTTCCCTCGCGGCCTGCATCTGTGCCGACAGTTGATCGTCGAGCGGGGTGTCGCCCACCACCACGACCTCCAGCGGGACCCCGTGCTTGTCCTCGACCTCCGCCGCGTTGCGCTTCACCGCCTCCGCAACCGTCTCCGGCTCCTGCGGGTTCTCCGCGGCGGCCGGTTTGTAGAGCCACGCGCGCAGGTCGCGCTCCTGGGCGCGGGCGAGGCGGCGCACCTCGGCCGGATTGTCCGCGCCCCGCTGGATCAGGGTGAGCGTGTGCAGGACCGAGTCGTGCACATGCGCCGCGACCTCCGCCCGCTCCTGTGCGCGGATGCGCATCAGGCGTTCCTCGGAGAGGTCCTGCGTCATACGGATCAGGTACGGGCCCGCGAGGAGCGCGATGCCCACGATGACGGCGAGCGCCGCCTGGAGGATCGGGCCGATGTGTTCCGTGGCGCCCTGCGTGACGAAGATGCCGGTGACGCCCGCGCCGACGAGCAGCACCCCGGAGGCCGCGCGCGCCAGACTCAGCGTGCGCCGGCGGCGGCCGACCTCCATCCAACGGGCCCTGCGCGCGTTGTCGGCCTGTCGCCAGACGAGCGCGACGCCCGCCGCGACGAGCACGGTGGGGATCAGGTACGCCTTGGTGTTGCCGGTCAGGTTCACGTTCTCCACGAAGATCATCGCTACGACGACCATCAGGAGCAGGGCGAGGATCTGGCCCTTGTCCGGCTTGCGCGTCACCAGCCTGCGGCGGCCGTCGACGGACGTCTCCGTGCTGAGGACGGGCGGCCGGTCCGCGCCGACACCGCCCACGCCGAGCGGCACGAAGAACCAGAACGCCGCGTACAGCAACGCGCCAAGACCATCCGCCATGAACAGGCCCACGAAGACCAGGCGCACCCAGATCACCGGCAGCCCGAGATGCCCCGCGAGGCCCCGCGCCACTCCGCCCAGCCAGCGTCCGTCACTGCTGCGGTAGAGCTTGCGCGGCGGCCGCGGGTCGTCTCGGTTCTCGGCGAGAGAGGCGGGCGCTGCTTCCGACATGCCACCGATCGTCACACGCGGCAGGGGGCCGGGCATCAGGGTTCGGCCCGGATACTTCCCTGATCTTCGGGCCGGGGCCCGTGATCTTCGGGCTGGGGTACGTGACTCTTCGGTCCGGGGAGCCGTCGACGCGGATGGCACGGGGCCTCAGGGGTGATCTCAGGGTTCGGCCAGGGTTGTCCCGGCTGCCGCGGGCGGGTCCCGGCCGTCACGATGTACGTATGACGGAGCAGCCCCTTCAGGACACGGACACCGTGGCCCCCGACCCGACACCGGCCAGGCCGCTGCGCGGCTTCCGCAGGGACCGGCGGTACAAGACGCTGGGCGGGGTGTGCGCGGGGCTCGGCCGGCAGTGCGACATGGATCCGGTGATCTTCCGCATCGGCCTCTCGGTGCTCGCGGTGACCGGCGGCGTCGGGCTGATCTTCTACGGCTTCGCGTGGCTGTTCGTCCCGTACGAGGACGAGGACGAGAACGAGTTCCGCAAGCTCCTCACGGGGCGGGTGGACGGTCCTGGCCTTGCCGCGATCGTCACCGCGCTCGTCGGGTGCGGGGTGTTCCTCTCCATGCTGAACAACGGGGGCGCGCTCACCTTCGCCGTCGTGCTCGCGCTGCTGCTGGCCGGGGCCGGTTACTGGTCGCAGGCGCGGCGCACCGCCGATCCGGACCCGGTGGCCGCGCAGGCCGTCGCGGACGCGCCGCCGGAGGCGCAGGCGCCGCCGGTCGCGCGCGGGCCTTCGTGGTGGCGCGACCCGATCGTGAAGGACGGCACGCACGACGGAGGCACCGGCTACCTGTGGGGTCCGCCGGGCGCCGAGGAGCGCCCGGCGGCGGCGCGGTTCGGCTCCTGGCGCGGGCCTGTCTCCGCCGGGCCCGCCGCGCCACCACGGCCCGCCGGGCCGCGCGGCATCGGCGCGCTGACGTTCCTCGGCGCGCTGATCGCGGGCGGCATCGGCACGGGCGTGACGTGGGACGAGCGCACCCTCGACGCCAGCCTGCAGACCGGACTGGCCTGTGCGCTCGCCGTGTTCGGCCTCGGCATCGCGGTGAGCGCGTTCCGCGGCCGCACCGGGGTCGGCTCGATCCTCCTCGCGCTGATCACGGCGGGCCTGCTCACGGCGTCCGCCGCGCTGCCCTCGAACATCAGCACGCAGTGGGCCCGCACCGACTGGGCGCCCGCGCGCGCGGCGGATGTTCGGCCGAACTACGAACTGGGCTCGGGCGACGGCACGCTCGACCTCTCCAAGGTGGACATCGCCAAGGGCGCCACGACCGCCACCCACGTCGAGGTCGGTGCGGGGCGGGCGAGGATCGTGCTGCCCCCGGACGCCGACGCCGAGCTGCACCTGGAGGTCGGGGTCGGTGCGATCCGGCTGCCCGCCGATGTGTCGCGCGATGTGGACATCCGGCCGGGACTGGACCGGAACATCACGATTCCCGCGGCGAAGGCCTCCGGCACGATCGAGGTGCACGTCGAGGTCGGGCTCGGACAGGTGGAGGTGGATCGTGCGGCGTGAATTCCATCCGGGGCGGCTGGTGGCCGGGCTGGTGCTGATGGTGACGGCGGTTGTGTATTTCGGCGATGCGGGGGGCGCGTGGGACGCGCCGTGGTTCGTGGGGATTCCGCTGGTGGGCGGGGGGCTGTGCGTGGCGGCGGTCGTCGGCACGGCCCGGCGCCTGGCAACCCGCCCCCGGGGCTCCGCCCCGGACCCCGCTGCTCAATCGCCGCAGGGGCTTAAATAACCGACCCGAGCCATTCAATCGCCGCCGGGGGACCATCAGCCCCGCCGGCGATTGAGGCGATCCAGCCCTGCCGGCGCCTGAGGCGCGTACACCAAGCCCCAGCGGCGGGCGCGCACACCGAGCCCCAGCGGCGGGTGGGCACATCAAGCGCCTGCGGCGATTGAGCAGCGGGGTACGGGGCGGAGCCCCGGGCTTTCGAGCCCCGCCGGCGATTGAGGCGCGGGGGCCGGGGCGGAGCCCCGTGGCCGTCACCGCGTCCGGTTCAATACTCGGACGACCGCAGCCTTCGGCCCCGCCACCAGGAATCCACCGACCACACCGCCGCTCCCGCCAGAACCAGTGGGAGCCACGCCATCAGATACGCCAAGTCGTTCCCGAGGTAATACGGTTCCGTCGCCCAGCTCACCGTCAGCCACAGGCTCAACGAGATCAGCGCCCCGCCGACCGCCGCGAGCCGCGCGAGGACACCGAGCAGCGTGCCGACCCCGACCACCAGCTCGCCGAAGGCAATCGCGTAGCCGAACCCCGCCGGCGACTTCAGCGCGAGGTCGACGAGCTCCGGGATCGCGGACGTGTCCCGCACCCCCCGCATCTGGTCACCGATCGAGCCGCCCCCACTGGCCTTGAAGAACGCGCTGTCGGTGAGCTTGTCGAAGGCCGCGTAGATGAACGTGACGCCAAGGAAGGCGCGCAGCGGCACCAGGGCGTACCGCTGCGCGGTCTCGCGCCAGCCGCCCCGTGGCGGGCCGTAGTTCGTGGTCAGGTCGGATCGCATGCTGTGCGCCATAGCCGCTCCGCCGCCTCTCGCGCGCCGCTCGCGCCTGGTGTCTTTACCTGACCATACGTACGAGAGCACGCCCCGGCTCAGCGCGGAAGCCGTTCGGCCGCCTCAGTCGACGACGTCGATGCCGCAGCGGTTCGTCTCCACGCCCGCCGCCGTGATCACCTGCACCTCGACCCGACCCGGCTCCACGTCCACCGGAACCGGCACGGTGAGCAGCGCGTCGGTCGGGTTGGTGAAGCCGCCGGGGACCGGGACCAGCGGCACATGGACGTGGACCGGGCCGATCCGCACGGCGACCCGAGCGAGCTGGTCCACGACGCCCGCGCCGGGCGGCACGAACCCGGAGCCGCGGATCTCGATGTCGTCGCCGGTGCGGATCGGCGCGTCCAGGTCCCCGGCCTCCCGCGCCCGCACGACGGACAGGATCGCCGGCCGGCCGCCCTCCGTGTACTTGCCGGCGAGATACGTCGCCGCGGACACGCCCACCAGGACCGCGAGGGACCACGGCAGGTCGGGCAGCTGGTCGGGGCGGCGCGCGAGGCGGACGACCGCCCAGACGACGGCGGCCGCGCCCACGGCTACGTACTGGATGTCGGTGAAGCTGCCGCGCCCGGAGTCGTCGGTGAGCACGTCGGCGGCGCGCGGCCGGGGCGCCCGCAGCTTCTGCAGCCGCTGCCCGCCGACCCGGACCCCGACCACCCGCCGCACCAGCACGGCCACCCCGCACACCACGGCGAGCACCGTCAACAGGCCTGCCCCGCGCGCAAGTTCGAGGCCGCCGATGAGCGCGTCACGACGCCCTGGGTCGGCCGCGAGCGCCAGTTCACCCGCGAGGACGAGGACCGCGTACACGGTCGGCAGAAGCACGCCGCACGCCACCGCCCGCGAGGTCGACAGGCGGTTGTCCTCGCCGATCAGCGGCGCGAGCAGGCCGCCGCGTGCCCGGTGCAGATACCCGGCCGCGGTGAGCAGTCCGGCCACCACAAACGCGGCCACGAGCCCCGCCGTGCGGGCGGCGGTCCAGCCGGCGCCGATCGCGGTGAGCGACTGGCCTATCAGCAGCGCGCACACGCCGCCCCACACCACGTACAGCGTGCGCGGCCACAGCCGGGTGAACCAGGCCACGCCCTCCTCACGGCCGCGGTCGGCCATCGCCCGCGCGGACTGGGTGAGTTCGTCGGAGATCCACTGCCGCGACGCCCCCGCCGAGTACGCGACGGCCGCGGGCAACCCGTGCCCCGCCGCCAACTCATCCCGCTTGGCCGCAAATCGGGCAACGGCCCTGCGATGACCCTCGCGCGCCCCCCGCGGACAGTCGCCACAGGTACACCCGCCCTCGTGCGCCGTCCGGTCGTCCCGCGCTTCCTGCACCGCCACTGCCGCCGCCCCACCCTCGTCAACTTCCGCACCTTGAAGGCGAATTGTGCCGCACGCCGGGGGCGCGAACGTCGCACGGGCCCACCCCGCACGGGTGAACGGCTTTGACCTGCATTGACCGGAGTATTGACGTCACTGCGAGAATTTCCGTATGGCCGAGATCATCCAGCGTGACGGAACCTGGGCCTTCGACGGGACCACGGTCCGCATCACACCAGGTCTGCACCGGTCGGTCGCCCTGCTGCGGCAGACCTACGGCGAGATCGACGTGCCGCTCACCGCCGTCGCCGGCGTCGCCTACGAACCCGAGCGCAAGCGCGGCCGTCTCCGCCTCACCCTGCGCGAGGCCTCGGACCCGCTGCTCCAGGCCACCGGCGGCCGCCTCCCGGACACCGCCGACCCGTACCGGCTCACGGTCGACGCGGACCGCTCCGGGGTCGCCGAGTACGTCGCCGAGGAGATCCGCCAGGCCCTGCTGCTCGAACAACTCCCGCCGGGCCCCGCCGATTCGTACCTCGTCCCGGGGCCCGCCGTGCCGGTCTCGGTGCGCTCCAGCGACGGCCTCGTCTCCTTCGACGGCAGCCGGGTCCGCATCGACTGGAGCGAGACCTCGGACCGGGTGAAGCGTTCCACGGGCCCCCGCGTCATCGCGCTCGACGACCTCGACGAGGTCGAGTGGGTCCCCAACTCCGGTTACGAGGACGGGGTGATGCGCTTCATCCCCAAGGGCTCCCCGCACTCCAAGGACTCCCCGCACTCCAAGGGCTCCCCGCACTCCAAACTGCCGGCGGAGAAGGACCCGTACGCCCTCGACCTGTGGGGCAACGCCCGCAAGGACCTGCTGACCGCCCTCGTCGCCGCGGCGGTCACGGCCCGCCTCCCGCACCCCTCGGCGCCGCGCGGCACTCCTCCGCTGCTGCCCCGGCGGGCCGACCACGACGTGCTGCTGCGGCGCCTGCGGGAGCTGGGCGAGCTGCACCGCAGCCACGTGCTCACGGACGAGGAGTTCGCGGCGACGAAACGGGCGGTGCTGCGCGACTTCCGCTGATCACCCACGTATCAGAAGTATCAGGAGAGCAGGTCCGGCTCGCTGCGCGTGATGTCCTGCCACAGGCTCTGGTAGTTGATCCAGCCCACGAGGTCACTGCCCGTCTGCTCGTGGGTCGCCACCGCCTGCCGCCGGTCGATCAGCACCGGACGCCCCGCCGCACGCGCCGCCAACTGCACCTCGCAGGCCCGCTCCAGGGCGATGAACCACCAGGCCGCCGCGTCCACCGAGTCGCCCACCGTGAGCAGCCCGTGGTTGCGCAGCACGAGCGCCTTGTGCGAGGCGAGGGCGACGGCGATCCGTTTGCCCTCCTCCGGGTCCACGCCGACGCCCGTGTACTCGTCGAGCAGCGCGTGGTCCTCGTAGAACGCGCAGGCCTCCTGCGTGATCGGCTCGATCAGTTCGCCGAGCGCGGCCACGGCGCGGCCGTACGTGGAGTGGCAGTGCGCAACCGCGACCACCTCGGGGCGGGCGCGGTGCACTGCTACGTGCGTGGTGAAGGCGGCCTGGTTGACGTGGAAGCGGCCGTCCACGACCTGCCCGTCCCCGTTCGCGAGCACGAGGTCGCTCACCGTGACGTGCCTGAAGGGCACGCCGAACGGGTTGACCCAGTAGCAGTCGTCGTACTCCGGGTCGCGGGCGGTGATGTGCCCGGAGACCCCTTCCTCGTAGCCCGCCCGCCCGAAGACGCGCAGGGCGCCCGCGAGCCGCTCCTTGCGGTACCTGCGCTCGTCGGCGTACGTCTCGTGCCGCGGCGGCATCGCGAATCGGAGCTGGTCGTGGGGTATCGGGGCGGGGGGCTGCGTCGACATGCTGCGGAAGGTACCTCCGCTTCCGCCAAGGTGACAGGGCCGTCGTGTGAAAAGAATGCGGCGAAACGCGCGGGGATACCGGACAGAAGACGTCGGGATTGCGCGCGAGACTCGCCACCATGACGTCGAACGCGGCCACCTGGGCCACTTTCACCGAAGCCGAACCGGAACTCGCCAAGACCGTCGAGGACCGCTTCGGGCAGCACACCCACCACGTCCTGGCCACACTCCGCAAGGACGGCTCGCCGCGCACCAGCGGGCTCGAAGTACGGTTTCTGAACGGGGAGTTCTGGCTCGGCATGATGCCCGGCTCGCTCAAGGCCCGCGACCTGTTGCGCGATCCGCGGTTCGCGGTGCAGGCCAACCCGGGCGAGGGCCAGACGATGGGCGGCGGCGACGCCCGGATCAGCGGCCGGGCGTACCTGGTCGAGGACCCGGCGACCATCGCCCGCTACACGGACCGGGTGGAGGTCCCCGACCCGAACGACTTCCACCTGTTCCGCACCGAGCCGACGGAGGTCACCAGGACGTACGTCGAGGACGACACGTACCTGGTGGTGCAGGTGTGGACGCCGGGCGAGGCGGTCCGGGTCATGAAGCGGTCGTAGGCGACGCAAGTGAAAGTGCCGCCCACCCGAGGGTGGACGGCACTTTCACAGAACTACGAACTACGAGCTGCGGACTATTCCCACTCGATGGTGCCCGGGGGCTTCGACGTCACGTCGAGCACGACCCGGTTGACGTCCTTGACCTCGTTCGTGATCCGCGTCGAGATCTTCGAGAGCACGTCGTACGGCATCCGCGTCCAGTCCGCCGTCATGGCGTCCTCGGAGGAGACGGGGCGCAGGACGATCGGGTGGCCGTACGTGCGGCCGTCGCCCTGGACGCCGACCGAGCGGACGTCCGCGAGGAGGACGACCGGGCACTGCCAGATCTCGCGGTCGAGGCCTGCCGCGGTCAGCTCCTCGCGGGCGATGGCGTCGGCCTCGCGCAGCAGGTCGAGGCGCTCGCGCGTGACGTCGCCGACGATGCGGATGCCGAGCCCTGGACCGGGGAACGGCTGGCGCTGGACGATCTCGTCCGGCAGGCCCAGCTCGGCGCCGACCGCGCGGACCTCGTCCTTGAACAGCTGGCGCAGCGGCTCGACGAGCGAGAACTCGATGTCGTCCGGGAGCCCGCCGACGTTGTGGTGCGACTTGATGTTCGCGGTGCCAGTGCCGCCACCGGACTCGACGACGTCCGGGTAGAGCGTGCCCTGCACGAGGAACGCGACCTCCGGGCCGTCCTCCTGGAGGATCTCCAGCTGGGCCTGCTCGAAGACGCGGATGAACTCGCGGCCGATGATCTTGCGCTTCTCCTCGGGGTCGGAGACCCCGGCGAGCGCGTTCAGGAACCGCTCCGACGCGTCGACGACCTTGAGGTTCGCGCCGGTCGCGGCCACGAAGTCCTTCTCGACCTGCTCGGTCTCGCCCTTGCGCATCAGGCCGTGGTCGACGTACACGCAGGTCAGCTGGGAGCCGATGGCCTTCTGGACGAGGGCCGCGGCGACCGCGGAGTCCACGCCGCCGGACAGACCGCAGATCGCGCGCTTGTCGCCGACCTGGGCGCGGATCGCGGCGACCTGCTCCTCGATGACGCTGCCGGTCGTCCAGCACGGTGTGATGCCGGCGCCGCGGTACAGGAAGTGCTCCAGGACCTGCTGGCCGTGCGTCGAGTGCATGACCTCGGGGTGGTACTGGACCCCGTACAGCTTCTTCTCGTCGTTCTCGAAGGCGGCGACCGGTACGACGTCCGTGGACGCGGTGACGGTGAAGCCCTCGGGCGCCGCGGAGCAGGCGTCGCCGTGCGACATCCACACGGGCTGCTCGGCCGGGGTGCCCTCGAAGAGCGTCGAGTCGCCCTTCGACACGGACAGCGCGGTGCGGCCGTACTCGCGGGCGCCGTTGTCGTCGACGGTGCCGCCGAGGGCCGTGGCCATCAGCTGGAAGCCGTAGCACATGCCGAAGACGGGGACGCCGGCCTCGAAGAGCGCGCGGTCCAGGCTCGGGGCGCCCTCCGCGTAGACCGACGAGGGGCCGCCGGAGAGGATGATCGCCGCCGGGTTCTTGGCGAGCATCTCGTCGACCGGCATGGTGCTCGGGACGATCTCGCTGTAGACCCGGGCCTCACGGACGCGGCGGGCGATGAGCTGGGCGTACTGCGCACCGAAGTCGACGACCAGGACGGTGTCGGGGGCGGCGGCAGCGGAGGTCGCTGATGACACGGGTTGCCTTCCGGCGGCTTAGCGGGGGGTCGTGTGGCCGATTCTACCGGGTAGGTCACCCGTGGTCGGCGTCACGGGGCTCTGCCCCGGACCCCGCTGCTCAATCGCCGCAGGGGCTTGATTGTGGGCACCATCGCCGCAGGGCCTGATTGTGGGCGCCATGGCCGCGTGGGCTTGATGGTCCGTCCTCGGGACTTGATGGTCACGGAGGCGGGGTTATAGTGACGGCATGTTCTCGCTCACGACCTTCGTCTTTACCTATGGCAGCCGGCCCGCCGGATGCCATGGTCGTGCTGCTTGAACCACTGACAAGCACTTCACCAGGCGCCCCGGGCCGACAAGGTCCGGGGCGTCTGGCGTTTCCGGGGCTTGGCGGTCCGGGGCTCCGCCACCACGCCAGAGGAGCCCCTCATGACCACCACCGACACCACCACCGACGTGATCTCCGGTGCCCGCGAGCGCATCGACGCGCTCGACGACCGGATCATCGGCCTCGTCCAGGAACGCATGGCCGTCTCCGCCGTCGTCCAGGAGGCCCGGATCGCCTCGGGCGGGCGGCGGGTGAACCTGTCGCGCGAGAACGAGGTGCTCGGGCGCTACAGGGACGCGCTCGACAAGCCCGGCACCTCGCTCGCCATGACGCTGCTCGAACTGTGCCGGGGCCGGATCTGACCGGCTCCGGCAGGGCGGGGCACCTCAGTTCGGTTGCGTCCTCACCCATACGGCGCGTGACCCGTTGGCACAGGCTTCGTTGGTCCCGGTGTCCGTGCCAGCCAGGGGCGGGCCGATCGAACCACGCGTGGCTCCGCTGGAGCGTTGAGACGTATCGGGTCATGCCATACGTCGTGGGACCTCGCTCCAGACAAGTGACCGGACGGCAGGGGACAGCAGCCCGGTCACACCAGAGAACGGTCGGCCTCGGGGACGCCCGAGGCCGACCGGACTCCGTAGTACAACCCCATACCCCTCCGAGCGGGATCAGCCGGTCTGCAGCGGCTTCTGCTCATCCTTCTTCGGCGGCACCTCGGGTACCGCGAGGAGCGGCAGCTTCAGCGCGCCGAAGGCCTCCGCCGGGACCGCCGGGCTCTTCGGCTCGACGGGCGCGAGCCGCCGGTACGCCGAGCCGACCTCCGGCCGGGTGTCCTCCTCGCCCTTGTTCGGCCAGTACGACAGGGCCCGCTCGGCCTGCGCCGTGATCGTCAGGGACGGGTTCACGCCGAGGTTGGCGGTGACGGCGGCGCCGTCGACGACCGAGATGCCGGGGTGGCCGTAGACCCGGTGGTACGCGTCGATCACGCCGGTCTCGGCCGAGTCGCCGATCGGGCAGCCGCCCAGGAAGTGGGCGGTCAGCGGGGTGCCGATCAGCTCGCCGACGTTGGAGCCCGCGAACCCGTTGATCTCCGCCGCGATCGCCGAGGCGCCCTCGGTCGCCGCCTTGATCTGCTTGGGGTTGGGGGCGCCGTGGCCCTGCCGCGCGGTGAGCAGTCCCTTGCCGACGCCGTCCGCCTTCAGATGCGTGGTCAGCGAGTTGTCGAGGGACTGCATGACGAGACCGATGATGGTCTTCTCCGACCAGCGGCGGTTGGAGAGCGAGCGGACCATCAGCGACGGGTGCTTGACCACGTTCGCCAGCCAGCCGGCGACCCGCGAGGAGCCCTCCGCGTACGGAACTTGCAGGACCGACAGGCCGCCCATCGAGTTCGAGCCCTTGCCGTAGCGGACCGGCTCGATGTGCGTGTTCGCGTCCGGGTGGATCGAGGACGTGATCGCGACGCCCTTGGTGAAGTCGACCTTCGCGACGCCGTGCTTCTTCTTGTAGCGCCGGTTCGTGGTCTGCGAGCCGACGAGCGCCTCGGAGTTGGTGCGGGTCAGCTCGCCCAACTTCGCGGACAGGTGCGGCAGTTGGCCGCTCGCCTTCATGCGGTGCAGGAGGGTCTGCGTGCCGTACGTGCCCGCCGCGACGACGACCTTCGGGGCGGTGAAGGTGCGTCCGGCCGCCTTCTTGTCGTCCGTCGGCAGGGTCGCGACCGCGTAGCCGCCGCGCGAGTCGTCCGTCACCGAGACCACCGACGTCATCGGGTGGACGACGGCGCCCGCCTTCTCGGCGAGGTACAGGTAGTTCTCGTTGAGGGTGTTCTTCGCGCCGTGCCGGCAGCCCGTCATGCACTCGCCGCACTCGGTGCACGCCTTGCGGGCGGGGCCCGCGCCACCGAAGTACGGGTCCTCGACCTGCGCACCCGGGGCCGCCCTCGACTCGCCCTCGGCGTCCTTGCCGTCGCCGAAGAAGACACCGACCGGCGCCAGGTGGAAGGTGTCGCCGATGCCCATCGACTGGGCCGCCGCCTTCAGGTGCACGTCGGCGGGGCTCATCGTCGGGTTGAGCCGTACGCCGAGCATGCGCTGCGCCTGGTCGTAATACGGCTTCAACTCCTCCTGCCAGTCCGTGATGTGCGCCCACTGCGGGTCCTCGAAGAACGGCTTCGGCGGTACGTAGAGGGTGTTGGCGTAGTTCAGCGAACCGCCGCCGACCCCCGCGCCTGCCAGGACCATGACATTCCCGAGCAGATGGATGCGCTGGATGCCGTACATGCCGAGCTTCGGTGCCCAGAGGTAGTTCTTCAGGTCCCAGGAGTTCTTGGGGAGCGTGGCCGGGGTGAAGCGGCGCCCCGCTTCCAGCACGCCGACCTTGTAGCCCTTTTCGGCGAGGCGAAGGGCGGACACGGATCCACCGAAGCCGGAGCCGATGACCACCACGTCGTAGTCGTAGCCGTCCTGCGTCACGTGTGCGTTCTCCTTTGAACTTTGAACGTTGGAACGGCCGTCGGCTACTTCAGCCGGAACTTCTTCATCAGGCCGAGGCTGACCGTCATGAACGCGGCGTAGCGCTCGTCGTCCATGCCGAACGACGGAGCCATCGGCATCACGCGCTGGTGGGCGACCGTCTGCGCCTCGGTGTACTTGAGGATGCCCTCGGAGCCGTGCCGGCGGCCGAGCCCCGACTCCTTCATGCCGCCCATGGGCGACTGCACGCTGCCGTACGCGGGCGCGTACCCCTCGTTGATGTTCACGGTGCCGGTGCGCAGGCGGGCCGCGACCTCGTGGCCGCGCTTGGCGCTCTTCGTCCAGACCGAGGAGTTCAGGCCGTACGCCGTGGAGTTGGCGAGCGAGATCGCCTCGTCCTCGTCGCTGAAGCGGTAGATCGAGACGACCGGGCCGAAGGTCTCCTCGTTACAGACCGACATGGGGGCCTCGACGCCGTCCAGGATCGTCGGCTCGAAGAAGTACGGGCCGATGTCGGGGCGCGCGGTGCCGCCCGCGACGAGCGTGGCGCCCTTCGCGACGGCCTCGTCGACATGCCGCGTCACCGTCTCCAGCTGCCGCTCGCCGACGAGCGAGCCCATCTCCGCGCCGTACGCGAGGGACCGGCCGAGCCGCATCCCCTTGGTGCGGGCGGCGAACCGGGCCACGAACGCGTCGGCGATCGACTCGTGGACGTACAACCGCTCGATGGAGATGCACAGTTGACCGGCCGAGGAGAAGCAGGCGCGGACCGCGCCCGCCGCGGCCTTCTCCACGTCGGCGTCCTCAAGGACGAGCATGGCGTTCTTGCCGCCCAGTTCGAGGGAGACGCCGACGAGGCGCGCGGCGGCGCCCTGCGCGACCTCGCGGCCGGTGCGCGTGGAGCCGGTGAACGAGACGTAGTCGGCGTGCTTGACCAGCTCCGGGCCGACGACCGGGCCCTCGCCTAGTACGACCTGGAAGACCTCGGACGGCAGGCCCGCCTCGATCAGCAGGTCGCGCGCCCACAGGGCGGTCAGGCAGGTCTCCGTGTCGGGCTTCATGACGACCGCGTTGCCCGCGACGAAGGCGGGGAGCGCGTCGCCCACCGACAGTTCGAGGGGGTAGTTCCACGGCGCGATCTGGCCGACGACGCCGCGCGGCTGACGCAGCTCGGTGACCTTGGTCAGCGTCGGGACGGCGCCCGTGTGCCCCTTGGGCTTCAGGTACGAAGACGCCTTGCGGCCGTAGTGCCGGGCGGCGACCGTGACGGCCTGCACCTCTTCGTGCGCGTGCAGACGGGCCTTGCCGGTCTCCAGCTGGATCAGGTCGAGCACCTCGGCCTGGCGGGCGAGCACCAGGTCGTGGAAGCGCAGCAGGACGGCGGCGCGCTTGCGGACCGGCGTCTTCGCCCAGACCTCCTGGGCGGCGCGAGCCCGCTCGAACGCTTCTGCGACGTCCTCGGGCGTCGACTCCGGCAGGTCGGCCAGCTTCTCGCCGGTGAACGGCGTGTGGTTCGCCGTCCGCCCCGAGCCGACCACGTCCCGCGTGAGGCGCGCGATCAGGTCGGGCGTGACCACGTCGACGGCCGTGCGGGCACCCTCGGGGGCGGCCGCGACCGGGTTCGTGCGGGTCTTCTCTGCCACGTGCTCGGGGGTGGCCTGCGACTGCGTCATACGGGCGAGCGTAAGTCCGGGCGTCCGCTTTCGGTACCCGTCGGTAACAGGTTTCACCGACTGCACACACCGCGCCAGTGATCGCTGGCAGCAAAGCCGCTGATCAGGGCTTTGCCACCAACGAACGCGACTTCAGAGCTTGTTGACCTCCAGGTTGGCGATGGCACCCTTGGCGACCTCGCGACCGCGTTCCGTGAAGTCGCCCTTGCCCGGGTAGTCGACCCACAGCCGGTACATGTCGCCGGCCTTGCTCTTGTAGTAGAAGGCCTTCGCCTCGCGCGGCATGTCCTTGTCGAAGTCCGTGCCGATGCTTCGCACGCCGTACGTGATCGTGTTGAGCGCGGCGTCGCGGTCCTGGTACGTGACGTTGGAGTCGGTCTCGCTGGTGCTCTTGGTGTCGCTCGACATCGACGCCCCGGCGCCGCTGAACGTGCCGCCCTTGATGTCCTCGGAGTCCTTGGAGGCCTCGGCGTCGGCCGTGCTCGCGATGTCGGCCACCTCGTCCTTGTGGTCCGCGCGCGACAGGTTCACGGTGATCGCGCCGCTCGGATCCGCGTACGTCATCACCGACTTGTCGTCCTCGTCCGGGATCGGGATGTACGTGTCCGGCAGGCCGACGGTCGTGTCCAGTGGCGCCCCCGCCTCGAACTCCTTCCACCCGTCCGGCAGCGGCCCCGCGAACGGGTTCGCGACGACCAGGTACGCGACGACGGCCGCCACCACGACGCCCGCACCGATGCCCAGGAGGGTCTTGCGGCCCAGGCGCAGGCCGCCCTGGGCGGAGCCGATCTGGACGACCTGGGTCGGCGCCTGCGACGGCGGCTCGGCCGCCTTCTCCAGGAGGACGCGCACCTGCGCCGCGTTGGGCCGGCGCGCCGGGTCCTTCTGCAGCAGCCCGTTGATGGCGTCGGCCAGCGGGCCCTGCGCGGCGGCGGGCGCGGCCGGCGTCGCGTTCAGCACGGACTGGAGCGTCGCGGGCGTGTTGTTGCGGCGGAACGGGGAGACGCCCTCGGTCGCCGCGTACAGGACGACGCCGAGCGACCACAGGTCGGAGGCGGGGCCCGGACGCTGACCGAGGACCCGCTCCGGGGCGATGAATTCGGGCGAGCCGACAAAGCCACCCGTATCGGTCAGATTCGTCTCGCCCTCGATCTGGGCGATGCCGAAGTCGGTGAGGATCACGCGGTCGTGGCGGCCGAGCATCACGTTGTCCGGCTTCACGTCACGGTGCAGGATCCCGCCGGTGTGCGCGGCCTCCAGGGCGCCGAGCATCTCGAGGCCGATGCGGGCGGCCTCGCGGACGCCGAGCGTGCCCTCCTGGAGGGCGGCGCCGAGCGAGCGGCCCTGCACGAACTCCATGACGATCCACGGCTGGCCGTCCTCGACCGCCACGTCGTGCACGTTCACGACGGAGGGGTGGTCGAGCCGGGCCGCGGCGCGGGCCTCGCGGCGCATCCGCTCGAAGGCGTTGGCCCGCTCCCGCTCCGGCAGGTGGTCCGGCAGGCGCGGCTCCTTCACGGCGACCTCGCGGTCCACCGTCTCGTCCTTCGCCCGCCACACCGTGCCCATGCCGCCGTGGCCCAGCTTGCTCAGCAGCCGGTAGCGCCCGGCCACGAGCCGCCCCGCGCCCGGTTCGTGCTGCTCGGTCGAGACCTGCGTGGGCTGGGCGGCGTACGGGTTGCCCGGGTGCGGCACGTACGGCTGCTGCGGCGGTTGCAGGGCAAAGCTGGTGGGCTCGTTCGGGCCGTGTGCGGCTCCCCCGTTGTCACTCATGGGTCCATAAGTACCTTGCGGGACACGCCTGGGACCACTCGGAGCACGGAGTTGTGACCACGCTGATGCGAGGCCTCACCCCCGGGGCACCGCGAACCTGTCGACCGCGGCGTCGAAGTGGGCGCGCGCCCGGGCGGTGTCGCCGACGGGGGCCGACACCCACACGTCGTACATCCGGCCGCCCTCCTCCCAGCACAGGTCGACGGTGTGCCGGGCGCCCTCGGCCTCGCTGAACCCGTTCCAGGTGAACTCCCACAGCGCGGCGTCGTGCCCGTTGTGCGAGGTGTCGGTGACCTTGGCGGCACGGTAGCCCGGATTGTTCTTCGGCCCTCCGGCGTCGGAGCGCCGCTGCACGGCGCCGGGGCCGCCGCTCTCCGTGCGCCCCACCTTGACGCCGATGCGGTAGGTCTTGCCGGGCGACATGTAGAAGATCCGCGGCCCGTCCACGGAGCGCGTGAACCCCTCGGGCACGGCGAGCCGGAAACCCTCGGGGTCCGTGACCGTGCGATAGCCCTGCGGGGCCCCGGCGTCCGGCGTACGGGTCCCCGGCCGGGTCACGGTGACCGTGGAGGTCGGCGAGGGCGAGCCGGAGGCGGACGGCGTACCGGTCGAGGCGGAGACGGTGGTCGTCGGCGGCGGCGCGGGCGTCTTGCCGTTGTCCCCGGCCAGCAGCACCGCGGTCGCGACCCCGGCCCCCGCGAGCGCGGCCACCAGCGCCGCCGCGACGAGCAGCGCCCGGGTCGACACGACACGTCTGCGCCGCGCCATCGGCACGTTCGCCTGCGTCGGGGTGTAGAGCACGCGCGGCACGAGCGGGATGGGGACCGCGGGCTGCGGCGTCGCCCCGGTGGCGATGTACGCGCGCAGCAGCCGCTCGGCCTCGTCCAGGTTCATCCGGCGCGCGGGGTCCCGCTCCAGCAGGCCGCGGATCACCGGGAGCAGCGGCTCGGCCTCCTCGGGCGGTCTGATCTCCTCGTAGACGACGGCGTGCAGGATGCCGCCCAACGAGTCGCGGCGGAAGGGGGATTCGCCGCTCATCGCCGCGCAGAGCAGCGCCCCGAGCGACCACAGGTCGGCCCCCGCGCCGGCCCGCTCCCCCGCCATCCGCTCCGGTGCCGTGTACTCGGGCGAGCCGACGAAGCCGCCGGTCTCGGTGAGGGTGGTGGCGCCCTCGACCTGGGCGATCCCGAAGTCGGTGAGGACGACCCGGCCCGTCGAGCTCTCCAGGAGTACGTTCGCGGGCTTCAGGTCCCGGTGCAGCACGCCCGCGGCGTGGGCGACGCGCAGCGCGCCGAGCAGCGCGAGCCCGATCCGGGCGGCCTCCAGGGGTTCGACGGAGCCTTCCCTGGTGATGCGCTCGGCCAGCGAGTCGCCGCCGACCAGGTCCATGACGATGTACGGGTGTTCCTCGTACAGCACCACGTCGTGCACGACGATCACGTTCGGATGCCGCAATTGGGCCACGGCCTGCGCCTCGCGCAGCATCCGCTCGCGCTGCTGGTCGGCCTCGTCCTCCGAGAGCGTCTCGTCGACGGCGAGTTCCTTGACGGCCACCTGACGACCCAGCAGCGTGTCGGCGGCCCGCCATACGACGCCCATGCCGCCGCGGCCGATTCTGGCCTCCAGCCGGTAACGCCCGGCGATCACACGGGCGTTGTCCCCCTCGGTCCCCATGCGCCCCATCATGCCGCACGCTTGTTCACCGGGACTGCACGCTTCCGGCCAGGGGCCCTCACGTGCCTAGGAGCTCTCGGGTTCCCAGCCGCGCAGTATCGCGTCGAACTGCTGTCGCGCGTCGGGCCAGTCCGATTCCGGGACGGACAGGTAGATGGCGTACTCCGTGCCGTCGTGTGCCCGGTAGGTCTGCTCGATGGCGTGCCGCGGCCCGGACGTCGTGTCCTGCGTCCCGGCGGTCCAGCTGAACTCCCACAGCGACCCGGTCTGGTCCCGGAACATGTTCGACTGCAACAACACCCGCTGGTAGTCCGGCAGCTTGGGCCGCAGCCCCTTCTCCAGGTCCAGCTGGTGCTGGTACGAGTCCTTCCAGTCGGAGGCCTTGTCGATGGCGATACGGACGAACCGCTGCCCGCCGTCGGGCGTGTAGTCGATCTGCGAACCCTCCTGCTGCCGCTTCCAACTGGGCGGCAGCATCAGGCTGAACCCCTCGACATCGTCCCGCCGCACCCAACTGTCGGGGATCGACCCGTCCTTGGGGACTGCCTCGTCCTTGTCGCCGGATCCGCTCTGCCCCCCGGAGTCCTGGCTCCCGGAGTCCTGCCCCGTCGCCGCACTGCTGCTGTCAGCCGCACGCTGATCGATGTAATACATGGCGCCCAACGCCCCGCCACCACCCACGAGCGCAGCAGCCACAACAGCAGCAACCACCTTGGGCCACCGCCGCCTCTTAAGCCCCGCCGGCGATTGAGGCGCGGGGTCCGGGGCAGCGCCCCGCGACTCAGGACCGGTGTCCCGAATCGTCACGGTCGGCTGCCCGGACACATGCCCCACCGGAACCGGCGCCGCCGGCACATGCACCTGCGTCGGCACATACGCCTGCGCCGCACTCGGCCGACGCCCCTCCGCCGCCTCCGCAAGCATCACCTCCGCCTCATCGGCGGTGGGCCGGTCGGCCGGGTCCTTGCTGAGCAGGGCGCCGATGACCGGCCCGATCGCCCCGGCGTTCTCCAGCGCCTCCGGCTCGTCCTCGACGACGGCCTGCATCGTGGCGATCGGCGACGTACGCCGGAACGGGGAGAGCCCCTCCACGGCCGTGTACAGCGTCGCGCCCAGCGCCCACAGGTCGGCGGCGGGCCCGAAGTCGGACCCGCGCACCCGCTCGGGCGCGAGGTAGTCCACGGAGCCGACTATCTCGCCGGTCCGCGTGATGGTGGAGTCGCCCTCGACCTGGGCGATGCCGAAGTCCGTGAGTTTGACCTGCCCGTTGCCTGCGAGGAGCACATTGCCGGGCTTCACGTCCCGGTGCATCACACCGGCGTTGTGCGCGGCACGCAGCGCCCGTAGCGTCCACAGGCCTATCCGGGCGGCCTCTGCGGGCTCGACCCGCCCGTCCGCCTTGACCGCGTCGGCGAGGGACCGCCCCTCGACCAACTCCATGACGATCCACGGCCGGTCGTCGTGCTCAAGCACGTCGTGCACGGTGACGACGGCGGGGTGGTTGATCCGCGCGGCGGCCCGCGCCTCCGTCCGCGTACGCTCGAGCAGGACGGCCCGGTCCGCCTCGGCCACCCACTGGGCAGCCGTCAGCTCCTTCACGGCGACGGTACGGTGCAGCACCTCGTCGTGCGCACGCCACACCCGGCCCATGCCGCCGCGCCCTATGGATTCACCGAGCCGATAGCGCCCGGCAAGGACCTCGCCCTGCATCTGATTCACGTTTCCCCGATACTGTGTCGACCCGGTTCACACTAGGGATCAGTCGCCACACACGGAACAGCCGGGGTCCCACAGAGACCGCACTGTGACGCTTTGTCGCGGGCTCGACGGCTGTGGCGCGCGGGCTCAACCACCGTAGCGATACGTCGAGTACGCCTGCTGATAGAGCCGCGTGACCTCGTCCCGCTCGGCCTCCGGGCCGCGCACCTGCACCACGTGGTACCTGCCGCCGACCACCATCGCGAGATTGCGGACGTACATCTCCCGCCCGTCGGACCCCTGCCAGGTGAACTGCCCCTCGGCCATGGTCCGTCCGCCGACGTCGATGCTCTTCATGCCGCTCGACGTGGCCCAGGTCGAGTCCCGGAACGGCTGCAACTCGTGCTCGTCCTCCCGCTGATACTTCATCGGGTCCTTGCCGTACTTCGCCGTGGAGTCGCGCCCGGGGACGACGAGCAGCTCGAAGGCGCCGTGCGCGTAGACGACCTGCCCCCGCCCGTTCTTCCCCGTCCGCTGCCACCCCTTGGCGACGGCCACCTCGAACCCCGCGGCGTCCTCGCGCAGCACGAAACCGGGGGCCACGTCAGACTGCGGCTTGGTGGAGGAGGGCGTCGAACTGCGCTTGCCCGACGGAGACGCGGCGGACTTCGACGGCTCCGGCGACGGCTTGCCCCGGTCGTCCGAGGAGGCGGAGGGCGCCGCACCCGCCGCGTTCTCCTGCCGGGCGCCCGCGGCCCCGGCCCCGGCGCCCTGGCCCGACTTCGGCATGAACACCATCGCGTACGCCACGGCGCCCACGAGCGCGAGCAGGATCAGCACCAGCAGCCAGCGCCCGAGCGATCTCGGCCGGCGCGTACGTGGAGCGCGCGCGGGCCGCGGCGCGCGCTCCACGGCCCGGCCCCGCTTGTGCCGGCCGTGCTGCCCCGCGGTGGCCGGAACCCGCGCCCGCCGCTTGCGGACGAGCTCTCCCCTGCGGCGTACGACGGGCAGCCGGGCCGCGTCGAAGGCGGGCGCGGGGATGACGTTCACCCCCGCCTCCGGCTCCGGCGCGGAGCGCACCAACGACCGCAGCCAGCCGCGCAGTTCCTCGATGTCGAGCCGCTCGGTGGGGTCCTGGCGCAGCAGCGACTCGACGACCGGCCGCACGGGCCCGCACTCCTCGGCGAACGCGGGCGGCTCGGCGCACACCATCTGCACCAGCTCGGGCGTGGACTCCTCCGGGTACGGGGCGTGCCCCTGCACGGCCCGGAACAACAACGCACCGAGCGCCCACAGATCAGTGGCGGGCCCGACGGGCGCCGCCAACTGCCAGTTCTCCTGCACCGGATACGCCTGCTCGGGCGCCCACCGCTCGGTGACGGGACCGATGACGGTCATGCGCACCTGCCGGGACCGCTCGGCAGATATAGCCCCGCCGGCGTTTGAGGCGCGGGGTCCGGGGCGGAGCCCCGAGTCGTCACCCCCGGATATGAGCTCACTCCACCGGGCAGCCGGCACAACGGCCTTACCGGCCCCCACACCCACGGACTCCACCTCATCCGGATCCCGCTCGACCGCAGGCGCCACGTCATACCCGCACAACGCCTCCTCCGCCGCCCCCACGGCAAGCCCGGTCAGCATCACCCGCCCGTCGTCACAGACAAGCACCGTCCGCGCCGTGACGTTCCTGTGCACCCACCCGTGCGCATGCAGCACCCGCAACGCGGTGAGCACATCGGCGGCGACCTCAGCGGCCCGGTAGGGACTGAGCGGCCCACGCGCGAGCAGCGCGGACAGCGGCCGCGCCGCCACCAGTTCGCTCACGATCCACAGCGAACCGCCCTCGGCGAACACGTCGAAGACCTGGTCGAGCCGGGGGTGGTCGGGGATCCGCGCGGCGGCCTGCACGGCCTCGACGGCGCGCGCCACAATGGGGCCTCCCCTGCTCGAACGGAGTTGAGAGCTTGGGGAAGGTTCAGCGGCCTCCCGCCCCGTATCCCCGCCGGGCCTGAACCCCTCCGGCAGCCCGTCCGCGTCAAGGACCTCCGCCTCGACGACCTCGGGCAACGGCACCTGCCGCACGAGGACTTCCTGCCCGCTGTACGTGTCAAAGGCCCGCGTCTCCGCCGCCGGGGACTCGTACGCGTCCGAGGAGAGGACCGGCAGCCGGTACCGGCCGGCGAGCACCCGCCCCGCGTACTCGTCCACGACGCCTCCCCCTGATCCACCGGCTCTGCCGAGCGACTGCGCACGGTCCCCAAACATTCACGATACGTGCCGCACGGCCCACCGGTTCAGGACTTGGGCTTGAACGTCTGTGTGAATGCCTTCCAGGTCGACTTGCGCTGCTCGCCACCCCAGTCGGAGTCCTTGGCGGTGTACATCAGCCCGTATCCCAGCGACCCGTTCACCACGGTCCCCCGGTCTATCGAGTGCCACTTCGTGCCGCCGTCGGCGTACGTGAACTCCCAGTCGGCCGTCTTCCAGTCGCGGTAGTCCACCGACGCTATGCGCACCCGGTGGTACTGGGAGCGGACCATGTACTTCTCCTGGTTGCGCCAGTCCGCGACCGGGTCGGACTTGGGGCTGCTGGTCCAACCGATCAGCAACCGCTGCCCGTCGGGCCCGGTGAAACGGGCCCCCGCCGCCTGCGTCTTGACGTACTTCCACCCCTTCGGCAGGCCGATCGAGAAGCCCTGGGAGTGCTTGTACGTCTCCTTGACGGCCGCGGCGGACTTGCCCTCGGCGGCGTCACCGCTGGGCGAGGCGCTCGCGCTCGTACTGGGAGACGCGGAGCCGCTCGCCGACGCGCTCCCGGAGGGCTTCTTGTCGCCGCCGGAGCCCTTGTTGTCCTTGGCACCGCTGCCGGCGTCCTTGTCGCCACTGTCGTTCTTGCCGTCAGCGCCGGCCGTGGCCCCGGACGACGCGCCCTTGTCGCCGCCGCCCTTCGCGTCCGCACCGTCGCCGTTGTTCAGGACGAGGGCCAGGATGCCGGAGAGCACGACGACCGCGACGACGAGCGCGCCGATGACGAGGGAGCGGCCCCGCAGCGCGTCCGCGAGGACGGCCGTGCCACCCGGGCGCCCACCGCCCGCGGCCGGGCCGGCGGGCGCGGTCGCCCCGGGCTCCTCCGACTTCGCCTTCGGAGCCGTCGCGGCGGCGGCCGCCTTGCGTACGTTCTTCAGGGCGCCGCGCATCTTCTCCGCGGTCTCTTCGCTCCTGGCGGCGACACCTGCCGCGGCCGAGGCGGCGGCAGCCTTCGCGGCAGCTGCCCTGGCCGCCGCGGCGCCCTTCTCCCTGGGCTTCCTGGGCTCCTTGCGCTTCTTCGGCGCGGGAGCGGGCGGCAGCGGCACCACCTTCGTGGCCTCGACCGGCTCCGGCTCGGGGGCCGGCTTCGGCTCCGGGGCATGGATGATGTCGTTCAGCATCAACCGCGTCGTCGCGTCGTCGAGCCGCTGGTCGGGGTCCTTGTCGAGCAGCCCGTAGATCACCGGCTCCAGCGGCCCCGCGTTCTTCGGCGGGTCCACCTGCTCGGTCATCACGGCGGTCAGCGTGGCGATCGCCGACCCCTTGTCGTACGGCGGCACACCCTCCACGGCCGCGTACAGCAGACCGCCGAGCGACCACATGTCGGCGGCGGGCCCCGGCTTGTGGCCTCGGGCACGCTCGGGCGAGATGTACGAGGGCGCGCCGACCAGCATTCCAGTCGAGGTGATCGACGGGTCACCCTCGACCTGCGCGATCCCGAAGTCCGTCAGGACAACGCGACCGTCCTCCGAGATCAGCACGTTGGACGGCTTCACGTCGCGGTGCAGGATGCCCTCGCGGTGCGCGGAGCGCAGCACGTCGAGCACGGCGAGCCCGACCTCGGCGGCCCGCCGGGGTTCGAGCAGTCCGTCCTCGCGGATGGCCTCGGCGAGGGACATGCCCTCGACCAACTCCATGACGATCCACGGCCGGTCGTCCTCGTCGACCACGTCGTAGACCGTCACCGCGCCGTTGTTGCGGATCCGCGCGATCGCCTTCGCCTCACGCAACGTACGCGTGATCAGGCGGCGCTTCTCCTCGTCGTCGATGGCGCCCGGGAAGCGCAGCTCCTTCACCGCCACCGTGCGCCCGAGTGTCTCGTCCTTGGCCCGCCACACGGTGCCCATGCCGCCCCGGCCCAGCACATCGCCGAGCCGGTACCGGCCGGCGAGCAGCCGGCCCTCCGGAGCTGTCACGGACTCCTCCTGATCGTCCCGACCGGATGAATCCTGACGAGTGCCCTTGTCTTCACGGGCCTCGCCCGCCCGCTCCGCCTCCGACATGCGTCCCCTCTAGCAACCCGCCCTGACAGAGCCTTCATTGTCCCATCACTGGACCACCACTCCGCGCGCCGGGTCACCCCCACCCGACACGCACAGGAACGTCCCACAATGGTGCGCCCGCACCCCCGAAGGGACCGTCGTTGCCCGTACTCCGGACACTCCTGGCCATACCGCTGGCCGCGGCCATCGTGTGCCTGGCCCCGAGCAGTGCGCCAGGTCCGACGACGCCCGCGGACGACACTCTTCCGCTGCTCGTGACGCGAGGCAAGGCCCCGTCGGCCGCGCTCCTGGCAACCGACGGCTCCACAGGCCACTTCACCACCACCAGCACCGACCTCACCCGCTCCGATCATGTGCGCGCGGGCAGCATCACCAAGACCTTCATAGCGACGGTGGTCCTCCAACTCGCCATGGAACACCGCCTGCACCTCTCCGCACACATCACCACCTACCTCCCCACCCTCCCGGACACCCGCGAACTCACGGTCCGCTCGCTCCTGACCCAGACCAGCGGCCTCTACGACTTCACGGCCACCACCCACGGCCGCGTCCCGCTGACCCCGAGAGCGGTGGCGGCGCTCGCACTCTCCGAGCCCCGGACGACCCGCCCAGGAACCTGGTCGTACTCCAACACCAATTACGTACTCCTGGGCATGATCATCCATCAGGTCACGGGCCACTCCTACGCCACGGAGGCCCGCCACCGCATCATCGACCCGCTCCACCTCACCGGCACCACGTTCCCCGGCGCCCGCACCACGGTCCCGAGCCCGCACGGCCCCGACGCGGTCCGCCTCGACCCACGCACGGCCGGCGCCTCCGGCGAACTGATATCCACGCTCCCCGACCTGAACCGCTTCTACGCGGCCCTCCTGGCAGGCCACCTCCTCCCACCCGAGGCCCTCCGCACGATGCTCAACACCCGCCCCACAAACGGCCATTACGGCATGGGCCTCTACCCGGAAAAACTCCCCTGCGGCACGACGGTCTGGGGCCACAACGGCCGCATAGCCCACACCTACGTCCGTACAGCGGCAACACCCGACGGCTCACGCACCGTCACCTTCCGCACGACAAGCCCAACTTTGTCGCACGACACCGACATCGAACGAAACATACTCGCGTCAGAGTTCTGCCAGCGACCACAATCAAGCCCCTCCCGCGATTGAGCCGCACACCAAGCCCCTCCGGCGATTGAGCCGCACACCAAGCCCCTGCGGCGATTGAGCAGCGGGGTCCGGGGCAGAGCCCCGATCTTTCAGCCCCGCCGGCGCTTGAGGCGCGGGGCCCGGGGCAGCGCCCCGCGACCGCAACCCCGGCACCCGCAACAACGACACCCGCCCCACCGAAGGTCAAAGCGGCACGATGTCCGGCGCCCCAAGCCGCGCCGCATCCGCCGTAAGGTCATCCGGCTGCCGCTGCGACTCCCGCTCCGCCTCCACCCGCTTCTCGTAATGCTCGACCTCCCGCTCCACCTGGTCCTTGTCCCACCCAAGAACCGGCGCCATCAACTCCGCCGCCTCCCTCGCACACCGCACCCCCCGGTCGAAGGTCTCGATGGAGATCCGGGTCCGCCGCGTCAGCACGTCGTCGAGGTGCCGCGCCCCTTCGTGCGAGGCCGCGTAGACGACCTCGGCCCGCAGATAGTCGTCGGCACCGGTGAGCGGCGCCCCCAACCCCGGGTCGGCGGAGACGAGTTCGAGGATCTCCTCGGCCAGCGCCCCGTACCGGTTGAGCAGGTGCTCGACCCGCACCACGTGCAACCCCGTACGCGCGGCGATCCGCGCCCGCGCGTTCCACAGCGCCCGGTACCCCTCGGCCCCCACCAGCGGCACCTCCTCGGTCACGCACTCGGCGACCCGCTGGTCGAGCCCGTGCACGGCCTCGTCGACGGCGTCCTTGGCCATGACCCGGTACGTCGTGTACTTGCCGCCCGCCACGACCACAAGACCCGGCGCGGGATGCGCCACCGTGTGCTCCCGCGACAGCTTGCTCGTCGCATCGCTCTCCCCTGCGAGCAGCGGCCGCAGCCCCGCGTAGACCCCCTGCACGTCATCACGCGAAAGCGGGACGCCGAGCACGGAGTTGACGTGCTCCAACAAGTAATCAATATCCGCACTCGACGCCGCCGGATGCGCCTTGTCCAGGTCCCATTCGGTGTCGGTCGTGCCGATGATCCAGTGCCGCCCCCACGGAATGACGAACAGCACGCTCTTCTCGGTCCGCAGGATCAGCCCGGTCGTCGAGTTGATCCGGTCCTTCGGGACCACCAGATGGATCCCCTTGGAAGCCCGCACATGGAACTGCCCACGCTCGCCGACCATGGCCTGCGTGTCATCGGTCCACACACCGGTGGCATTGACGATCTGCTTCGCCCGGATCTCGTACTCCCCACCCCCCTCCACGTCCTCCACCCGCGCCCCGACAACCCGCTCACCCTCCCGCAGGAACCCGGTGACCCGCGCACGGTTCGCGGCCTTGGCGCCGTACATGGCGGCGGTCCGCACCAGGGTCGCCACATACCGGGCGTCGTCCATCTGCGCGTCGTAGTACTGAAGCGCGCCGACGAGAGCGTCCTTCTTCAAACAGGGCGCGACCCGCAGCGCATGCTTACGCGTCAGATGCCGGTGCATCGGCAGTCCGCGCCCGTGCCCACGCGCCATCGACATCGCGTCGTACAGCGCGACGCCCGACCCGGCGTACACCCGCTCCCACGCCTTGTGCTGCAACGGATACAGGAAGGGCACGGGCTTCACGAGGTGCGGGGCGAGCCGCTCCAACAACAGCCCGCGCTCCTTCAGCGCCTCGCGGACGAGCGCGAAGTCCAGCATCTCCAGATACCTGAGCCCGCCGTGGACCAGCTTGCTTGAACGGCTCGACGTGCCGGAGGCCCAGTCCCGCGCCTCGACGATCCCGGTGGACAGGCCGCGGGTCACCGCGTCGAGCGCCGTGCCCGCGCCGACCACCCCGGCTCCCACGACAAGAATGTCCAGCTCGCGCTCCGCCATGGCCGCCAGAGCCTGTGCACGCTGCTCGGGTCCCAGTGTCGCTGCCTTCACTGCTGCCTCCCGCTGTCGTCGGCGTGGCTCACGCGTGTGGTGTGCCCGGCCTCATGTACCTCGAAGCGCCCACCGCACTCTCCCTACATGCCCCGATTCTTCACCCGCTGCCCGATTCGGGCCACCAGCGGGCGCGCGCCTGTGGACAACTTGCGGAGACTCGCGGCGCAACACTCGCAAATCCATCGCTATGCAATACGACATATCGGTCATATTTACTCCTAGTCTGACAGGGCGCTCGCTCATCCTGTCCACAGGGCTTGCGCCCTCGTCCCGCTCCGGTTAATGACCGGTCCGCTCCTCGGGAAAGGACGGCAACCGCCATGCCCGCAGACCTCGCCGTCATCGGCCTCGGCCACCTCGGCCTGCCCCTCGCGCAGGCCGCCGTGGCGGCCGGGATCGCGACCATCGGCCACGATCCGGCCCGTGCCCGGGATCTCGCGGCGGGCCGGCTGCCCGGCGGCGGCGACTCGGCGGCCCTCACTGCCGCCGACCTCCGCCGCATGCTCTCCGCGGGCTTCCGCCCCACGGCCAACCCCGCCGAGCTCGCCCGTGTCCGCACCGCCGTGATCTGCGCCCCGACCCCGCAGGGCCCCGACGGGGCGCCAATGCTCACCCCGGTCGTCGAGGCGACCCGCGCACTCGCCGCCCGGCTCCGCCCGCACACCACGGTGATCATCGAGTCGCCCGTGCCGCCCGGCACCACGCAGTCGCTCCTCCTCCCCGTCCTCGAAGAGGGCTCGGGCCTGCGCGCGGGACGCGACTTCCACCTCGCCCACGCCCCCGGCCGCGTCGACCCCGGCAACCGCCTGCACCCCTACACGTCGACCCCCAAGGTGATCGGCGGCCACACCCCCGCCTGCACCGAGTCGGCGGCCACCTTCTACGGCCGCCTGACCGACAAGGTGGTACGCGCGCGTGGCCCGCGGGAAGCGGAGACCGTGCACCTCCTGGAGACCAACTACCGGCACGTCAACATCGCCCTGGTCAACGAGATGGCGGTGCTCTGCCACGACCTGAACGTCGACCTCTGGGACGTCATCCGCTGCGCGGAGACGAAGCCCTTCGGCTTCCAGGCCTTCCGCCCCGGCCCCGGCGTCGGCGGCCACGCCCTCGCCCAGGACCTCACGGGCCCGCACCTGCCCACACGCCCCCTGCGCATGGTCGAACTGGCCCGCCAGGTCAACCACCACATGCCGTCGTACGTGGTCCAGCGCGCGGCCACCCTCCTCAACGAGCACGGCAAGTCGGCCCGCGGCGCCCGGATCCTCCTCCTCGGCATCACCTACAAGCCGGACCTCGCCGACCAGCAGGCGGCCCCCGCCGAGGAGATCGCCACCCGCCTCATGCAACTCGGCGCCGCCGTCAGCTACCACGACCCGTACGTGCCGTCCTGGAACGTCCTGGACCGCCCGGTCCCACGCGCCGACTCCCTCTACGAGGCCGCCGCCGACGCCGACCTGACGATCCTGCTGCAACAGCACCGCACGTACGATCTCCAGGGCCTCTCCGTAAAAGCCCAACTCCTCCTGGACACAAGGGGCGCCACTCCGGCGGGAGCGGCCCACCGCCTCTAACCACGGGGCTGTGTCGATTTGCGGCTCCGCCGCGCGGGCGCAAAAAAACGGGTTGGGCCCCACCTATCCGGTGAGGCCCAACCCGTTTCCCGCTACGCGCTACCGCTTGTGTGTGGCATCGGCCACCGTGACCTCGACCCGCTGGAACTCCTTGAGCTCGCTGTAGCCGGTCGTCGCCATGGCCCGCTTCAGCGCACCGAAGAAGTTCATCGACCCGTCGGGCGTGTGCGAGGGCCCGGTCAGGACCTCCTCGGTCGTGCCGACCGTGCCGAGGTCGACCTTCTTGCCGCGCGGCACGTCCTCGTGGACGGCCTCCATGCCCCAGTGGTGACCGCGGCCCGGCGCGTCCGTGGCGCGGGCCAGCGGGGACCCCATCATCACGGAGTCGGCGCCGCAGGCGATCGCCTTGGGCAGGTCGCCGGACCAGCCCACGCCACCGTCGGCGATGACGTGCACGTAGCGGCCACCGGACTCGTCCATGTAGTCACGGCGGGCAGCAGCCACATCGGCCACAGCGGTCGCCATCGGCACCTGAATACCCAGCACGTTCCGCGTGGTGTGCGCGGCGCCGCCACCGAAGCCGACGAGCACACCCGCCGCACCGGTCCGCATCAGGTGCAGCGCGGCCGTGTACGTGGCGCAGCCGCCCACGATGACCGGGACATCCAGCTCGTAGATGAACTGCTTCAGGTTCAGCGGCTCGGCGGCACCGGAAACGTGCTCGGCGGAGACCGTGGTCCCGCGGATCACGAAGATGTCGACGCCCGCGTCCACGACCGCCTTGGAGAACTCGGCGGTGCGCTGCGGGGAGAGCGCGGCGGCGGTGACGACACCGGAGTCGCGCACCTCCTTGATGCGCTGCCCGATCAGGTCGGCCTGGATGGGCGCGGAGTAGATCTCCTGGAGGCGGCGGGTCGCGGCCTCGGGCGTCAGCTCGGCGATCTCGTCGAGCAGCGGCTGCGGGTCCTCGTAACGGGTCCACAGGCCCTCGAGGTTGAGGACACCGAGTCCGCCCAGCTCACCGATGCGGATCGCGGTCGCCGGCGAGACGACGGAGTCCATGGGGGCCGCCAGGAACGGCAGCTCGAAGCGGTAGGCATCGATCTGCCAAGCGATCGAGACCTCCTTCGGGTCGCGGGTGCGCCGACTCGGAACGACGGCGATGTCGTCGAAGGCGTACGCGCGGCGGCCGCGCTTGCCGCGCCCGATCTCGATCTCAGTCACGTTGGGGGGCGCCTTTCACATCTGGGTCCCACTTGGGCCTTGCCTGTCCAGTATCCCTGACACGCGAAGAGAGGGGCGGACCGGAGGTCCTCAGGCAAGGGCGGTGGTGGGTGACGGGCGGGAGGTCCCGGTGTTTCCCAGGACCGCCCCATCACGTCTGACCTGCTGTTACTTGCTGCGGCTGTAGTTCGGCGCCTCGACCGTCATCTGGATGTCGTGCGGGTGGCTCTCCTTGAGACCCGCCGACGTGATCCGGACGAACCTGCCGTTGCTCTGCAGCTCCGGAACCGTGCGCCCGCCGACGTAGAACATCGACTGGCGCAGGCCACCGGTGAGCTGGTGCACGACCGCGGACAGCGGGCCGCGGTAGGGCACCTGGCCCTCGATGCCCTCGGGGACGAGCTTGTCGTCGGAGGCGACACCCTCCTGGAAGTACCGGTCCTTGGAGAAGGACCGCTGCTCGCCGCGCGTCTGCATGGCGCCCAGCGAACCCATGCCGCGGTACGACTTGAACTGCTTGCCGTTGATGAAGAGCAGCTCGCCCGGGGACTCCTCGCAGCCCGCGAGCAGCGAGCCGAGCATCACGGTGTCGGCGCCGGCTACGAGCGCCTTGGCGATGTCACCGGAGTACTGCAGGCCACCGTCGCCGATGACCGGGACACCGGCCTCCCGGGCGGCGAGGGACGCCTCGTAGATGGCCGTGACCTGCGGGACGCCGATACCGGCGACGACACGCGTGGTGCAGATCGAGCCCGGTCCGACACCGACCTTGATGCCGTCGGCACCGGAGTCGACGAGCATCTTGGCGCCGTCACGGGTGGCGATGTTGCCCCCGATGACGTCGACGCCGCCCGCGTTGGACTTGACCTTGGCGACCATGTCACCGACGAGCCTCGAGTGCCCGTGCGCGGTGTCGACGACGATGAAGTCGACGCCCGCCTCGATGAGGGCCTGGGCGCGCTCGAAGGCGTCACCGGCCACACCCACCGCGGCGCCGACGAGCAGCCGACCCCCGGAGTCCTTCGCGGCGTTCGGGTACTGCTCGGCCTTCTTGAAGTCCTTGACCGTGATGAGGCCCTTGAGGAGGCCCGCGTCGTCGACCAGCGGAAGCTTCTCGATCTTGTGGCGGCGCAGCAGCTCCATCGCGTCGACGCCGGAGATGCCGACCTTGCCCGTGACGAGCGGCATCGGCGTCATGACCTCGCGGACCTGACGGCTGCGGTCGTTCTCGAAAGCGATGTCGCGGTTGGTGACGATGCCGAGCAGCTTGCCGCCGCCGTCGGTCACCGGCACACCGGAGATGCGGAACTTCGCGCAGATCGCGTCGGCCTCGGCGAGCGTCGCGTCCGGGTGCACCGTGATCGGGTCGGTGACCATGCCGGACTCGGAGCGCTTCACGAGGTCCACCTGGTTCGCCTGGTCGGCGATCGACAGGTTGCGGTGCAGGACACCCACGCCACCCTGCCGCGCCATGGCGATCGCCATGCGGGACTCGGTGACCTTGTCCATCGCGGCGGACAGCAGCGGGATGTTCACCCGTACGTTCTTCGAGACGTGCGAGGCGGTGTCGATCTGGTCGGGCGCCATGTCCGACGCGCCCGGCAGCAGCAGCACGTCGTCGTAGGTCAGCCCGAGCGTCGCGAATTTCTCGGGCACTCCGTCGACGTTTGCAGTCATGACACCTTCCCCAAATGGCCTTGATCGGTGCGGATGTCCATGCTAACGGCCCGCGGGGGTGTCTCATTCCACGATCAAGATCATCGGCGCACTTTGTACGTTTACACGTACACGTCAGGGGGATGTGCCACTGCTCCGCGAGCGCCCCGCCACCTACTGCTCGGCGAGCGCCCGGAGCCTGCTCAACGCCCGGTGCTGCGCCACGCGCACGGCGCCGGGTGACATGCCCAACATCTGCCCGGTCTCCTCCGCGGTGAGCCCGACGGCGATACGCAGCAGGAGCAGCTCCCGCTGGTTCTGCGGAAGGTTGGCGAGCAACTGCTTGGCCCACGCGGCGTCGCTGTTCAACAGCGCCCGCTCCTCCGGGCCGAGGGAGTCGTCGGGCCGCTCGGGCATCTCGTCGGAGGGCACCGCCGTGGACCCGGGGCCGCGCATGGCCGCCCGCTGCAGATCGGCGACCTTGTGCGCGGCGATGGCGAAGACGAAGGCCTCGAAGGGCCGCCCGGTGTCCTTGTAGCGCGGCAGCGCGAGCAGCACCGCGACGCAGACCTCCTGGGCGAGATCCTCCACGAAGTGCCGCGCGTCACCCGGGAGTCGGGAAAGACGCGTGCGGCAGTAGCGGATCGCGAGGGGGTGGACATGCGCGAGCAGATCGTGCGTGGCCTGCTCGTCGCCGTCCACGGCGCGGCCGACGAGCGTACCGATGACCCCCTGGGGAGTCGCTGCCTCGTCGTCACGCATCGGTCCATGGTGCCCCGACGCCTTTCGGTCCGAGACACCGTGCCCGTAGTTGTGCACCGAAGCGTTATGAGCAGGTGCGCCGGAACTCATCTCCTGCGCCCTCCCCTCTCGCTGACCCTGCTCACCCGACTCGTCCCCGAGGAACTCCACACCCCCAAGGATGCGGCATCGCGCGCGAAGCGTCGAAAAGTCGCGGCGCGACGGGCCGGAGCGGCGTCCCTCACGGCGGGTCCACCGCGCCCCGAAGGGCGCGGAGGCGTGCCGATCAGCGGCTCGTCGTCAGCGAACCAGGCCCCAGCGGAACCCGAGCGCCACCGCGTGCGCACGGTCCGAGGCGCCGAGCTTCTTGAACAGGCGACGCGCGTGCGTCTTGACCGTGTCCTCGGAGAGGAACAGCTCGCGCCCGATCTCGGCGTTGGACCGCCCGTGGCTCATGCCCTCGAGCACCTGGATCTCCCGCGCGGTGAGCGTGGGGGCGGCCCCCATCTCGGCCGAGCGCAGTCTGCGCGGCGCGAGCCGCCAGGTCGGGTCGGCGAGCGCCTGCGTCACCGTGGCCCGCAGCTCGGCGCGCGAGGCGTCCTTGTGCAGATAGCCGCGGGCGCCGGCGGCGACCGCCAGGGCCACCCCGTCCAGATCCTCGGCCACGGTGAGCATGATGATGCGCGCACCGGGATCGGCGGAGAGCAGCCGCCGCACTGTCTCGACGCCGCCCAGACCGGGCATGCGTACGTCCATCAGAATCAGGTCCGAGCGATCGGCGCCCCAGCGGCGGAGTACTTCCTCGCCGTTGGCCGCGGTCGTCACGCGCTCGACGCCGGGCACGGTCGCGACCGCGCGGCGCAGCGCCTCTCGGGCAAGCGGGGAGTCGTCGCAGACGAGGACGGATGTCATGACCGTCCTCCGCAGCTGATGCGCGTCACCTTGAGCCTCCAGGCTGTGTACGAATCGTCACCTGTGCGGTCGACATTCAACAAGGCAATCGGACACTTGCCCGAGCACTTGCTCCTTCAACCGCCTCCGCACTCTCAACGACGGTCACTCGAAAGAGTTACGGGTCGGACGACCTCCTTCGGCACTCTACGTGAGGGCGCGAACACGGTGCGGACAGCGCGGCGGACCCACAACGTTTCATCACAACCCATGCCCCATTTGGAAGGTTTTCCTTCCTTTTACTGGTATCTGTAGCTAGATTCGCAATGAGTCATATTTTCATCTCCTTAGACAGTAGATGTACGGTCATGTGCACCGCATCCACGTCTGAACGGCTACAAGGGGACACAGCAATGGCAGATTTCTCCCGCCTACCCGGACCGAACGCCGATCTGTGGGACTGGCAGCTCCTCGCGGCCTGCCGCGGGGTGGACAGCTCGCTCTTCTTCCACCCGGAGGGCGAACGTGGGGCGGCTCGCAGCGCCCGTGAGAACTCGGCCAAGGAGGTCTGCATGAGGTGCCCGGTGCGCGCGGAGTGCGCTGCTCACGCCCTACAGGTGCGTGAGCCGTACGGCGTGTGGGGCGGCCTGACGGAGGACGAGCGCGAAGAGCTCATGGGGCGGGCCCGCAACCGGCTCGTCACCGCGTCGGCCCCGAGTGGAGGACAGGCCGCCACAAGCGGCGCGCACAACTGAAGGAACGTTTCTGCACGCATCTGAACGGCCCGCGGAGGCGGGGCGCGCCGAGCCGCGCCCGCCTCCGCGTTCAGTGCGGGGCGGACCTGTTCAGCGTGTCGCGGCCTTCGCGAGGTGGTCGAGGGTCGCGCGGACCGCGGGCACCTGGGCCAGATCGGGCAGGGTGAGCGCGACGATCTCGCGGCGCACGGCGGGCTCGACGGTCACTGTGCGTGCACCCTTGGGCCGAACGGACTCGATGGCCAGTTCGGGGAGGACCGCCACGCCGAGCCCGGCGCTCACGAGTCCGACCACCGCCGGGTAGTCGTCCGTCGCGAAGTCGATGCGCGGGGCGAACCCCGCTCCCCTGCACACCTCGACCAGCTGGCGGCGGCAGCGCGGGCAGCCCGCGATCCACGGCTCGTCCGCGAACGCGTCGATGGTGACCGAGCCCGCCCCGGCCAGCGCGTGCCCCTCGGGGACGAGGCCCACGAGCCGGTCCGCGAACAGCGTCCGTACGACGAGGTCGTCCCAGTCCTCCGCGGCGTGCGCACCCTCGTAGCGGAAGGCAAGCGCGACGTCGCAGTCGCCCTCGCGCAGCATCTCCACGGAGCGCGGCGGCTCGGCCTCCACCAGGGACACGCGCGTGCCGGGGTGCTCGGCGCGCAGGGCGGCGAGTGCGGCGGGGACGAGCGTCGAGCTGCCGCTGGGGAAGGACACGAGCCGGACCCGGCCCGCCCGCAGCCCGGCGATGGCGGCGACCTCCTCCTCGGCGGCGGTGAGCCCGGCGAGGATGCCCGACGCGTGCCGCACGAGGGCCTCGCCGGCCTGCGTCAGGCGCATCTCGCGGCCGGTGCGGATCAGCAGCGGGGTGCCGGCCGAGGACTCCAGGGCCTTCATCTGCTGACTCACGGCGGGCTGGGTGCAGCCCAGCTCGCGGGCTGCCGCGGAGAAGGAGCCGGTGGCGGCGACGGCGCGCAGGACACGGAGATGACGAGCCTCGATCACCCCTCAAGCATAAGGGACGCTTGGATATCGCGCCGAATAACGCATGGCGACTTTGGGTCCGGGTCCCGTAGCGTTCCGCGCATGAAGCTTCTGTCGCTGAATCTGGGGCGGCCCGAGCCCGCCGAGTACACGGACCAGCCCGAGGGGGTCACGGGCATCGACAAGCGGCCCGTCACCGGTCCCGTGCGGGTGTCGGCGCCGGGCCCCGAGGGGACCGGCGCGAGCGGGCTCGCCGGGGACGCGGTGTGCGACCTGCGGCACCACGGCGGGGACCATCAGGCCGTGTACGCGTACGCGCGTGAGGACCTGGACGCGTGGAGCAAGGAGCTCGGCCGGCCGCTGCCCAGCGGCACGTTCGGCGAGAACCTCACGACGGAGGGGGTCGACGTGTCGGGCGCGCAGATCGGCGAACGCTGGCGCGTCGGTGCCGAGTTGGTCCTGGAGGTCACATCGGGCCGCATCCCGTGCCGGACCTTCCAGGGGCATCTGGGCGAGCGGGGCTGGGTGAAGCGGTTCACGCGGGAGGGGGTGCCGGGGGCGTACTTCCGGGTGATCGAACCGGGCGAGATACGGGTGGGCGATCCCATCGAGATCGTGCACCGGCCCGAGCACGGGGTGACGGTGGCGGTGCAGTTCCGGGCGGTGACGACTGAGCGGGGGTTGCTGCCGAGGTTGTTGGAGGCGGGTGGGGCGCTTCACCCGGAGGCGTTGCGCTCCGCGCGGGAGTACGTCGAGAAGTACGGCTCGTAGCCATCGTTGCGGTCGACCGCTCCCACGCCACGGGGCTCCGCCCCGGACCCCGCGCCTCAAACGCCGGCGGGGCTGAAAGAATTCGTGCTCATTAGCCTTGGGGCATGACTACCGCTCTGATCACCGGATCCACCGCAGGCATCGGCGCCGCGTTCGCACGGCGGCTCGGCGCGGACGGGCACAACCTGGTGCTCGTCGCGCGCGACACCGAGCGGCTGCACGAGCAGGCGACAGAGCTGCACGACCGGCACGGCATCGAGGCCGAGGTGCTCACCGCCGACCTGGCCACGGATGACGGAATCGCGGCGGTCGAGGCCCGGCTGACGGACCGTAAGGCCGCGGTCGATCTACTCGTCAACAACGCCGGGTTCGGCAACAAGGGGCAGTACCTGGAAGTCCCGATGGCCGACGAGCTGACGATGCTGAAGGTGCACTGCGAGGCGGTGCTGCGGCTGACGTCGGCGGCCGTGGGGGCGATGCGCGAGCGCGGTCGCGGCGGCGTGGTGAACGTGGCGTCGGTGGCGGCCTTCGTGCCGCGCGGCACGTACGGCGCCTCGAAGGCGTGGGTCGTGCAGTTCACGCAGGGCGCGGCGAAGGATCTCGCGGGCAGCGGGGTGCGGTTGATGGCGCTGTGCCCCGGGTTCGTCCGTACGGAGTTCCATCAGCGGGCCGGGATGGGCACGGGCAACATTCCGAAGTGGATGTGGCTCGACGCGGACAAGTTGGTGGCGGCGGCGCTGGGCGATCTGGCCCGCGGCAAGTCGCTGTCGATCCCGGACCCGCGGTACAAGGCGCTTATGGGTGTGGTGAAGGTGACGCCGCGCGTGCTTTTGGGCGGGGTCACGTCCCGCACGGGCCGCAAGTACGGTCCCCAGTAACGGTCGTCCGTCCCCACGTCACGGGGCTCCGCCCCGGACCCCGCGCCTCAAACGCCGGCGGGGCTTGATGTGCCGAGGCCCGGCCCCCCGCGACGGGGAGCCGGGCCTCGGTCGGCGGCCGCCTGAGCGGCAGCGAATCAGTGCGAGTGGCCGTGCCCGTGGCCCGCGGCCTCGGGCTCCTCGTCGGCCGGCTTCTCGACGACCAGGGTCTCGGTCGTGAGCAGCAGGGAGGCGATGGAGGCGGCGTTCTCCAGGGCGGAGCGCGTGACCTTGACCGGGTCGATGACACCGGCCTTGACCAGGTCGACGTAGTCGCCGGTCGAGGCGTTGTAGCCGTTGCCGTTCTCGAGCTCCTTGACCTTGGAGACGATCACGTAGCCCTCCTGGCCGGCGTTCTCGCCGATCCAGCGGAGCGGCTCGACGACGGCGCGGCGGACCACGGCGACACCGGTGGCCTCGTCGCCGACCTTGCCGAGCGAGTCGTCGAGGACCTTGGAGGCGTGCACCAGAGCGGAGCCACCACCGGAGACGATGCCCTCCTCGACCGCGGCGCGGGTCGCGGAGATGGCGTCCTCCAGACGGTGCTTCTTCTCCTTGAGCTCGACCTCGGTGGCCGCACCGACGCGGATGACGCAGACGCCACCGGCCAGCTTGGCCAGGCGCTCCTGCAGCTTCTCGCGGTCCCAGTCCGAGTCCGTGTTCTCGATCTCGGCCTTGATCTGCGCGACGCGGCCCTTGACGTCCTCGGCCTTGCCGCCACCGTCGACGAGCGTGGTGTCGTCCTTGGTGATGGTCACGCGGCGCGCGGTGCCGAGCACCTCGAGACCGGCCTGGTCGAGCTTGAGGCCGACCTCCTCGGCGATGACGGTGGCACCGGTGAGGGTGGCCAGGTCCTGCAGCATCGCCTTGCGGCGGTCACCGAAGCCGGGGGCCTTCACGGCGACGGCGTTGAACGTGCCGCGGATCTTGTTCACGACCAGGGTCGACAGGGCCTCGCCCTCGACGTCCTCGGCGATGATCAGGAGCGGCTTGGAGCCACCGTTCTGGATGACCTTCTCCAGGAGCGGGAGCATGTCCTGGATCGAGCCGATCTTGCCCTGGTGGATCAGGATGTACGGGTCGTCGAGGACGGCCTCCATACGCTCTTGGTCGGTGACGAAGTACGGGGACAGGTAGCCCTTGTCGAAGGCCATGCCCTCGGTGAAGTCGAGCTCCAGGCCGAAGGTGTTGGACTCCTCGACGGTGATGACACCGTCCTTGCCGACCTTGTCCATCGCCTCGGCGATGAGCTCGCCGACCTGGTTGTCCTGGGCGGACAGACCGGCGACGGCCGCGATGTCGGACTTGTCGTCGATCGGGCGGGCGGTCGCGAGGAGCTCCTCGGACACGGCCTTGACCGCGGCGTCGATGCCCTTCTTCAGGGCGGCCGGGGAGGCGCCGGCGGCAACGTTGCGCAGGCCTTCCTTGACCAGGGCCTGGGCGAGCACGGTGGCGGTGGTCGTACCGTCACCCGCGATGTCGTTGGTCTTGGTCGCCACCTCCTTCACCAGCTGCGCGCCGAGGTTCTCGTACGGGTCCTCGACCTCGACCTCACGGGCGATCGTGACGCCGTCGTTGGTGATGGTGGGGGCACCGAACTTCTTGTCGATGACGACGTTGCGGCCCTTGGGGCCGATCGTCACCTTGACCGTGTCGGCAAGCTTGTTGACGCCGCGCTCGAGGGCGCGACGGGCGTCCTCGTCGAACTTCAGGATCTTCGCCATGGAGCTGAGTCAGTCCTCTCGAAAAAACGAACCGCGCCCCTCGCACCCGGCAATATCAGCGGGGGCCAGGGGCGCGGTTCAAAGCATTCTGCTTCAGTGAAGCCGGGAAAGCTCGGGTGAATTACTTCTCGACGATCGCGAGCACGTCGCGAGCCGAGAGGACGAGGTACTCGTCGCCGTTGTACTTCACCTCGGTGCCGCCGTACTTGCTGTACAGCACGACATCGCCGACCTTGACGTCGAGCGGAAGACGCTCGCCGTTCTCGAAGCGGCCCGGGCCCACGGCGAGGACAGCACCCTCCTGGGGCTTCTCCTTCGCGGTGTCCGGAATGACCAGGCCAGAGGCCGTGGTCTGCTCGGCGTCGAGCGGCTGGACCACAATGCGGTCCTCAAGCGGCTTGATGGCAACCTTGGAGCTGGTGGTCGTCACGATCCGGTCTCCCCCTTCGGAGATCTCACGGGGTTAACAGTCTGGGGTGGCGACCAGGTGGATCCGTCGTCGCGGGTGCCGGACCTGCCCGTCGCTGTTGGCACTCTCCAGTGGTGAGTGCCAGAACCGAGACTATGACCGCGATTAGCACTCGGTCAAGCGGACTGCTAATCGACACCGTCGCGGGTCGCCGGATCACAGGTAGTCCTCCAGCCTCCCGACCGTGAGTCCCGCCTGCCGTACGCGGTCCAGCAGCCGGGCGGCCGCCTCCTGCCGCATCCCGTGGACCGGGAGGATGTCGCCGGGCCGCGGGGTGCCCCGCGGCTCGCGCCACAGGACGATCGCGTCGACCGCGCACGCGCCCGCCGCCAGCAGCGTGCTCCCGTCGTACGCGCCCGAAGGCGGGTGGAGGAGGCGGGGCGCCGTCCCGAAGCGGGCCTCGATGCGGTCGCGCTGACCGCAGATCTCGGCGTGCTGCTCCACGTATCCGAGGCCGGGCAGGAGGACGTGGGTGAGGGTGCGGTTCTGCACCTGGGCGCCCAGGGACGGGCCCCCATCGCCCCCACCGCCCGCGGCGCCCGCGAGGAAGAGCGAGACCGGGACGTGGCGATCGCGGAACGGTCCGATACCTTCCGCGCCCTGCCCGGCCCCGCCCTCGTACGCCAGGAAGACCACCCTGTCGGCGGTGGGGACGCGGGAGACGATCGGTGGGACGGTCCGCTGCGGGCCGGCCCGCGAACCGGACGCCGTCCGCTCGGCCGGGATGGCGCCCCGTGCGCACCCGGTGAGGAGTGCTGCGGCCAGGGCGCAGCCGAGCAGCCGCGCCCATGGCCCGCGCGGTGTCACAGGTAGTCCTCCAGGCGCGCCACCGCGTACCCCCTGTCGGTGAGGTACTTCATGAGGTTCCGGATCATGTCGGGCATCGTGCCCTTCCAGTCCTTCCGGCCCCTGAAGTGCGTGAGCAGGATGTCGCCCGGATGGATGCTGCGGTCCCACTCGCGGTAGTCCATGCGGTCCACGAACGCCTCGGCGTTCCAGATCGGGGCGTACTCGATGCCGCAGGCCTTGGCGGCGCGCAGGGTGTCCTGGTTGTAGTCGCCGAAGGGCGGGCGGAAGAGCTTGGGCCTGTGGCCGTACTTCTTCTCGATGACGTTCTGCATGCCGCAGATCTCGTGCTTCTGGCGGGCGTACGAGAGGGCGGGCAGGTAGGGGTGGGTGAGTGTGTGGTTGTCGAGGGTGATGCCGCGGGCCTGCATTTTCTTGAAGTAGCCGTATCCGGGCCTGACTTCGGAGTCGGTCAGGAACGCCGTGTACGGGATCCGCAGCTCGCTCATCATCTTCAGGAACCGCGGATCCTTCTCGGCCCCGTCGTCGATGGTGAGGAAGACGACCTTGTCCTTGGTCGGGATCGACGTGAACACGGGCGGCAGGCCGAGTTCCTTCTGGCCGTCGACCTCGAAGCCCTTGCGCGCCTCGATGACCGGCTTCTTCGCCGGCGGGGCCGGGGCGGTGAGCGGCACGTCGGCGAGGCCCCAGCGTCTGGTCGCCGCGACGAGGGCGGTCCGCTGGGCGCGCAGCTTCGTCGCGTACGAGTCGAGGGCGCGGGCGGGGGCGCCCTGGAGGCCCTTCTGCGCCTGCTGGCCGGGGGCCGGCCGCACCGGCTCGGGGTCGCCGCCGGCCGCGCATCCCGTGGCGAGGGCGGAGGCGGCGAGCAACGCGCTCAAGAGACGGACGCCGCGTCTCTTCCTGACCAGCTTTCGGGCGCTTTCTTCGTTTTGTCGTACTAGTTGCATGGCGCCGGATCCTGGCAGCTCGCGGGCCCGTTCCCGGGCCGACACCGCCGCCTGGCGCGCACCGTCGCCCGCCTGGCCCACAATGGACCGGGTGAGTTCCTCCCCTTCGCCCGACGCCTTCTCCGCCCTCCTGTCCCCCGAGGGCCTGGCCCTGCTCGACGAACTCCGGGATCACGATCCGGCCCAGGAGCTCGCCCTCGCCACGAGGCTGCGCCGCGAGCATCCCGCCGAGCTCGTCTCGGCCGCGCTCGCCCAGGCGCGGCTGCGGCAGCGGGCCGTCGCGAAGTTCGGGGCCGAGGACGCGGCCCGGATGTACTTCACGCCGAACGGGGTCGAGCAGGCGACGCGGACGCGCGTGGCGGAGTACCGGGCCGGGGCCTTCGAGCGGCTGGGCGTGCGCTCTGTCGCCGACCTGTGCTGCGGCATCGGCGGCGACGCGATCGCGCTCGCGCGCGCGGGGATCCGGGTGCTTGCCGTCGACCGGGATCCGCTGACGTGCGCGGTGGCGCGGGCGAACGCGGAGGCGCTCGGTCTCGCGGAGCTGATCGAGGTGCGTGAGGCGGACGTCACCGAGGTGGACACGTCCGCGTACGACGCGGTGTTCGTGGACCCCGCGCGGCGTGGTGGTCGGGGGCGCATCTTCGACCCCGAGGCGTACTCCCCTCCGTTGTCCTGGGCCGTGTCGGCCGCGCTCAAGGCGCCGCGCGCCGCGCTGAAGATCGCTCCCGGGATCCCGCACGAGGCGATCCCCGCGGAGGCTGATGCCGAGTGGATCTCGGACGGGGGCGATGTGAAGGAGGCCGTGCTGTGGTTCGGCACGACCGCCGGGCGGATGCGGTCGACGCTGCTGCCGGGGCCGCGGGAGCTCGTCGGGCGGGGGCTGCCGGATCCCGAAGTGCGGCCTGTGGGGCGGTACTTGTACGAGCCGGACGGTGCGGTGATCCGGGCGCATCTGGTGGCCGAGGTGGCCGAGGAGGTCGGGGGCGGGCTCGTCGACGAGACGATCGCGTATGTGACGGGGGACGAGTTGCGGCCCACGGCGTACGCCGTCGCGTACGAGATCACCGATCAACTTCCGTTCAACGTGAAGAAGTTGAAGGTGTTGCTGCGGGAGCGGGAGGTCGGGGTGCTGACCGTGAAGAAGCGGGGGTCGGCGGTGGAGCCGGAGGAGTTGCGGCGGAAGGCAATGCCTAAGCCCTTCGGGAAGCGGGCGGTGACGGTGTTCCTCACACGGGTTGCGGGGGCGCCCACGATGCTCATCGGCGCCCCGGTGGGTTGACGCCACGGGGCTCCGCCCCGGACCCCGCGCCTCAAACGCCGGCGGGGCTGTAAAAGGCGGGGCGCTGCCCCGGACCCCGCGGGCTCTCGTCGAAAGTACGGGCTTGAAAGATCGGGGCTCCGCCCCGGACCCAGCTGCTCAATCGCCGCAGGGGCTTGATAGGCCCACCCGTCGCCGGGGTTTGATGTGGCCCGCTTCGCCGCAGGCGAGGCCCGGGCCCCGCCCATCTCCCACCGCCCGCCCCCTCCGGGGGCGTCGGCCGCGTGGGGTGCGGCACCCCGCTGCAGGCAATCTGCCGCCCGCACGGCTCCCGGCCCATTGCGGTCGGCCGCGCCCCGCCTTGGGCAACGTGCCGCGGCACGACTCCCCACCCATGCGGTCGACCGCACCCGCCTTGGGTGGCCTCCCGCCCGCACGGCTCCCCACCCGTTACGGTCGGCCGCCGCCTTGGGCAATCTGCCGCCTGGGGCGGCAGGGTGGGCATGGCGGCGCCACGGTGCCGCGTGCCGAGACGACGAGCCCGGACCCGGAGAGGCTGCGCATGACGTTCGACCACAACGATCACTATCACCGGTTGCTGACCCGCCAGTTGCCCGCCGGAGGGCGCACCGCGCTCGATGTCGGCTGCGGCACCGGCCGGTTCGCGCGGCGGCTCGTGGCGCACGGGTACCGGGTCGACGCACTCGACCCGGACCCGGCGACGCTCGCCGTGGCGGAGGCCACCGGTGGCGGGCCGCGTTACCGCCTCGCCGATGCCGCGGAGGCCGAACTCCCGCCCGGCCACTACGACGTGATCAGCTGCCTGGCGAGCCTGCACCACATGCCGTTCGAGACACTCACCCGATTCCGCGAGGCCCTCGCGCCCGGCGGCAGGCTGCTCGTGCTCGGTTGCTACGACGGCGTGACGCCGTGGGACGTGGTCGCGTCCCCGGCGAACGCGGTGGCGCGTCTCTCCGTTCACGTGGGTGAGCGTGCGCGCGGAGGCGGAGTCCGTACTGCTCCGCCGCGACCGCCGGTGCGGCAGCCGGAGATGCGGCTGCCGGAGGTTCGCCGGGAGGCGGCGCGACTGCTGCCGGGCAGCGAGGTGCGTCAACTGCTGTACTGGCGCTACCTGTTGACGTACACGGCGGACACAGCAGACACGGCGGACAGCCGCTAGGCCGCCTCGAACCGCCAGCGGTGAACCGCCCGTGCCACCAAATCGGCGCCCGGTTCCGGGAGTTCGGGCAACTCCGCGTCGTACTCGGCGTCCCACCACGTGATGACGAGGACCCGGTCCTGCGGGGCGCGGAACGTCTCGCGGCGCTCCGGTTCGCGGTCGAGGACCTGGGACTTGGCCCAGGCGAGCAGCTCCTCGCCACGACCGTCGACGGCCCTGGCCTCCCACATCAGCGCGACCGTCATGAGTACAGGTTCTCCTTGCTGACCTCGTGCACGTGGTCGTGATGGTGGTGGCCGGGGACGTGCGGCTCCGTCACCGGGAGCGAGGAGTCCGCGGACAGGTCCCAGCAGGAGGACGGCCGGTTGCGGGCCACCATCTCCGCGCCGAGCGCCGCGACCATCGCGCCGTTGTCCGTGCACAGCTTGGGGCGCGGCACGCGCAGCCGGATCCCGGCCCGCTCGCAGCGCTCCTGGGCCAACGCACGCAGCCGCGAGTTGGCGGCCACACCGCCGCCGATCATGAGGTGGTCGACGCCCTCGTCCTTGCAGGCACGCACCGCCTTGCGCGTCAGCACGTCCACGACGGCCTCCTGGAAGGACGCCGACACGTCGCGCACCGGCACGTCCTCCCCCTCCGCCCGCTTGGCCTCGATCCAGCGGGCCACGGAGGTCTTGAGGCCCGAGAAGGAGAAGTCGTAGGCCGGGTCGCGAGGGCCCGTGAGCCCGCGCGGGAAGGCGATCGCGGTCGGGTCGCCCTCCTTCGCGTACCGGTCGATGACGGGCCCGCCCGGGAAGCCGAGGTTGAGCACGCGGGCGATCTTGTCGAAGGCCTCGCCCGCCGCGTCGTCGATGGTCGCGCCGAGCGGCCGTACGTCGGAGGTGATGTCGGTGGAGAGCAGCAGAGAGGAGTGGCCGCCCGACACCAGCAGCGCCATCGTCGGCTCGGGCAGCGTGCCGTGCTCCAGCTGGTCGACGCAGATGTGCGAGGCCAGGTGGTTGACGCCGTAGAGCGGCTTGTCGAGCGCGTACGCGTACGCCTTCGCGGCCGAGACGCCGACGAGCAGCGCGCCCGCGAGGCCGGGGCCCGCCGTGACGGAGATGCCGTCGAGGTCCTTCGCCGTGACGCCCGCGTCCTTCAGGGCGCGCTGGATCGTGGGGACCATCGCCTCCAGGTGCGCGCGGGAGGCGACCTCGGGGACGACGCCGCCGAAGCGGGCGTGTTCGTCGACGCTGGAGGCGACGGCGTCGGCGAGCAGGGTGGTGCCGCGGACGATGCCGACGCCGGTCTCGTCGCAGGAGGTCTCGATGCCGAGGACGAGCGGTTCGTCAGCCATGGTTCTTCTCTTCGCTCACTGAGTCACTTGCGGTGGTGGTGTTCAGGCGCATCACGAGCGCGTCCACGTTGCCGGGCTGGTAGTAGCCGCGCCGGAAGCCGATCGACTCGAAGCCGAAGCGCTCGTACAGCTTCTGCGCCCGCGTGTTGTCGACGCGTACTTCGAGCATCACCTGGTCGACGTCGAAGGCGGTGGCGTGCCGCAGCAGTTCGGTGAGCAGCCGGGCGCCGAGCCCGGTGCCCCAGTGGTCGCGGGCGGCGGCGATGGTCTGGATGTCGGCCCCCGCGGCGGAGCCGCTGTCGGACGCGGTGCCGGAGGCGGCGACGCCCCCGTACCCGACCAGCTTCTCGTCCTCGTACGCGACGACATAGCGCCGCGTGGAACCGAGGCCGCGGGCGTGCGCAAGCTCGGACCAGAACATGCCGCGCGACCAGGCGTCGTCCGGGAAGAGCGCCTTCTCCAGGGCGAGCACGGGGTCGATGTCCCACCAGCGCATCTCGCGCAGCGATACGTCCACGGCTGTCACTTGGGGGTGACCACCTTGTAGTTCTTGGGGACCTGCGCGTCGGGGCGGCGCAGGTAGAGGGGGCGCGGTTCGAGGAGTTCCTCGCCCGCGGCCAGCTTCTCGGCGACGAGGGCGGCGAGCGCCGCGGCCGACACGTTCTGGGGCCCGCGCGCGTCCGGGAAGGTGTCCGGGTAGAGCAGCGCGCCGGCGCCGACGGCGGGCAGCCCCGCCACGTCGGAGGCGATGCCGGCGGGCCGGTCGACGGCGGGCTCGGTGACCCGGGTGCGCCCGTTCTCGTAGCGCGCCCAGTACACCTCCTTGCGCCGCGCGTCGGTGGCGACGACGAAGGGCCCCTTGACGTCCCGCGCCTCGTACGCGAGCCCGTCGAGCGTGCACACGCCGTGCACGGGCACGCCGAGCGCGAGCCCGAACGTGTCGGCGGTCATCAGGCCGACACGCAGCCCTGTGTACGGTCCCGGGCCCACGCCCACGACGATCCCGGTGACGGCGTCGAGCCGCAGGCCGGCCTCGGCGAGCACCCGGTCGACGGCGGGCAACAGCAGTTCCCCGTGTCTGCGGGCGTCCACCTGATTCGACTCGGCCACGACGGAGGTCCCGTCGTACAGGGCGACGGTGACGGCGGGGGTGGCGGTATCCAGCGCGAGCAACAGCACGCGAACAGCCTACGACCACAGAAGGGCGGACACGTCCGTACTTCCGGCTAGGCCGGGGTGCCGGGGCTCGACTGCTACCGTCACCCTGAGGTTCGTACTTGAGAGGCAGGCACCTGGTGGCACGGAGCAGCACCGGATTCGTGACCGCGCTCACGGCGGGATCACTCGTCGTGGTCGGCTTCCTCGCCTACCAGGCGTCGGCGAGCGCGCCCTCCGACCTCGCCGAGAAGAAGGCGGGCTCCTCGCCCTCCGCCTCGGCGTCGAAGACACCCAAGAAGAAGACGGACCCGAAGGCGCTGCCCGCGGGCTCCGGCAAGGGCGAGCGCGTCGTGTACGCGCTGGGCGGTGACCGGGTGTGGGTGGTCGACGCGGGCAACAAGACGGAGTCGACGTTCCGGGTGACGCCCGGCACGGTGGACCCGGCGCCCGGCTCGTACACGGTGACCTCCCGCTCCGGCTCCATCACCGGCACGGACGGCGTCCCGATCGAGCACGTGGTCCGCTTCGCCAATACGAACGGCGTGGCGATCGGCTTCAGCGCGGCCGTCAACGGCTCGACGGCCGCCCCCGACCCCGGCAAGCAGACCGGCGGCATCCGCGAATCCCGCAAGGACGCCGACACGCTGTGGCAGTTCGCGACGATCGGCGTAAAGGTCGTCGTCGTCAAGTAATTCGGCCCCTGATCCAAGCCCCGGGCCGGGGAAAATCAAGCCCCGCCGGCACTTGAGGCGCGGGGTCCGGGGCAACGCCCCGCGTCCGCAACGCCGTCACGGCGCGACGATTCCCGCCGAACCGGCGGAGCAGGCGGCGTAGAAACCACCCGCGCCGCCGCACAGGACGCAAGCAGCTCCGCCATCGACACGTTGTGTTCTGAAGCCGACATGGACGCCTCCCGAGGGCCGGAGCAGCCGTAGTTAGGTAGACCTAACCAGTACCGAACCCCCATGTGAACACGCCGAAGCCACGCCGCGCAAGAATTTGCCGACGCCCTGTCGGGATACCTGTCGGGATACGCCCCGCCCCCGCGACCGATCAGCCCGCCAACGACCCCAGGTCCGCCCCGGCCCACCGCTCCCCGATCCCGCTGAACGTCACGACCCGCACCTCGTCGGTCGTGTCCCCCGTGGCCCGGTCGATGATCACGTGAAGCCGGTCGTCGGACAGCTCCTCGACCTTGCCGTCGCCCCACTCCACGACGACCACGGAACCCGGCAGGGACACGTCGAGGTCGAGGTCCTCCATCTCGTCGAGCCCGCCTCCGAGCCGATACGCGTCGACGTGCACCAGGGCGGGCCCCTCGCCGAGCGGCGGATGCACGCGGGCGATCACGAAGGTCGGCGAGGTCACCGCGCCGCGTACACCCAGGCCCGCACCGAGCCCGCGGGTCAGCGTCGTCTTGCCCGCGCCCAGCTCACCGGTGAGCATCACGAGGTCGCCGGGGCGCAGCTGTTTGGCCAGGGCGAGCCCCAACTCCCGCATCTGGTCCGGGGAGTTGACGGTGACGGTGACCGTGCTGACGGGGGTTTCCCGAGCGGTGGCGGGCTCAGCCGCCGGGCTGTGCGGTGTTGCCGGTGTCTCCATAAATCCCCACGGTAGCGGCTGTCGGCACCGCTCCCGCACGCACCAAAAGGTCCGCGAGGCGGTCCGTCACGACCTCGGGGTGCTCCAGCATCACGAGGTGCCCCGCGTCCGGCACCAGCACGTACTCGGCGTCCGGCAGCAGCGCCGCGATCGCCTCGCTGTGGTCGCTCGGCGTGACCAGGTCGCGCTCCCCCGCGAGGACGAGCGCGGGCAGGTCCGCGAAGTGCGCCAGGGCGTCCGCCTTGTCGTGGTCCCCGAACGCCGGGTAGAACTCGGCGACCACGTCGATCGGCGTCCCCTCGATCATCCGCTCGGCGAACCGGGCGACGGCCGGGTCGACGTCCCGCGAGGCGAACGAGTACCGCTTGATGATCCCGGCGAACAGGTCGGCCGTCGCGCGGCGCCCCTTCTCCACGAGGTCCGCCCGCTGCCCGAGCGCATTCAGTACGCCGGGCAGCACCCGCCGCACCGCGTTCACCCCGGCCATCGGGAGCCCGTAGTTGACCTCGCCGAGCTTCCCCGACGACGTACCGATGAGGGCGACGCCCACGACCCGGTCGCGGATCAGCTCGGGGCACCGGTCGGCGAGCGCCATGACGGTCATGCCGCCCATGGAGTGGCCGACGAGGACGAGCGGCCCCTCGGGCGCGGCCGCGTCGATGACGGCCAGCAGGTCGCCGCCGAGCCGGTCGATGGAGACGGGCACCCCGTCCTCGACCTGCTCGGCGCCCCGCCCCGAACGCCCGTGGCTGCGCTGGTCCCAGTACACGCAGCGGACGACGCCGCGCAGGGCCGCGCGCTGGAAGTGCCAGGAGTCCTGACCCAGGCAGTAGCCGTGACTGAAGACGACGGTGACGGGCGCCGGGTTCTTGCGGCCGAACAGGCGGCGCCGACGGGACCCGGAGGGCTCCGGCTCCGCCTCGTCGACCTCGTAGTACAGCTCCGTGCCGTCCTCCGCGTACGCCTTTCCCGGCACGCCGCGCAGCGCTCCGTAGGGCCCCGACGCGTCGAGGGCGAGCCGCGCCTTCCTGCGCATCCCGCGGCCCACGGTCAGCCGCTCGATGGCGACGCCCGCGGCGGCCCCGGCCGCGACCACGCCTATGGCGGCGCCCGCGAGGCCGGCCCGCCGCCAGTTCCCCGACGCGGCCTGTTCAGCCGCTTCGACGACGGCCGCCGTGGCCGGTGCGCTGCTCTCGCTCACGTGCCGCTCCCTGCTCCGCGTCCTGCCTGTCGCCCGGTGTCGGGTGACCCGTTTCGTTGTTGCTTCACATGGTGGCGGCTCGGACCGCCGTGTCGGTGGACCTTCAAGCCGTGACGCCGGTCACGCGCGCGTGGCGCCGCCTTCTTCGTCGCCGCTTCCTTCGTCTATGCAGTCGCCGCTTTCTGCGTCTACGTAGACGCGCGGTACGCGGGATCCGATGCGCGTGACGATCTCGTACGCGATGGTGCCCGACGCGACCGCCCAGTCCTCGGCGGTCGGCTCGCCGCCGTCACCGGGTCCGAAGAGCACCGCCTCGTCCCCCGCGGCCGGTTCGTCGCCACCGAGGTCGACGACGAACTGGTCCATGGCCACGCGGCCCGCGATCGTGCGCCGCTTGCCGCCGATCAGGACCGGGGCCGTGCCGGACGCGTGCCGCGGGATGCCGTCCGCGTAGCCCAAGGGGACGAGGCCGAGCGTCGTCTCGCCCGGTGTGACGTAGTGATGCCCGTAACTGACGCCGAGTCCACCCGGCGCGTGCTTCACGAGCGCGAGGCTCGCCTTCAGCGTCATGACGGGGCGAAGCCCGAAGTCGCCGGGCGTGCCGACCTCGGGGCTCGGCGAGATCCCGTACATCGCGATGCCGGGGCGCACGAGGTCGAAGTGTGTCTCGGGAAGGGTCAGCGTCCCCGGCGAGTTGGCGATGTGCCGGACCTCCGGTGTGACGCCCTCGCCCTCCGCGTACGCGACCATCTCCCGGAAGGTGGTCAGCTGGGCGGCGATGGACGGGTGCCCCGGCTCGTCGGCGCACGCGAAGTGCGACCAGAGCCCGGTGACGTTCACGAACCCGTCCCGCTGCGCCTTCAGCGCCTCCCGTACGAGCTCGGGCCAGTCGCCGGGCAGGCATCCGTTCCGCCCGAGGCCTGTGTCGGCCTTGAGCTGGATACGGGCGACCCGGCCCGCCGCGCGCGCGGCGTCGGCGACCTCCCGCAGCGCCCACATGCCGCTCACCGACATGTCCAGATCGGCCTCGATGCCCGCCCGCCAGGGCCCGCCCGGCACCCACAGCCAGCACATGATGCGCCCGGTGAGACCCGCCGCGCGCAGTTCGAGCGCCTCCTCCGCGGTGGCGGCCCCCAGCCATTCGGCCCCCGCGCCCTTGGCGGCGCGCGCGACCGGAAGCATGCCGTGCCCGTACCCGTCCGCCTTCACGACCGCCATGAACGCGGCCCCGGGCGCGTGGTCCCGCAGGGCGCGCACATTGGCCTTGAGGGCGGCCAGATCGATCTCGGCGCGGGCGCGGAGCGGGGCAGTCACGTTCTCGTTCATGGTGAGGTCAGTGTCTCAGAGGGGTGTGACATCACATCCGTTGGCCGATCCGGCACCCGTCGCTCCGGCCGGAGCGACGGCCCTGCGGGACACTCGATGGCATGCGACTCGCTCACGACGTAGAGACGGTCCGATCCGCCGAGCGCGCCCTCATGGCGCGGCTGCCCGAGGGCGCGCTGATGCGGCGCGCGGCGGCGGGTCTCGCCACCGCCTGCGCCGATCTGCTCGGCAAGGTGTACGGATCCCGGGTCGTCCTCCTGGTCGGCAGCGGGGACAACGGGGGCGACGCCCTGTACGCGGGCGCCCGCCTGGCCCGGCGCGGCGCGGGCGTCACGGCGCTGCTGCTCTCCCCCGAGCGCGCGCACCCCGGGGGCCTCGCGGCGCTGCGCGCGGCGGGCGGCACGCTCCTCGACGCGCAGGACGAGCACGCCACGGAACGCGTTGGCCGCGCCGACCTCGTCGTCGACGGCATCGTGGGCATCGGCGGCAAGGGCGGCCTGCGCCCCCGCGCGGCCGAACTGGCCGACGCGGCACGGGGCACCGTCGTGGCCGTCGACCTTCCGAGCGGCGTCGACGCCGACACCGGTGAGGTGCGCGGCGCGGCGGTGCGGGCGGACGCGACCGTCACCTTCGGCACGTACAAGCCGGGCCTCCTCATCGACCCGGCGCGGGAGTACGCGGGCGCGCTCCGCCTCGTCGACATCGGCCTCGAACTCACCCCTTCCGAAACGTGTCTCGAGGCGCTCCAGTACGCGGACGTCGCGACCCTGCTCCCCGAACCCACCGGCGAGAGCGACAAGTACCGGCGCGGCGTCGTCGGCATCGTCGCCGGCTCGGCGCGCTACCCCGGCGCGGCGGTCCTGGCGGTGGCGGGCGCGCTGCACGGCGGCGCGGGGGCCGTCCGGTACGTGGGCCCGGCCGCGGACGCGGTGCTGGCCCGCTTCCCGGAGACGCTCGTCTCGGCCGGGCCACCGGCGAAGGCGGGCCGGGTCCAGGCGTGGGTGATCGGCCCCGGTCTCGGCGACGACCCGTCGGGCCTGCACGACGTCCTGGCCTCGGACGTCCCGGTGCTGATCGACGCGGACGGGCTGCGCCTCGCCGACCCGGCGACGGTCCGCGCCCGCACGGCGCCCACCGTGCTGACCCCGCACGCCGGGGAGGCGGCCGCGCTGCTCGGTGCGACCCGCGACCAGGTGGAGACCGAACGCCTGGCATCCGTAAGGGAGTTGGCGGCCCGCTATGCCGCCACGGTCCTCCTGAAGGGCTCGACGACCCTGGTCTCGCCGCCGGACGAGACCCGCCCGGCCCGTGCGAACCCCACCGGCACCCCGTGGCTCGCCACGGCCGGCAGCGGCGACGTCCTCTCCGGCCTGACCGGCTCCCTGCTCGCGGCGGGCCTGCACCCCCTGGACGCGGCCTCGGCGGGCGCGTACCTGCACGGTCTGGCGGCCCGGCACGCGGCGCAGGGCGCGCCGGTGTCCGCACAGGACGTGGCGGGGGCGCTGCGGAGCGCCTGGCAGGACGTCACGGAAAACCACTTCGCCTGACGCCACTCCGTTGCTACCGTCGTCGACGACCGTGCAGTCACAGCTGGGAGGTGAGACCCGTGAACGCAGTCACCCATGGGTGCTCCCTCAGCTCGTCACGGTCCGGCGGCTGACAGCAGGTGTCGCCGGGAGCGCCCCGTAGATCTCACGATCGAGGGCCTCCGAAAGGGGACACCGATGACCACAAACAGCACCCGCCCCACAGCCCCTCCCCCACTCGTCGTCACCCGCGTCGCCGACCACCAATGGCACGCGCTGGAGAACGACGAGGTGATCGGCCGCGGTCACGCCGCGCACCGGCCCGACGGCCGCCTCTTCATCAGCGTCGACGCCTGGCACGACACCGCGTTCGCGGCCCTGGCCGAGACGCTGCTCACGGACCTGCCGGGCCCGCTGCACACCGTCGTCGACGAGAACGACACCGAACTGACGTCGAAATGGCGGGAGTTCGGCTTCACGGTCGGCCGCGGCGAGTGGGAGTACGAAGTACCCACCGACCCCGCCGTCACGGGACTCGGCGCGGTGCGCCCGCCCGCGGACGTCGCCGTCGTCCCGTACGGCGCGGCCGACGAGGCGCGGCTGCGCGCCCTCGACCGTACGGTCCGGGACGAGGTCGAGGCCACGGTCGGCTGGCGCACCATGCCCGCCGAGGTGCGTCCGCTGCCGCCGGGCGTCACCGTCGTCGACCCCACGAAGTACACCGCGGCCGAGGCCCCGGACGGCGCCTACCTGGGCCTGTTGCGCCTGGCGACGGCCACCCGGCGCCCCCGCATCGGCCTGCTCGCGGTCCGCACCGACGCGCGGCGCCGCGGCATCGCGCGGGCCCTCCTGGCCGACGTACTGAACACCCTGCACCGCTCCGGCGCCGAGGCCGCGTCGGCCGAGGTGGACGAGTCGAACGAAGCGGCCACTGCCCTCTTCGACGGCATCGGGGCGCGGCGCGTGAACCGCGCGCTGGAGCTGGTCCGATGACAAAGAACACTCAAGGCGGCGTCCACGCCGAAGGCACCGTCGTCGAGTGCCTGCGCAGCGCGATGTTCACGGTGGAGCTCGACAACGGGCACCGGGTCCTCGCGCACGTCAGCGGCAAGATCCGCAAGAACTACATCAAGATCCTGCTGGCGGACCGGGTCCAGGTCGAGATCACGCCGTACGACCTGACACGGGGCCGCATCGTGTTCCGCCACCGGGCGTAGGGGCTGCCAGTGGTGGCCGAAGGGGCGGGCGGTCTACCCCTCGGCCACCACTACCGCCGACGCGACCCCCGCGTCGTGGCTCAGCGACACATGGAACCCCCGCACGCCCAGTTCCGCCGCCCGCGCGGCCACCGTCCCGGTCACCCGGAGCCGCGGCTGCCCGCTCTCCTCGACCCACACCTCCGCGTCGGTCCAGCGCAGCCCGGCCGGCGCGCCGAGCGCCTTGGCGACGGCCTCCTTCGCGGCGAACCGGGCGGCGAGCGAGGCGATCCCGCGCCGCTCCCCGCTGGGCAGCAGCAGCTCGTCGTCCAGGAAGAGGCGCTCGGCCATGCTCGGCGTACGCTCCAGCGACGCCGCGAACCGCTCGATCTCGGCCACGTCGATACCGACCCCGATGATGCTCATGCAGCAGACCTTACGGTCGCCGGGCCCGGCGTCCGGCGTCAGGCGGTGCGCCCTCTGGCGATCCGGTCCCGCGCGTCCCGCACGAGCTCCAGGTACTCGACCTCCTCGCAGCGCGGCTTGCTGCCGAAGCGGTAGAAGTCGAGGCAGTCGTCCAGATCCTCGCCGATGTCCTCGTCGGGCAGTTCGAGCGCGAGTTCGCTGCGGACATGACTCGCCCAGTCGTCCATGGCGTAGGCACCCGCCGGCCTGCGGCGGACAAAATTCGGCACACGAAGCGCGGCCATCACGGTTCCCCTCCCGCCCCGCGGACAGCGTTACGTCCCACGGGTGTACGGAACGTATCGCCACCCCCACGCAAGGTCCATACCTGTGGCGAACCTGTGACGAACAGGGTTCCCACATCTCCCGGCGTGACACACCCCACCTGCCACCGCGGGCCACACTGCCGTAACAATGGACTGTGATCTCTCCGGTCTCCGAGTCCAAGCCACAAGCGACCTCCCGGAGCACCCACCGGCAGAAGCCGGAGGTGACTCCCTATGTCGACCTCACCCGCACCGAATGGAGTGCACTGCGCGACAAGACGCCACTGCCGCTGACCGCGGAAGAGCTGGAGCGGCTGCGCGGCCTCGGTGACGTGATCGACCTGGACGAGGTCCGCGACATCTATCTGCCGCTCTCCCGCCTGCTGAACCTGTACGTGGGCGCGACCGACGGCCTGCGCGGGGCGCTCAACACGTTCCTCGGCGATACGAACAAGAAGGCCGCCCAGTCCGGCACGCCCTTCGTCATAGGGGTCGCCGGCTCCGTGGCGGTCGGCAAGTCGACCGTCGCCCGCCTGCTCCAGGCCCTGCTCTCCCGCTGGCCCGAGCACCCGCGCGTCGAGCGGGTCACCACCGACGGGTTCCTGCTCCCCACCAAGGAGCTCGAGGCCCGCGGCCTGATGTCACGCAAGGGCTTCCCCGAGTCGTACGACCGGCGCGCCCTGACCCGCTTCGTCGCCGACATCAAGGCGGGCAAGGACGAGGTGACCGCCCCGGTCTACTCGCACCTGATCTACGACATCGTGCCGGACGAGAAGCTCGTGGTGCGCCGCCCCGACATCCTCATCGTCGAGGGCATCAACGTGCTGCAGCCCGCCCTGCCCGGCAAGGACGGCCGCACCCGCGTCGGCCTCGCCGACTTCTTCGACTTCAGCGTGTACGTCGACGCGCGCGCCGAGGACATCGAGTCCTGGTACCTCAACCGCTTCCGCAAGCTGCGCGCGACGGCCTTCCAGGACCCGTCCTCGTACTTCAGGAAGTACACCCAGGTCTCCGAGGAGGAGGCCCTGGACTACGCGCGCACCACCTGGCGCACCGTCAACAAGGTCAACCTCCTGGAGAACGTGGCCCCCACACGCGGCCGCGCGGGACTGGTGATCCGCAAGGGCCCCGACCACAAGGTGCAACGGCTGCGTCTGCGCAAGCTGTAGCTGTTAGAAAGACCCCATGCTGCATCTGCGCCTCATCACGCCGTCCGACTCCACGGACGACGTGGTGCGTCTGATCGAGAAGACGACTGGCACCACGCACCTGGTGGTGTTCCCGGGCGCCGCCCGCACGCCGTCGGGCGATGTCGTCATGTGCGACGTCGCCCGCGAGGCCGGTGACGAACTCATCGGCGGGCTGCGGGAGTTGGGCATCGACCGGTCGGGCTCGATCTCCGTTGAGACCATCGACCTGTCGCTGTCCCTGCGCGCCGACAAGGCCGAGGAGGACGCGCCGGGCGAGGGCGCGGACGCAGTCCTGTGGGAGCAGCTCTCGGACGCCACGCACGAGGAGTCCACGCTCACGGTCACGTACGTGGCGTTCCTGGTCATCGCGACGATGATCGCGGCGTGCGGTGTCGTGCTCGACAACGCGATCCTGATCGTGGGCGCCATGGCCGTCGGCCCCGAGTTCGGCCCGCTCGCCGGGTTCTGCACGGCCCTGGTGCGCAAGGCACCGCGCCTGGCCTGGCGTTCCCTGGTCGCCCTGCTCGTCGGCTTCGCCGTGGCGATGGCGGTGACGGTGGGCTTCAGCTACTTCATGGACGCCGTGAACCTGTTCAGCGAGAGCCAGTTGGAGGCGGACCGGCCGAACACCGGCTTCGTCTACGCGCCCGACTGGTTCTCGTTCGTGGTGGCCGTGCTCGCGGGCGCGGCCGGCACCCTGTCGCTCACCTCGGCGAAGTCCGGCGCCCTGGTGGGTGTCGCCATCTCGGTGACCACGGTCCCGGCGGCGGCGAACGCCGCGGTGGCGCTGAGCTACGACGACATGGGCCAGATGTGGGGCTCGACCCAGCAACTCCTGCTGAACCTGCTGGGCATCGCCCTGGCCGGTACGGCCACGCTCCTCGCCCAGAAGTACCTCTGGGCCAAGCAGCGCGAACGTACCGCCAAGCGACTCGCCAAGAGCTGAGTACTAGCCCAGCGCCGACTTCACGACGTCCGCCAGGCGCTCCGCGACGGACCGGGCCTGCGCGATGTCCGCGGCCTCGACCATCACCCGCACCAGCGGCTCCGTACCCGACGAGCGCAGCAACACCCGCCCGGTCGCGCCGAGTTCACTCTCCGCGTCCGCCACGGCCCTCGCGAGGTCCTTGGACGTGGTGACGCGGGACTTGTCCACGTCCGGCACGTTGATGAGCACCTGCGGCAGCCGCTCCATGACGCTCGCGAGGTCCCTCAGCGTCCGCCCGGTCTGCGCGACGCGCGCAGCGAGCAGCAGGCCCGTCAGCGTGCCGTCGCCGGTCGTCGCGTGGTCGAGAACGATGACGTGCCCGGACTGCTCGCCGCCGAGCGCGAACCCGTTCTCCTTCATGTTCTCCAGGACGTACCGGTCGCCGACGGCGGTCTGTACGAGGTCGATGCCCTCGCGCTCCATCGCCAGCTTCAGGCCCAGGTTCGACATGACGGTCGCGACCAGCGTGTCGTCGCGCAGCACGCCGCGCGCCTTCATGTCGAGCGCGAGCACCGCCATGATCTGGTCGCCGTCGACCTCGGACCCGGTGTGGTCCACGGCCAGGCAGCGGTCGGCGTCCCCGTCGTGCGCGATGCCGAAGTCGGCCCCGTGCTCGACGACGGCGGCCTTCAGCAGGTCCAGGTGGGTCGAACCGCACCCGTCGTTGATGTTGAGACCGTCGGGCTCGGCGCCGATCGTGATGACGTCGGCACCGACGCGGGTGAAGGCCTCCGGGGAGACCCGGGAGGCCGCACCGTGCGCCTCGTCGAGGACGATCTTCAGGCCCTCGAGCCGGTTCGGCAGCACGCCCGCGAGGTGCGCGATGTACTGGTCGAGGCCCTCGCCGTACGACTTCACGCGGCCGACGCCCGCGCCCGTCGGGCGGTTCCACAGGGCGCCGGTGCTGTGCTCCTCGTAGATCGTCTCGATGCGGTCCTCAAGGGCGTCGTCCAGCTTGTGGCCGCCGCGCGCGAGGAACTTGATGCCGTTGTCCGGCATGGCGTTGTGGCTCGCGGAGAGCATCACACCGAGGTCCGCGCCGAGCGCGCCCGTCAGGTACGCCACCGCGGGCGTGGGCAGCACGCCCACGCGCAGCACGTCGACTCCGGCGCTGGCCAGGCCCGCGACGACCGCGGCCTCCAGGAACTCGCCCGAGGCGCGCGGATCTCGGCCGACCACGGCCACCGGGCGATGGCCCTCAAAACTGCCGGCCTCGCCCAGAACATGTGCCGCCGCCACCGACAGACCGAGCGCGAGCTCCGCCGTCAGATCCGCGTTGGCGACGCCGCGCACGCCGTCCGTGCCGAAGAGTCGTCCCACCTTGATGTCCTCCGAACCTTCACATCGTCATAAGCCGAACGCCCCGGCGGCACGATACGTGCCGCCGGGGCGAACGGAAGAACAAGCAGGCAGCGGAATTTAGCGCTTGCTGTACTGCGGGGCCTTGCGGGCCTTCTTGAGACCGGCCTTCTTGCGCTCGACCGCACGGTCGTCGCGGCGGAGGTAGCCGGCCTTCTTGAGGGCGCCGCGGTTGTTGTCCGCGTCGGCCTCGTTCAGCGCGCGGGCCACGCCGAGGCGCAGGGCACCGGCCTGACCGGAGACGCCGCCACCCGAGATGCGGGCGATGACGTCGTAGCGGCCGTCGAGCTCGAGCACCTTGAAGGGCTCGTTGACTTCCTGCTGGTGGACCTTGTTCGGGAAGTAGTCCTCGAGCGTGCGCCCGTTGACCTTCCACTTGCCGGTGCCGGGCACGATGCGAACGCGCGCGATGGCGTTCTTGCGACGGCCCAGGCCAGCGGCCGGCTGCGGGTCACCGAAGCGGGCCGGGTTGGACTCCGAGGTGTACTCGCCCTCGACAGGCGCGTCCGACTCGGTGGTGTAGCTCTCGACGTCGACGGTCTCGGTCTCTTCGACCGGCGTCTCGGCAGTGGTCTCGGCCACGATTCTCCTCAGATTCTTTTCTGTCTTAGGGGGTGTGGCCGGAACTACTGCGCGACCTGAGTGATCTCGAACGGCACCGGCTGCTGGGCAGCGTGCGGGTGCGTGTCGCCCGAGTAGATCTTCAGCTTCGAGAGCATCTGACGGCCGAGCGTGTTCTTGGGGATCATGCCCTTGATGGCCTTCTCGACGGCCTTCTCCGGGTTCTTCTCCAGAAGCTCGTCGTAACGGACGGAGCGCAGACCACCCGGGTAACCGGAGTGGCGGTACGCCATCTTCTGGGTCTTCTTGTTGCCGGACAGGTGCACCTTGTCGGCGTTGATGATGACGACGAAGTCGCCCATGTCCATGTGCGGCGCATAGGTCGGCTTGTGCTTGCCACGCAGAAGGGTGGCAGCGGTGGTCGCCAGACGACCCAGGACGATGTCCTGGGCGTCAATGACGTGCCACTGGCGAGAGATGTCGCCGGGCTTGGGGCTGTACGTACGCACGGTCGTATGCCTTCGCTTCTTCAGTGAATGGGGTCCTGACACACGGCACCACTGAAGCGATCATGCAGCTGGGGCTCACAGTGCCGGGGACGCTGCCCGTATGCGAGCCACTGGTAACTGCTCCAGGGAACCTACGTAAGGGCCCTTCGCGTGAGAACGACCAAGCCAATACGTATAACAACTGTCGAGAGTACCCGCGCTGCCCCGTACGGGTCAAAACGCGTGGGCCCCGGTGAATCCGGAGGCCCTGTACTCCACTGTGCCGTGCCCCTTCACGGTAACGCGACGGAACCCCTCACACCTCCACCACGGGACGAGGGCGATGCCACACCAGGCAGTACCTCTAAGATGCGCCCCATGAGTTTCGGGCAAGGGGGATCCCCGTGGGGGCCCAATGACAACGGGTCGACCCCGGACTGGGCGTCGCTCGCGGAGGCATCAGAGTCTCGCGCGCGCAAGAAGCGCTGGATGGTGATCGGTGGCGCGATCGTGGCCACGCTCGCCGTCGGTTCGGCGGTCGCGTGGGGCATCGTCTCGACGAACAGCAAGAACGAAGCCGCCAACAAACCGGCCGACCAGCTGCCGAGCACGGCGGACATCCCCAGCGAGGGCGAGTCGGGAGGGCCGTCCTTCGACGCGACGACCCCGCCGCCCCCGCTCGATCCGAACGACTTCATCAACAGCGCCGCGAAGGACAGCGCCCCGCTCAGCGCGGACACGCTCTTCCCCGGCAAGAAGCTCACCTTCGGTGACCGCGTCTACACGAAGGGCGCCACGGCCCGCACGACCGACTGCGCGTCGGCCGCGCAGAAGGGCCTGTCCGGGGTGCTGAAGAACAACGACTGCAACCAGCTGATCCGCGCCACGTACTACAAGGGCAACTCCGCGGTCACCGTCGGTGTCGCCGTCTTCAAGACGAAAGCGCAGGCGACGAAGGCCAAGGAGCAGTACGACTTCGACGGCTCGGTCGTCTCGCTGCCCGGCTCCGGGGTGCCCACGTTCTGCCGCACCACGACGTGCCGCTTCACCGCGAACTCCGTGGGCCGCTACACGTACTTCACCAACGGCGGCCTCACCAACGGCCAGGACGCCTCGAAGAAGGACACCATGGTGTTCTCCCTCGGCGACGACCTCCAGGAATTCACGTTCCAGCAGATCAAGCGACGCGGCGAGGTCCAGGCCTCCGCGGCCGCCACATCGGGCTGACCGCCACCCCGGGCGCCGCCCTCAGCAACATCCGGCGCCCGGGAGGGTCCGCTTGTTGCGCGCCTCCTTGTTGCGCGCGGCGAGCAACTCGTCGGCGGGGTAACCGACTTCCTCCAGCGTCAGCCCGTGCGGCCGCACCACGTGCACGGCGGAGTCCCGCACACCCGCGGCGAGCACCTTGCCGGGCCAGTCGGCCGAGCGGTGCCCGTCCCCCACGAACAGCAGCGCCCCCATCAGGGACCGCACCATGTTGTAGCAGAAGGCGTCGGCACGCACGGTCGCCGTGACGATCCCGTCCTCGCCACGCACGAGGCTGAGCTCCTGCAGCGTACGAATGGTGGTCGCACCCTCACGCCGCTTGCAGTAGGCGGCGAAGTCGTGCTCGCCGAGCAGCCGTTCGGCGGCCTCGTTCATGGCGTCGACGTCCAACGGCCAGTCGTGCCACAGCACATGGCCCCGCAGCAGCGGATCGACGCCGCCCGGATGATCCGTCACCCGGTACGCGTACCGCCGCCAGATCGCCGAGAAACGCGCGTTGAAGCCGCCCGGCGCCTCGGCCACCGACCACACCCGCACATCCTTCGGCAGCCGCCCCGCGAGCCGCTTCAGCAGCTTCTCCCGGTGCTCGCCCCAGACCTCCGCCGGCAGGTCCACGTGCGCGACCTGGCCCCGCGCGTGCACCCCGGCATCGGTCCGCCCGGCGACCGTCAGGTCGTACGTCCGCTCGGACCGGGTCACCGTACGGAGCGCGTCCTCGATCTCCCCCTGCACGGTCCGCCGCCCGGAGGCCTGCTTGGCCCAGCCGGAGAAGTCCCTGCCGTCGTAGCTCACATCGAGCCGCAGCCGGACGAACCCGTCCGCCACCTCATCACTCACAACCCACAGTCCCTACCTAGGAGAAACGGAAAGCGGGCCCGCCCCGGAAGGGCGGACCCGCTCACACACAAGGCATCAGCCTCAGGCGTCCTTCGACTCCTCAGCGGCAGCCTCGGCCGGAGCCTCGGTCTGCGCCTCGGTGGCCTCGGCGTCCTTGGCGGCACGCTTGGTGGCGGCCTCGGCCTCACCGGTGGCCTGCTGCTGCACCGTCAGGGCCTCGACCAGCTCGATGACAGCCATGGGCGCGTTGTCGCCACGACGGTTACCGATCTTGGTGATACGGGTGTAACCACCCGGACGGTTCTCGTAGCGCGGGGCGATCTCGGTGAAGAGCGTGTGGACGACGCCCTTGTCCGTGATGACCTGGAGCACCTGACGGCGGTTGTGAAGGTCGCCCTTCTTCGCCTTGGTGACCAGACGCTCCGCGTACGGACGCAGACGACGGGCCTTGGCGTCGGTCGTCGTGATCTTGCCGTGCTCGAAGAGCGACTTCGCGAGGTTCGCAAGAAGCAGCTTCTCGTGCGCGGCGCTGCCGCCCAGACGGGCACCCTTGGCGGGCTTCGGCATGATTTCTCCTAGGTGTCTGCCCTGGCCGTACTAGGTACCAGGGTCAGTGTTCGAGCGGGCAGGGTTGCCCGTCGAAGACCCCGGCCCCTGAAAGGGGCGCGGGGAACTGCGCAACCGCAACCACGGTCCCGCAGCAAGCGATCCGCCCGCCGAAGCGGAGCGACTCAGTACTGCTCGGTCTCCACGAAACCCGCGTCCGCGTCGTCGTCGGCGCCGAAGGCGTCGGCGGCAGCGGTCGGGTCGAATCCGGGCGGGCTGTCCTTGAGGGCCAGGCCCATGCCGGCCAGCTTCGCCTTGACCTCGTCGATCGACTTCGCACCGAAGTTGCGGATGTCGAGCAGGTCGGCCTCGGAGCGGGCGACGAGCTCACCCACGGAGTGGATGCCCTCGCGCTTGAGGCAGTTGTACGACCGAACGGTGAGCTCGAGCTCCTCGATCGGCAGCGCCAGATCGGCGGCCAGGGCGGCGTCCGTCGGGGACGGACCCATGTCGATGCCCTCGGCGTCGATGTTCAGCTCGCGAGCGAGACCGAACAGCTCGACCAGCGTCTTACCGGCGGAGGCCATGGCGTCACGCGGACGCATCGCCTGCTTGGTCTCGACGTCGACGATCAGCTT
>NZ_JBSFVM010000006.1:0-347097 GCF_053592315.1 Streptomyces sp. NPDC002754
CTACGAGACCATTCCGGCGCCTTGCGATCGCACGCACCAGACCCCGCGAGGCCCGCCCTCCGGGCGGACGACGCTACTTTCGAAACACGCCCTAGAGCGTCACCTCGAAGTCCGCCGCCCGCACCCGTCGCAGCGCCCGCAGTTCCGCCCGCTGGACCGGTCGCACCGGCACCGTGAGCACCGGGCACACCGCGTGCCGCCGTACGTGGCGGTGGGCGGCGCGGCGCAGGCTCCGTGGACGTACGCCGACGACCAGCAGGTCGTCGGGGCGCGCCGCGAGTCCGGCCAGGGCGGGTCCCGGGCGGGAACGCACCACGCGGAGCGTCACGTCGAGGTCGGGCGGCAGGCCGCCGAGCGCCTCGTCGAACGCCCCCGCCAGCCGGGCGCGGGCCTCCTCGTACCAGTGCCGGGCCCACGCGGCGTCCGGCCACCGCCGGTACATGGCCTCGCCCTCCGGCAGCTCCCACGCGAGCACCGCCACCAGGGGACGGCCGGACCGCCGGGCCTCGGCGACCGCAGAGCGCAACGCCGACAGGCTCGCCGGGGATCCGCTGACCCCGACCACCACGCGACCACCGACCCGCTCGCCGTCCATGACACCCCTCCTCCAGGCCACTTCTCACCGATCGAGCCCCACTCTGTACGCTGATTGGCCTGGACAGCAGGGCCAATCTCGGAGTTGTGGCATGGGTGACCAAGCGGTGGTCCGCAGCGTGGACGGCGGTGGGCACGGGCTCGGCGGCAGGCGGCTCGGCGCGCTCGTGACCGGTGTGGCCGGGGAGCGCCCCGGCTACCGCGCGCTCGCGCAGGGCGTACGGACGCTGCTGCTCGACGGGCGGATCGCGCTGCACACGCGGCTGCCCGCGGAGCGCGAGTTCGCGGCCTCGCTCGGAGTCAGCAGGGCCACCGTCACGGCCGCGTACGACCTGCTCCGCGAGAGCGGGTACGCGCGCAGCAGGCGCGGCGCCGGGACGTGGACCGAGTTGCCGGAGGGCGCCCGCCCGACGGTCGTGGCGACGCCCGCCGCGGGGGACGACGTGATCGATCTGGCGGTCGCCGCGCCCGGATTCCTGGAGGACGAGCTGTCGGCCGCGTACGCCGCCGCGGCCCCGGACGTCGCCCGGCACGCGGTGACCAACGGCTACCACCCGTACGGGCTGCCGGAGCTTCGCGCCCAGATCGCCGAGCGGTACACGCGGCGCGGCCTGCCCACGCTGCCCGAGCAGATCCTGATCACGACGGGCGCCCAGCAGGCCGTGTCGCTCACCCTCACGCTGCTCGGCAGGCCCGGCGACCGGATCCTGGTGGAGAACCCGTCGTACGCCAACGCCCTTTCGGTGATCCGCCAGTTGGGGCTGCGGACCGCGCCGGTGCCGGTCACCGAGGACGGCTGGGACGTGGACCTGGTCGGTGCCACGCTGCGGCAGTCGGCGCCCCGACTCGCGTACCTGATCCCCGACTTCCAGAACCCGACGGGCCGGCTCATGCCGAGCGAGCAGCGGCGGCAGATCATCGCCGCCGCGCGGGCGACCGGCACCTGGCTGGTCATCGACGAGACGATCGCCGACATCGCGCTCGACGGGGTGAGCGAGCCGCCGTTCGCCGCGCTCGCGCCGCCCGACGGGGGCGAACAGATCGTCACCGTCGGCTCGTTGAGCAAGGGGCACTGGAGCGGGCTCCGGGTCGGCTGGGTGCGCGCGGGCACCCGCCTGATCACCGAGCTGACGGCACTGCGGGTCACCGCCGACATGTCGGGCTCGGTCCTCGACCAGCTGGTGGCGGGGCGGCTGCTCGACCGCGAGGACAGCATTCTGCGCGGCCGGATCCCGGTGCTGCGCGAGCGCCGCGACCGGCTCGCCGAGGCGCTCGGCCGCGAGTTCCCGGACTGGCGCTGGCAGACGCCGCCCGGCGGGCTCTCCCTCTGGGTGGACCTGGGGCGGCCGGTCGCCTCCGCGCTCGGGCGGGCCGCGCTGCGCCGCGGAGTGCGGATCGAGGGCGGGTCGCGGTTCGGCGCGGACCCCGGCACGTTCGAGCACCGGCTGCGCGTCCCGTACGTGCAGCCGGTGGAGGTCGCCGAGGAGGCGGTGCGGCGGATCGCCGCGGCTCTCGACGGTGGGCTCGGCGGGGCGGGCGAGGAGCCGGGGCGGCCGCGCTGGGTGGCGTAGGGCCCTGCTGAACGGGCGGAGGGGGCCGCGGCCTTTCGGCGCGGCCCCCTCTCGTCCACGAGTACGTCAGCCCTGCGAAGGCGGCCCTCCGAACAGTTCCACGGCGCCCCTGACCTGGGAAAGCGCCGCGGACAGCGCACTCACCGAGCCGATCGCCCCCGCCACGAGCAACAGCGAGCGGCGCAGCCTCGGCACCTCGGGCCGGCCCCCGCCGGCCATCGCGTCCAGCGCCGCGAGTTCGTCCTCCGCTATCCCCCGGTCGGGAAACTCGACCGGATGCGCGGCGAGTTCCCGGCGCAGCCGGGACACGGCCGTACGCAGCTCGTCCACCCGCGGGTCCTGATCGCTCCCGGTCACAAGCCTCTGCTCCACACTCCGCAACACAGTTGCTCCCCCTCGCACGTCCTTGTGCGTGTGTTGTCCTGCTCAAGTACTTCTCGTAATTCTCAAGTGCTACTACTGCGTAACCCGGCCGGAGCGTCGGTCGGGTGTCCAACTCGGGTTTGTGGCGGCCCAGTTAACGCCACACGCAAGCGTTTCGCCAGTCCGTTGCGCAAGGCAACTGTGAAAAAGTGAACGACTTCGATCGCACCCGGTGTGCGATATGCAGGGGACATGACGACGAAGAGCACAGACACGGTGGTGGCGGGGCTGCTGCTCGCCGCGGGTGGCGGGCGACGGCTCGGGGGCCGACCCAAGGCACTCCTCTCACACCGCGGCAGGCCGCTCGTGGAGCACGCGGTACGCACCTTGCGTGCGGGGGGATGCGATCCCGTGCACGTGGTACTCGGGGCCGCGGCCGGCGACGTACGGGAGCGGGCCGTACTGGAGGGGTGCCAGGTGACGGAGAACCCGGACTGGGAGGAGGGTATGGGGTCCTCGCTGCGGGCGGGGCTCGAAGCGCTCGCGGACACGGAGGCGGAGGCCGCGCTCGTACTCCTGGTGGACCAGCCGGGGATCGGCGCGGCGGCGGTGTCGCGGGTGCTCGCGGCGCACCGCTCCCCCGCCTCGCTCGCGGCGGCCTCGTACGACGGGGAGCGTGGGCATCCGGTGCTGTTCGGCCGGGAGCACTGGACGGGGATCGCGGCGAGCGCGAGCGGCGACCGCGGGGCGCGCGCGTACCTCAAGGAGCGCGCGGGGGTGTTGGAGCTCGTGGAGTGCGGGGACATCGCCGAGGCGTACGACATCGACAGGGAGGCCGATCTCAAGCACCTTGAGTAAGTCGGATGGCACGCAGAGCCACGTTCTGTCGACTCTGAGAATCTCGACGTCAACAAACCATTGAACTTCCACAATGAGGAAACTAATATCCACTGTTGAGAAGGGCCGGTCCCCCGAAGCGGGGCCAGCAGCCATACCCAGGCGGCCCCGGCACCCAGTGCCGCAGGGGCCGTTCGCTCGCTGAAGGAAGTGACAGCCACATGTCCGCACCAGCGCCGTCCCCGCTGGCCATCGTCGACGCCGAGACCCTGCCCGGACAGGGCGAGGTGCTCACCGAAGCGGCCCTCGCCTTCGTGGCCGAGCTGCACCGCCTTTTCACGCCCCGGCGTGACGAGCTCCTCGCCCGCCGCACGGAGCGCCGCGCCGAGATCGCCCGCACCTGCACGCTCGACTTCCTCCCGGAGACCGCCGCCGTCCGCGCGGACGACACCTGGAAGGTCGCCGAGGCCCCGGCCGCCCTGAACGACCGCCGCGTCGAGATCACCGGCCCGACCGACCGCAAGATGACCATCAACGCGCTCAACTCCGGCGCGAAGATCTGGCTCGCCGACTTCGAGGACGCCTCCGCCCCGACGTGGGAGAACGTCATCGGCGGTCAGCTCAACCTCATCAACGCCTACAACCGCTCCATCGACTTCACGGACGAGCGCTCCGGCAAGTCGTACGCCCTCAAGGGCGCCGACGAGCTCGCGACCGTCGTGACGCGCCCGCGCGGCTGGCACCTGAACGAGCGTCACCTCGTGGACGAGGCCGGCAAGCCGGTCCCCGGCGCGCTCGTCGACTTCGGCCTCTACTTCTTCCACAACGCGAAGCGGCTGATCGAGCTCGGCAAGGGCCCGTACTTCTACCTCCCGAAGACGGAGTCGCACCTGGAGGCCCGCCTCTGGAACGAGATCTTCGTCTTCGCGCAGGACTACGTCGGCATCCCGCAGGGCACCGTGCGCGCCACCGTCCTGATCGAGACGATCACGGCCGCGTACGAGATGGAGGAGATCCTCTACGAGCTCCGGGACCACGCCTCCGGCCTGAACGCCGGTCGTTGGGACTACCTCTTCTCCATCGTCAAGAACTTCCGTGACGGCGGCCAGAAGTTCGTCCTGCCGGACCGCAACGCGGTGACGATGACCGCGCCGTTCATGCGGGCGTACACCGAACTCCTCGTCCGCACCTGCCACAAGCGCGGCGCGCACGCCATCGGCGGCATGGCGGCCTTCATCCCGTCGCGGCGCGACGCCGAGGTCAACAAGGTGGCCTTCGCGAAGGTCCGCGACGACAAGGACCGCGAGGCCGGCGACGGCTTCGACGGCTCCTGGGTCGCGCACCCGGACCTCGTCCCGATCGCCATGGAGTCCTTCGACAAGGTCCTCGGCGACAAGCCGAACCAGAAGGACCGGCTCCGTGAGGACGTGAGCGTCGCCGCCGGTGACCTCATCGCCATCGACTCGCTCGACGCGAAGCCCACCTACGACGGACTCGTCAACGCCGTCCAGGTCGGCATCCGTTACATCGAGGCGTGGCTGCGCGGCCTGGGCGCCGTCGCGATCTTCAACCTCATGGAGGACGCGGCGACGGCGGAGATCTCCCGCTCCCAGATCTGGCAGTGGATCAACGCGGGCGTCGTCCTCGACAACGGCGAGCCCGTCACCGCCGAGCTGGCCCGCAAGGTCGCCGCGGAGGAGCTGGCCGCCATCCGCGGTGAGGTCGGCGACGAGGCGTTCGCCGCCGGCAAGTGGCAGCAGGCCCACGACCTCCTCCTCCAGGTCTCCCTGGACGCGGACTACGCGGACTTCCTGACGCTGCCGGCCTACGAGCAGCTCGGCTGACGTTTCGCGGTGTGTGGGGGCCCGGCGCCGGGATGGCGCCGGGCCCCTTACGCGTCATCGGCTTATGCGTGGTCGGAGCACAGTTCGGCGGTCAGGGCCGTGCGGGCCCACTCCTCCCAGGCTTCGGGGGACCAGCCGCGGTCGCGGACGAAGACCAGGTACAGCTCCGGGCTGAGCAGCCCGTAGAGCAGATCGGCGGCGCGGGTGACATCGACGTCGGCGCGGGCGTCGGGCTTGGGGACCAGCGCTTCGGCCGCCGCGTACTGGACGGTGTAGCGCGGGTCCGGGCCCGCGGGCCACTGCGCGGCGATCTCCGCGTCCGTGGCCGCCGCGGCGGCGATCAGCGGCATGATCGGGGCGACGCGGCCGAGGATCTCGCGCACTCCCCTTACGTGGGCCCGGAGTTGCCCGGCCGCGGTGGGCTCGGCGCACGCGTCGCGGAACCAGTCCCGCCCCATCGTGGCGACCGGCTCGGCGTCACCGGCGATGGACGTGTCGACGACGTCCTTGAACAGCGCGCGCTTGTTGCCGAACACGAAGTACACCGTCTGGACGGCCACGCCCGCGCGGTCCGCGACCTCCTGAAGGCTCGTCACCCCGTATCCCTGCGCGACGAACAGGTCCCGCGCGGCCGCGACGACCTTCTCGCGGGTGCGGCGCGAGCGTTCGGCCCGTTTGTCGGGGCGCTTGTCCGTGCCCTTGCCCGTGCGTTTGTCGGATCCCTTGACCGCGGCCATGGCGGGAGTCTATCTCTGGAGTCAGACACTAGAGTTCAACTCTAAGCTCTTGGGGGCAGCGATGCGCGAGACCGGGACATGGACCACTGAGGAGCTCGACCAGGAGGCGGCGGTGCGCCGCGCGCTGGAGGACTACTACCGGGACGGCAGGCCGCCGTGGGACTCCGGCGTCACACCGCCCGAGCTGGTGGAGGTGGTGGAAGGGCCCGGTGCGCTGCCGCCCGGCCGCGCCCTCGAACTCGGCTGCGGCACGGGGACCAACTCCGTGTACCTGGCGCGGCACGGCTGGCGGGTGGCGGCCGTGGACCTGGTCGACCGTGCGGTGACGCGGGCCCGGGAGAAGGCCGAAGCGGCGGAGGTGGACGTCACGGTGCTGTGCGGGGACGCCACGCGCCTTGACGAGGTGGGGGTGCGCGGGCCGTACGACCTGTTCTTCGACCTGAGCTGCTTCTGCGGCATCCCGACGCACCGCCGGGACGCGTATGCGGCGGGTCTCACGGCGCGGGCGGCGCCGGGAGCGCGCCTGCTGATGTTCGGCTACGGGCCCGGGGTCCTGGACACCACGTTCTCCGGGGTCACGGCGGACGAACTCCGTGCCAGGTTCACCGGTTGGCGGCTGATGGACATAACTCCTGGCACGAACCCTTTCCCGACCTTCTGGTTCACACTGCACCGCGACGGCTGACACCCCGGCCTGCGGCCGGCGGTGCGCCCCTCCGGCCGCGACACCCTCAGGGGCGCACGGCGCCGGGCGGCAACGGGCCCAAGCGGCCCCCATACCCGGCGATGCCAACCGCCTCAAGTGGCACCCCGTGTCCGGCGGCTGAAACCGGCTCACGAGGGCGCCCCGTCTACCTCCCGGCACTCGACTTCGCACCGTCCTGGCGCTCAGCTCCCACCCCACCGCCCCCTCCAAGGGATCCCGGCCGACGGGCGTCGGCGCCGCAGAAGCAGGGGCGAGGCCAGTCGCACGCCCTGCGGCGCGCCGCAGCCCGGGGAGCCGGGCACCAGAGATCCGGGGCGCGGAGGGCCCGACGGCACCCGTCGAGCCGGAGCCCCCGGAGGGGGCGGGTGGTGGGAGGTGGGCGGGGCCCGTTCAAGAGAGGGTGGCCGCGCCCACGCACGGGGGCGTGGGCCCGCGCGCAGCGTGGGGTCAGCCCACGTGGCGGGACCAGTCCGGCCCCGCCGGGGGCTTTCCGTGGAGGTCGGGGACGCGCTTCAGCCAGGCGGGGCGGCCCCGTTCCGTCGCCGCCGCGCGCCGCGCGTCCGCCGCAGCGAGTTCGTCGCGGGACGGGAAGTCCGTGGGCAGCCAGGAGGCGGAGGCGCGGGCGCGGGCCAGGAGGTGGGTGACGTAGGCGTCCCGGGCCTCGTCCGGTGTGGCGAAGTCCGTGAGCCACGCGTCGGGGACCAGGGCGAGGATCCCGCGCAGCAGGTCCTCGGTGACCTTGGGGGCCAGTTCCGCGTCGGCCGCGCGGGTGTCGGGGCCGTAGCCGCCCAGCGCGTGGTGCCGGAAGTCGTACGCCTTCGCCGGGTCCGCGCCGTCCCAGCGGTGGTGGAAGACGAGCGCCGCACCGTGGTCGATGAGCCAGAGCTTCGGCTCGGCGATACCGAGGGCGGGCCAGACCATCAGGTTCGAACTGTGCACCGTACGGTCCACGTTGACCGTGAGCGCGTCGAGCCAGACGATGCGGGCCGCCTCCAGCGGGTCGACCGGGAAGGACTCGGCGATCTCCGGCGTGAAGTCCACGGCGCCCGGCAGGAAGTCCATGCCGAGGTTGAGCCCCGCGCTCGCCCCGAGGAGCTCCTTGACCTCCTGGTGCGGCTCGTCCGCCCCCAGCGCCGGATCGAAGTGCGCGAGCACCAACTCCGGGAAGCGCAGCCCGAACGCGCGCGCCAGCTCACCCACGACGATCTCCGCCACGAGCGCCTTCACGCCCTGCGCGGACCCGGTGAACTTCAGCACGTACGTGCCCAGGTCGTCCGCCTCGACGACGCCGGGTACGGAGCCGCCGGTGCGCAGCGGGTTCACATAGCGGGTCGCGGTGATTTCTCTGAGCGTGGGCACCAGGTCAGGCTAATACGGTCGGGTGGTCACGCGTCCTGGCGCAGCACCTGCTCCAGGAGCGAGATCAGCGTCTCCTTGCCGGACTCCCGGTCACGGGCGTCGCACAGCAGCACCGTGGTGTCCTGGCCGAGGTCGAGCGCGCGGGAGACCGCTTCCGCGGAGTGTGAACGTACGCCGTCGAAGCAGTTCACCGCGACGATGAACGGGATGCCGCGGCTCTCGAAGTAGTAGACCGCCGGGAAGCAGTCGGCGAGCCGGCGGGTGTCCGCGAGGACGACCGCGCCCAGGCACCCCGTCGCCAGCTCGTCCCACAGGAACCAGAACCGGTCCTGGCCCGGCGTGCCGAACAAATACAGCGCGAGGTCGTCGCGCAGCGTGATGCGGCCGAAGTCCATGGCCACGGTCGTCGTCGACTTGGTGGTGACGCCGTCGAGGTGGTCCACGCCGCGCGAGGCGACCGTGAGGTCCTCCTCGGTGCGCAGTGGGCGGATCTCGCTGACGGACTCCACCAACGTGGTCTTGCCGGCCCCGAAACCGCCCGCGATCAGCACCTTCAGGGCCGTGAAGTCGGCGCGGGCGGGTGTGGTCATCGGGTCAGAGTGCGCGAAGGCCATTGATCACTTCTCGGAGGAGGTGGGCGTCGGGGCGGGCGTAGGAGGCGGGTTCGCCCGTGGCGGGATCGGTGGCGGAGGCGTCCGGCGGCGCGACGGTGACGAGGGACTTCGCCGTCAGGTCGCCGAGCAGGACGCGTACGACGCCGAGCGGGAGGCCGGAGTCGGAGGCCAGGTCGGCCAGCGGGCGCGGGCCACGCAGGCACAGGGCGAGCAGCTCGCGCTGTTCGGGCGGCAGCGGTCCCTCCGGCCTGGTGCGGGTGGGGCGGACGATGGCCATGAGGTCCATGCGTTCCGCGCCGTTGCCGGTGCGGGCGCGGCCCGAGGTCATGGCGTAGAGCCGGACCAGGGGCCCCGCGTCCTCGTCGTACCGGTCGGACCAGGCGTCCATGCGGTCGGGGGGTCGCGGCGTCACGGGGTGTCGCCGTCCGCGCGGGTCGGTACGCCGAGGTGTTCGCGTACGCGGTCCACGAGCAGCGCCATCTCGTACGCGACGAGGCCGATGTCGGCGTGGCCGTCGGTGAACACGGCGAGGCAGGAGCCCTCGCCGGCGGCGACCACGAACAGGAAGCCGCCCTGGAGTTCGACCATCGTCTGGACGACGCCGCCCGCGTCGAAGTGCCGGCCCGCGCCCTTGGCGAGGGAGTGGAAGCCGGAGGCGATCGCGCAGAAGCGTTCGGACTCGTCGCGGCCGAGGCCGGTGGAGGCGCCGACGCAGAGGCCGTCGCCGGAGAGCATGACGACGTGGTGGACCTCGCGGACGCGGGCGGCCAGCTCGTCGAGGAGCCAGTCGATGCCGTCGCCGCCACCCAGGTTGGTGACGTTGTACGTCGGGGTCATCGGCGTCATCGGGGTCCTCCGTCGTTCTCGTCGCGGGCGGCGCGGGCGCGTCTGCGGCCCGAGCTCAGCGAGGTCATGGTGGCGCGGGCGGCCTCCGGCGACCGGGCACCGGTCCCCGCGGCGTCTCCCTGCGCGGGCACGTTGTCCCGCAACTCCGGGCTGATGCCGGCCTGCCGCACACGTCGCGGAAGGTCGTCCGTCTCTGCCATGCCGGGCTCGGGGCCGTCCGTATCGGGCGCGCCGCGCCGGGGTGCCGCCTTGCCCACCCTGCCGCCCAAGGCGGCAGATTGCCCAAGGCGGAATTCAAGCCCCTGCGGCGATTGAGCAGCGGGGTCCGGGGCGGAGCCCCGGGGCGTAGGGCGGCCGACGTGCATCGCCTCCAGAAGGTTCTGCGGGATGAAGACCACCGCGGTGATGCCCCCGTAGATGGAACGCCGCAGCGTGACGTCCAACCGCTGCCGCCCCGCAAGCCGATTGACCACGAACAACCCCAGCTTGCGGGAGTCCAACAGGTCGATGTCACTCGCGAGGATCCGCGCATTGGCGTCGGCCAACGCCTCGTCACTCATCCCGAGGCCACGGTCCTCGATCTCCAGACAGGCCCCAGCCCCGACCGGCTCACCGCGCACCACCACAGGCGTGTGCGGCGGCGAGAACGCCGAGGCGTTCTCGGCGAGTTCGGCCACGAGGTGGACCACGTCGGCGACGGCCGAGCCCGCGAGGGAGAGCTCGGGGATGTCCTGCAGCTGGACCCGGTCGAAGTCGGCCGTCTCGGCGAGCCCCGCACGGACCGCGTCGATCAGCGGCACCGGATTGCGCCAGGCGCGCCCCGGAGCCGACCCGGAGAGAATGAGCAGCGACTCGGCGTGCCGACGCATACGCGTCGTCAAGTGGTCGATGCGGAACAGGTCCTCAAGATCCGTCGGGTCCTCCGTCCGGCGCTCCATCGCGTCGAGGAGGTCGAGCTGGCGGTGCAGCAGCACCTGGCTGCGGCGCGCCAGCGACACGTACACCCCGGAGACACCCGTGAGGACCGCGGCCCGGTCCGCGACCGCGCGAAGCGCCGCGCGCTGCACGGTGGTGAGGGCCGCGCCGACCTGCCCGACCTCGTCGCTGTGCGGCGTCTCGTCGAGCGGTGCCTCCTTGTCGAGGTCGACGTCCTCGCCGTTGTGGATGCGCCGCATGGAGGCGGGCAGCCGGGTCGCCGCCATGTCGAGCGCGGTGTCGCGCAGCCCCGTGAGGTCGGCGACGAGGCCGCGCCCGATCCGTACGGAGAGCAGCAGCGACACGATCACACCGAGCAGGCCGAGGAGCACGGCGATGCCCGAACTGCCCAGGGAGGAAAGGGAGTACGGCTCGGCGCCCGCGGCCTCGTCGATCGCGCGGGACCCGGCCTTGTCCAGGGCGGCCAGGGTGTCCCGCGCGTCCGCCTGCCAGCGCCCGGCGGGCACCGCTTCGGCGGCCTGCGAGGCGCCCGCGGCGAGGACCATGTCCTGCACGTGGCTCAGGTCCTTGGCGCCGGCGGTGCCGAGCGCCGCACGGAACGCGGTGGCGTCGGCGCCCTTCAGTTCGGGCAGCGCGGCCTCGGTGAGGCTGCGCTGCACCGCCACGTCGCCCACGAAGTCGCGGTACTGACTCGGCGTCATCTTCTCGTCGGCCGCGTGCACGGCGCCGAGCAGCGCGTTCTGGCGGCTCAACGCGTCGTGTGCGCGGGCGAGTTGCAGCAGCGTACGGGCCGTGCCACTGTCGGCCGCGGCGAGTCCGGCCCGTACGGACATGGCCCGCTGGACCGCGGTGTCGTATCCGCCGATGGCCTGCACGGCGCCCGGCGCCCCCACCTTCTGGCGCGGCCCGGACAGCGAGCCGGCGCTGAACTTCAGCTTCTGGATGCGGTCGGGCAGCGCCGCGTCGAGGTCGGCGAGGTCGGTGCTGATGGAGCGGAGTCCCGCGTCGAGGGCGTCAACCGCCTTGTCTGTACGGGCCGTTGACTCCGTGAAGTCCTGCCGCGTGGTGGCGTCGTGGGCCACGCGGTACTTCATGGCGGCGGCGCGCTCGTCCTGCACGGCGCCGGTGAACCGTGAAATCGGCGCGACGAGCGCCGAGTTGACCTCTTTCAACTGCTCCTTGTCGGATATCTGCGACGCCGTGGTCACCGCGGCGTGGCCCCACAGCGCCATCACGGAGACGACGGGGACCGTGAGCAGGGTGACGACCTTGGCTCTGATCGATTTGGAGCGCAGCCGTTCGGGCAGCGGAAAGCGCGCGGGCATGGGACAGCTCCTCGGCCGGGCCTGAGTGGTGTGGGGGTGGTGGCGTACGCCCAAGGGGCGCCGCGCCTACGTGGCGGGCAGTTCGACCTCGTGCAGCGGGCGGGCCGCGGCCGCGCTCCGCGCGCGTTCGTCGGCCGTCGGCGACAGCGCGACGAACGCGCAGGTGAGGAAGAGGAAGGAGCCGAGCACGACGGCCAGGGGCAGGATGAACGCGGTCGCGGTGGCGCCGGACAACGGCGCGGTTCCCGGGTGCACGCTCACCTTCACGGCGGCCATTCCGGTGTAGTGCATGCTGCTCACCGCGAGGCCCATCACGAGGGCGGCGACGGCGGCGACCACGGATCCGCGCACGAACAGCGCGGCCCACAGCGCGGCGGACGCGGCGACGACGGCGATCACCACGGAGACGGCCACGAGCACGGGGTCGTAGGACAGGGACCCGTTGAGCCGCACGGCCGACATGCCGATGTAGTGCATCGCGGCGACGCCGAGCCCGGTTCCGAGTCCGCCGAGCACGACGGAGAGGGCGCGGGACCTGCCGTACCCGGCGACGAACATGCCGGCGCCGACCACCAGGATCGCCACGAGCAGGCTCAGGAGTGTGCGCGGGATGTCGTAGCGGATCGCGGTGCCGTCGACGGCGTAGCCGAGCATCGCGATGAAGTGCATCGTCCAGATCCCGGCGCCGATCGCGACGGAAGCGGTCACCAGCCAGTTCCGCCTGGACCTCTGCCCGGCGGCCTGGGCGCGCGCGGTGCAGCGCAGGCCCAGAGCGGATCCCACGACAGCCATCACGTACGACAGGAGCGGAGTGATCCAGCCGCCCGTCATGTGGTGCATGTGCCCCATATTCGCTACGGGTCCCTCTCACTCTTCACATCGGCCCCCCGGTCGACCGGGACGCTAACACGCATAAGAGGGCCTGTTCAGAGCGGTAATTGGCCTGCACCAGAGGGGTTACCGACCGGTAGAGCCCGAGTCCATGGGGCCTTCACAAGTAGGCGCGTCCTGTGACCCCGAATGATGTTGCGACTCTTGTCACGCCGCGCCTCGGGACGGTCCGGACATTGCCACCGATCTACGTAGAGGGGTTCCAGTTCAGGAAGTTCCGCCACGCAGCGCCTTCGCCAGCGCACCGTCTCCGGTCACGGTGACGTGTCCGCCGCGCACCGCCTCGACCAGACCGACCACCCCTCGGGCGACCTCGCCGCACACCTCTTCCCCGAGCGTCAGCCGCGCGTCCGGCTCCCCGTCCGGATAGGCCCCGTCCCCGTATACGGGACGTGCGGGATGCACGGGATGTTTGGGCTCCCCACCCACCCGTACGTGGAAGACCCCCTCGTCGACCCGGACCTCCACCGCACCCGACTCCCCCAGTGCTTCCAACTGCCGGGCCAGCGGCAATGCCAGCCAGTGCGCCCGCACCGCGTCGGTGGGCCGCCGCTCGGCGAGTTCCGGGGCGCCCCACTCGCCGAGCGCCCGGAGCACGGGCAGCAATCCGCGCCCCCGCTCGGTGAGTTCGTACACGTACGCCGAGGCGGGCGCGGGGAGCCGGCGGCGCTCGGCGAGGCCGTCGCGCTCCATGTCCTTGAGCCGCGTGGCCAGCATGTCCGTGCTGACGCCCGGCAGGTCGGCGTGCAGATCGGTGTAGCGGCGCGGCCCGGCGAGGAGTTCGCGCGCAATGAGGAGCGTCCAGCGGTCCCCGACGACGTCGAGCGCGCGGGCGACGGCGCAGTACTGGTCGTAGCTTCGGCGTGGCATGGCGCGCAGTCTATGCAACTTGTTGGACTTTCCAAGCGCACACTTGGTAAAACCAAGCAACAACGGTTCAGCACAGTGACACCTGGTCCGCCTGGAGGGCAAGCGCATGGAGTTCCGGCAGTCGAGCAAGCTGAGCGAGGTCTGTTACGAGATCCGCGGCCCGGTGATCGAGCACGCCAACGCGCTGGAGGAGGCGGGCCACAGCGTGCTGCGCCTGAACACCGGCAACCCGGCCCTGTTCGGTTTCGAGGCGCCGGAGGAGATCGTCCAGGACATGATCCGGATGCTCCCGCAGGCCCACGGCTACACGGACTCGCGCGGCATCCTCTCCGCACGCCGCGCCGTCGCCCAGCGCTACCAGGCGCTCGGCCTCGACGTCGGGGTCGACGACGTCTTCCTCGGCAACGGCGTGTCCGAACTGGTCTCGATGGCGATCCAGGCGCTCCTGGAGGACGGCGACGAAGTCCTCATCCCGGCGCCCGACTTCCCGCTCTGGACGGCGGTCACGACGCTCTCCGGCGGCAAGGCCGTCCACTACCTCTGCGACGAACAGTCGGACTGGTACCCGGACCTCGCCGACATGGAATCGAAGATCACCGACCGCACGAAGGCGGTCGTCATCATCAACCCCAACAACCCGACCGGCGCGGTCTACCCGAAGGAGATCGTCGAGGGCATCCTCGATTTCGCCCGCCGGCACGGCCTGATGGTGTTCGCCGACGAGATCTACGACCAGATCCTCTACGACGACGCGGTGCACCACACCGCCGCCACCCTCGCCCCCGACCTCGTCGTCCTCACCTTCTCCGGCCTGTCGAAGACGTACCGGGTGGCCGGGTTCCGGTCCGGGTGGATGGTGGTCACGGGCCCGCGGCAGCACGCGAAGAGCTACCTGGAGGGCCTCACCATGCTGGCCTCCATGCGCCTGTGCCCGAACGCGCCCGCCCAGTACGCCATCCAGGCCGCGCTCGGCGGCCGCCAGTCGATCCGCGAACTCACCGCGCCCGGCGGCCGGCTCCTCGAACAGCGCGACAAGGCGTGGGAGAAGCTGAACGAGATCCCGGGCGTCAGCTGCGTGAAGCCCAAGGGTGCGCTGTACGCCTTCCCGCGGATCGATCCGAAGGTGCACAAGATCGTCGACGACGAGAAGTTCGTCCTCGACCTGCTGCTGCGCGAGAAGATCCAGGTCGTCCAGGGCACCGGCTTCAACTGGCCGACCCCGGACCACTTCCGCATCCTGACCCTCCCCTACGCCGATGATCTCGATGCCGCGATCAGCCGCATCGGACGCTTCCTGAGCGGATACCGTCAGTGACGTGATCACTTCGACCTCGTGCAGCACCTGCGGGCACCCCAGCCACACGCAGTTCGCCTCCCCCGAGCTGGTCGGGCCCATCGTGTCCGGGCGGTTCGACCGGGCACGGGATCCCGCGTGGCGGCAGTCGGGCGCGGCGACGGTCGAGGACTACGCGCGCTGGTGCGGGCACCTGTGCGGGGCGACGTGCCTGCGCATGGCGCTCGGGCCGGGCGCCCCCTCGCTCTTCGAACTGCGCGACGGGACGCTGAAGTTCGGCGCGTACCGGGTGGACGTGGAGGGCGACATCCGCGGCATGATCTACGCGCCCGCGGTGGAGTACGTACGGGAGGTGCACGGCGTCGACGCGGAGGTGCACCGCACGCTGCGCGCGGACGAGATCGGCGAACTGCTCGACGTGGGCCGCCTGGTCATCGCCTCCGTGCACTACGCGATCCGCCGCCCGCACGAACCGGCCCCCGGCCGCGGCGGCCACCTCGTCCTCGTCACGTCCCGCACACCGGACGGCTCCGGCTACCACTTCCACAACCCGTCGGGCACGGATGCGGCGACCCGCACGGCTGACCTGCCGGTGGAGCGCTTCGGAGAGTTCTTCGCAGGCCGCGGTATGTCCCTGGCGGGGGCGAGCCGGTGACGGCGACCACATAGCCGCGCTCGGCACGCTCCCACCCGGCGCCGGCCCAAAAGATCGGGGCTCCGCCCCGGACCCCGCTGCTCAATCGCCGCAGGGGCTTCAGTGGGCCGCACCGGTCTCGCCGCAGGGGCTATAAATAGCGCCGGCGATTGAGGCGCGTGGTCCGGGGCGGAGCCCCGTGGCCGGGGGGCCGGGCCTGGTGTCAGCCCCGGCCCAGCAGGGAGTCCAATGCCGACACCGGATCCCGACCCGGCTCCCCGCGGGGCCACCACTCGTCCCGCCCGGGATCGGACTCGTACCCGTACCACCACCCGTCCCGCCCCAGACGGAGCTGCACCGTCAGCGTCGACAGATGGTTGCGGTGAGGCCGGAAGTCCGGGTGCCCCACGGCAAGAAGCGCAGGACGGGCCCGGTCGAACGGCCCGGCCGGCGGATCCCACTCCTCCTCCAGGACCGAGAGCCCCTCGAGCCCACCCTGCCGCCACGCCGCGACGGCCCGCGCCAGATCCGTGGGCGTACGCCCCGTGCCACGTGACAGCGAGGCATACAGCGCACGGGTCGCCGCCGTGAGCCCCGAACCGGGGTGCGCCGCCGCGAGGCGAACCGCGTCCTGCCACGGGGTGAGCGGCGCGATCGGATCGGCGCCGGTGGTGAGCAGCGCGTGGGCACGGACCCCCGCCTCCGTGGCGAGGAGGTCGAGCGCGAGCGGGTCGGGGGCGTCCGGCGCCTGCGGGTAGGAGGGCGGCCGCTCCGGGTACCGCGGCGGCGGGAACTCCGGGGGCAGCCGCGGCAGTTGCCCGGCCCCCGCGCTCGCGTACGCCTCCTTCGCCGGGAGCGAGTCGAGCTCGGGGGCCCGCGCCTTGGAACGCTCCTCCGCCTCGTGCACCGAGCTGCGCCGGGTCAGCGCCCGCAGCAGCTCCTGCTCGCCGCGGCCGCGCAACAGGAACAGGACGAACGGGTCCTCGTCGAGGAGCCGGGCCGTCTGGTAGCAGAGCGCCGCCGCGTGCTTGCAGGGGTGGCCGCGGTCCGGGCAGGTGCACTCGGGGGTGAGGTCGTCGACCGTGGGCAGCAGATCGGCGGCCGCCGCCAGCGCGTGCGGCACGTCCTTGTCGAGCAGCGACGCCAGGTGTTCGGGGCGGGCCGCGGCCGTACTCAGGAAGCGGTCCCACGACTCGTCCGGAAGTTCCCGCAGGCGCAGTTCGGCCCGGTAGGGGCGGGGGCGCGAGCCGTGCACGTAGGCGACGACGCGGCCCGGGGTGACGGTGATCGCGTCGACGTGGCCACGGTCCGCGTAGGCGCGGCCGCGGGCGAGGCGGGCCGGGTCGAGGGCCGTGTCTTCCAGCGCGTCCACCCAGGCGTTGCCCCACCAGGTGAGGGCGAAGCTGCCGCCGGGCTCGGCGCGGGGCGGCAGCGGCGGGAACGTGCGGCGCGCGTCGAGGTGCCGGGCGCGGGCCTGCTCATCGGCGCCCGCGCGTCCCGGGACGTGCGGCCGGGGCGTCCTGTGCGACCCCTGGGACCTTCGCGTCGGGCTCATCGTGTGGCCTCCCTGCGCAGCGTCACGAGGTCCGTGAGCTCCCGGTCGGTCAGCTCGGTGAGCGCCGCCTCGCCGGTGCCGAGCACCGCGTCCGCCAACGCCCGCTTGGTGGCGAGGAGTTCGGCGATCCGGTCCTCGATGGTGCCCTCGGCGATGAACCGGTGGACCTGCACGGGCTGCGTCTGCCCGATGCGGTACGCACGGTCGGTGGCCTGCTCCTCCACGGCCGGGTTCCACCAGCGGTCGAAGTGGATCACGTGCCCCGCGCGCGTGAGGTTGAGTCCGGTGCCGGCCGCCTTCAGAGAGAGCAGGAAGACGGGCACCTCACCGGACTGGAATCGGTCAACCATGCGCTCGCGCTCGACGATCGTGGTGCCGCCGTGCAGCAGTTGGCTGGGAATGCCGCGGGTGGTCAGGTGGGTGGCGAGCAGCTTGGCCATGGACACGTACTGGGTGAAGACGAGCACCGAGCGGTCCTCGGCCACGATCGTGTCCAACAGCTCGTCCAGGAGGGCGAGTTTGCCGGAGCGGCCCGCCAGACGCGGGCGGGAGCCGTCGCCCTGGCCCTCCTTGAGGTACTGCGCCGGGTGGTTGCAGATCTGCTTCAGGGACGTGAGCAGCTTCATGATCAGGCCGCGTCGGCCGATGCCCTCGGCCTCCTCGATCTGCGCCATCGACTCGCGCACCACGGCCTCGTAGAGCGACACCTGCTCGCGGGTGAGCGGCGCGGGATGGTCGGACTCGGTCTTCGGGGGCAGTTCGGGGACGATGCCGGGGTCGGACTTCTTGCGGCGCAGGATGAACGGGCGCACCAGGCGGGCGAGCCGCTCGATCGCCTCCGGGTTCGTCCCGCCCTGGCCCTGGAGGGGGACCTCGCCCTCGACCACGCGCGCGTGCCGGGCGCGGAACGCCTTGAGCGGTCCGAGCAGGCCGGGTGTCGTCCAGTCGAGCAGGGCCCACAGCTCCGACAGGTCGTTCTCCACCGGTGTGCCGGTGAGGGCCACGCGCGCGGGGGCCTCGATCGTGCGCAGCGCCTTCGCCGTCGCCGAGTTGGGGTTCTTCACGTGCTGCGCCTCGTCCGCGACGACCATGCCCCAGGTGTGTCCCGCGAGTTCGCCGGCGCGGGTGCGCAGCGTGCCGTACGTGGTGAGGACGAAGCCGCCCTCGACGCCGGTCAGGGCGCGGTCCACGCCGTGGAAGCGGCGCACCGGAACGCCGGGGGCGAACCGCTCGATCTCCCGCTGCCAGTTGCCGAGCAGGGAGGCCGGGCAGACGACGAGCGTGGGCGCGGGCCTGGCGCGGCGCAGGTGCAGCGCGATGAGCGTGACGGTCTTGCCGAGGCCCATGTCGTCGGCGAGGCAGCCGCCGAGGCCGAGCGAGGTCATGAGGTCGAGCCAGGCGAGGCCCCGCAGTTGGTAGTCGCGCAGTGTCGCGTGCAGGCCCTCGGGCGGCTCGACCGTGTCGATGCCGCGGGTGAGCCGGTCGCGCAGCTCGGCGAGGCGGCCCGTGGGCACGGCCGCGACCCGCTCCCCGTCGATCTCGGCCTCGCCGGTCAGCGCGACGGCCAGCGCGTCGACGGGCTCAAGCAGGCCCAACTCCCGCTTGCGGGCCTTGCGGACGAGATCGGGGTCGACGACCACCCACTGGTCGCGCAGCCGCACGACCGCGCGGTGCGACTCGGCGAGCAGGTCCATCTCGCGCTCGGTCAGCGGGTCCCCGTCGAGCGCCACCTGCCAGTTGAACTTCAGCAGCTCATCGCTGTCGAAGAACGGCGTCCCGTCGGTCGCCGAGCCGGGCGCGGCCTGCGCGCGCACCACGGCGGTCGCGGTGAGGGAGCGGGCGATGTCGCGCGGCCAGTGCAGGGTGACGCCCACCTTGGCGAGACGCGCGGCGCCGGGCCCGAGCAGATCCGTCAGCTCACTGTCGGACAGGGCCAGCACGTCCGGCACGTCCTGCTCCAGGAGGCGGCCGAGCGGCGGCCAGGCGAGCGCGGCACGTCGCACCGCGAGCACCGCGTCGATCCGGGCGCGCGGCCCGAAGTGCTCGCCGGCCTCCCCCGCCCACAGTCCCGCGGCGTCGACCACCCGCGTGGGGTCGGCGAGGCTGTGCACCTGAACGATCGCGGCGCCCGCGCGGCGCGCTCCCGCACGCTCCCCGGACTCCGCCCTCGACTCCGATTCCGGCTCTGGGACCGACTCCCCCACCAGCGCCGACACCGGCTCCGACGCCGATCCCGGATCCGACGCTGACACCGGAGCCGATTCCGACGCCGGCTCCGGCTCCGGCTCCGGCTCCGGTCCCGGCCCCGGCCCCGGCCCATCGTCCCCGTCGAACAACGCTGCCTGCGACAAGTCCAGCCGCAGCGACACCTTCACGCCCGCGTCGAGCCCGGCCGCCGCCTCGACGGCCCAGGGGCGTGCCCGCGGAATGTGCTGGGCGGCGGCGGCCGCGAACGGGGCGCCCGCCGCGTGCGCCGCGGCCGGGCTGCGCGGCAGCGCGTCGGCCACCGCGTCGAGCAGTGCCCGTACCAGCGCCTCCGGCTGCGGGACCCGCAGCGGCCTGCTCCCCGGCACCGGCGTCGCGTAACCCTCGGGCGGCAGGGCGGCGGCGATGCCCCGCACCTGCGCCACGTCGTCCTCGTCGAGCGGGCCCGCGCGCCACGCGTCGTGGTCGGAGGCGGTGAGGCCCGGCAGCAGGCGGCCCCGCGCCACCAGGTGCAGGGCGTGCGCCGCGGCCGCGCCCCAGGCGGCGGCCGCCGGATGGGCGCCCCGGGTGCGACGGGCCCGCAGCAGCAGCGGCAGCGCGTCGAGGACGGGCAGCACGAGCGCGGGAACCTTGCGGCTGCGCACAGTGGAGCCGTGCGACCGCACGACGGTCAGCTCACCGTCAGCCCCCGGAATGGCCGACCCGCCCGCCCCACCCCACTCGTCCGACGCCTCCGACGCATCCGCGTCCGGGGCCCAGAAGGCGATCCGCCCCGCGCGCGGCAGCGGATCGGGCAGGAAGACGGCGGCGGCGCTCAGCGGGACACCCGACAGCTCCGGCACGCTCACGCCACCTCCCTCTTCTCTCTCCGCTCAGGCCTCGACGACCCCTAAGACCTTACGGGGCGGGTCTGACAATCCTTGATCCCGTGCCCGGGGCCGCCCGGGGTGCCCGGTCCGCCCCACCCGGCAGGCCCGCGCGCCCCCACCCGGGGACAATGGGGATGCATCTGCCCACCTCCAATCGAACAGGCGCGAACCTTGGGTGATCTGCTTCTCGTCCGGCACGGCGAGACCGAATGGGCCCTGACCGGACAGCACACCGGCCTCACCGACATCCCGCTCACCGACAACGGGCGGGAAGAGGCGCGCCGCGTCGCGCCCCTCGTCGGCAGCTACCACGTCGGGGCCGTCTTCGTGAGCCCCCTCCAGCGCACCCGCGAGACCGCCGAGCTCGCCGGCCTCAAGCGCTACACCGTCGATGCGGACCTGCACGAATGGGACTACGGCGCGTACGAAGGTGTCACCACCCGGGAGATCCAGCGCACCCGGCCCGACTGGTACCTCTTCGACGACGGAGTGCCGCCGGGGCCCGCCGAGCATCCCGGCGAGACGCCGGAGGAGGTGGGCGAGCGTGCCGACCGGATGCTGTCCAAGGTCGACGCGGCGCTCTCCAACTACGAGGGCAGCGTCGTCCTCGTCTCGCACAGCCACTTCCTGCGCGTCCTGACCGCGCGACGCCTCGGCCTGCCGCCGTCGGGCGGCTCGCACTTCCTGCTGTCGACGGGCACGGTCAGCCGCCTCACCTTCGAGCACGGCCGACCGGTGATCTCGGGCTGGAACCTGCGGCCCTGAGCCCGTCCGCTCGTCCTCACGCCCGTTCACCCCGGCCCGTTGTCAGACCCGTCGTGCACCATCGTCACCAGATGGGAGGCACGCCATGACGAGACCGCCGACTGCCGCGCAGCGCCGCATCATCGACGCCGCCGACCCGGAGACGGGCCGGATCTCCGGCACGCCCGCCCAGCTCGACCGGCTCATCGTTTTGAAGTTGGCGTTCCGGCACCCCCGGCCCCCGCACGAGCACTTCCTGACCCCGGCGGGGCACCGGCTGCGGGAGGCCGGGGACGGGCCCCCGGCCGCCGAGCCCGAACCGGCGGAGTCCGGCGGTGTGTTCGCCGCGCGACTCGGCGGCGAGCCGCGGTCCGACGCGGGGCCCGCGCGGGCACGCGAGGTGCGGACCGCCTGGCAGGGCCTGCTGGAGATACGCCGGATGACGAACCCGGACGGCGCGACGGACCGGCCGTGCGCCTGGGAGCGCGGCCGGCTCGGCCCGTCCGCCGCGCTCGCCCTGGAGGCCGCGGGCTGCGTACCCGCGGCCGGGGCCGGTCCCGGCTATCGCGTGCAGGACACCCCGCAGCCGGAGGCCGTCGCCGTGCACCACTCGGAGCCGGCCGGGCTCGCGGCGTGCGCGGCGGCGCTACGGGAAGCGGGCTGGCAGGTCGGCGAGCACGCGCAGGCGCGCGGCGGGCCCCGCTATCTGCTGGCGTCGCCCAGACGTGCGTAACGCACCTCACGGCGGACCGGATGCCGTCCCCCACCCACCTGTTGGCATGATCGGCACAACACCCCATCGTCGAGTCATCGAATCGTCGAGCCATCGAGAGGAACGTCGTGGCAGAGCAGTTTTCCGTACCGGTCGAGGTCCGTGGGTACGAGATCGATGTCAACGGGCACCTCAACCAGGCCGTCTATCTGCAGTACGCGGAGCACGCGCGCTGGTCGCTCCTGCGCAGCGCCGGCCTCGACGAAGGTGCCCTGCTCGGCCGCGGGGTGGGCCCCGTCGTCCTGGAGACGAACATCCGCTATCTGCGGGAGTTGCGCGCCGGTGACGTCGTCGACGTGAGCTGCGCCTTCGAGTTCGGCGAGGGCAAGGTGTTCCGCGTCCACCAGACGATCCGCAGGGCCGACGGCACGGTGGCGGCCGAGGTGTCCGCGGTGAGCGGCGTCATGGACCTCACCGAGCGCAAGCTGGTGAAGAACCCTGCGGAGATCTTCAAGGAACTGGCCTCCGCCCCCGCCGCCTTCGGCCTCTGACCACCACCCCGATCCGGCCGCTATCCCCAACTCACTGAAGTGTGCCCGCATTTGAGGCATACGGAGTACGCCACCGGCCGCCCGGCCACACTCTCTTGCCGCGCCACGGGAAGATCGCTACGGTCCCTTCAGCCGCACTTTCTACGCGCGTCACATCACGCCGAGTGTCACCCGTGCCACCGTTCCGAGAGGCCCTCCCCATGCAGTTGCGCCGCACGTCCCTGCTCGCCGCCACCCTCGTGACCCTGGCCCTCGCCTCGGCGGCAGCGCCCGCGACCGGGACGCCCCGGACGGCCGGGACCGCGCCCGGCGGCTGGCAACAGGTCGGCGACGACGCCAAGTCCGGGGTCAGCGGTCTCGCGCTCACCGGCGGGGCCGTGGCGGGCGGCGCCGTGGAGGCCCTCGTCGTACACGACAACAAGAAGCCCGGCGAGCGGCGGATCAGCCGCGTCACCTTCCACCCGTCCGCACCGAAGGCCACGACGGTCGCGCCGCTCGTGTGGGACGGCGCGGAGCCCACGGACCTGGAGGCGGTCGAGGCGGTGCCGGGCACGGACGGCGAGTTCATGGCGCTGGCCGGCAGGGGTCTGGTGTACCGGCTGCACGTCGACGGGGGCACCGCGCGGGTGCTCGACCTGTCGCCGCTGCCCGCGATCCCCGAGGGCGCGGACTTCGAGAGCTTCGCGCTCGGCACGTCGCACGGGAGGACGGTCGCGGTGTGGGCGGACCGGGGCGCGGGTGCGGACCGCCCGGCGACGGTGTTCGCGGCGCCGTTCTCCGTCGGCGAGTACGGGGAGGCGGAGTTCGGGAACGTCGAGAAGGCGGAGTTCCGCGCGGCCTACCCGAAGGGGGATGTGCGGCACGTCTCCGACATCTCCCTCACCAAGTCCGGGCGCATCATGGTGAGTTCGGCCTCGGACGCCGGGGACGACGGGCCGTTCGCCTCGGCAGTGAGCGAGGCGGGACGCGTGTCGCTGAACGGATCGGGCACCCGGGCGGCGCTGCGGATGGCCGCGCAACGGACCGCGCCGGACAGGTTCGACGACCGCAAGATCGAGGCGGTGGAGTGCGTGCCGGGCGCGAACGGTACGGCGCTGCTCGGCACGGACGACGAGAACCTGGGCGGCTACCTGAAGTCGGCGCCGGTCTGCGGCGGTTGAGACGCGGCGGGGCGCGGACGCGCGCGACACGGGCGGGAGTGACGCGGGCGGGTCCGACGCGGACGCGCGCGACGCCGACGGCGCAGACTCGGGCGGGGTGACGCGGACGCGCGCGACACGGGCGCGCGCGACGCCGACGAGTCACAATCGGACGCACGCGACGCCGACGAGTCCGACGCGGGCGCATCTGACGCCGACGAATCAGACGCGGGCGAATCAGACGCGGCGAGGGCGGCGTCGCCGACCGCGCCACCCCCGCCGCGTCGCTCAGTGCGCGCCCGCCGCTGTCGGCTCGGAGCGCTGTCCCGCGATGTCGCTGCCCGCTTCCATCGGATGCGTGACGTCGTCGGCGTCGCGCCCCTTGCCGATGTGGTTGAAGAGCAGGTTGAGCACGACCGCCGCGACACAGCCCGTCGAGATGCCCGAGTCCAGGATGATCTTCGCGTTCTCCGGGAACGCGTGGTAGAACTCCGGCACCGCGATGGGGATCAGGCCCACGGCGAGCGAGACGGCCACGATGAGGACGTTGTTGTCCTTGTCCAGGTTGGCCTTGACCAGGGTCTGGATACCGCTGGCCGCGACCGAGCCGAACAGCACGACGCCGGCTCCGCCGAGCACCGGGCGCGGCACGACGGCGATCAGCGACGCCGCCATCGGGCACAGGCCCATCAGGACGAGGAAGCCACCGCCGACCGCGACCACGTACCGGCTGCGGATCTTCGTCATCGCGACGAGGCCGATGTTCTGGGCGAACGCGCTGCACATGAACCCGTTGAACAGCGGGCTGATGGCGGTGCCGAGGGTGTCGGCGCGCAGCCCCGCCGCGATGGTCTTCTCGTCGGCCGGGCGGTCGACGATCTCACCCAGGGCGAGCATGTCCGCCGTGGACTCGGTCATCGAGACCACCATGACCACGATCATCGAGACGATGGCCGCGCCCGCGAACTGCGGGGCGCCGAAGTGGAACGGGGTCGGGAAGCCGATGATGTCCGCGTCACCGACCGGCGAGAAGTCCGTGGCGCCGAACGGGATCGCGATGACGGTGCCGATGACCAGGCCGAGCAGGACCGCGATCTGCTTGACGAAGCCCGTCGTGAAGCGCCGGATGATCAGCACGATCACGAGCGTGATCCCGGCGAGTGCCAGGTTCTTCATGGAGCCGTAGTCCGGCGCCTTGGCGTCGGGTCCCTGCGCCCAGCCGAACGCGACCGGCATCAGTGAGACACCGATGAGCGTGATGACCGTGCCGGTGACGACCGGTGGGAAGAACCGGACCAGCTTCGAGAAGAAGGGTGCGGCTATGAAGCCGAGCACACCCGCGACGATCACGGCGCCGAAGATGATCGGCAGCGCGTCGTCCTTGTCCTTCGTGGAGCCGACGACGGCGAGCATCGGGGCGACGCCTGCGAAGGTCACTCCGTTCACGAACGGCAGCCGGGCGCCGATCTTCCAGATGCCGAGCGTCTGCAGGAAGGTCGCGAGGCCTGCCGTGAACAGGCAGGCGCCCGTCAGGAAGGTCAACTCCTTCGGGCTGAGCCCGATCGCCGCGCCGACGATGAGCGGGGGCGCGACCACGCCCGCGTACATCGCGGCCACGTGCTGCAGACCGGTCGTCGCCATCTTCAGCGGTGGCAACTTCTCGTCGACCGGATGTTTGGTATGCCCCGTACGGACGTCCTCGGACTCGGCGGGGGTCGTGCCTTGCTTGGTGAACCTGGGCTTCGACGCCACTGCGGCTCCTCCGGTTGTTTTCCGGCCCCGGCAGGCAGCCGGCGCTTTTCGCTTCTGGGAGGTGGTGCAAGGTGCAAGGTCGTAACTGTGGTGCTTCGATGTTCAGTTGTTGTGCGCCCAGGTATTACTTGCCGCCCCGGGAACGTGAAGCTTTGGGCCACGTTCCCGGGGCGGCACTCGAGCTGCCCGCTCGGCAGCTCGAGTCCCCGGCCAGGGGCCGTCCCCCCTGACCGGAGTCTCAACTCGTCAGCCCTCGGCGGCAATCCGCGCGAGTCGCTGCGCCTCCTCCCGCGTGGAGCGGGCGATGGCGTCCTCGTCGACGTGCAGCAGGTGGCTGTTCTCGACCACCGGGCGGCCGTTCACGAGGGAGAGGGTGACCGGTGCGGCCGCGCCGAAGACGAGCGCGGTCACCGGGTCGGCGATCGATGCGTGGGCGAGGGTGTCCATCCTCCACAGCACCAGGTCGGCCAGCTTGCCGGTTTCGAGCGAGCCGATCTGGCTTGCCCGGCCCATGACTTGGGCTCCTCCGTACGTCCCGAGGCGCAGCGCCTGACGGGCGTTCAGGGCCGCCTCGCGGTGTGCGCCGAGGCGGTTGACGAGGAGGGCGTTACGGAGTTCGGTGTGCAGCTCACCCGACTCGTTGGAGGCGGTGCCGTCGACGCCGAGGCCGACGGGCACGCCGGCCGCGAGCATGTCGGGGACGCGGGCGATTCCCGCTGCCAGTCGGGCATTTGAGGACGGGCAGTGCGCGACGCCCGTCTTCGTACGCGCGAACGCGGCGATGTCGGAGTCGTTCATGTGGACGCTGTGCGCCATCCACACGTCCTCGCCGAGCCAGCCCGTCGACTCGAAGTAGTCGGTGGGGCCCATGCCGAACAGCTCGTGGCAGAACTTCTCCTCCTCGACGGTCTCGCTGCCGTGGGTGTGCAGACGGACGCCGAGCGAGCGCGCCAACTCGGCGCCCTGCTTGAGGAGTTCGGTGGAGACGGAGAACGGGGAGCAGGGGGCCACGGCCACCTGCGTCATCGCGTCGAAGGAGGCGTCGTGGTGCTTCTTGACCGTCTCCTCGGTCGCGGCGAGCGCGCCGTCGAGGGTCTCGACCGCGAAGTCCGGCGGCAGTCCGCCGTCCTTCTCGCTGCGGTCCATGGAGCCGCGCGCCAGGGTGAAGCGCACGCCCGTCTCGGAGGCGGCCCGGATGATCGATCCGGACAGGTCGCCGGTGCCCTTCGGGAACACGTAGTGGTGGTCCATGGCGGTGGTGACACCGCCGCGGGCCATCATCGCGAGGGAGCCCTGCGCCGCCGCGTATGTCATCTGCTCGTCGATGCGCGCCCACGTCGGGTACAGCGTCTTCAGCCAGTTGAACAGGTTGTGGTCCGTCGCCAGGCCACGGGTGATCCACTGGTAGAAGTGGTGGTGCGTGTTGACGAGGCCGGGTGTGGCCAGGTGGCCGGTGCCGTCGATCCGGCGGACGACGTTCTCGAGTCCCTCGGGGGCCTTGCCCGCCCCGATGGACTCGATCTTGTTGTCCGCCACGACGATGTGGCCCGAGGCGTACTCGGTGTCGTGCGCGTCGACCGTCGCGATGGCGACGTTCTCGATGACGATGCGGTTTGCCGTGGCAGGAGCCATGGTGCTGCTTCCTTCAGTCGGTGTGACGTGTGGGCACGGCAGGACCCTAGGAAGATTTGAGTGCCGCGGCGGCACTTGCCCCGCCGCGGGTGCCGAGATGGTGGAAGAAAAGGTTCAGCGAGACGGCGACGAGCGCGCCCGCGCTGATTCCGGAGCCGAGCACGGTCTGCGCCCAGGCCGGGAAATCGGCGTAGAAGCTCGGTGCGGCGAGCGGGATGATGCCCGCGCCGAGCGAGACGGCCACGAGGATGATGTTGGAGCTGTCGTCGAGGCCCGCTTCGGAGAGCGTACGGATGCCGCTGACGGCGATCGAGCCGAACAGCACGATGCCCGCGCCGCCCAGGACGGGCATGGGGACCATGGAGACGACCGCGCCGAGCATCGGGAAGATGCCGAGGATCAGGAGGGTGCCGCCGGCTACGGCGACGACGTAGCGGCTGCGCACCTTGGTCAGGGAGACGACGCCGACGTTCTGCGCGAACGCGGAGGTCGGCAGGCCGCCGAAGATCGGTCCGATGAAGGTGGCGATGCCGTCGGTGCGCAGACCCCGGGTGATGGTCTTTCCGTCGCACTCGCGCTCGCAGATCTCACCGATGGCGAGCATGCCGGCGCTCGACTCGGTCATCAGGACGAGCATGACGAGGCAGAGCGAGATGATCGCGGCGGGCTGGAACTCGGGGGCGCCGAAGGAGAACGGCGTCGGGAGCGCGGCCACGGGCGCCGACTTGAGGGAGCTGAAGTCCGCCATGCCGAACGGGATCGCGGCGAGCGTGCCGATCAACATGCCGAAGAGCAGGGCGACTTGCTTGACGAAGCCCTTGCCGAAGCGCTGGATCAGCAGGATGACGACGAGCGTGAAGGCGGCGAGGGCGAGGTAGCGCATGTCGCCGTAGTCGGCGGCGGTCTTGTCGCCGCCCTGGGCCCAGCCGACGGGCACGGGCATCAGGGTCACACCGATGAGGGTGATGACGATGCCGGTGACGAGCGGCGGGAAGAACCTCAACAACCGCCCGAAGAAAGGTCCGATGGCGAGACAGAAGACACCCGCGACCATGACTGCCCCGTAGATGGCGGGGAGTTGGTCGCCTTTGGCGTTCGTCTCGGCGATGGCGAGCATCGGTGCGATGCCCGCGGAGGACGCGGCGTTGACGAAGGGCAGCCGGTTGCCGACGAAGCCCTTGACGCCGAGCGTCTGGAGCAGGGTGGCCAGGCCCGCGATGAGCAGCGACGCGGCGATCAGCCGGGTCTGGCCCGCGGTGTCGAGGCCCACGGCCTGGCCGATGATGAGCGGCGGTGTGACGACGCCGGCGTACATGGCGGCGATGTGCTGGAGTGCGGCGGGCGCGAGCCGCGACGGGTGGAGCTTCTCGTCCACCGGGTGCACCCGCGAACCGGTGGACTCCGGTTCGGCGCTTCCCGATGGGGTGGAACACGGGCCCTCGGCTTCAGCCGGCCCCTTTGCTGGCACTGCCATTGCTATGTTCCCTCCGGTGCGGCGCACCCCCGCCGACTGCGGGGTGACGGGGGTGCGCTACCGCGTCCGTGAACGCCTGATGCGGCGTCAGAGGTTGGTCATGTCGACCGGGATGCGCTGGTCCGCGCCGTCCCTCAGGATGGTGGCCTCGATGAGGCCGTAGGGGCGGTCGGCGGCCCAGTACACGGCGCCGTCCTTCGCCTCGTTCTCCAGACCGAAGGCCGACAGGTCCTGCCGGAAGTGGTGCTTGTTCGGCGCGGAGAAGCGGATCTCGTCGATCTCGCTGCGGTTGTTGATGACGCGCGAGCCCATCTGGAAGAGGGTCTGCTGCAGCGACAGCGAGTACGTCTCCACGAAGGCCTGAAGAATGTGCTTCTTCGACTGCTCGTAGGACTTGTTCCAGTTGGGCGTGCGCTCGTCGTCGACGCCCGTCCAGTTGTGCCGCCACCAGGTCGACAGCGACGTCGCGAGGATGCGGTCGTAATCCTCCTTGAGCGTCGTGTACTTGTCCTTGATGTAGCCCCAGAACTCGGAGTTCGTGGTGTTCATCACGGTCAAGTCCTTGAGCCCGCTGAGGACTTCGAACTTCTGGCCGTCATAGGTGACCTGGACGAGGCGCGTCTCCATGCCCTTGCGGACGAAGGAGTGCTTGACCTCGTCGGAGCCGATGAACTTGGAGCCCGCGTCGGAGCCGGCGATGCGCTCCCACGAGTACTCCTCGATGCGGATGCGCGCCCGGTGGATGGACGGCTGGCTCTCGACGAAGTGCCGGGCCAGCTCGATCCCGTACTGCTCCGCCGACTCGATGCCGTGTTCCTTGGCGAAGGCGAAGCAGGTGTTCTTGGTGGTGTCCGTCGGCAGGCAGTTGGCGTTCGACCCGGTGAGGTGGACGTCGTCGAGGTCACCGCTGAGGGCGACCGAGACGTTCAGGTCCTTGATGTGGTGGGTGTCGCCGTCCCGCGTGATCTTTACGACTCGGTTCTCGGCCTTGCCGTACTGGTTGGATCCCAGAATCGTGGGCATGTCTGCTAGCTCCCTCGGTAAACGGAGTAGCCGAACGGGTTGAGCAGCAGCGGCACGTGGTAGTGCTCGCCCGGCGTGACGGCGAACGTGATCGCCACCTCCGGGAAGAACGCTCCGGTCGTGTCGCTGTCCCGATTCGCGGGGGCGTCCTGCTGCGCATCGGCTTGCTGGTTCTGCGTGTTGGCGGTCTTCTTCGCGAAGTACGCCTCGGTCTCGAAGTCGAGGCGTACGTGGGTGGTGCCCTCCGGCAGCGCCGGCAGGTCCTTGCAGCGCCCGTCCGCGTCGGTGGCACTGCCGCCGAGCGCCAGCCACTCGGCGCCCGAACCGGCGCGTGCCGCAAGGGAGATGGCGACGTCCCCGGCGGGGCGTCCGATGCTGGTGTCCAGAATGTGCGTGGACACCGATGCCGTGGTCTCGGTGCTCATCAGGCGTTCATTTCCTGTTCTTACGGTGCTTCTACGATGCGGGTCAGGCGGATGCGGTTGATCTTTCCCAGTTCGGTGCGGACGATCTCCCGCTCCTCATCGGCCGTGTGGCCGATCCGGGTCCTGAGCGCATCGAGCATCTGCTCCGCCGTGGCGCCGGTGGCGCAGATGAGGAAGACGTGGCCGAACGTGTCCTGGTACGCCAGGTTGAGCTCGAGCATCTCCTTCTTGAGCTCATCGGAGGCCCCCGCCATGCCGCGCTGTTCGCGCGACGACGTCGGGTCACCGGGCTTCGGGCGGCCGATCGGCGGGTGCCCCGCCATCGCCTCGGCGAGGTCGTCCGCGGTCAGTTCCGCCATCGCGGCGTCACTGGCGGTGAAGAGGGTCTCTGCTGAAGCGAAGGGGCGCTGGGCGAGAAGCTTGCTCCCCCACGCCGATGAAGCACACACCTCATGGAGCTCGGCCTGCGCCGCACTCTCGTCCGAGGTGTTGAACCGGGAAAGTCCCGGCGTGGAACCTGAAGTCACGGGGTGCCTCCGTGGCCTTGTGCTGGACGGGCTGCAGATAGCTAACGCCCCCGGAAACATCACGTCAACACTTTGTTGAAAACTCGGAGTTACAAAAAACCGCCGTCCGGATATCGGACAGCGGTGGGGGCGAGGGCGGTCGGCTCGGTATCGTCCCAGGTCAGGGCGTCTTGTCCCGGTTGAGATAGTTGTACACGGTGAAGCGGGAAACGCCGAGGGCGCCGGCCACGGTCTCCACACCGTGACGTACGGAGAACGCTCCGCGCGCCTCCAGGAGCCGTACGGCCTCCTGCTTCTGCCTGCGGTCGAGCGCGGACAGCGGGACTCCCTTGGTGCGCTCCATGGCGGCCAGGATGTGGTCCAGCGAGTCCGCCAACTGGGGCAGGCGCACGGCCACGACATCGGCCCCCTGCCACGCCAGTACGACATCGTCGGGGCCCGCGCCCTCCGGCGGCATCAGCTCCCCGCCCATGGCGTCGACCAGTGGCTTCACCGCCGTGACGAAGGCGTCCGTGGTGTCCCCGGTGTCGTTCACGCGTCGTCACCCTTCCCCGTGGGGTCCCCCACCACGTTGACCTGCAGCGAGATCCGCGTCGCCCCGCTTTCGAGGCTGCTGCGCAGCAGGGCGTCGACCGCGGTCAGCACTTCGTCCGCACCGCCCTGCGCGGTGTTGCCGAACGGCCCCACGTCGACCTCGTCGAGATCGGCCGCCTCGATGACCCGGCGTGCCGCGAGCGCGTGCTCGGGCGCCTCCTCCAAGTCGAAGGGCTCCGTCGTGAACTCCACTCTCAATCGCACGCGTTCAACCTAACCCGCATGGAGCGGTTACCGGGAGCCACCGTCGCGATCAGGCGGAGGTCAGGGCGCCGGGCACTTGCTGCCCGCGCTCTCGTACGTCCGGTAGAGCGGCGATCCGCCCCCGCTTCCCTCCGGGAACGTCACGATCGGTACCGGTTTGCACACCGGCCACTGGCCCACCCCGGACCCGGCGTCGCTCCCGTCGGCGTCGACGAACGTGAAGTCGCCGCTCGCGGCCTGCACGCACTGGGCGCAGTCGTCCTGTGGGCTGCCCTTGCGCAGCTGATCCTGGACGTCGTCGTTGGACACGTCGCCGTGCCCGCTCGTACTGGCCTGCTTCACGGCGTTGCTCACCGCGGCGAGGGCGTCGTGGTACATCACGGCGTACCCGTCGTTGAGGGCCTGCCGCTCCTCACCCGTGAAGGCGTCTTCGTAGGCGCTCGCGAACCGCCCGAAGTGCCGGGGTGTCTCCCCTTCGCCACGCTCCCAGCGCGGCGCGTCCACGGCGGCCGCCGTCACGATCCGGATGTGCAGCCGACGGGTCTTCTCGCCGATGGCGGGGGTCTCGGTGACGGGATCGCGGGCCGTGCTGACGCGCAGGATGCGCAGCGGGTCGTCGGACCGGTACCGGCAGGAGCTCGTCTCGTCGATGGCGTTCACGAAGGGTTCCAGGTCGGCGTCACGGCCGGCCAGGAACACCGTCCGCGTGCCGGCCCCGCACATCGCTTCCACCGACTTCTTGAAGTCCTGGGTGTCGCCCCGGGCCGGCCCCTTCCTGCCCTGGTACATCTCGACCGTCCGCCGCACCGGGTCGTTGGTGATGCCGTAGTCCTCACCGAACTTCTCCTGGAAGACCTCGCGCAGGTCGGAGACGTATTTGTCGTCCCGGTCGTCCGCGATCATGAACGTCTTGTCGCGATTGACGTCGTTCCGCTTCGCGTACTCCTTCAGGGCGTCGACGAGCTGGGCGTTGGAGGGCGACACCTTGAACAGGTACGGGTTCTCCATGTCGGTGGCGCTCAGCGCGGCGCTGACGGCCGGGATCCGGGCCTTCTCGAGGCTCTCCACGGATTCCAGGGTCATGCTGTCGCTGTTGGGGAAGCCGATGGTGGCGACGAGGGGAGCGCTCTTGTCGTCGGTCCGTGCGCTCAGCTCCTTGGTCACGCCCTTCCAGTGATCGAGGTATTCGCCCACGTTGGCGAAGAGGAGCCGGACCGCGCTGCCCTTGGTCGTCGCACCGTGGTTGTGCTCGTACTGCGCGATGTACGCACCCTGCAACGCGTGCAGGATCAGCTCCTTGGACATGGCCGCGCCCTTCGTCTGCGCGGTGTACGGCATGACGACGCCGACGCTCACCACCCGCCGCTGCGACGCGCTCGCCCGCGCCTCCTCGTTCTCGCGCGCGATGTCGCCCAGGACGTCCTCCAGGTCCTCGTCGAAGGCGTACGCCCGCGCGGTGACGCCGACGCATTCGTCCCCCACCCGCCGCAGGTCATGGTCCCGGGAGCAGTAGTTCCGGTTGTCCAGATACGTGCCCACGCCCCACCATGCCCCGCCGCCGAGCAGCGCCCCGACGACCACCCACAGCGCGATCACGTCGACCAGGCCGAACACCCGGAACCGGAGCCGCCGCGGCAGCCAGCGCCAGGTCCTGCGGTCCGTCCAGCGCCTCATGCCACGCCTCCCCAGCTGCGCTCCAGCGGCCAGTCCTCGCCGTCCCGCACGGCCCGCGGCCAGCGGACCGCCGCCTGGGCGAGGACGGCGCGCCCGGTCAGGTGCTGGGCGGACAGGAACGACAGGTCCTGCCCGATCCGGTCGGCCAGCACCCGGTCCGCCTCGGCGAGCTCGTCGGCGGCGTACCACAGCGCGTGCAGCAGCCGGTAGATCGCCCGCTTCTCCAGGCCCGCATCAGGGTCCGCCCGCGCCTGGAGCCGGTCCCTGCGCCCCTTGCCGACCTCCTGGCACTGCTCGAACCAGAGGTCACCGGGCGGGCGCGGCGCGTGCGCAACCGTCCGCAGCGCGCGCAGCCACTCCAGGGCGTCACCGTCGGAGCGCCCGAACTCGGCGTGCAGCCGGTCGACGACCTCCTGGGTCTCGCCCCCGGCCAGCCGGTGCCACAGGAAGCGGGCCCACTCCTCGCGCCCGGACCGCCCCGCGCGGCCCTCGGCCCGGCGCCGGTGGTGCTGGGCGAGCAGCCCGTGGGCGTCGCCCCAGCCGACGCCGCCCGCGCCGCGCCCGCTGCGCATCTGGTGCACGAGCAGCGCCCGCAGGAAGCGGTCCGTGATGAACGGCCGGCTGCCGGGCCCGCGCGACCAGCGCTCCCGCTCCAGCTGGGCGGCGATGCCGTCGGCCGCGGCCAGGTCGTCGATCCGCCGCGGTACCCACCGCTCGGCCAGCTGCTCGGCCGCCTCTCGGTCCCAGGCCAGCGAGAGCAGGCACAGCTCGTCGTGGTTCTCGCCGCCGACGAGGGTGTTGAGCAGCCGCCAGATGACCGACTCGCCTGCGCCGCCGGGCTGGTCCAGGTCGAGGAGTTGCTCGGCCGCCACCCACTCCTCGCCGCGCGCCTTGTGCACGACGGCGTCGCACATTCTGCGGGCCCCCATGGGGTGGCCGCGGGTCAGATCGTGCAGCGCCGTCGCGATGTACGGGTCGAACGTGACCCGCTCGTCGCTGCGCAGCATGCGCTCCACGTGTTCCGTGTCGAGCGGCGGCAGCGGCAGGAGCAGCACCCCCTCGGACGGCTCCGCACTGTCGCGGCTCCAGCGGGTGCGCGCCCCGACCTCCTGCAACGGCTGGCGGGTGGCCCGCGGGTACGGGGCGGTCTCCTGCTCCTCCTCGGGCGTCTCGTCATCGTCGTCGGCGTCGCCGCGCAATTCGGTGGCGAGTACGACGAGCGGGTCGCGGGCGCCGCGTTCCTGCAACGCGCGCTGTTCCAGGAGGAGTTCGAGGAAGTCGCGGCCGAGGTCGGTGTGTACGTTGTCGAGCAGGATCAGCGGCCGTGGTGCCCGGTTCCCGCGCCGCAGCCTCCCGTAGCGCACGTCCCTGAGGAACGCGGCCATCAGCATGCGTTCGACGCCGCGCCGAAAGCCTCGGCCCTGGTGGAACTCCTGACAGAGCCTGGCCACGGCCCGCGCGCGCTGGGCGGCCGGCACCCGGGGCGGCTCGGTGGCCGCGTCGGGCGGCATGCCGCGCAGCCGGTTGTCGCTCTCGCTGCGGTGGCTCTCGTACCAGCTGACGAGGTCGCGGGGGCCGAGCCTGCGCGTGCGGCGGCGGTACTGCCTGGCGAGGTAGGTGCGCACGGCCGCCTCGGGGAACTCGGCCGGGTCGGGCGAGCCGCCCTCCGCGGGCGCGGGCAGCGCGGGACGGAACAGCGCGTCCCAGGTGGGCGGGGGTTCGCCGGCCGGCCAGGGGCCCATGAGGGCGGCGGCGTGCCGGTCGGCGACGGTGAGTTCGTCGTCGATGCCGGGGCGCCGGGCCGAAATCACGGCGAGCAGTCCCGCGGTCGTCCTGGGGAAGCGCAGGCGGCCGAACCCGGCGACGGGGAGCGAGAGTTGGCGGACCAGCTCGACCAGCATCTCGACCACGTACGAGTTGTTGGCGATCTCGGGGCCCACCCGGGCCCGCTCCTCCAGGTCCGTGCAGTTGATGCGGGCGAAGGGGACCCGGGGTCCCGGCCAGGGGCCGGTGTCGGGGGCGTAGGCCCGCTGGAGGTCGTTCAGCATGGCGCTCTTGCCGGTGCCGTGCCGCCCGCTGAGCAGCACGACGGGCAGGTCGTCGGCGAACTCCCTGCGACGGCGCCGCCGGTGGCGCTCGCGTTCCAGGCCGATGAGGCGTGGCACCAGTTGGCTCAGGAGCGGCTGGCGCGCGTACACCTCGGGTATCTGGTCATCGGATCCGGTGGTGGGTACGCCGCTGGGCCCTCCGTGATCCGTCACGGCAGCCTCAGCGTCTGGCGGACGAAGTCGGCGAGGAAGCCGACCACCACCTCCTTGCCGACCGAGGCGCTCTCGCTCTGCAGCACGCCCGGGACGCGCTCCATGAAGCGCCGCACCAGGCCCTCGTCGGGCCGGTCGCCGCGGTCGATGGCGTCGGTCAGCTCGTCGGCGAGCGCGCGCACCTGCCGCAGTTCGCTGTCGCTCTCGGTCGCCTCGGGCAGCGACGACTGGACGAGCTGGGCCAGCTGCTCGTACGAGATCACGACGCCTTCGCCCTGTTCCGCCGGGCTGACGTGTACGGGCGCGGGCAGCTCCAGGTGGTTCCTGGCGTACTCCAGGTCCTCCACCGGGAGTTGGCGGCCGCAGTAGAAGGCCTCGCTGGCCCACAGGAAGTTCTCGGGGTGGGAGCCGTCGCCGCTGCGGTGCTGCCCGGCCCTGTCCCAGTACGCAAACAGGGCCGCCTTCGCGTAGCGGCGCCGCGCCTCCCGGTCGGCGTACGCCTCGTCCCAGACGGCGACCTCGGCGAGCCCCGCGGCGGTGGGGCTGACGAGGGGCGGGTCGGCGCCCGAGTCGTTGTGCTCGGTGAGCCAGCCGAGCGCGCCGAGGCGCCCCACGACATCGGCGACCAGGTCGACGCTGCACCGCTCGTGCGGCGCGAAATCGGCGCTGGCCACGCGGCTCGCCCCGCCCGTGCCGGTCTGCTCGACGAGCCAGCGCAAGAACCGCGCGGACGCGGCCCCCGTCTCGTCGTAGACCGGCGAGAGGCCGTTCGTCGGCACCGACCGGGATCCGCCCATCTCCCCCACAACTCCCGTGACTGGCAACGGGCGTTCACCTTCCCCGAACTTCGGGGCCAACACGTGTCACGGGCCGGTTTCTTGAAGCCCGGACGGACACCGGGGCGCGGCGAAATTCGACGACCCCTCTTGACAGTCACGAGGAGCTGCAGGCAATCTTCCATTACGCAGAAACGAACTTCCATAATACGGAAGTTCCACGATCTCGAAGATGAAGGGAGCGCGACCCACATGGGATTTGCAGACCAGCGCTTCAACGTCAACCTGTCGATCCTCTTCACCGAGCTCCCGCTCCTGGAGCGCCCCGCGGCCGCCGCCGCGGCGGGCTTCACCGCGGTCGAGCTCTGGTGGCCCTGGGTCGACGCCCCCACCCCCGAGCAGTCCGAGCTCGACGCCCTGCGCGCCGCGATCAAGGACGCGGGCGTCCAGCTCACCGGCCTGAACTTCTACGCGGGTCAGCTGCCCGGCCCCGACCGGGGCGCCCTGTCGATCCCCGGCGAGGAGAGCGAGAGGTTCCGCGCGAACATCGACGTCGCGGCCGACTTCGCGCAGTCCCTCGGCTGCACGGCGCTCAACGCGCTGTACGGCAACCGCGTCGAGGGCGTCTCCGAGCAGGAGCAGGACGAGCTCGCCCTGGAGAACCTGGTGCTCGCGGCCCACGCCGCCCACCGCGTCGGCGCCGTGCTGCTGATCGAGGCGCTGAACGCGCCGGAGTCGCCGAAGTGCCCGATCGTGAGCGCCCCCAAGGCGATCGAGATCGTGGACAAGGTGAACGCGGCGACCGGCCTCGGCAACGCCAAGTTCCTGATGGACCTGTACCACCTGTCCATGAACGGCGAGGACCTGCAGGCGATCATCAGCGCCCACACCGACAAGACGGCGCACGTGCAGATCGCCGACAACCCGGGCCGCGGCGCGCCGGGCACCGGCTCGCTCCCCCTCGAGGAGCTGCTGGACCAGCTGAAGAAGGCCGGCTACGAGGGCTACGTGGGCCTGGAGTACAAGCCGGGCGACGCTCCGAGCGCCGAGTCCTTCGCCTGGCTGCCCCACGAGCACCGCGCCGCCTGAGCCACCCGCGCCGCGGCAGGGCCATCAACTCATCGCCGTAACAACGCTTTTGGAGTCACCCTCATGAGCAACAACCTCCCCAAGGTCGCGTGGATCGGTCTCGGCATCATGGGCTCCCCCATGTCGGAGAACCTGATCAAGGCCGGCTACGACGTCACGGGCTTCACCCTGGAGCAGGACAAGCTGGACCGCCTCACGACCGCCGGCGGTACCGCCGCGAAGTCGATCGCCGAGGCCGTGCGCGAGGCCGATGTCGTCGTGACCATGGTTCCGGCCTCCCCGCAGGTCGAGGCCATCGCCTACGGCCCGGACGGCATCCTGGAGAACGCGAAGTCGGGCGCCCTGCTCGTCGACATGTCCTCGATCACCCCGCAGACGTCCGTGGACCTCGCAAAGGCCGCCAAGGGCAAGGGAATTCGCGTCCTCGACGCCCCCGTCTCCGGTGGCGAGGCCGGTGCGATCGAGGCCGTCCTGTCCATCATGGTCGGCGGCGACCAGGCCGAGTTCGACGAGGCCAAGCCGCTGCTCGACGCGCTCGGCAAGACCATCGTGCTGTGCGGTCCGCACGGCTCGGGCCAGACCGTGAAGGCCGCCAACCAGCTGATCGTCGCCGTGAACATCCAGGCGTGCGCCGAGGCCGTGGTCTTCCTGGAGAAGTCAGGCGTCGACCTGAAGGCCGCGCTCGACGTCCTCAACGGCGGCCTGGCCGGCTCGACCGTCCTGACCCGCAAGAAGGACAACTTCCTGAACCGGGACTTCAAGCCGGGCTTCCGCATCGACCTGCACCACAAGGACATGGGCATCGTCACCGACGCCGCCCGCAATGTCGGTGCCTCGCTCCCCGTCGGCGCCACGGTCGCCCAGCTGGTCGCCTCGCTGCGCGCCCAGGGCGACGGCGGCCTCGACCACTCGGCGCTGCTGCGCGCGGTCGAGCGCCTCTCGGGGGACCAGCCCAAGTAGGAGCCGGCCCCACAGTCTTCCGGGCCGTGGTGTCGCTGACACCTGTCCTGTCGCGCCCAGGCGCCGCCACGGCCCGGAACCCTTATTCGCGTACCTCCAGATTCGCGTACCCATAACTTCAACAAACTGTTGACGTAGCAGTTCAGAGGTACTTACGCTCCGAACACCTCGAACTTCTCAGCAGTCGCAGCAGTTACAGCACGGAAGGTCACGATGTCGAAGCGCGTGCTTACGACCGAGTCCGGCGCCCCCGTCGCCGACAACCAGAACTCCGCCACCGCCGGCGTCGGTGGCCCGATCCTGCTCCAGGACCAGCACCTCCTGGAGAAGCTCGCCCGCTTCAACCGCGAGCGCATCCCGGAGCGCGTGGTGCACGCCCGTGGCTCCGGCGCGTACGGCTACTTCGAGGTGACGGACGACGTCACCGACTACACGTACGCCGAGTTCCTGAACTCGATCGGCAAGCGCACCGAGGTCTTCGCGCGCTTCTCGACCGTCGCCGACAACCTCGGTGGGGCGGACGCCGTCCGTGACCCCCGCGGCTTCGCGCTCAAGTTCTACACCGAAGAGGGCAATTACGACCTCGTCGGCAACAACACCCCGGTCTTCTTCATCAAGGACCCGCTGAAGTTCCCCGACTTCATCCACTCCCAGAAGCGCGACCCGTTCACGGGCAAGCAGGAGCCGGAGAACGTCTGGGACTTCTGGGCGCACGCCCCCGAGGCCACGCACCAGATCACCTGGCTGATGGGCGACCGCGGCATCCCGGCCTCGTACCGTCACATGAACGGCTACAGCTCGCACACCTACCAGTGGACGAACGAGGCCGGCGAGGCGTTCTTCGTCAAGTACCACTTCAAGACCAACCAGGGCGTCCGCAGCCTCTCCGCCGAACAGGGCGCCGAGCTCGCAGGCAAGGACGCCAACTCCCATCAGACGGACCTGCTGCAGGCCATCGAGCGCGGCGTGAACCCGTCCTGGACCGTGCACGTCCAGCTGATGCCGGCGGCCGAGGCGGCGGACTACCGCTTCAACCCGTTCGACCTCACCAAGGTGTGGCCGCACAAGGACTACCCGCTGCAGCGCGTGGGCCGCCTGGTCCTGGACCGCAACCCCGAGAACGTCTTCGCCGAGGTCGAGCAGGCCGCCTTCTCCCCGAACAACTTCGTTCCGGGCATCGGCCCCTCCCCCGACAAGATGCTGCAGGGCCGCCTGTTCGCCTACGCGGACGCGCACCGCTACCGCCTGGGCGTCAACCACACCCAGCTCGCGGTGAACGCGCCGAAGGGTGTCGAGGGCGGCGCGAACAACTACGGCCGCGACGGCGCCATGGCTGCGAACGCGTACGCCCGCGCCCACAAGAACTACGAGCCGAACTCCTTCGACGGCCCGGTCGAGACCGGCCGCCCGCTGGCCGCGCCGCTCGCGATCCACGGCCACACGGGTACGCACGAGGCCCCGGCCCACACGAAGGACGACGACTTCTTCCAGGCGGGCGAGCTGTACCGCCTGATGTCGGAGGACGAGAAGGGACGCCTGGTCGCGAACATCGCGGGCGGCCTCTCCCAGGTCTCGCGCGACGACATCGTCGAGAAGAACCTGGCCCACTTCCACGCCGCCGACGCCGACTACGGCAAGCGCGTGGAGGCGGCGGTCCGCGCCCTGCGCGAGGACTGATCCCTCCGGGTTGGATCGGGTGGGCTGTTCCCGGTGACCGGCGACAGCCACCCCCAAGACTGCGTACGAGGGGCGGCGGGAGGTCTTCCCCCGTACGCAATGGCCCGCGCCGTCGGCCACGACCCGGATGAGGGGTGGTCTGGCCGACGGTAGCGGGAGACTGCGCCAGTCGATGCGGCTGGCGCCGCGCGGGGACCGCGGCGGCTTGTGCAGCGTACGAGCCAGTGCGGTGGTGAAGGTTCCTCCGCTCTCCTCTCGACCTGAGGGAGGGGAACGGGGAACCGTCGTACGCCGGCCGCCGCGGTCCCAGCCAATTCCCTGACGGGGTCTGCCCGTTGGGGTTTCCTCGGTCTCCGTCCGGTGGCGCGCACGCATGTTCCGCCAGTCGCGCGCCGTCGGACGGCAACAACCTCTTGGCCAGAGCGCCGAGTTCGGACGGTCCCGACCTCGGCGCTCTTCTGCGCCCGCAGGTCCATCCGCCTCAACCCCGGCCCCACGTCGGGCTCCGCCAGTGACGGTCGGCGTTCCCACGCGTCGGGGCTCCGCCATGACGGTTAACGTTCCTCCCCTCAGGACTCCGCACATGACGGTCGACGGTCCTACGCCTCGGGGCTCCGGCCCGGACCCCGCTGCTCAATCGCCGCAGGGGCTTGAGGTGCTCGCCTCGGGGCCGCGGGGGTTGAGGAGCTCGCCTAGGCGCCGCAGGGGGCGAGGGAGTCGCCTCCGCGCCGCAGGGGCTTGAGGCCTCAGAGGCTTGCGGCGGTGGTCTCCGCGCCACGGGGACTTGAGGTACTCGCCTCGGCACCGCAGGGGTTGAGGTAGTCGCCTCCGCGCCGTAGGAACTTGAGGCCTCAGAGGCTTGCGGTGGTGGTCTCCGCACCGCGCGGACTTGAGGCAATCGCCTCCGCGCCGCAGGGACTTGAGGTAGTTGCCTCCGCGCCGCGGGGACTTGAGGTACTCGCCTCGGCGTTGAGCGGCGCGCTCGTTCTCACTCCCCCGGTCGTCTCCCACCCCCCGCCCCCTCCGGGGGCCTCGGCGCGACGGGGTGCCGCTTCCGGCGTGCTACCAGCGCCAGCCCCGCCGAGGGGTGTTTGCCGTCGGTCACGGCTCCCCGCCTTGGGCGTCGGGCCGCCACCGCCTTGGGCGGCAGGGTGGGCAAGGCGGCGCCACGGTGCCGCGCGACGGAGATGGCAGGCACCGGCCACGGCATGGCCCGCGGGCCCAAGTGCCGCGCAACCATCACTACCGACGCCGCCCCGGCAAAGCCCCGGGTCCCCGGTGCAGGCCCCGACCCCGAGGGGCCGAAGCCCCCGGAGGCGGCGGGCGGGTGGGAGGTGAGCGGACACCGGCGCAGCCGAAGGGGTGGACCGGTGCCGACCCCAGCGAAGCCCCAGTGCCGCGCACCGACCACGTAAGGCGCCAACCCCGGCAAAGCCCCGACGCCGCGCAACGGGCGCGTGAGGCGTCGACCCCGGCAGATGCCCCGAACCCCGTCGCCGCGCAACAACAACCAGCACCACCCGTTCCCCGACGCTGCGGAGCCATCACAGCAGCCATAAGCCCGACCCCGCGGGGCCGAAGCCCCCGGAGGCGGCGGGCGGGTGGGAGGTGAGCGGGCACCGGCGCAGCCGAAGGGGTGGACCGGTGCGCTCCGCAACAGTCGCGTAAGGCGCCGACCCCGGCAAAGCCCCGGCGCCGCGCAACAACAACCGCCACCGGCGCCGCCCACCGCTCCGGGCAACGCCCCCCGGCACAACGAAGGACGGGCCCCCGGCTCCGTGGAACCGGGGGCCCGCCTCGTACGCGGTGCGGCTGTCAGACCTTCAGGGGCCGGATGGCCGTAGGCGCGTGAGCCGGCTCCGTAGCCAGCTCCTCGAACTCCTTGACCGCGCTGATGTCCGCCGTCGGGCTCATGGAGATGTTCGTGATGCGCTCCAGGATCGCCTCGACGACGACCGGGACCTGGAACTCCTGGGCCATCTTCTTGGCCTGCTCGAACGCGGCGCCGAGCTCCGCCGGATCCGTCACGCGGATCGCCTTGCAGCCGAGCCCCTCGGCGACCTTGACGTGGTCGACCCCGTAGACACCCAGCTCGGGACTGTTCTGGTTCTCGAACTCCAGGTTGACCTGGAAGTTGATGTCGAGGCCGATCTGGGCCTGGCGGATAAGGCCCAAGTAGGCGTTGTTGACGAGGACATGGACGTACGGGATGCGGTGCTGCGCCCCCACCGCCAGCTCCTCGATCATGAACTGGAAGTCGTAGTCGCCGGACAGCGCCACGACCTGCGTGTCAGGGTCGGCCTTCGCGACACCGAGCGCCGCCGGAATCGTCCAGCCGAGCGGCCCCGCCTGGCCGCAGTTGATCCAGTGCCGCGGCTTGTAGACGTGCAGCATCTGCGCACCGGCGATCTGCGACAGACCGATCGTCGTGACGTACCGCGTGTCCTTGCCGAACGCCTTGTTCATCTCCTCGTAGACGCGCTGCGGCTTCATGGGGATGTCGTCGAAGTGCGTACGGCGCTGGAGGGTCTCCTTGCGCTCCAGGTGCGAGGCGACCCACGCGGAGCGGTCCGGCAGCTCACCGGCCGCCTTCAGCTCCTTCGCGACCTCGACGAACAGCTCTAGGGCCGACTTGGCGTCGGACGCGATCCCGTAGTCCGGCGCGAAGATCTTGCCGATCTGCGTCGGCTCGATGTCGACGTGCACGAACTTCCGCTCGCCCTGGTAGACGTCCAGCTTGTAACCCGTGTGCCGGTTGGCCCACCGGTTGCCGATGCCGAGGACGAAGTCCGACTCCAGGAACGTGGCGTTGCCGTACCGGTGGCCGGTCTGCTGGCCCACCATGCCCGCGTTCAGCTCGTGGTCGTCGGGGATCGTGCCCCAGCCCATCAGCGTAGGAATGACAGGCGTGTTGGTGACCTCGGCGAACTCGACGAGCAGGTCGGACGCGTCCGCGTTGATGATGCCGCCGCCCGCGATGATCAGCGGCCGCTCGGACGCGACGAGGAGCTTGATCGCCTTCTCGATCTGGGCGCGGCTCGCGGCCGGCTTGTAGATCGGCAGCGGCTCGTACGTCTCCGGGTCGAACTCGATCTCCGTCTGCTGGACGTCGATCGGAAGGTCGATGAGGACCGGCCCCGGACGGCCCGAACGCATCAGGTGGAAGGCCTGCTGGAAGATGCCCGGGATCTGCGCGGCCTCCAGGACCGTCACCGCCATCTTGGCGACGGGCTTGGCGATCGAGGCGATGTCGACGGCCTGGAAGTCCTCCTTGTGCAGGAGGTGGCTCGGCGCCTGACCCGTGATGCACAGGATCGGGATCGAATCGCCCGTGGCGGAGTACAGGCCGGTGATCATGTCGGTCCCCGCGGGACCCGAAGTGCCGATGCAGACACCGATGTTGCCCGGGTTGGCCCGGGTGAAGCCCTCGGCCATGTGCGAGGCGCCCTCGACGTGGCGAGCGAGCGTGTGGTCGATGCCACCGCTCTCCTTGAGGTCCTTGTAGAAGGGGTTGATGGCGGCACCGGGCACGCCGAACGCGTTCGTGACGCCCTCGCGCTTGAGGATCTCAACGGCCGCGCGGGCGGCGGTCATTCGAGCCATGAGTGCTCCCGACTCCTGCTGTGACTGCGTACGCCTCTTCGGCTGTACGACTACGGCTACGGCTGTGGCTGTCGGATTCGCGCTCCCGTCGCGCCCCGCGGCGAGCTCTGAATTCCGTCCCCCAGCCCCCTGTTTCGCTCCAGCGACCCTTTCGGGCTACTTTCACGATGTGGAAACTAGGTTCTGCTATATGGAAGCAATGTAGAGGGGCGCTTTGGAGGCCGTCAAGGTGGATGATGAGACTGACGTCGATCCGTTCCCGGGGCAGGACCGAGGGGGAGTTGCCATGGCCGAGCCCGCCCACCTGCGCTGCCCCACCTGCCGGCGCGAGCATCTGTACGCACCCCAGGCCCTCCCCTGCGCCTGCGGCGCACCCGTCGCGCCACCGATGGTGCGCGGCGCCGCCCCCGTTCCCGTGTCCGACCGCACCTGGGACGACGACTGGATGACCCTGCGCTGCCCCCTGTGCGGGCGCCGCGACCGATGGCCCCGGCCCGAGCTCGGCTGCGCCTGCGGCTCGGTGCTGCGCGTCCCCGTCCTCGACGACCAGGCCCCCGCGCCCGCCCACATCCCGCTGCCGCGCACGGCCGCGCCCCCGCGCCCCGCCTTCCAGCCCGTCGCCATCCGCACCGCGCGCGACGCCGTGACGGCCGTGGCGCTGTATCTGCGCTGGCTCGGCTACGACGACGTACGCAGGGCCGACCAGGACCCACCCTCCGGCATCGCGCTCGCGGCGAGCGGGGTCGTCGCCCAGGTCGAGCCGTCGGTGCGGCCCGCGACGCTGCGCGACGTGGAGTGCCTGTGGTTGCAGTCGATGACGGAGTCCGCGGCCTGCGCCTACTTCTCCCTCGCGGGTTACGTGGACGAGGCCAGCGCCCGCGCCGACGCCCTGGGCGTCCCGCTGTTCGTCCTCGACCTGGCCGGCATACCGCAGCCGGTGAACAGCCCGGCGGACGAGCTGATAGCGAGCGGGACGTAAATGCGCGTGAGTGACCAGCGGTCCCTCGACATACTGGCCGGGTGATCATCCGCAGCGCCGAGCCCGCCGACCTCCCCCGCCTCCAGGCCATCGAGTCGGCCGCGGGCGAGATCTTCCGTACGGTCGGCATGGCCGCGATTGCCGACGACGAGCCGCCCACCGTCGCCGAGTTGGAGCGATTCCGGCAGGCGGGCCACGCATGGGTCGCGGCCGATGAGACCGGGATCGTCGCCTACCTCGTCGCCGAAGTCGTCGACGGCGCCCTCCACATCGAGCAGGTCACCGTGCACCCCGACGCCGCCCGCCGGGGCGTGGGTCAGACCCTGATCGCGTGCGCCGCCGACTGCGCGCGCGGCCAGGGCCTGACCGGTCTCACCTTGACCACGTTCGCCGACGTCCCGTGGAACGCCCCGTACTACGAGCGCCTCGGTTTCCGCCGGCTTTCCGGGGCCGAACTCACACCCGGGCTGCGCGCGATCCGCGCGGCCGAGGCCGAGCACGGCCTGGACCGGTGGCCCAGGGTGTGCATGCGAAGGGGCTTGTGACGGCCCCCGCCCAACGGTTACAGGTACTTCCCTACGGTTTCCCGGTTTCCCTTTCTACAACTCCCCGTACCCCTGCCGGAGTTCCACCTTCCGGACCTTCCCGCTGACGGTCATCGGGAACCGTTCCAGAAGGCGCAGCCGGCTCGGGATCTTGTAGTGCGCGAGCCGGTCGCGACAGAAGGCGCGCACCTCGTCGAGGGTCAGCGTGTCCGCGGGGTCGCGCAGGATCACACAGGCGAGCACCTCCTCGCCGTACTTCTCGTGCGGCACGCCCACGACCTGGACGTCGGCGATCTTCGGATGCCCGTAGAGGAACTCCTCGATCTCGCGCGGGGAGATGTTCTCGCCGCCACGGATGATCATGTCCTTGATGCGTCCGACGATCTGCCCGTAGCCGTCCTCGCGGATGACCGCGAGGTCGCCCGTGTGCATCCACCGGCCGGCGTCGATGACCTCGGCGGTCTTCTCCGGCTCGTCCCAGTAGCCGAGCATCACGCTGTAGCCGCGGGTGCACAGTTCGCCGGGTTCGCCGCGCGGCAGTGTGACTCCGGTGACCGGGTCGATCACCTTGACCTCGATGTGCGGCAGGACGCGGCCCGCGGTGCCGGTGCGGCGCTCCAGGTCGTCGTCGCGGCGCGTCTGCAGGGAGACGGGGGACGTCTCGGTCATGCCGTAGCAGATGGAGACCTCGGCCATGTGCATCTCGGCGACGACCCGCTTCATCACCTCGACCGGGCACGGGGAGCCCGCCATGATGCCCGTACGCAGACTGCTCAGGTCGTACGAGCCGAAGTCCGGCAGGTTCAACTCCGCGATGAACATGGTCGGTACGCCGTACAGCGACGTGCACCGCTCCTGCTGCACGGCGCGCAGGGTGGCGGCCGGTTCGAAGGACGGGCCGGGGATGACGATGCAGGCGCCGTGCGAAGTGGCGCCCAGGTTTCCCATCACCATCCCAAAACAGTGGTAAAAGGGCACCGGCAGACACACTCGGTCGTGCTCGGTGTAGCCGACCGTCTCGCCCACCCAGTAGCCGTTGTTGAGGATGTTGTGGTGGGAGAGCGTGGCGCCCTTCGGGAAGCCGGTCGTGCCGGAGGTGTACTGGAGATTGACCGGGTCGTCGCACGACAACTCTGCCTCTAGGGCCACCAGTTGGTCGTCCGTGATGCCGCCCGCGGCCGCCACCAGGGCGTCCCAGCTCTCCGTGCCGATGAAGACCTGTTCGCGCAACTCCGGGCATTCCGGCGCCACTTGCCGTACGAGCTCGCGATAGTCCGTTCCCTTGTGCTCGGTCGACGAGATGAGGAGCGAGACACCGGACTGCTTGAGCACGAACGCCAACTCGTGCGCCCGGTAAGCGGGGTTGATGTTGACCATGATCGCGCCGATCCGCGCGGTCGCGTACTGGACGAGCACCCACTCGGCACAGTTGACCGCCCAGATGCCGACGCGGTCACCCTTGCCGATCCCACGGGCCAGCAGACCCCGCGCCAACTCACCCACATCCGCGCCGAATTGACCGTACGTCCAGCGGCGCCCGTCGGCCATGTCGACCAGCGCCTCGCGCTCGGGCCAGGCCTCGACGACCCGCCGCAGATTGCGCCCGACGGTGTCGCCGAGGAGCGGCACCTCGCTGGTCCCGTGCGTGTACGACAACTCCCCAGCGGGTGCGCTCACTTGAAGTCCTCCTCGCGGTACTCGGCGGCGGACCCCTTGGCGGTGGCCTCGCGCAGCTCGATGCGGCGGATCTTCCCGGAGACCGTCTTGGGCAGCTCGGCGAACTCGATCCGGCGCACGCGCTTGTACGGGGCGAGGACCGCGCGGGAGTGCTCGAACAGCAACTTCGCGGCGTCCGGGCCCGGTTCGTATCCCTCGGCGAGGACGACGTACGCCTTGGGGACGGCGAGCCGCAGCTCGTCGGGGGCGGGCACGACGGCCGCCTCGGCGACCGCCTCGTGTTCGAGCAGGGCGCTCTCCAGCTCGAAGGGGCTGATCTTGTAGTCGCTGGCCTTGAAGACGTCGTCGGAGCGGCCCACGTACGTGAGGTAGCCGTCGGCGTCGCGGGAGCCGATGTCGCCGGTGCGGTAGAAGCCGCCCGCCATCGACTCCGCCGTGCGCTCCGGGTCGCCGTGGTAGCCGACCATCAGGCCGACGGGGCGTGCGGAGAGGTCGAGACTGATCTCGCCCTCGTCCGCGCCGGGCTCGCCGGTCACCGGGTCGAGCAGCTCGACCGTGAAGCCGGGGCTCGGACGCCCCATGGAGCCGGCCTTGAGGCGCTGACCGGGGCTGTTCGACACCTGTACCGACGTCTCGGTCTGCCCGAAGCCGTCGCGGATGGTGATGCCCCAGGCACGCTCGACCTGCTCGATGACCTCGGGGTTCAGCGGTTCGCCCGCGGCGAGGACCTCCCTGGGCGGCGTCCGCAGGGCCGTGAGGTCGGCCTGGATGAGCATGCGCCACACGGTGGGCGGCGCACAGAAGGACGTCACTCCCGCGCGGTCCATCGTGGCCATCAGGCGGCCCGCGTCGAAGCGCGTGTAGTTGTAGAGGAAGACGGTCGCCTCGGCGTTCCACGGCGCGAAGAAGTTCGACCAGGCGTGCTTGGCCCAGCCGGGCGAGGAGATGTTGAGGTGCACGTCGCCGGGGCGCAGGCCGATCCAGTACATCGTCGCCAGATGCCCGATGGGGTACGAGACGTGGGTGTGCTCGACCAGCTTGGGGCGGGCGGTCGTGCCGGACGTGAAGTACAGGAGCAGCGGGTCCTCGGCGCCGGTCACCCCGTCGGGCTCGAAGGTGTCGGGGGCGCCCGCGGCGTCCTCGTAGGCGAGCCAGCCCTCGCCGGCCGCGGCCGCGCCGACCACGATCCGGGTGTACTCCCCCGGCACCTCGCCGAACTTGGCGACGTCCTCGGGGCGTGCGACGACATGCCGGGCGCGGCCGCGCTCCACGCGGTCGGTCAGATCGGCGGGGCCGAGCAGCGGTGTGGCGGGGATGACGACGGCCCGCAGCTTCATCGCGGCGAGCATCACCTCCCACAGCTCGACCTGGTTGCCGAGCATGAGCAGCACACGGTCGCCCGCGCCGACCCCGTGCCCGCGCAGCCAGTTGGCGACCTGGTTGGAGCGGCGGCGCACGGTGTCGAAGGAGAACCGCGCCTCGGATTCGTCCTCCTCGACGATGTGCAGCGCGATCTTGTCGTTGCCTTCGGCGATGACGTCGAACCAGTCGAGGGCCCAGTTGAAGCGCTCGGGGCGGGGCCAGGAGAAGCCCTCGTACGCCGCCTCGTAGTCCCGTGCGTGCCGCAACAGGAAGTCACGGGCTGCGCGGAACTGCTGCGTGGGTCCGCTCGCCGTCGGTCCGTTCGCCATCGGTCCGTTCGCCGTCGTCATGTGCGCTCCGTATGTCCTTGGGTGGCCCGGGTTCCACCGCATGTCCCGCACCGTCGCGGGTCGTGTCTGCCATCGTGTAGTGAGTGACGCAGGTCTCACCACCCCCATACGGGGGTGAACCGTGTGCGGCGAGGTGATGGACGGTGAACGCAGGAACGGCCGAGGCGGTCGAGATGCGGGCTGCGCTGGTGCGGCTGCGCCGGGGTACCGGGCTTCCGGTGGCATTCGGCGGGCTGACCGCGGGCGCGGGCCGGGCGGCCGGGCAGGCGGCGGGCCAGGTACGGATCGCCGAGCTCAGCGGCGCGGCGACCCACGCGCTGCACGGGCTCGGTATCGCGGCGGGCAGCGGCCTGGGCGGCAAGGCCCTCTCCCTCGCCAGGGCGTGCGCCGTCACCGACTACCAGGGCTCGCGGCACATCAGCCACGAGTACGACGCCGCGGTCGCGGCCGAGGGCCTGCACTCGGTGCTCGCGGTGCCCGTCGTCGTACGGCGCCGGGTGCGGGGTGTCCTGTACGGGGCGCTGCGCACGGCCCGGCCGCTCGGCGACCGGGCCCTCGACGCGGCGATGGCGGCGGCGCGGGACGTGGAGCAGGCCCTCGTGGTGCGCGACGAGGTGCAGTCGCTGCTGGCCCTGACGCGCACCCCGGCCACCGAGGACGCCGGGGCGTGGGAAGCGGTCCGCGAAGCACACGGGGCGCTGCGCGCACTCGCGCCGAAGCTGGTCGACCCGGGCCTGCGGGGCGAACTGCTCGCGGTGTGCGGCACGTTGGCCCTGGCCTCGGATCCGGTGCGGCCCGCGGAGGCACCGGTGACGCTCACGCCGCGCGAGGTGGACGTACTCGCGTGCGTGGCCTCGGGCGCGACGAACGCGGGGGCGGGCGAACGGCTCGGCCTGCGCCCGGAAACCGTAAAGGGCTATCTCCGCTCCGCCATGCGAAAGCTGGGAACGCACACGCGGGGAGAGGCGGTGGTGGCGGCTCGACGGGCGGGGATACTGCCGTAACCCTTCAAGCCCCTGCGGCGGGCGAGCAGATCATTTAGCCCCTGCGGCGATCGAGCAGGTCTTTCAATCCCCCGCGCGGCGATCGAGCCAATCAAGCCCCTGCGGCGATTGAGCAGCGGGGTCCGGGGCGGAGCCCCGTGACGTGGGAACGTGGAAGGAGGACGCGGACATGGTGTCCATGGACCGGTACTTGGCGTTCGCGGCGATGTCGCTGCTGGTGATCGTGATCCCGGGACCGAGCGTGCTGTTCGTGATCGGACGGGCACTCGCACACGGCCGACGCACCGCGGTGGCGACGGCACTCGGCAACGTCGCCGGCTCGTACCTGCTGGTGGTCGCGGTGGCACTCGGGATCGGCGCGCTCGTGGAGCGGTCGGCGGGACTGTTCCTGGCGGTGAAGCTGGCGGGCGCGGCGTACCTCGTATACCTGGGCGTGCAAGCCTTCCGGCACCGGCGCGACCTGAAGGCCTCGGACATCCGGGGCCCGGCGGGACCGCCGCGCGGCGATCTGCGCACGGTGGCCGACGGGGTACTCGTGGGGGTCACGAACCCGAAGGGCATCGTGTTCTTCGCCGCGGTGCTCCCGCAGTTCGTGAACCACGATGCGGGGCACATCACCACGCAGATGCTGCTGTTGGGCCTGATTCCGATCTCCATCGGCCTGGTCACGGACACGCTGTGGGGGCTCACGGCGTCGGCGGCCCGCACCTGGTTCGCGCGCTCGGACCGGCGGCTCTCGATGATCGGCGGGACGGGCGGCTTCGCGCTGATAGGCCTCGGTGTGACGGTGGCAGCGACGGGCCGCGCGGACTGAGCGACCTGGCCTACGCGCGCACGGTCCCGAAGTCCACGGTGACCGGCCCCGGCGCCTCCAGGACCACCACGGTGCGCTCCGCTTCGGCGACGAGTTCCTCCCGCTGCGCGCGCGTGAGCTTCCGGAAGGGTTCAAGGGTGAGCACACTGCCCGCGTCCCCATTCTCCTTCAGGGTCCAAAGCCCCGCCAGGAACCCATCCACGAGAAAGGTCAAATAGGCGGTGTTCACCTGCCAGTTGCGACCCCGATCGACCTCGTGGATCACTCGGGTACGGTCTGCGTGGGACAGCAGCAGATTGTCGAACTCGGCGAGCAGCCGAGGCGGAGCCGGGGTGTCCTCGTCGGGCCGAGGAGCATCGGGCAGGTCGAACAGCTCGACGCCGTGCTCGTCGCGGAAGGTCACGAGCCGGGGCCGCAGCCGCTCGAAGGCCTCCTTGGTGCGGGTGATGCCGGCCCACTGCTGGAAGTCCTTCACCGAGGCGGGACCGAAGGCGCCGAGGTAGCGCAGGATCGTGTCGTCGGGGGCGGGCGCCGGCTCGGTGGCCCTGCCGAACCAGTGCTCGGCGGTGGTCAGCCGCACCCCGCCGCTGCGCCGCCACAGACCGCGCGGTGTGACCTGGACGAGGGGCAGGCAGCCACGGGCGGCGATGGTGAGGGCCTGCGGGTCGGCGTCGGGCCAGTGCTTCAGGAGCAGCTCCCGGACCTCCTTCGGGGTACGCGGCTCCTCCTCGACGTACCGCCGGGTCAGGTCGGTGAGCCGGTCCAGGTCTACGCCGACGAGACCCTTGCGGAACATCCGCAACTCCCGGTCGCGGGCGGCCTGCACGAGGGGGCGCAGCGTCATGCAGTCGTCGGCGGTGTGCAGGTGGATGGTGGAGCGCATGGTGACGAGCCGGGCCACGCGGCGCCGCTCCAGGGCAGTGGAGAGCGCGGCGGGGGTGAAGTCGGCGAGGCGCGCGGCGAGCGCGAGATACGGCGGACGGACCTCCTGCGCCTGCAGGCCGAGCAGCCGGTCGACGGCGGCCTCGGCGCTCAACGGGCTCCGGTCGAGCAGGAGTTGGCGCTCCAGGGTGGCGCGCCCCAGGGCGCGGGCTGTCATCGGCTGCGTCGTCATACGAGGAAGTTAGCCGGGAACTAGGTCATGCGCTGTCCGCGATGCGCTGCACCGTGGTGTCACCTTCACTGGTTACGCTGCCGGGGACCCGGCAGCGTAACCATGGAGGGGAGGCGGCGATGTCACGACGGCAGGGCCGAACCGGCCGGAACGAACAAGGTGGGGCGCGCCGCTACTCCTGGCGCCGGTCGGCCGACCCGGCACCCCCGCCCTCCGAACCGCCGGCCACGCCCACGGCCGCCCCGGCGGCGCAGGACCAGGCCAGTGTGGTGAACGCGGAGCTGTACCGGGACGGGGTGCGGGTCGCGACGCCCGACACCCTCACGGACACCTATCGGCAGCTGCGCGAGAAGCCGCGCACGATGGCGTGGATCGGCCTGGCCCGCCCTTCCGACTCTGAACTCAAGTCGCTGGCGGCCGAGTTCGACCTGCACGAGCTCGCCGTCGAGGACGCGATGGAGGCACACCAGCGTCCCAAGCTGGAGCGCTACGGCGAGACCCTCTTCGTCGTGCTGCGCGCGGCCCGCTATCTGGACGCGCAGGAGGAGGTCGACTTCGGCGAGCTGCACGTGTTCGTGGGCCCCGACTTCGTCATCACGGTCCGACACGGCGCGGCCCCCGACCTCTCGGCGGTCCGCCACCGCATGGAGGCCAACCCCGACCTGCTGCGACTCGGCCCGGAGGCGGTCCTCTACGCCATCCTGGACGCGGTCGTCGACGGCTACGCGCCGGTGGTGTCCGGCGTCCAGAACGACATCGACGAGATCGAGACGGAGGTCTTCTCCGGCGCGCCCGCCGTCTCGCGCCGCATCTACGAACTCTCCCGGGAAATGGTCGAGTTCCAGCGCGCGACCCGCCCCCTGGTCGGCATGCTGCACGCCCTGATGGCGGGCTTCGCGAAATACGGCACGGACGAGGAACTCCAGCGCTACCTCCGCGACGTGGCCGACCATGTCACGCACACCAGCGAACGCGTCGACTCCTTCCGCCAGGCCCTCGCCGACATCCTCACGGTGAACGCGACGCTGGTCACGCAGCAGCAGAACGCGGAGATGCGGGCACTGGCGGAAGCCGGCTTCGAGCAGAACGAGGAGATCAAGAAGATCTCGTCGTGGGCCGCGATCCTCTTCGCCCCGACGCTGGTCGGCACCATCTACGGCATGAACTTCGACCACATGCCGGAGTTGCACTGGGTAGCGGGATACCCCTTCGCCATCATCCTGATGGCGGTTGTATGTACCAGTTTGTACGTCATCTTCAAGCGGCGGGACTGGCTGTGAGTAACCGGCCCGGCAAACGCCTTTCCCCACGGAACTGCAGAGGCGAGTGGGCGTAGCGCGCACTCACTCGGCCCCCCTGGGGAGAATCTGGGGAGAATGGAATGCGCCCCACTGCGGCCAATACTCCCCAGTCGAGTACGGCGGCCTTGTCGGGGCCTCCCAGGTAGACGTCCGCAGGCAGCGCCGATCGCCACTGACCGTAAGCGAACTGCTGGACCACAGAACGCGAAGAGGGGTGCAGCACATGCTGCACCCCTCTTCCCTCTGACTTCGAGGAATCGCTTCTTCTATGTGGCTGTGGCGACGTGGGCAGGCCGGTCGAGCAGAGCGTCGATCGCACCGCGTCCCTTCCCGCCGGCCTCCGGCATGAAGTGGGCGTAGAAGTCAAGAGTGATGGTCGGGCTCGAGTGGCCCAGCCAGCGGGCCAGAGTGACCACCGATTCGCCCGCCTCAAGGATGATCGAGGCGTAGGTGTGCCGCAGGACATGGAACCCGTCCCTGCGGGATGCCTTCCAGCGTTCGTCCTTCTTCCGACGGGGGATGACGCCGGCCGCTGCCAGGGCGGGCTTCCACACGTCGACGTTGAAGATGTTCGCCCGGAGGGCATTGCCGTACGTCGTGGTCAGGATGAGCGGGAACTTCATCCTCTCGCGTTCGGCCTCCGGACCGCCCCAGGGCAGCTCGACCTCGACGGCCGGAAACTCCAAGAAGTACGCGGCCAGCGCCGAGGCGACCGCTTGAGGCATGTCGACGACGCGCGTCTTACCGCCCTTCGGCAGTGTGAAGTACAAGCGCCCGTGGAGAAGCTGCACCTGCCGACGTACGCGCAGCACCCCTCGCGAGAAGTCAACGTCCTCTGGTGACAGCCCGAACACTTCGCCCTGCCGCAGTCCACAACCCAACGCGACGACGGCGGCAATGCGGTAGCGCGGGCTGAGCGCGTCACAGACCCGGATCGCGGTCTCCAGCGGCCATGCTTCACGTTGATCCTCCGGCGCCTTCGGCCAGCGCACCGACTTGGCTCGCATCGGGTTGCGCAGCAGACGCTTGTCGTCGATGGCGGTCTCGAAGATGTTCGAGAGAGACGTGAGGATCTGCCGTGCATAGCGGGGCGCACACTCGCTCTCCAACGCGGCGATGTAGCCCCGAAGTACCGACGGCGTGATGTCGCGCAGGGAAACCTGGCCAAGACGGGGCTGGATGTGAAGTCGGACCCGCTCGTCGATGCGCTTCACCGTGCCAGGCGCACCCCGAACTCCCGCCTGCCAGTACCGGATCACGTAGTCATCGAGCGTGATGGAACCATCACGGGGATCGACGAACTCACCGCGCTCGCTGTCGGTGCCCGACTGTCGCAGCCACGCCTTGGCGTCCTCAAGCGTGTCGAACGACTTGTCCCGGACGCCGGGGATGCCGGCGACTCGGTAGCGGGAGCCTTTGCCATGGTCGTGTCCCTTGTCGTGGCGTTGGGGATCAACTGGCGGGCGTGTTTGGGGTGTTGGGTAGCGCCGGGGCGCTTTCGGAGAGTTCGCGGTAGATCTCGCCCATGCTGCCTTCGGGGAGGTATCGGCGGGGAAAGGCGATCCACTCGTCGTGCATCTCGAAGAGCACGGCAGTGACCAGCCGGATGAGCGCATCGTCATTGGGAAAGACCTGGACGACGTCGATCCTGCGCTTGATCTCCCGGTTCACCCGTTCCAACGGGTTTGTCGACTGGATCTTCTTCCAGTGCCGCGGTGGGAAGTCCGCGAATGCGGTCAGGTCCTCTTTCGCCTCAAGCAACATGGCTTTGACCTTGGGGAACTGGGTGCCGAGCATGTCGGCGACGGTGTCCAGCTGAGTCCGCACGAGGCCGGCGGTGGGCTGGGTAAAGATCGTGCGGACCGTCGCGGCGACCATTTCACCGGAATCCCGGTCGATCACACTGAAGGCATTCCGCAGAAAATGAACCCTGCACCGCTGCCAGGCGGCGCCGAGCATCACCTTGCGGACCGCGGCGACCAGCCCGGCGTGCTGGTCGGTGATGACCAGACGGACCCCGGACAGGCCGCGCTCTCGCAGCGAGCGCAGGAACCCCTTCCAGAACGCCTCGCTCTCACTGTCCCCGACCATCAGTCCCAGGACCTCGCGGCCTCCGTCCTCGGTGATGCCGGTGGCGACCACGACGGCCCGCGAGACGATCTGATGGTTCACTCGCGCCTTGCAGTAGGTCGCGTCCAAGTAGACGTAGGGGAAGCGGACATGATCCAGCCGGCGGGTGCGAAATGCGGTCAGCGGCTCGTCCAGCATCGTGCAGATCCGTGAGACTTCAGACTTGGAGATCCCGCTGTCCCCGCCGAGCGCTTTGACCGCGTCATCGACCCTGCGGGTGGAGACGCCGTGCACGTATGCCTCCATGATGACCGCGTAGAGGGCCTGGTCGATGCGGCGCCGTCGCTCCAGCAGGCTGGGGAAGAAGCCGCCGGTGCGGACCTTGGGAATCTCCAGGTCCAGGTCTCCGGCCAGTGTGGTCAGCACCTTCTCGCGATGCCCGTTGCGGACAGTGGTCCGCGTCGGCGTGTGCTCGTTCCACTCCGCACCGATGCGGACACTTGCCTCGGCCTCGATCAGTTCCTGCACCATGCGCTCGGCGATGGCGCGGACGAGCTCGATTCCGTCGGTCGAGCGTAGTGACTCAAGGAGCCGTATCAGTTCAGACTGGGACAGGGCCATCGTGCACTCCTCGTGGTTGAACTGGGCGTTCACCAAGGAGAGTTACGCGGTGGCCCACCCCCTGTTGAGGGAGCGGGCCGCACTCGTGGAAGTGCGCCCCGGGCAGACGCCCGCGCACTCCCAGCCGCTGATCCCGTACACCACGACAAGGGACACCATCCGGTGGACGGTGGCCGGGTTCAGCCCGAGGAGGTAGGCGATGCGGGCCGGTCCCCAGCGGCGCAGGACGCGGACCTTGACGATCCGGCGCTCGGTGCGGGTCGCCGTGCGGCGCGGGCTGTGGTGCGGGCGTGAGGAGCGGTCCGACATGCCCGCCTCGCCGAGTGCGCGGTAGCGGGTGGCCCACCGCTGGGCCGTGGTCGGCGAGACCTGGAAGCGCTCGGCGGCCCGGCGCAGGGGCCACCCGTCCTCGACAACGCAGCGGGCCAGACGCAGTCGTCCGGTCTCGGTCAGGGGTGCATTACGGTGGGACACGAGGGCCTTTCGGTCGGTGTAGACGTCGCAATCCACACCGAACCCGGAAGGCCCTCACTCGTTCAAGATCCCCAACCGAGACCTACATCACCGTCCACAACCTCCCAAGGCAGAACAGCTAGGTCGTTCCTGGAGATCGCGGAGTCAAGGTCCTGCAGTCTGTACAGAACGGCGCATGGGCTGGATGCACTCGCGCGTCAGCCGAGGGGCGATCGGCGGTGCGCCGCGCGAGACTCGTGCTACGGATGCGTACTGGCCGAACTCCGGCAGCGGCTCCCACAGAAGTCCAAAGACCTGTCGGGCCGATAGGAGACTCAGCCGGTTGGACAGCAAGCCGATCAGATCAGCGGCACTACCAAGCCTCAATACAACCCACGGCGCGCCATACCCAGGCAGGCGGCAGAGTGTCCGACCTACACTCCAGAAAGCCTGACACTCCATCAGAACGAGCGTCAAATGAGCGACAAGATATCGTCCGCAACACCCAAACCGCACATAATACACGCAGGCAAAACCGCAGGTCAGGCATCCTTCCTCACCGGTTCCAGAATCGCCACGCACTCCACATGATGCGTCACGGAAACATGTGAAACGAAAACACGGGGCAAGCGTCACAGGTCAGCACGCTGCGGCGAATTTTCCCGGCAAAACGCCCATGTGCGGTAGGTGCGCTGCGGACGTTCCCGTGCTCGATTCTGACGCACGCCTCCAGGACCCACTCCGCGCTGCTCCAGGCCGGCCCACAGTGGGTCTTGGCGTCGTCGATCCCCTACAGCCGGCGCATCCGCGACGGTCCGAGACCGAGGTGGCGGCCGACGAACGCCCGTACGTGTCCGAAGACCATTTCGGCATCGTCGTCGTGGAGCAGTTCGTGCCGGCCGCCTTGCACCGGCAGGTACGAGCTGCCCGGTGCGGTCAGGAGTCCGGCGAGCCGAGGGCTGGCGCGGGGATCGGTCGAGGTGTCGGCGGTGCCGTGCGCGATGAGACACGGCGCCTGCCACCGTGAGGCGCCCGACCAGACGGCTGCCGCGACGTCGAGAGAGCTGGTGGCCACGAGCAACGGCAATCGTACGTGGGCCATCAGCGCGTCCTGTTGCGCCTGCCGCACCACATCCGGGCGGCGCGTCAGCTCGGCTGAGGGAGCGGCCGGGAGGGGGGCGGGCGCCGCGGGCAGGAGACGGGTGGCGAGGCCGAGGAGCGCCCGTGCCGGCGTGGGGAGATGGGGTGGGAGAGCGGGTGCGAGGAGGACGGTTCCAGACACCCCCGTCTCGTCGGCGGTGATGCTGCCCGCGGTGACGAGCCCGCCCAGAGAGTGGCCGATCGCCAGCAGGGGAAGGGAACGGGCGAGCATGTCGCGCCGGACGGTGACGTGGTCCTCGACCGCACGGCGTACGTCGACGACACCGCGTCGCCCGGGCGAGCGGCCGTGTCCGAGCAGGTCCATGGCCCACACCTCGATCCCGCTTTCCAGCAGGCGGGGCACGAGCCGGGAGTACTGGTCCACGAAGCGCTCGGAGTATTCCGCGAAACCGTGCTGCAGCTGGACCATCGCCAGCGCCGGTATACGGGGCGTCCAGACGTGTACCACGGCTCCGGACGGTAGAACGCGGGTGCTGTGGAGGACGTCGGCGGGGTCGCGCGGGAGGGGCCGGTCGTGGGTCATGGTGCTCCGCTCAGGGGGTAGGTCCCGTGTCCCTGCCGGGTGTGGGCCGGGCAGGCGTGGTCGGGGTCCGGGTCGGTCAGCGGACGGTGCGGATGGGAACGACAAGGAGGGCCCCGAGCGCGCAGACGGCCATGGCAGCGAGGAATGCGGGCGAGTAGCCCATGCCGAGGCCGACCAGGGCCGAACTGGCGAGGGGGGCCAGGGCCTGGCCGCCGGTGTTGGCGACGTTGAGGATGCCGAGGTCCTTGGCCCGTGACGTCTGGTCGGGCAGGACGTCTGCCATGAGTGCGGCGTCCACGGCGTAGTAGCAGCCGAAGGCCAGGCCGCCGACGCAGGAGAAGGCCGTCATCCCGGCCGAGGTGGCCCACGCCAGAGGGATCGCGATGGCAGCCAGCGATACGAGGGACGCGCCGATGACGAAGGGTTTGCGGCGACCGGTACGGTCCGAGAGGGGGCCCGAGAGCGCCGAACCCACGATCGCAGTGGCAAGGAAGAAGACCGAGTTGATGCCGAGCGCGGCCGCCGCGCGGGTCTTGGACAGGCCGACGTGGTCGGTGAGAATGTACAGCTGATAGCTGTTGATCATGAAGTAGCCCAGGACCAGCAGGAGCCTCCCCCACAGCGCCCAGTGGAAGTCCGGACCGCCCTTGGGGAACTTGACCGAGGCCAGCAGGACGCGGACGGTCAGCCGTGGGGCGGGACCAGAGGCGGTGCTGGGCAGGTCGGGTGCCACGCAGACGGCCAGGATGGCCAGCGCGGTGGAGGCGAGGCCGGTGACGGCCAGGCCACGCCCGGGGGTTTCGAGGAACGCCGCGCCGAGCACTGCTCCCAGGGCGTTTCCGATGAGGACACCGATGCCGACCAGAGCGGAGACGGTGGCGCGCCGTTCCGGGGGAACACGGTCGGGCACCACGGCGGTCAGAGTCGCGGTCATGGCGTTGAGACCGACCACGGTCAGACACCACCAGCCCAGCAGTGCCCAGAAGTTGGTGCCGGCGGCGAGCAGCGTCATGAACACGGCGGTGGACAGGCCGCCGCCGATGATCCAGGGGGTCCTGGAACCCAGCCGGGAGCGGGTGCGGTCGGACAGGGCGCCGATGACGACGTTGGACATGAGCCCGACGACGGCGGCGGTCGCGGTGAGCACGGCCAGCAGCGTCACTTTGTGGTCGGGCGCGATGTCCTCGATGCGGGCGGGCAGCAGGACGGCGGTTCCGGTGGCGAACGGCATCGACCAGGCGACAGTGCCAAGGAGCAGTCCGATGCCCACCCTCACCATGCCGGTCCGCGATCTCACCGTCTCCCGCACGTCTGGGCGCGTGTGTTCGAGGGGCGCGGCGCTCACTGCGTGTTCCGGCGGGTGTGCAGGTCGGCGAAGGGCACGGTGCACAGTTCGATGACGGTCTCGGTAAAGGCGATGGCCTGCCGGCGCATCGCTTCTACGTCGATGAAGTCCATGACGGGTTCGGCGTTGAGGAGGTAGCCGGGGCCGGTGATGAAGTTCGCCGAGGGCAGGCCGGCGGTGTGCCAGAAGGCGCTGCCGTCGCCGGGCCAGGTCGTGCCGTCCGGGGAGCGGCCGGTGGTGTCGGGGACGAAGGGCCGCAGTACGCGTGACTCGGTCACCGCGGCACGGTCCAGGCCGCGGCGTACGGCGTCGATGACGGCCTGGTGCGGGCTGGCGAAGGTGCACCCGAACTCGTGCTGGCGCGCCGGAACGCCCTCCTGCTGGTCGTGCGGCCAGGGACGGGCGCCGAGGTGTTCCAGGCACAGCGCGGCGGCGATCTGCGGCACCAGGTCGTCCTGGTGCCGTTCCAGGAAGGCTTCCAGGCCCCAGGCGGTGTGGGTGGTGAAGTGGCCGGTGGTCAGCAGGACGAGCACGCTGCGCGGCAGCTCTGCTTGGGGGACGCGGGCCAGGTACTGGGCCATGGCGAGGATGGCTTCCGGGCCGTTGTCCTCCAGGCCGTTCGTGCCGTCGGTGTGCGAGTGCAGGACGACCAGTTCGTCAGATGCTCCGGGAATCAGGCCCAGCACGTTGGCGGTCTCGACGTCCTCGACACGGGCTTCGAGGACGAGCGTGGCCTCCCGGCCTTCCGCGGCGGCCGCGCGCAGCAGGGCTCCCTGCTCGCGGCTGACGAACACGGCCGGCAGGCCGCGGTGCACGCCGTCGTAGAGGAGATAGCCCTCCCTCAGGGCCTCAGCGGGCAGGTCGACGACGAGGATCAGGCCGCTCGCGCCGACGCGGGCGAACCGGTCGAGGTGTTCGCGCATGGAGTCCTGGCTCAGCCACACCCGCTCGTAGGGGGTGGCCGGGTCGTAGTCGGCGTCGTGCCGGACTTCCTGGGGGTCGCCCCAGTCGAGTTCGTCGAAGACCTGGGCCTGGAGCGCGGGCAGGGCGATGTCGACCACGCCGATCCGCCCGGTGACCGGTTCCGCGGACAGCGGGGCGATCACGCCATCGGCGCAGGTGCGGCCCGAGTAGGCGACCGGGGAGACCAGCGGAACCTCGACGGGCCGTGCCTCACCGCCGGGCTCGCCGTCGAGGGTGAGCTGCCACCGCTGGGGGGTCCACCGCCGCAGCGGCAGCGTCTCCTGGCGCACTTCGCCCACTCCGACCTGGGCGAGGCGCTGCACCAGCGACGCGATGTAGGCGTGGTGGCTGTCCGATCCGGTGGCCCGCAGGCCGCGGGCGTCCAGGTCGCGCTGCCAGGCGTCCAGGACCTTGAGGCCGAGGAATTCGGTGTCCCTGATGGTCGCTCCGGGAGTCGCGGTGGCCGGGCCCGCCGGCCACTGAAGGTCCTCGCGTGTGGTCGTCATGTCGCTGCCCTCATCGGCCTCTAGGTGCGGTACGGCTTCGACCCTCCCTTAATCCGGGCACAACAGAAATTGATCCACGACCAAACTGTGCGACGCTCACGTTGTGACATCTCCAAACGGCGAACCGCTGACCATCGACGGCGTCGCCGCGGCGCAGTGGATCGGCGGACGGCGCAGGCAGCTCGTCGAGCGCGTCCTGGCGCGCCTCGCCGCGTCCTCGCCCGACGCGGATCTTCCCTGGATCGTCGGCTACAACATCGACCTCTTCGTGCGCGCCCTACAGAGCCCCGAGGACCGCCCGGTCACCGAGGACGACGCCGCGGACCTGGTGGCGTCCGCTGCCCGGCGCGCCAGCGAGGGCCAGCCGGTGGAGAACCTGATGCGCGACTACCAGCTCGGCTTCAACGCCGTCTGGGAAGCGGTCCTGGACGAGGTCGGGGACGCGGACGCCGCCGGGCTGCTCCGGCTCACCGCGCGCACGCACACCCACCTGCTCGCCGTCACCACCCTGGTCCTGCGCGGCTACCACCACGAGGCGGCACGCCTGAGCGCCGGCGAGCGCGACGCCCGCTACGGCGTGTACGCCGCACTCCTGGCGGGCGAGGATCCGGCTGCCGCCGCGCACCGGGCCGGGTTGTCCCTGGCCGAGCGCTACCTCGTGCTGTCAATGCACCTGTCCGGCCCGGCCGTCGAGGGCGGTCCGCCGTTGGTCGCCCATCACCGTCGCGCGAACACCATTCAGCGCGTCCTCGCGGAGCACAGCGAGGGCGATGTCCTCGCCGTCGTCGGCGACCCCACCGCCGTCGCGCTCCTGCCGGTGCCCGCCGCCGTGCCGTCCGCCACGGACCGCGCCTACCGCGGCCTGCTGAGTCTCATCGACGTCCTCGACGGGACGGTGCACGTGGGGGCCGCCGCCGTCGCGGTGGCCGACATTCCGGCGGCCGCCGCGCAATGCGCCGACGTCGCGGAGATCGCTGTGGCCGTGCGCCGCCCCGCAGGCGTCTACCACTTGGCGGAGGTGCTGGTCGAGTACCAGCTCACCCGCCCCGGACCGGCCTTCGAGCTTCTCCTGGAGCGTCTCGCGCCGCTCGACGACCACCAGGACTGGGAGGAGACCTTGCGGACCTACCTGCGGCACGGGTGCGACCGGCGGCGCACCGCGGCGGAGCTGCATGTGCATCCCAACAGCGTCGACTACCGCCTCTCGCGCCTGGCCAGTACCTGTGGCTTCGACGCCACCGATCCGGCTCAGCGGGCCGTGGCACACGCCGCTCTGTGCGTCCGCGACGTGGCCGCACACCGGGCCGCCCAGGTGTCAGGCTCCTAAACGCCTCACGCGGGGCGGCGGATGCCCAGCGTGCGCTCGAAGACGACGGCGACGGTGTCGACCAGGCGCCTTTCGTCGGCGCGGGTCATCGGGGTGGTGGAGAACTCGTATCCCGTACGCCACAGCATCGCGAAGAGAACGTGCGCGAGGTCCTGGGGGCGCGGCGGTGGCGGGGCGAAGTGCCCGGCGCGCTGGCCGCGTTCGACGGAGGCCACGATCCCGGCCAGCAGGTCGTCCGTGATGCCGGTCCAGAAGCCGTTCAGGGCCGGATCGCTCTCGGCGTGCAGCGACATCGCCCGCAGGACGGGCCCCTGGGTGCGCCATCGGTGCAGGTAACCGGCGATCGCCTTGCGCAGGTCCGGAACGCTGCCGTCGGCCCCGGTGTGGAAGCCGGCGACGGTGGTGCGGATCTCCTCGGTGATGCGCTCGGCGAGCGCGAGCATCACGGCGTCCTTGGAGTCGAAGTAGAAGTAGAACTGCGAGCGGGAGATCCCCGCGCCCCGGGTGAGGTCCTCCACGCTGATCGCCGCCAGCGCCTTCTCGGTCAGCAGGGTGTAGGCGGTGTCCAGGAGGGCGGCTTCCTTGAGGTCGCCCTTGCTGGGGCCGCGCCTGCGGCCGGTGCGTCCGGCGGGGCCGCTCGGCGTGGGGGTCATCGGCGTCCGTCTCTTCGTCCGGGAAGGTGTGCCGGTTCGAACCGACATGGCGTCGTGATTCTAGCCGGGCAGATGCCCTTGCACGGGGTGCCGCGATGGACCCCCTCAGCCTGTCCGATCTGTCGGGTGAACCTCGTCCTTACCTGAGTCGGGCCGACATCTCGTTGAAAAATTCCCGACACACTGTTGAGAAGTAACCGGCGGTAAGTCTACGGTTTCGGCCATCGCTCCACTCCTGCCTGCCCGCGATGGGAGAGCCGCCCATGCCGTTCAAGAGCCATGCCCGAAAAGGGAATCAGGGCCGCACCAGAGCAACGCCGAGTCGCCACACGGATGTTGTGGCACAGCGCCGTGCGAACCGCCGCACCGCGGGAGCGGTCTTCGCGGCGGTTGCCGTGTCGGCCTCCTGCCTGACGGGACTGGCGGCACCCGCGGCGCATGCGGACGATGCGTCCCGCCAGCCGGTGATGAGCACGTCGCTGGGTACCGCGGCGGGCAGCCTCGCCAACACCACCGACGACAGCACGACGTCGTCCTGGACGAGTGACCGGGCGCCCACCACCAAGGACTGGATCAAGGTCGACCGGGGCGCCGCACTGCCCCTGCCGACGGTGGCGTTGTCGATGACGAGCCTGTTCCACGGTTCGGCACGCATCTCCAGCGGCATCGTGGAGGTGTCGAAGGACAACGCGACCTGGACCAGGGTCGGTTCGTTCGCCGACAGCAACGAGGTGCGCCTGACCCAGTCGGCCGGCACCGTGGCCCGCTGGGTGAGGGTGCGGCCGGCCGTGAATCAGACCCACCCACTCGTCGTGCGGGACTTCCTGGGCGTCGTCCGCCAGCCCGGTCAACCCGCGTCAGGGCCGGGCGGATCCGACTACACCCACGATTTCCGCGTCACGAGCGGCGGCAGCGGGTCGAACGGCTGGTACGTGTTCGAGCCGACCAGCCCCGCCCCTGCTTCCGCGCCGGTCACGGTCATCACCCACGGCTACGGCGACTACTCCGGCTACAAGATGCACGAGGCGCTGATCAAGCACACGGTCCGCAAGGGCAGCATCGTCATCTACCCCCGCTGGCAGACCTCCCTGGTCACCCCGTGCGCCGGCCCACTGGACGCCACCCCGTGCCGCAACGCGGCGCTGGCCGGGATCCGTGGCGCGCTCGACTACCTGAAGGCCGATCCCTCCCGGGTGCAGCCCGAGCTCGACAAGGCCACCTACTTCGGGCACTCCTTCGGCGGGATCATCACCGCCAACCTCATCAACCGCTGGCAGTCCCTGGGCCTGCCCAAGCCGCGGGCCGTGTTCCTGGACGAGCCCACCGACGCCGGCGGCGGCGCCGAGCCCACCCTGGACGCCTCGCTCACCGGGATCCCGGCGACCACCAAGTTCGTGTGCTTCCTCGGCCAGGACGGCGTCATCAGCGAATCCGGCAAGGCCGGCGCCAGCTGCAACACGATCTTCCCGCTGCTGACCCAGATCCCCGCCCAGAACAAGAACCTCGTCCTGGCCTACACCGACCACCACGGCAGCCCCGGCCTCTCCAGCGCCCACGGTGTGAGCCAGGGCGGGCCCAACGCCGCCGTCGACGCCCTGGACCACAACCTCATCTGGCGCCAGTGGGACGCCCTGCGCCACGCCGCCCTCGACGGCACGGACACCGACATCGCCCTGGGCGACACCCCCGAACACCGCTTCCTGGGCTACTGGAGCGACGGGACACCGATCCGCGAACCGAAAATCCAGAACACCGCGCCCATCGCACCGTAGAACAGCCGCCTCGGCCTCAACTCCCGGGCCCCATCTGCCTGCCACGCCCTCTCCCCCGCCGCGAAGGGACTCCGCCATGCCCACCCCCGTTACGCCCGAGAACGCTCCGGGCCGCCCGACCGGTCTGAACCGGCGCACCCTGCTGGGCGCCGCCGCCTCGGCCGGCGCCGCGCTCGCCCTCACCACCCCCGCCGCCTCCGCCACCACACGCACGCGTTCTTCCGCCTGGCCGCAGCAGCCGCTGCACGGGGCGGCGACCCGCCAGGTGGCACCGGCCCAGTTCATGCCGCTGAGCCAAATGCACGCCTGGCAGGAGGCCATCGACGCCATCGGCCTGCGCGCCACCGGCACCCGTTCCCACCACGCCTACATCGACGACCTTGCCGCCCGCATGGAACGCGTCGGGATCCGCAACGTCACCACCGACCCGGTCCCCCTCAACCGCTGGCAGCCCTCCGCCTGGCAACTCGACGTGGTCGGCGGCCAGAACGCCGGACCGGTGAACGTCTCCTGGTACGTGCCCTACTCCGGCGACACCGGCCCCCAGGGCATCACCGCACCACTGTCGCTGAAGGCCACCAAGGGCGCGATCGGCCTGGTCACCGTCAAGCCGCCGTCGCTGCCCTACGGACTCATCGACCTCATCAACTGGGACGCGCCCCTCCAGCCCAAACACCCTGCCGGTTACAACCCGTTCGCCACCTACGACCGCACCTGGTTCGCCGGCAGCGGCCTCGTCAAGGAACTCGACCAGCACAAGAAGGCCGGCGCCGCCGGCGTCATCGTCATCCTCGACCTGCCCAAGGAAGCCGCCGAAGGCCAGTACCTGCCCTACGACGGCATCATCCGCGACCTGCCCTCCCTCATCGTCGACCGCGACACCGGCGCCACCCTCACCAAGGCCGCCAAGGACGGCGCCACCGTTCGACTGCGCCTGGAAGCAGACGTCCAGGAGATCACCACGCCCAACCTGTACGGGATCATCCCCGGCGCCTCCGACGAACTCGTCATGATCCAGTCCCACACCGACGGCACCAACGGCCTGGAGGAGAACGGCACCGAAGCCATCCTCGCCATGGCCCAGTACCTCGCCCGCATCCCCCGCAGCGAGCTGCCCCGCTCGATCCTGATCGTCATGAGCACCGGCCACATGTCCGGCCACGCCATGGGCACCGAAGCATTCCTGCGCAAACACACCGACGACCTCGTCGCCCGCACCGCCGCCGCCATGAGCCTCGAACACCTCGGCGCCCGCCCCTGGCTCCCCGACAAGAACGGCACCTACCACCTGGGCCCCGGCTACGAGACCGGCCTGTGCTTCGCGTCCCCGCACAAGGAAATGATCAAAGTCGCGCGGGCCGCCCAGGAACGCTCGCAGGTCGACGGCAACCGCGTCCTGCGCCCCTTCATGCCCGACACCATCAGCGGCGAATCCCCCAACGGCTTCTGGTGGCCCGGCGACGGCGAGGGACTGTGGCGCGTCTCCGCCCTGCCCTCCATGCAGTACATCAGCGGCCCCGCCTACCTGCTCAGCTCGGGCAAGCCCGTCATGGACTTCATCGACACCGCAGCCATCCGCCGCCAGGCCATCGCCTTCACCGACGCCGCACTCGAACTCACCCGCATCCCCCGCGCCCAACTCAACAAGCGCCGCTGGGACGACCCCGGTTCCCTGCCCCACCTGCCCATCTGAGAACCGCACCCCTCACGGAACCAGCAGCATGTCGTGCCGCCTGGTGAACTGGTGGTGAAGGCAGCGGCAGCCGTCCTCACCACCAGCACCTCGTGCAGCAGACCCAGACGCATCGGCTGAGCGAGCGTCTCGACAGGGCGAGGGTCGCATGGCGCACTGACAGCGGGCTCAGGTGCTCGCCCGGTTCGTAGACGCTGCCGACACACGGACCGCGGGGGGCCACCCTGGATCGGCAACGGGCTGTGGTTAACCTCCTCGCCGAGGTGAAAGTTCAGTAGGGCGAGAAGGCGAAGCGGCGGAATTCGCTGTCAAACGCCTCGATTGGACGACGAAGGGCACCTGCCTGCGGGGGCGGCGTCCCCACCGTTCCGCCAGTCGTCATCGAAGAGAGGCGTTTGACAGCGAACCTAGTCGCGAAGGGCCCTCGCCACGTTTCAGAGCGGTCATCGCTTCCGGCGGTGGCGAAGGAAGACGGCAGCGAGGTCTGGCAGTTCCCTGGTGACGGCGACGATGTCGGTCCGATCAGCGCGGCTCAGGGCGACAAGACAGACGACTGTGGCGCAGATGAGGCCGAGTAGGAGTGCGAGCGGAAGGAATAGCCACACTTCGATAGGCACGATTGGTCTCCACGGTTGGTGGGCCGCAGGGTGTCCCCTGCGGATGACGGGCAGGTCGGGGAAGAAATCACCGTGCCCGTGCGGCCGCCCAGCCTTGGGTGGAATCGGTCGTGGCGCGAGCTGCCGCGCGACGTTCTTCGGCCCGGACGGCGAGACGACGGGTCTTGCGACGGACTCGTTCACCGAACGCAGTCGGGTCAGAGGCGCCGACGTGGGCAGCAGCCTCGGTCCAAGTTGCGCCGTCACCGGCAGCCAAGGCGACTACGACCAGACGTTCCTCCGACGTCAGGTGGTGCACGATTCGTAGGAGGCGGTCATCGTGGATGGCCATGCCGAGGCAGGTGTCGGACAGGTTGGCCCGGTCGGCGACGAGGTCATAGAGGCACAGGCCGTCGCCGAGCGGTGCGTCCAGGAGTAGCAGTCGGGAACGCCGGACCCGGCGGCGCCACAAAGGGACGAGTTGGCGGTGGATCGTGTGCGCCTCGGCGCGCAGCTGGCCAAGGGCCTCTGGTGGCAGACATCCGCGCTCGTCCAGTGGCCTGGTCCAGTCACCCATCAGGGCGGTGGAGACCGCCTCGCACCAGCGTGTACTCCGGTTCACCCCCAGAACGCGGGCAGCGAAGTTCTCTACCTTGTCCTGTCGATTCTGGAGCGCGTCGGCGCGTGCCTCCAGCGCCGCCATCAGATCGGGTACGGGCCCTTCGGTGTCCTTGACCCAGTCCGTGTTGTAGCGGGCGTCCTCGCCGACACGCAGCCGCACTGTGACGCCTGGGAGGGCGATAGGTGACTCGGGTTCCAGGGCGGCCATGACAGCGTCCACCGCGGGCTCCCGGATGATGTCTCGCTGATGGCGCTGTACGAGACCGCCGTCGTCAGTCTCGTACAGGAAGGCCCCCACAGGGAGGCCCGTCTCCTTGTGGATTCCGCCTGAGGTCGCGCGGACGCGAACTTCGTGGCTTTGGACGTACCACATCGGAGAGATCGGTGGGAGTACCGGCTTGTTGAGGACAGATGCGGACGACGTAGCGGTGGTGGAGAGATCGAGATCAGGCACGGCGGGCTCCTGGGGTCGGTTCAGCAGCTTCACCTCTTCGGTCCCGGCAGATGCCCTGAGCGGCAATGAATCTTGGACGGATTCTGCAGACGGTCGTTGGTCCATCACACGGTAGTTGCGGGCCGAGAGAGTCGCCTGCGATTCAGGATGTGCTCTCGCTCTCCGCGCCGCCGGGCGGAACCGCCGCCTGATTAGGCGGCGCACGCCGTTCCCCCTGCACGACTGGGTTCTGTGTCAACCACATTGATTGGTTGGCGAAGGACAACTGCGGCTTCCCGCAGTCCACTTGAAGCGTCCGACGGCTACCGAGTCGTAATGCCTGGTTACAGCGTTCCGGTGGACGACCGTGACGCGAGCAGAGCGCGTCGGTCGACGATCATGCTGCGCCAGCGTTGGCGTACTGTCTGCTGCTCGTCGAGCCACCGTGCGCTGGAGGGTTCGTCGAGGGGGAGGTCGGCCATGAAGTGGGCGATATCGACGTAATAGGCGTAGTAGCCCTCACGGGTCAACTCACGGAGTCGGCTGATTCTGGAAGCGACGCCCGCCTGGTCGTCTCGGATGGCGTGGTGGAAGGCGCGTGCCAACGCGAGCTTGGCCTGGACGAAGAGCAGCCCCGAAGTGCTGATCTCTGCGCTCAGCACTTGGGCCCTGTCTTCAACTCCCGTGTCCGTTCCGGCGTCGCGCAGGAATGCCGCGATCCGTACGTCCAGTGTCGCGGCGCGCAGGTCGACCTGGGCCAGGAGGTGTTCGCCGAGGTCGATCTCATCATCGATGGTGGGTTCGGTCGTGAACGCGAGGGTGAAGGCCCGCATCGCCTGAGACATGGCTGCCTCACCGCTCTTGCCATGCGCCTCGCCCTCCGCGCGGGCGGCCCCGAAAGCCTCTGCAGCCGAGGCCATGTCGCCCTGCACCCATCGCACGTCGCCCACGATGCGATGGTGCCGACCTGCCCAGCCCAAGTGTTCAGCGGCCTCAAGAGTGGCTGGGAAGTCACCAGCAAGCCGGGAGAGATGGGCGAGCCCGCGGCGGGCGTTCGCTGCGAGACGTCCACCACCTGCGACGACCAGTTGCATCCCCTGGCGGGATCCCTCTGTGTGCCCGAGGTCGCGCTGTGCCTTGGCTCGGTAGTAGATGGCCACCTCGTGCAGTTCCGCAGGCAGCAACCCAGTGTCAGCGACTGCGACCAGGCGCTGCACGGTGCGGGCGCGGTTCTCGTGCTGTCGGCGGGCGAGCGCACTGAGCAACTCCACCAGCACGTCGGCGGCTGTGGCCGTGCCGCCCTCCTCTTCGGGGCTGGCGGCCAGGTCGAGGGGTTCCCATACGGAGTCGCCGATGTACGTCCAGGCAGCCTCGATGAGCCAGCCGAGGTCGAGGCGGTAGTCGCGGGCAATGGCCAGTCCTTGGCGCAAGCAGCCCACGAGGAGCAGGCGATCGCGGTCCGAGCCGCTACTCCACTGCTCTCCGAGGGCTGCGAAGGCCCGGACGGCGGCCTGCTGCCAGTCGGCGGGAGACCAGCGGTCGTCGGTCTGGTCGTCGGCGCCCCGGATCGTCGCGCGGATGAGGGCGTGCAGGTGGAAGGGCCACAGTCCGAAAGGCGTCTCTCGTACGAAGGGACGCTCGACGAGCCGAAGGGCTGGCGCTTCTTGAGGCAGACCAGCGGCCCGGGTCGCCAGAGCCACGTCGAAGGAAGAGAAGAGGCTGGCGGAGCGCAGGACATGGCGCTCGGGGGCGGTGAGGTCGGAGAGAGTGCGGGCGATCAGCGCGGGGAAGTCATGGTCGAAGTCGGTCGGCTGTGGAGTGTGCCCGTTGCGTCGGAGCTCCAGGAACCTCATCACGGAAAGGTCCAGGTACAACGGCAAGCCGTGCGAGCGCTGCCCGATCACCCTACGGATGGCATCGCCGATGAGGGGGCGGCCATTCGCGGAGAGGCGGCGGGCAAGGTAGTCGTCGCAGTCCCTCAAGGAGAAGTCACCGATCAGCATCTGCCGTTCACGGCTACGGGCAGAGGGCTCGGTGCGCGCCTGGGGAATATCGTGGGCAACGAGGCCGGGCCAGGCGGCGGGGCCGGTGAAATCGAGCTGCCCCTGAAGGGCTTCGTCGGCCCACTGCAGGCGGGAGCGGCCGGTGATGACGAAGAAGGCATTGGGCATCAGCCACACGAGGCGCTGCAGGAGGCGTTCGAAGTCCCGATGGGTGCGGTCCCCGATCTCCTCGAAACCATCAAGCAAGATCACCGGCGTGACCTTCTTCGCGGCGGGTATCCGGGCAAGCTCCCAAGCGAGCAGATGCGGGTAGTAGGACAGGGAGTCCAGATCCGGTTCACCCTCCAGGAGATCGGCTAGGCGCACGCAGCCGGCGAGCGCCCGCACGGTCTGCCGACGCTCGCGCAGCGCTCCCACGAGCGCCCCGGTCACCTGCCCGATCGCAGAGCCCACCGTGCCCGGCAGCAGCAGGGCCTGGGCGACGTCAGCGAGCGCGGACTGCATCTGCTGTGGCAGCGCCTTGCCGAACCGGGCGGCCAGGCCGCCTCGATTGAGGAAGTCCTCCAGCGGATCCCCCGGGTGCTGCTGCTCCCAGTAGCGACGTAACGCCAAGTCGAAGGCGGGCAGAGGCCGACCGATCGCGGCCAGCGTGAGGCGCACGCTGAGCACGACCTTCTCGAAGTCGGGATTCGCGGAGCGCGCGAGATCGATCCGTATGGGCAGGAGCCGCGCTCCACCCCAAACGGGGGCACCCCATTGAGCGGGGCGCTGCCCCGGGTCTGCGAGGGACGCCTCGAACTTGCGCGACAGCGTGGACTTTCCGATGCCACCGATCCCGTGGAAGACCACCACGTTGTCGCGAGCGGCTTCCATGTCCTCCGGAGCGAAGGCAGGGCTGTTGACGTGCCGCAGGTGCTCGGCCAGCGCAGCCACCACGAACCCCCACTGCGCCTGCCGGTTCGTGAACGCCTCCGCAGTCCCGAGCGTGCGGTCGTTCGTACTGAACAGCGCCCGCAGATCCCGACCTGCCACACCGGCCCCCAATGGAGATCCCCCAATCGCCAACTTGCGCACACCCCAACCCTGTTGGGGAAGCATCCCCGAAGGTGGCCACGCGCGACACATCACTGTCCCTAACGCACCACACTGCCCAACCACAGCACGTCACGGGCCCGAGTCATCGCCACGAAGAGCTGACTCCGTAGCAGCTCCTCGCGCTCCCGGGCCGTTTCGGCCGCGCCGGCAATGCTGGAGGCGTCGGCTGACGCCCCGTTCGGCAGGGCTGCATCGTGCTGGGGCAGGTACACGTGCTTGAACTCCAGGCCCTTGGCCCTGCGGTAGCTGCCGAGCTTGACCGCTTCGACGGGGCGACCGTCGTAGTGCTCCAGCAGGCATACCGGGAGGTTCGCCTGGGTGAGCAGTCGCTGGTAATGGCCGATGGACCGCATGGAGGGGCACAGCACCGCAACGTCGGCTCGCGCGGCATCGGGCAGAGCACGCAGGGCCTCCAGGAGCGCCTGGTCGTGGGCGCCCGCCGTCGGCCTCGTGACGCGGACCACCTGCCCGTCGTGGTAGGTGAGGTCGACCTCGCGGCGGCCCGGCGTGCGCAGGCCGTCTATGTCTTCGAAGGCGTCGTCGGCCACGACCGTGAGCGCCGCGTCCAGGATCTGTTTGCTGTTGCGGTAGTTGGTGCGCAGCACCTGTCCGCGATCGCCGCGAATGTCGATGCCCGCGTCTGCAAGACGGAACCCGCCCGGATAGACGGCTTGCTGGCCGTCACCGACCAAAAGCAGCCCGTTGGGGGCATCACCGACCAGGGCGTGCAACAGGCGTACCCCGATGAGAGTGAGGTCCTGGACCTCATCAACGACGACGGCCGCATAGGACGGTTGACCCGTGTGACGGACCGCTTCTGCCAGAGCGAGGGAGAGTACGTCGTTGAAGTCGTGCACGCCGCGCTCGGTGCGCAGCGACTCGTACGCCTCGTACAGCGCCCACACGGCTTGGCGGTGCGGGCGACGCAGGCTCGCCCGGCGCCGGCGCCGAGGCACGGTCGCGTACTCCTCGAAGGTGGTGATGCCGCGGCCCTTGATGACGTGGTCGATCTCCTCGCGCCAGTAGACCGGCGCCGGGTCGATCTCGGCCAGGCAACTGTCGCGCCCGACGTGCTTCCAGGCAAGGCTGAAGGCCGTCTCGGCCTTGTCTCCGTGCAGCCGCACCGGGACGTCTCGCGCCTGCAGGAATTCCTGTGCCCAGGAGTGCAAGCTGCGGAACTCCACGCGATCCGCGACCGCCGGGGACATGGTCCTGAGGAAGGTTCCCTGTACTCGGGGCAGGTTGTTGGCGAACGTGACGTACAGGATCCGGCCGCCGGTACGCCTGGCGAGGTGGGCCGCGCGGTGCAGACCGACCACGGTTTTTCCCGTGCCCGCCGGGCCGCTGATGCGCGCCGGACCTGACCAGTCGCGGCGCACCAGCGCAACCTGGTCGGGGTGGAGGAAGGTCATCCACTGCTCGATCGGGGCCCGCAACGCCTCCTCCAGGGCCGCGTCCCGTAGACCTTCCAGGTCGAACAGTCCGTCGGGCACGGCCTGTTGTGGTTGCTCCGGCGCCGGAGCAACCCCCTGCACCACCGCCGATCCCTCGTAATCGGGGAAGACTCGTTCCAAGTGGTCGGCAATTGCGCGGACCGACTCCGTGCGCAGCCGTCGGCTCTCCGACAGCAATGCGGGCCCGACTTCGTGCTCTCCGAGGAGCCGGATCCGGCCGAGGCCAGCGTCAACTCGTTGCCCTGCAAACACCATGAGCGGCTGGACCGCTACCGGGGACAAGCCGAGCGATGCGACCGCTCCCTCGGCGGCTTTCGTGACCGCGAGCAGCTTCCCTGCGTGCTCGTCACGCGGCTCGCCTCCAGTACGGAGCTTGCCGTCCGAGACCTCTGGGGCAGAGCGCCAGTTCTTGACGTCGATGACGAAGACACCGCCGGGCCCCACCAGCAACATGTCCACATTGGCGGCGCGGGTCCCTGGCCATCGGCGGTCCACGAGCAGTCGCCACCCGCGCTCCGTGAGCACCAACAGCTGCGCGGCAACCCGGCGTTCGCCCTCGCTCCCCGCTTCCCACTGACGCGCCTGCCGACGAGCGGCTTGCCACTGCTCACGCAGCAACCGCTCCTGCCGTCGTGCCTCCTGCGCTCGTCGCGACGCCGACCCGCCTGCCGCCATACCCAGCCCCCTCGTACGCGGAGTAGCGATCATAGGACGGTCCGCGACCGTAGCGGCAGGGTGCACAACGGCAATAGGAGCGGCTCGCCCCCGGCTACGCAGCCGAGCCAGAACAGAGGCCCGGCGCGCTCCAGGTCCTTCGCTGAGCCCAGCCGTACCTCCAGCGATCCCGTGCCGTGGTGTCCGATGCCGGTCACGTCGCGCGTGAATCCAAGCGAGGTCGACCTAGCTTGGATTCACCGACAGGTACAACACGACCTCGCGCTGCTGCGTGCTGCCGACGCAGGCGAAGTCCCGCAGTCGGTGGTACTCCTGGTATTGCTTGCGGTCGACAGGTGTGACCTCGTCGTCGAGGGACGTCAGGATCTCGGCGACCGAAGCCCTCAAAGCAGCTACGGCACCGCTCGAGACGAGCTCCCGCCGCCTGCGCAGAGGCTGCGGCCCCGAGAAAGGGCCGGTGACCATCTGCCGCCGCCCCACCGACAGGAGCGAGGGACGATGCCTGGAGTCGGGGCGATCACGCGACGGTGGGCTCTCGGGTGGTCTCGAGATCGTTGAGCACCGCGAGGACCGGCCCCCAACACATGCCGACGGTGTCGCGGTCCGGAATGACGCCGCGTTCGCGTTGTTTTCGGAGGTGGACGAAATTTCGGTACTCGCGGACGATTGCCATGAAGTCGTGGGCGTCCATCTGGATCCAGCCTCGCGTGCGAGCTGTGTCTAGGAGCAGGGCGAAGCTGGCTCGTTCAAGCGCAACACGCCTCTCCCCCTGGGGGATGCCCTGTTGCAGGCTGGGATCTCTGTACGTCAGCACGTCGAGGAGAAGAGCTTCAGTGAAGCTCCCGATGCCGATGAGAGCCATACCGTATGCGCCGTGCTGCTCGCAGATCTGTGTTTCAGTGACCCTCGCCATGAGTTGGCGCAGGAACTCCTCGCTGCTGACGAGGGGGCGGATTCGCTCTTCCAGGTCCTCGGGGGCTGAGAACACCGTACTGTCGCCGTCCGTACTGACCTCTCCCAGAACGGGGCGTCGGGCAATGTAGGTGACGGCCAGCCCTTCAGCCGCGAGAATACTGTTCAGTTCTTGGCGGATGAGATCGGCGGAGGACAATCCGTCGTCGTATTCGAGCGGATCACAGATGCGGCACAGCAGCCGGCTGACTGCAGCGTGATCAGTGGTGCCGACCATGATGTCCTTTAGCCACACGATGCGGGGTGAGCCGTCGTACTCGGGGGGCGATGGCCAGGCTGCACGTTGCAGGAGTTGTTCGAGCTGGTAGCCGCGGCGCTCGAAGGGGCCGTCGATGTCGACGATGAGACGAGCGACGCGCTCGAGGGTCAGAGTGTCGAGCGTTTTCATCACTGCTCCTTGTCTGCCGGGTGCCGGGCCTGTTCAAAGGCGCAGGTGAGGCGCTCGACGATCACGCGACCGCGACGTTTGAACCCGAGCTCGGTGAGTGCCTGGCCTATGCGGGTATCGCGATCGAGTTGAAATCCGTCGCTCAGAAGCCAGTTGGCCAGGGCGAGCAGATCCGTGTCGCTGTAGTCGCCGGTGCGTCCTCCTTGTGGCAAGACGGGACGGGTGCCTCGGCCACTCGCTGCGGGCGGATCCGGCGCGCGGTGGACGGGATCGGGAGTAGTAGGGGTGCGGTCGGCCCGTTCCATGGCGTCATGCCAGGCGTCGAGGAGCCTTTCGATTTCAGCATGCGGATTGGCGAACCAACTGGACGCCCAGATGCGATGGAAGCGCCATCCGAGTCTTTCCAGGTGCTCTTGCCGCAGTCGATCGCGGTCGCGGGCACTGGGAGCGCGGTGATAGCGATCACCGTCCGTTTCGACGGCGAGGATCATCTGTCCGGGGCGGTCGCGGTGACCGAGCGCGAAATCGATGCGGTAGCCGGACACGCCCCATTGTGGTGTTACCGGGACATGAGCCAATTCGAGTGCCACAAGTATCTGTTGCTCGAAGCCGTTGAGGTTCCAGTCGGTACGTGCGCTTCCGGCGCGCTGGAGGTCTCCGCCGTGGGAGGCGTATTCCAGGAATCCACGCAGCATTTCGGGGCCGCGATGCCGAGCGGTCAGGAGCTTGGACGGGTCGAAGTCGTGATGAGTGAAGGAAGAGACGACGGTCATTGACTGGCGGGCGCGGGTGATGGCCACATTGAGGCGCCGTTCTCCCCCATCGTTGTTGAGCGGGCCGAAATTCATTGCCAGGCGCCCGTTTGCGGCTTTCCCATAGCCGATGCTGAGAATGATGGCGTCACGTTCATCGCCTTGGACTTGTTCGAGGCTTTTGACGAAGAAGCGCCGGCGTGGGCCTGCTTCCGGGCTGAAGTAGTCCTGCACATCCGGGTGGTCCTGCAGGGCTTGCCTCAGAGCAAGATCAATCCTGTCTGCGTGACGCTGTCCCATAGTGATGACGCCGAGGCTCTGATCCGATGTGTGGGTGGCATGCGCCAGGGCGAGGTCGACGACGCGCTGTACTTCTTCGTCCGAGGAGCCAGATTGGCCGGGGCGGACCTGGGCGTCGACGATGTCCAGGCGAATGGGGCTCGCCTGGACGGTGCCTGGAAAGGTGACGAGTGTGTCGTCGTAGATGGCACGGTTCGCGAAGGCGATGAGGCGTTCGTCGCGGCTCCGGTAGTGCCACTTGAGGGTGTGGACGGGCAGACGGGCGCACAGCATGTCGAGGAGGGACTCGAAGGCATCTGGTGCGGCGTCGCTGGATTCTTCGTCATCGGTGTTCTCGTCTGAGCCGCTGAGAAGCCTCTGGAAGAAGGTCGTCGGGGGGAGCTGGTGTGGGTCGCCGGCGACGATGACCTGTTGGGCGCGCATGATGGATGTGATGGCGTCGTGTGGGAGGACCTGGCTGGCTTCGTCGAAGATGACGACGTCGAAGAGACGGGTGGCGGGAAGGACGCGGCTGACGACGAGTGGGGACATGGCCCAGCACGGTTTGGCGGCCATGAGGACGTCCGGCGCCATCTCGACGAGTCTGCGCAGGGCCAGGTGCCGGGATTTGCGGTGTGCCTGGGTGCGCACGAGGGTGTTTTGGTCGGAATGGGCGTCGCGTGCCTTTCTCAGCCGGGTGGCGACTTCGTATCGGACGCGAGCCGGGTTGAGGTCGCGATGGGCGCGGTCGAGACGTTGGAACTGCTCGATCGTGTGGTTGTGCTCGGTTCCGATGAAGGAGCGGAGATAGGGGCGTTGCATGAGGGCCTCGTCGAAAACAGAGGCCCACCAGAGGTGGTTCAGCGTTCCCACAGCGCCGTCGGGGTCGGCGCCGGCTTCGGCGAGCTCATCCAGGAGGTGGCCGAGCCCGGCCGACTCCAGTCGTTTGGTGAGCTGGTTGAGCTCGGGCATCCGCAACAGCGTCTCGCGGTCTTGGTCAAGCCGCTGGATGTACCGGTCCACTTCACCGGTTGAGGTGTTCTCCCAACCGTCCCAGCACACGCTCAGTGCTATCGCGGCGAGCTGATTGCGCACCTCCGTGAAGGACGCGGCCGCCGACGATAGTCCGGGAACGGCCCATGGACTACCGCCATCGGCGGCGGCCTGTTCCCGCCACCGGGCTTTCTGCTCCGCAGCGTCGATGAGTGCCGTGTGCAGCAATTGGCGGGCACGACAGCCCTCCTTGGCCAGCCCTCGCGCTCGTGCTGTCAGTTTTCGGCGTTGCCACCAACCGACTTTGACCCCGTGCTCCTTGCGCCATGCACGGTCGGCGGTCGCGGCGACCATGTCATTCAGATCGGAGTCGAAGACGGCCGCCTCGAAGCGACTGAGGGTACTGGTGACGTCGTTCAGCAATGTCAGGAGGGACTGCCATCCTTGGACATCGTCGGCCCGTCGCAGCCCCGCAGTGTCCACCAGCTTTTCGACGGTGCGTCGGGCATCCGTCAGAGCGCGCCCGGTGAGCTGGTCGAGACTGGTGACGACGGAATGCAGTTCGCCGTCGGAGCAGACCGTCAGGCGAGACCAGGGAGATGAGCCACACCGGACCAGGAGGCCACTCTTGGCCACGAAGGCGCGCAGGTCCTTCTCGGTCTGGAGCTGCTGGTCACCGTGGAGACGATGCAGGTCGCTGCCACGCAACCGCAGTCGGGTCTGCTGGTCGCCGGGGCTGGCCATGAGGCATGCGATCAGTTGGTACGGACTGATCTCCCACGGTGCCAGCGGCTGGTGAAACTCCTGAACGTGCTGCAGAGCCTGCTGTCGATGGCCATCAAGGTTCCTGTGGAGACCATCAGGGCGAGGCGGGGGCTCCTGTCCAGCTCGTTCCAGGGCCTCATATAGCTGCTGCGCGGTCTGGCGGCGGCTGAGTTTGTTGCCGTGCAGGTCGAAGACAAGTCCGTCGAGGTCGACTTCGGCAAGGTTGTCGGTCACCGCTTCGATCGCGGCGCGCTTCTCGGCAACGAAGAGCGTCTTCTTACCCAACGCCGCGAAGGCAGCGATCAGGTTGGCGATGGTCTGGCTCTTGCCCGTGCCGGGTGGCCCCTCAATGACCAGATGAGCGCCGGCCAGCGCGGCGGTGATGGCCTTCTGCTGAGAGCCGTCAGCGTCCCGGACCAGGTATTCCGACCCCGGTGCGACGGAGTCCGCGCTGGAAGGTTCGCGGGGAACAGCATCTGCGCGTAGAGCACGCTCGGCTTCCTTGTCGTTTGCCAAGGCCGCGACAACCGGATGGCTCGCCAACAAGTCGACCGACTGGGCGAGGTCGTTGACCATGGGAAGGCGGTCGAAGCTGAAAACCCCGGCCACCGCGCGCTCTTCCAATTCCACGTGGAGACTGCTCCGTGTACAGGCAGTCTGCAATACCTCGTAGGCGCAACGCGCACGGTCATCAAGATCCGCGCACTCGTCGATCGCGTTCGTGATCTTGTTGGTGAGAGCCTCGAGATCACCGTCCAGCCCGTACTGACGGCCCAACGCGTAGAGGAGAACCGGATTGATCTCGGCCTCGCCCACCCCTGCGAGGACGAAGTCATTCTCTGTCACGGTGCGCGGTTCAATGGTGATCGGCTGCAGCAGAAGGGGAGCACGCAGTGCTGCGACCGGTCGGCTGCCTTGCGTTGCCGGGGGTTCGACACACACGATGCCGAGTGCCAGGCGCCCGGCGTCAATGCCTTGCTCCTCCGCCAGTTCGACCATCTTGCGGCGGAGACCCCGTGCTCGCCCCCACGCCGTTTTGTGATCGCCCGAGTCCGGGAAGAGGCTGGACAGGCGGGTTGCACGGCCGTTCAGCAGCGAGGTCAGCGCCTGGGGCACCGCATGGGTGACGTCGAGTGTCGCCCGCTTCGTGTCTTTGAAGTGCAGCAGAGTGTTGTAAGGGCCGAAGTCGATCAGCGCATCGGACCATTGCTGCGCACAGACCTCTACCGCCCGGCGGCGTGCAGGTCCCACGTGCTCATCCACGTCTCCCCCTTGGGTGAACTGGCTTGCTGGCTCCGACCTGTTACGGGCCGCGGTCCGCCCTTGGTCCGAGACGAACAGACCAAGATATGGGGCAGCGACGAAATACCACAGGCGGAATCTGGTCACGCAGGGGGCGCGCGGGAAGCACGTACGGCGCAGATGCAGCGCACCTGCGGCAAGGTCGATGTCAGTGCCCGCTAAACGCAATAGCTACGGAGTAGAGCCAGCCGCTCGTCTCGTCCCACAGACAACACGGAAAATACGTTCAGTTTCAGCCAGATCACTATCTCGAACGCCATGCGTACTTGCGTGCACCCGGCTCCCCGCAGCTACGTTCCACTCCGTCCAGCGCAGGGCGACATGATGGGGGACAGATGGCAAGGACCGCGCGACAGACAATCAACGCACTACGTCGTCCGGCGAGCGTTCATCTCCACTCCACCGAGGAGCTCGTCGGCCAAGTCGAGTCGGCGGCGGCACTGGTCGACAAGAGGCGGCGCGAAGAGGGCCAGAGCCCGCTCCGTCGGAAGCCCGCGCTCCACCCCGTCGCCGGCGCGCATTCAGTAACCACCATGGAACTGACGCCTTGGAAAGTGCTGCACGCCCTGGCACGCGGTTACATGCTGTCAAGTCAGGGGACGGGTCACGGCCTTGCAGAACACTGGCTGAGCCTGAAATTCTGCGAAGCCCTAGGTGCCAATCGGGCCCGCTCCATGGAGCTCACCGAAAGCGGCAAAACACCCGAGAGCTGGTACAAGGGCATGCAAGCGCGCGAGTTGGCTGTCGGGTTCGGCCTCGCTGCGGCCGAACACATTGTGCAGCAGCGTTATCCGGACCACATCATCTCGGTGGTGGACACCGGGATTGTGCTGCGTGCCGGATGGGCCCCAAGCGTCTCACAACGCAGCAAGTCCGCTCGCCCTCGGCCTGATTACATCCTGGAGGCGTGGAAGCCCGGCGAGCCCTCTAAGATCACGTTCGTGGCCTGCCGTGGCAACCATCAAAGGCCAACTAAACGGAGCGGCAGGACACGCAGCACCACAATCCAACAGTTGATCAAAGGTGCCGAACTGACCGAAGGAATGCAGGTTGGAGACTGGAATAGCACCGCTTGCCTCATGATCTCGACTGAACTCATGGGGCAGGGTGGCATTGTCGTCAACGTCATCGAGTCACCGGGTGACGCTCAACTCCCTCTCCGTACACCAGGAACCTCCGGGCATGCAGACGACGAAATCAAGGATGAACCAGGGATTCCCTACCCCAATGCCATCCAGATACCGGCCCGTGGAGGGCGACGTGCACATAGAGTTGACGGATTTCAGGTGGGCCCCGACAACATCGCGTGGTTCGGGCAACTCCTCGCGCGAACCGGGGCAGCCGGCCTGACGGCCTTCGCTGGAGGAGGCCCGAGAACAGCCCGCTACCTCACAGCGCGTCAAGGCCAGAAGTACTACCAGGTACCCGTGTTCGCTGCTACGTCGAGCGTCGACGACGCCGAGCTCTACGTAGGCGACACGAAGTTCGTCGGCACAGACCACGTCTTCCGGCTCGGATCTGTGCGCGTCGAAGCCTTCTCTGGGATAGCGAGCGAGTTGTACAAGCCGCTCAAAGAGGGGCGAGTAGAGGAATACCGGCGCACGGCATACGAGCGAAGTCAGGAAGGCGCCAACACAGCCGACGAGCACACTGGTCCTCTTTCCTTGCAACCCGACGGCACGGCCATCGCACTGAGAATCTTGCCGCTTCGGCAGCAGCGCAGGTAGGGCGCGACCCCGCCACCTACGACCGCCAAGGCCCCTATCAGCACCTGCCCAGCAGGGGCCTCAGGCGCCGTCACATGTGATGTGGCACTGCGGGCCTGACCGAGCACGAACATCATGGCCCGGTCAGTGCTGCGAGGGACCAAGCAACCGACCTTCGACCCCTTCCGACCGCCCCCACCACCAAGCCTGCTGGGGAGAATCTGGGGAGAACGAAGCCCTGCTGGGGAGCGCCTGGGGAGAATCGACCGCGCAAACGGGCAGCACGGCGAAGGAGCGTGAAATATTCATCGCCCCAGGTCAAAGCAGGGGTTGAGCCAATCGCTGCAGGTCAGCCAGGCATGGACGACGACTTCAAGAAGATCTCCTCGTGGGCCGCGATCCTCTTCGCCCCGACGCTGGTCGGCACCATCTACGGCATGAACTTCGAGCAGATGCCTGAGTTGAGCTGGAGCCTCGGATACCCCTTCGCGATCGGCTTGATGGGAGTTGTCTGCACTGGTTTGTACGCGATTTTCAAGCGGCGAGGCTGGCTCTAGAGGTGTACCGACCCTACTCACACCGCGCCACGGTTTGCTTCTGCACCCTCATCACAAACCACCCATTTGGGACTCTGCGGAGCCCATGGGGAGAAGTGATGCCAGCGATCTCGTCTACCTCGCCTAAAACAAGGATCTGACCAGTTCTTTTGCCTCCTCCGGCCTCCTTGGGGAGGATCCGGGGAGAATCGATCAGCGCCCACGCCATGCCCTAAGCACCTCACCCCGTTTCCTTGCGTACTCCATACCCGATCAGGCATGCCCCACATACCCCTTAAGTCGATCACGGAAAGTGACGCCACCGACGCTTCATTCACGTCGTACGGAACCGACAGAATCGCGGCGTCTGGACCGGAGGTACTCGAGTCGTTGAGACCAAGACACGCGCACACAGGTCCCGACGCGACTGCCACCACTCGGCCGCGGGGAGGCCACACAATGACGCTGCAGCACTTCGATCAGAGAGCCTCATCGTAAGGCGATCAGGCGGCAGATGTACGGCCGCAACTCGTTCCAACTCCTGTACGCCCGAGCACTGTTGTAATTCTGACCAACTCGAAATATCGACCAGACCCGATTTCAGGAATCCATCAACAGCAGGTCAGCGGCCCTTCTCAGCAGGCTCAAGGATCGCGACACACTGAACGTGATGGGTCATCGGAACCGGAAGCGTAGGAACCCGCGCCCGGGCGGAGGGCCTCGAAGCGGGCACAACGGTGAACTACACGGACGAGCTGGGGCGAGCACCAGATCACGGTGCCGGGGAACACCCGTCGATGAGCGCGCGCGGCCCGGCGAGACTCCTTTCAACAAGAGCAGTGTCGTGCCGACAGGGTCTGCAGGAGCACAGGAGGAGGTGACAACACCCGTAAGACGGTGGGCTTCACCCCCCTCACTCAGTTGCTACCGCGTCCGGGGCCTTTGCCATCGCACACATACCCTGCGCCGCACAGGCACAGGCCGAGCTGCTCTCCACGCACTGGGACAGCCGCGGGTGGCAGCAGATGCCCGCCCCAGTAAGGCGCGGTGCCGGGAGTGCCTCGATAGCGCAGACGACCGCAGACAAGGCCGCGCGTGAGAGCGCTACGAGGGCGTACGGGTTGGCCTGCCTCACGCCGGATCCGCTGACGAAGTGGCTTGTCGGTGACGGCCGGGCGGGGAACACCGTGTCGCCGGCGTCCAGGGCGATCTGGTCGGCTTCGGCCTTCTCGGCCAGTTCCGAGCCGACGAACATCCGCATGCCCCTGCGTAGATCACCCCGCCCGACCGCCTCGACACGTGATCACGTTGACGTCTCCAGCCGGCCGCCGGCCTCTGGGAAGACCACGAATCGGGATCCCTGCCTGGCTCATGGGGGGCCAGGCAGGCATACCCACGTGCCCAGGTTCCTCGGCCGCCCGTCCGGGGTTGGTCGAGGACGTGACGCGTCCGGAAAGCTACAGCCACAGCGCATCCGCAGGTCCGGGAGAGGTGGCAGTGCACGCGATCATTCTGGCGGGAGGAAAGGGAACCCGGCTGGCGCCGTACACCGACGACCTGCCCAAGTCCCTGATTCAGATTTCGGAACACTCGATCCTGGAGATCATTGCGCATCAGCTTCAGGTGTCGGGGTTCACTCGGCTGACGCTATGTGTCTCACACCTTGGGGAGATGATCACGGAACGGATGGGAGACGGCTCCCACTTCCGTCTGGAGATCGACTACTGCTGGGACCGTGAGCCGCTGGGCACCGCCGCACCACTGTTGCTCGTCAAGGACTGGGACACCCCGGCGCTGGTGATGAACTGCGACATCCTGACCGCCGTGGACCTCGGCGCACTGACCGCCGACCACCTGAGGAGCGGTGCGTACATGACTGTCGCGACCCACCGGCACCAGGTACCGGTGGACTTCGGTGTCATAGACAGCGTGGACGGGCTGGTCCACGGAATCCGGGAAAAGCCACGGATCAGTCTGGATGTCTCCGCAGGAATCCAGGTCATCGACCCCCGGGCCCGGGAGTGCATCCCGCCGGGCGAGCGGATGGACATGCCGCAGCTCGTGGCCGAACTTCTCGGCCGGGGTCACCAGGTGCGGTCCTTCCACATGGCGGAGCCGTGGCATGACATCGGAACCCCGACAAGCCTGCATGCCGCTAAGGACGCGGTGAGCCGCTCCCCCGAACGCTACCGACTGCCCGGCGCCAGCTGGCCGGTCTCCATCGACCGGCACACGGCACTGGCCACCGCCGGGCGGTCCGGCGGCGTGCCGTCGAAGCTGCCCGGCCTCGACAGCTGAGAAGGGGGCGAACCATGCTGGAGTTCCTGCGCCACCACAGCGATCGAGCGCCCGATCGGCCTGCGCTGAGCGAGTTCACCGCCTCCGGGTGGCGGTCCGTCTCGCGGGCCGAGCTGTACAGGTCCACACTCTCCGCCGCGGCCCGCGCGGCGGAGACGCTGAAGGTCTGTCCCGGACCCGCAGTGGTGGAACTCGACGGCAGCGCCGACAGCGTGGCTGTACTGCTCGGCCTGCTGACTGCCCGCATCGACGTGATCTGCGTCGAGGAGCACAGCTCGCATCTGACGGACGCCTCGTCAGCGATCTGGCGTACGGCCGCGACCGCAGCCGTACTGCCCACCGCGCGAGCGCTCCCCTCCGGTACGCCGGTGTTCGACTACCGGGAACTGCTCCGCGGGGCCGATGGCGCCAGCACCGGTGGCGGGGTCGCCCCCGCGTGCACGGAAGCCGCCGTGGACGACGGAGCACCGAGCGTGCTCCAGCTGACCTCCGGCTCGACCGGCGAACCCCGGATCGCGCGGCATCCGCTCGGCTCGGTGCTGCGAGGCGCGGAGTTGTATCGCCAGGTGCACGGCTACCACGCGGACGACATGGTGCTGCTGCCCCTGCCGATCGCCCACTCCTTCGGCCTGGTGGGTGGTCTGTTCGCGGCGCTCGTCTCGGGGACCGAGCTGCTCAGCATCCCCAAGTTCTCCCTCAGCGCGGTCCGTTCAGGTCTGCTGCGCGGCGCGACCGTGCTGCTCGGTACGCCGTTGCTCTACCAACTGGTCGAGAAATCCCTGCCTCAGGCGCTCGACGACGGCGAACTGCGCGTGTTGCTCTCATCCGGTGGGCCGCTGGCGGCCGAGACGGCAAGAGCCGTGCAGCGGCTCAGCCGTCAGCCTGTGCGCCAGGTGTATGGCAGCACGGAAACCGGTCTGATCGCCTGCGGGACTGGTGCGGAGGCGGCTGACTCCGTCGGGCGCTTCGCACCCGGCGTCGAGTGGCGTCTACTGGATGCGGAGCCAGGCTCCAACGGGGCGCGCACCGGACGGCTGGCGGTACGTACCTCGACCATGTTCACTGGTTACGCCGGTACCGACGGGGCACAAACAGCGCCCGGGCCCCCACAAGGCCCGGACAGCCAAGACCTTGCCGGCGGCGTCCCCTCTGGCTACTACGACACGGGCGACCTGGTGACGGTCTCCGCCGCCGGGAACGTATCCCTGGTCGGCCGCAAGAACACCTTCATCAACGTCGGTGGCCGCAAGGTCAACCCGCGCCGGGTCGAACGGATCGTCCGGGAGTTCCCCGGCGTGGCCGACGCCCACGTGCTGGGCCTCGACACCCTGCACGAGCAGGCTGTGCACGCCGTGGTGGTACCGGCTCCGGGCCGGGCAGGACCGCAGTCCGGTGACGTCGTCGCGTTCTGCCGCGACCGGCTCGCCGGCTACGAAACGCCGCACCACGTGCACGTGCTGCCCGCTCTCCCCCGTACTTCCATGGGAAAGATCGACCGCACCGCGCTGCTCGCCGCACTCTCCTCATCTCCCGCCACCGACCGGTCCCCCGGTCACCAGACTGACGAGGCAACACTCTGATGAATGACCTGACGGCCGCCGTACCGTCTCCCCGCCCGCTCGCTGTCATCGGACTCGGCTACATCGGCCTGCCGCTCGCCCTTTCACTGGCCGGCGAGGGGCATCGTGTGATCGGCGTCGACACCAGCCCGGACGTGCGGCAGGCGATCGTGGGCGGCACGCCGCTGTTCCACGAGCCGGGGGTGACAGAAGCGCTCGCGACGACGCCCGCCGACCTGTTCAGCGTGGCCGACCAGCTGCCCGACGAGCCGCTCCAGGCCGTCATCCTCTGTGTCGGTACCGCCGTCGACCCCAAAACCCACCGCCCCGACCTGCGCCATCTGGAGTCGGCCGCCGCGCACGTCGCGGAACACCTGTCACCGGACACCCTCGTGGTCGTACGCAGCACGGTCTCGGTCGGCACCTGCCGACAGACCGTTCTGCCGTTGCTGGCCCGCAGCGTCGCGCAGCCGCTGCTGGCCTCCTGCCCGGAGCGCACCATCCAAGGCGTCGCGCTGCACGAGATCCGTTCACTGCCGCAGATCATCGGTGGCATCGACGAGCGCTCAGTACAGCGCGCCGCCGAGCTGCTCTCCGCGGTCTGTCCGGACCAGGTGACGGTGTCCTCGATCGAGGCCTCAGAACTGGTCAAGCTGATATGCAACGCGCACACCGACTTGATCTACGGCTTCGGCAACGAGATCGCGGCACTAGCGGAGGGCGTGGGGCTCGATGCCAACGAAGTGATCGCCGCCGCGAACCTCCGCTACCCGCGCCCCGACCTCTCCCGCCCCGGCTTCGTCGGCGGCAGTTGCCTGGTCAAGGACCCGTACCTGCTGCTGGACGCGGGGCGGTCGGCCGGCTGGCCCGCGCCGATGGTCGCTGCTGCCCGCCAGGTCAACGAGAGCGTGCCGCACCGCGCTGTCGCCCGGGTCGTCGCCGCGCTGGAGGAGCGCGGTACCCCGCTGGCGGACGCGAAGGTACTGGTCTGCGGCGTTGCCTACAAGGGCCGTCCTGAGACGGACGACGTACGCGGCTCGGCCGCCGTGGACGTCGCCGCCTCCCTCGGCAGCCGGGTCCGCTCGCTGGTGGCGCACGACTTCGTCGTCACCCCTGAGCGCATATCCTCACTCGGCTTCGTACCGACCGGGCTGGACGACGGCCTGGCCGACGCCGACGCCGTGATCGTCCTCGTCGACCACCCCGGCTACCAGGAGCTGACCGCGGACCGGCTGCTGACCTATGCGGCGAAGCAGCCCGTCGTCTTCGACATGTGGGGCATCACCGAACCGGAACTCGCCGCGCCGTCCGCGCGGAACGAACTGACCTATCTGAGGCTGGGCCGTGGCTGACCGCGTACTCATCACCGGAGGCGCCGGCTTCATCGGCCTGCACCTCATTCGCAGGCTGCTCGATCAGGGCTGCGAGATCACCGCGCTGGACGACTTCTCCCGCGGTAAGGAGGACCCCGAATTCGCCGCACTGGCCAAGGACTTCCGCCTGGTGCGGCACGACCTGACCCGACCGGTCCCGGACGGGCTGCTGGACGGGTCGTTCGACGCGGTGTACCACTTGGCGGCAGTCGTCGGGGTTCAGCGCACCCAGTCGGCGCCGGCGCATGTGCTGCGCACCAACCTGCTCACCACCGTCAACCTGCTGGACTGGTGCGACCGCAACCCGCCCGGCGCGGTCTTCCTCAGCTCCACCAGCGAGGTGGGCGACGGCGCCGCGCAGCTCGGCGTCGCGCCGTTCCCGACACCGGAGAACGCGCCGTTCGCACTGGTCGAGCCGCGCCGCCCCCGCTCGTCGTACGCACTGAGCAAAGTGGCTTCGGAGTCGATGCTCTGGCTGCGTCAGGACAGCTACAAGGTGCGCATCGCGCGCTACTACAACGTGTACGGGCCGCGGATGGGCCACTCGCACGTCATTCCGCAATTGATCGGCCGCATCGCCGACGGAGTGGATCCCTTCCCGCTGTACGGGGCCGAGCAGTCCCGAGCGTTCTGCTACGTGGACGACGCGGTGCGGGCCTCGGTCGGGCTGATGGCGCTGCCGACGGACGCGCCGGTGCTCGCCAACATCGGCAACGACACCGAGGAGATCCGGATAGAGAATCTCGCCCGACGGCTGTTCCGGCTGGCTGGAGTGGCTCCCGCGCTGGCCGCGCAGGCGGCGCCGCCCGGCTCCCCCGAGCGTCGGCTGCCCGACCTGACGACCTTGCGGTCCGTGCTGCCCTCGTTGGAGTACACGCCGCTCGACACCGGCCTGCGCGCGATGCTCGACTGGTACGGCGCGAACCGGCCCGACCGTCCGGCCGTTCGATGAGCACCGTGCTGGCCGTCTTCGGTGGTTACCCGGACAGCCGCGTCACAGGAGCCTCGCTGATGGCGTGGCGCACGACGGCGGCGCTCGCGGCGCGCGGTCACCGCGTTGCGCTGCTCACCGACAGCCGCTGCCCGGAGGATCTGGCCGACGCCGACTGGCCGGTGTTCACCTCCGTCGCCCAACTGTCCGGTACAGCGTGGTCCCACCCCGACTACGTGCACGTGTACGACCTCGCGTCGCCCGCCCATGCCGAACTGGGGCGGGAGCTGGCGGCGCGCAGCGGCGCGACGCTGGTGCTCACCCCGGCCTCCGCACCGGAGACCTGGCCGGACCCCGCGCTGGGCCGCCGCGTCAGCGCGGAGGCGACGGCCCTGTTCGTCCTCACCGAGACCGAAGCCACCACGCTGTGCTCCATCGGCATTCCCACCGACCGGATCGGCCACATCCCGCAGGCCCCCGATCTGGCCGGGCCCGGCGACGGAGACGCCTTCCGCGCACGGCACGACATCGGCGGACCACTGGTGCTGTTCGTCGGCCGACATGTACCGGCCAAGGGGTACGAGCTGTTGCTCGATGCCGCACCGTCGGTCTGGGAGCGGGTACCGGAGGCGGTCTTCGCCTTCGCCGGCCCGGACGAAGGCGAAGACGTCGACGCCGCCTTCAACCGCCGTGCGGACGCGCGGATCCGGCGGCTCGGGCTGCTGTCAGACGCCGAGAAGCACGACGCGCTGGCCGGCTGCGCCGTGCTGTGCCTGCCGACCAGCGCAGACGTCTTCCCGCTCGTCTTCGTGGAGGCGTGGAGCTGCGGCCGACCGGTGGTGTCCGGAAGGTTCACCGGATGCCTTGAGGTGGTCCGTGAGGGCGTGGACGGTCTGCTGGTCGACCACACCCCGCTCAGCGTCGCGTCGGCCTTGCTGAAACTGCTCCAGGACGACGCGCTGCGTGCTGCCCTCGGCGCCGCCGGGCAAGCCCGGGTCGACGCCGAGTTGAGCTGGGATCAGGCGGCCGCCGCAGTGGAACGCGGTTGCAGAATGGTTGTGTCGGAGCCCGCGGTCGTAGTGGCGTCTCGTGCCCCCTCCCCCCGCCCACACACAGCGGCGCCCTCCGGTACGACGGCCGACGCCCTCGGTACCGAACAACCCAGTGAGGCCCCATGACATCCCCCGCCCCCCTGCCGTCCCGGCCTGTGAACCTGGCCGACAACACCATCGGTGACGAGGAGATCGCTGCCGTCGAGAAGGTGCTGCGCTCGGGCTGGCTGTCGCCCGGCCCGGAGACCTCGGCGTTCGAGGAGGAGTTCGCAGCGGCGCTGGGCGCATCCGCCGCGGTTGCCGTGAGCAGCGGCACCGCCGCGCTGCACCTCGCGGTACTGGCCCTGGGCCTGCGCCCCGGCGACGAGGTGATCGTTCCGTCGCTCAGCTTCGTGGCATCGGCGGCGGTGGTCGCCCTGCACGGCGGAGTGCCGGTCTTCGCCGATGTGCTTTCCGAGACCGAGCCCACCGTCTCACCCTCGGAGGTCGAGCGGCTGATCGGCCCACGGACGCGGGCTGTGGTGGTCATGCACAACGCCGGCTACCCGGCCCGCGTACGGGAGATCGTCGGGCTGGCCGCTCGACACGGTGTCACCGTCATCGAGGACGCCGCGCACGCGCCCGTGGTGCGACACGGTAACCAAGCGCTGGGCACCTTCGGAGACTTCGGCTGCTTCAGCTTCTTCGCCACCAAGAACCTCACCACTGGGGAGGGCGGCATGGTCGTCGCCCGCGACCCGGAGCTGCTCGGCCGCGTACGTTCGCTGCGCTCGCATTGCCTCACCCGCACGACCTGGGACCGGGTACAGACGGGCGGCGCGGACTACGACGTGCCGGGCCTCGGGCTCAACTACCGGCCCACGGAGATCTCCTCGGCGATCGGCCGCGTACAGCTGTCGCGGCTCCCTGCCGACCGTGCGACACGCGCTGCGCTGACCCATCGCTACCACCGGCTGCTGACCGAAGTGCCAGGGCTGACCCTTCCGTTCGCGAGACACGAGGAAGACTCCGCATACCACCTGCTGGTCGTCCTGCTGCCCCCTGGCGTCCCGCGCGAGGAGGTCCGCGCCGCGCTGTCGGCGGCGGGGGTGCAGACCTCGGTGCATTACCGGCCCACTCATCTGTTCTCGTACTACCGCGACCACTACCCGGCGGGCCCGCTGCCGGTCAGTGAGGCGATGGCCGACCGGCTGCTCTCGCTGCCGCTGCACGCCCGACTGACCGAGTCGGACGTGGACCATGTGGTGGCCGCACTGGCTGCGGCACTGGACCGGGCGCGGCCCGTGGCGACGCCGGCCCGGACGGACACGGAGGGCTGAGCGATGTTCGCGGTGCACGACGGCCGACTCAACCGGGACGGCCGCCCCTTCCTTGCGCTCGGCGTCAACTACCACCCTGCGGAGGCGGGTTGCCGGATCTGGTCCGACTGGGACCGGGACGCGCTCCGGACCGACTTCGAGCAGATGGCCGAGGCGGGGCTGACAACCGTGCGGCTGTTCCTGTTCTGGCGGGATGCACAGCCCGACCCGGCCTCGGTGGACAAGGTGACCCTGGACCGGCTGCGCACGGCGGTAGCGACGGCGCATGACGCCCGGCTCACCTGTGTGGTCTCGCTCTTCACTGTCTGGATGAACGGCCAACTGCTGGACGTGCCGTGGCGGGCCGGGCGAAACATATGGCGGGACCCGGGACTGTTGGACGCGGAGCAGCTGCTGGCCCGGGAGGTGGCCCGCGCGCTGCGCGGCCAGGACGGTCTGCTGGCGTACGACCTGGGTGACGAGCTGTGGCACATCGACCCGGCGGCAGCGCAAGCTCTCGACCGCGCCGACGTGGCCGACTGGCAGGAGCGCATCGCCGGGGTGCTGCGCGCGGAGGATCCGGGGGTGCTGGTCCTCCAGGCGAACGACCCGTCCGGCGTGTTCGACGGTGTGCCCTACGGCAGTGACAACAGCGCGAGTCTGGACCTGATCGGCACCCACGGCTTCCCCTCCTGGGCACCCGGCGCGATCGAGTCCACGCTGTCCTACCGGGCCACCTCCCTGGTGCCGTTCCTGGTCCGGGCATCCGCGGCGTACGGCGTGCCGCTGGTGGACGAGATCGGCAGCTACGGCGTAGCGGAGCGCACTAGCGCCAGATACCTGGGCGCCGCGCTCGCCTCGGCAGTCGGCAACGGTGCGGCCGGCGCGCTGGTGTGGTGCTGGCGGGACATCGCCTCGACGGACGAGCCTTACCAGGAACGCCCGTTGGAGCGGCTGACCGGGCTGCACCGGCTGGACTACACACCACGCGCCACCATGGCGGCGCTGCGCCGGGTGGTTGCGGACCCGCCTGCGCCCGCTCCAGGACGCCCACCCCAGGAGATCGCGCTCTACCTGCCCGAGCGGATGCGCGGTGGGGGCAGCAGCTACCTCGACGGCGGCGGCAGCGCGGTAGCCGCGTTCCACGCCTACACCTTGCTGAAACGAACCCATCTGGCTTTCGATGTGACGGCCCGCGAGGTGACGGGCCGAACTTTGCTGCTCTGCCCGTCGGTGACCCACCTCACGATGACGGACCTGGACCGGCTTCGGCAGGCCGCGGAAAAGGGCGCCACCGTCTATCTGTCGATGGGCGACCACCTGCACGGCTTCCCCGGCACCGAACTGACCGGCGTCGAGCTCGAGGACGTCTGCCCACCCGCCGGAAAGGAGAGGCTGGAGTGGGGTGAGGGCACATGGCCGCTCGACTGGTCCACCGTCGCGGCCCGCCCGACCACCCTGCTGGTCACGCCCGACTGCACGGTGCTCGCACGCTACCCGGACGGCAGCCCTGCGCTGACATCGCGTCGGACCGGACGAGGGAGCGTGCTGTTCACCAACGCGCCGCTGGAGGCCATGTTGGACCGGCCAGGGCGGCTCGCTGAGCAACCGTGGGAGGAGTTCTACCGGCGGCTCGCCCGGCTGGCGGGCACCGGGCCGCAGGTGACGTGCGACGCGCCCGACGTCGAGGTGGTCACCGGGGTGGGCGACGGCAGCGGTGTGCTGCTGGTCAACCACGCGCCCGACCCCGTGAAGGCCGAGGTGGTGCTGCCCGGTCCGGGCAGCCGGAACACCCGCGTGGTCAGCGAACTGGCCGGAAAGGAATGGACGGTATGGAATCCGGAACGGCCGGCGCCGGGGGCGGAATGAAGGGCGTGGTCTACCGCGGGCCCGGCCGGGTCGCGGTAGAGGAGCTGCCGCTACCCGTGCTTCAAGGGCCGCGGGACGCGATCGTCCGGGTCACCCGGGCCGCCGTGTGCGGCACGGACCTGCACCCGTACCGGGGCGAGCTCCCTGACTTCGCGTCGGGCACCGTGCTCGGACACGAGTTCGCCGGGGTGGTGCACAGCGCAGGGCCCGAGGCACGGTTCCGGCCTGGCGACCGGGTGTTCGCCTCCGATGTAGTGGCCTGCGGGCGCTGCGCGCAGTGCGCACGTGGTATGCATTACCAGTGCGCCGAGGTGAGCCTGTTCGGATACGCCGACGTGGTGGGCAAGCCGGTGGACGGCGGGCAAGCCGAGTTCGTGCGGGTCCCGTTCGCCGACGTGGTGCTCGGCGCCACCCCGGCGGACGTTTCCGACGAGCAGGGCCTGTTCGTCGGAGACGTGTTGACGACCGCCTACGCGGCGGTGCGGAACGCGGGCGTCCAAGCGGGTGACCGCGCCGCGGTCGTCGGTGCGGGGCCGGTGGGCCTGCTGGCCGCACTCTGCGCCCGGCTGGCGGGAGCAGTAGAGACGGTCGTCGCGGACACGGATGGCTCCCGTCGGGCACGCGCGGAAACGCTCGGTTTCCGCGCGGTGGACCCGGCCGAGCCGTCCGCGGCCCTGGCGGTCGGTCCAGGCGGCGCCCAGCGGGTGGTGGAGGCGGTCGGCACCGATGCCGCGCTCCGCTTCGCCCTGGAGACGGCCGGCGCGGGGGCGACGATCGCGGTGGCCGGTTCGCACCACTCGACCGCCATGCCCTTCCCGACCGGCCTGGCGTTCGCCCGGGAGTGGACGCTGCGTTTCACCGTGGGCGACCCAATCACGCTGCGGGACGAGGTACTCGGCCTCGTCCGCGACGGGTCGATCGACCCGTGCCAGGTGGTCTCCGACCGGGTTCCGCTGGCCGCCGCACCGGAGGCGTATGAGGCCTTTGACCAGCGGCGGGCATTCAAAACGGTGCTGGAGATCGGCTGACGGTGGACTGCGGTCCCGTCTGCGGCGCCTTTAAACGTGACAGACGGAACAGCAGCTCAGCGGCTGCCGTCCTCCAGAGCCTCCAGCGCCACCCGGATCGCCCGCGCCAACTGCACGTCGTCACCCGCCCCGTGCCCGGAAGGAATGCCGTGCGTCCGCCCGTACGGCGCATCGTCCACCGAGATGTCCGGCTCGATCCCATGGTTCTCCAGACTCTGCCCCACGTCGGTGAAGGTGTAGGCGTACTCGGGCTGGGTGGTGAGCGTGCCGTCGACCAGCGGATGGCGGGGGTGGGTGGCGATCACGCCACCCCACGTGCGTCGTCCGACAATTGGGCCGAGGCCGCGTGCGCGGAAGAGGTGTGCGAAGACCTCGCCGTCGGAGCCGGTGTGTTCATTGACAAGAGCTATCAACGGGCCGCGCGGTGACTGCACAGGGCAGGGCAGAGCCCCTTCCCACCGACTGTGCTCGTATCCCTCCCGCCGCCGGGCCAGTCGGTCCAGCACCAACGGTGAGGTGAACCCTCCCGGGTTGAACCGCGCGTCGACGATGAGCGCCGCCCGGTCGTGCTCGGCGAGGAAGCCACGGACGAACGCGGCATACCCGTCGGCGTACAGATCGGGGATGTGCACGTAGCCGACCCGCCCGCCTGTCCGCTCACGTACTTCGTCGCGTCGGTCCCGCACCCAGTCCAGGTAGCGGGCCGGGCGCTCGTCGGCACCTGCCCGCACGCGTACCCGGCGTTCGGCGCCGTCCCGGCGGAGCGTCAGCTCGATCTCCTGCCCTGCACGCCCGGCCAGCAGAGGGCCGACGCCCGGCGGGCCCACCGGGCGGCCGTCGACGGCGGTGACCACGTCGCCGGGGCGGATGTCCACCCCGAGCCGGCGCACTGGGACAGCCGTGGCGTGGTGACCCGGGTCGCCGGTGAGCACGTGCGCGATCCGGGCGGAGCCGTGGCCCGGTACCCAGTCCACGCCGAGGAACCCCTGACCCGGTCGCCGGTCGAGGCCGGCTGTGCCGCTGAACTCATAAGCGTGCGAGGTCCCCAGCTCGGCCTGCATCTCCCAGAGGAGGTCGGAGAGTTCCGCGCGGCTGCCCACCCGGTCGAGTAGCGGCAGATAGCGCCGGTAAACGGCGGCCCAGTCCACCCCGCCCGTCGCGGGCTCCCAGAAGTGGTCCCTCTGGAGCCGCCACACCTCGCGGAACAACTGACGCCACTCCGCCTCGGGCAGCACCGAGGGGCGGACCCGCCCCAGATCGACCCAGCCCGCCCCGGGGCCTGGAGCGTCCTCTTCGTCGAGCTCCCGGTCGCGAGCCGCGCATTCGGCCGGCAGTGCACGCAGCCGGTCGCCGGAGCGGTACAGCAGGGTGTCCCCCGCGGCGTTGAGTCGAGGTTCGGACACCGCGTCTGCGACCGGGCGGAGCTCCAGCGCGGTGAGGTCGAAGAAGACCAGCTCGGCGCCCTCCGAGTCCTGTTCCGAGGCAGTCAGCAACAGTGCCCCTGACGGTGTGCCTAGCACCGCCAGGTACTCGCCCGACGGCACCGGAAACGCCACGACCCGACCCGAGATGCCCGCGAGGTCGATGCCGGAGTCCTCCTCGTGCGCTGTGCGCAGCGGCGGCTCCGGCTCCTCACCCGGAGCGCTGGGCCGGACCACGAACGGCGAGGGCTGATCGGCGTGGAGGGTGAGCAGGTACGGGTGAGAGGCGTGCGGGAAGCCGAAGCCTCGAGTGACCGGATCCTGCACGGGCGACAGTCTGCGCTGCCCGAGGAAGTACAGGAACCGTCCCTCCGGATCGAAGCAGGGCGAGTGGTCGCGCAGCACCGGCTCGGTGATCTGGTGGCACTCCCCTGTCGCCAGATCTGCGAGCTTGACAGCCGAGGTCTGCGGACCGGTCGGCAGCGTGTACGCCAGCCAGCGACCGTCGGGGGACCAGGCAAGGCCGGTGATCGGCGCGTACGGGCTGTGGTCCAGCTGCCGGACCGTCGGCGGACCGTCGGCGGGCAGGTCCACCGCGTACAGCTCGTGCCGGTGGTTCGCGACCGCGATCGTATCGGCGGTAGGCGACGCCTCCAACTCCAACGCGCGCCCCAAGTCCGGAAGTTCGAGCTCCGAGGGCGGACCGTGAACCGCCGTGTCGAGCAGGACCAAGCGTTCGTCGGGGCACTCGTCGGCCAGCACGACAGCCAACCTGTGGCCGTCCGGCAGCCAGGCGGGCAGACGGTATCGGGCGCCGTCCCGCACGCCGTGCATGCGCGCCGGGCCCTCCCAGTGGCCCAGCGTGCACACTTGCCCCCGCACCACCAGCGCGGTTCGGGCGCCATCCGGGCTGGGGTGGGCGTGCTCTAGATGCTGTGCCGCGGACACGACCGTCCGGCGGCGCCGTGCTCCGGTGCGGTGTGTCACCAGATCGATTCGACGCGGCCCGCCTCCCGCCGGGTCCAGCAGCATCAGCTCCGCTCCGACCTGATGGACCAGCCGTGTGCCGTCGGAGTGCAACGCCCGGGCGTAGAAGTCCCGGTGGTGGGTGTGCCGGGTGAGATCTGTGCCGTCCGCCGCGCAGGAGTAGACGTTTCCCACGCCCTCATGGTCCGACAGGAACCACACACGCCCCGCGGCCCAGCAGGGTGCGGCGAGATTTCCCGGCAGCTCCACCAGCGGCCGAAACCTGCGGCCCTGTGACGCGGCAGGGCGGTCAACCGCACGGTCGCGCACGACGCCGGCGGCACCCCCGTCATCGGTGGTCCACAGCTCCCCTGCCGCGCCGCCCCGGTAGCGCTTCCAGCGCGCCGGGTCGCCCGTGTTCCGCCCCAGTACCAGCGCACCGCCGGGACCGTGCGCGAGCACGGTGGCAGAGCCATACGGCAGCAGGCGGGGCTCGCCGCCCGCCGGGTCGACCGCGAACAGTCGGGGCCCGAAATCGGGCAGCTGGTGGGCGTCCGAGGCATAGAGGACCTCACCGGTGTCCGGGTGCCAGCCGACCACGCTGCAGCGCTGGGCCGCCTGGTGGGTCAGTCGGCGCGGCGGGCCACCGGCCAGCTCCAGGAGATACACCTCCTGAGGCCCGTCATCGGTACCGGTGAAGGCCACCGACCGGCCGTCCGGGGCGAACCGCGGGCCCTGCATCGGGCCGACGGAGGCGGTCAGCCGGACCGCCTGCCCGCCCTCGGCCGGGGCCCACCACAGGTCGTCTTCGCAGACGAAGACCAGCTCATCGCCGCAAATCGTCGGCTGGCGCAGATACCCGGGCGTCGCACCCACCCCGGGAATCATCCGGCCGACGGCCCAGCGATAGCGACGGCAACGGCCAAATCCGCCTGGTGTGTAAGGGTGACCGCCACCTCGCCCAGCCCGGCCGCCTCGGCCAGCTCTCGGGCGCCGCCCGAGAGCGTCACCCGGGGCGCACCCCAATCGTCGTTCAGCACCTCGATGTCACGCCAGCGCAGCCCCTGGCCGAAGCCACGACCGAGCACTTTGCAGGTCGCCTCTTTGACGCAGAACCGCCCGGCCAGTCGCTCGACGCACCGCTCCTCGCCCAGCCCTTCGGCCTGGGCGAGTTCGGCGCGGGTGAACAACACCGCGCGGTACTTCGGGTGTGTGGCGACCTTCGCGAAGCGCCGCACCGACAGCAGATCGACGCCCACCCTCATGCCCCTGCGTCCCCCTGCACATCTCCCTGACCGGTCCTCTGCTCGTCTCCATGGCCCTGGCGACTGTCCTGCAGGGCCGAGCGGATGCGCGCCGCACGCTCGCTACGGCGGCGGTCGATCTCTGTCCGATCCGCTTCGAAGTCCGCCGCGGTACGGGTCCAGTAGCAGGCGGTGCACCAGCGGCCCGCGGTGTACTGGTCGAACCGGCGGCGCAGCCGGTGCAGTTCGTCCAGCCGGCTGCTGGAGTGCAGCATCACGTTGTGCTCGAGCACCTGGTCGACGATCACCTCCATGTTCAGCTCCAAGTGCAGGTAGCGTTGCGCGGCTTGAACGAGCAGCGTGCCGAACGCACCACGGAACCGCGGCAGCAGGGCGAAGGAGAGTTCGCAGCGGCGGCTGGGCCAGTCGATCGAGGTCATCCACCAGAAGCCGATCACCTCATCCCCACGGCAGACAGTGAAGATCCGTTTGGTGTCGTGCTCCTCGTGAATGGTCCTGCGGTGCCACTCCGCGAGCGCATCGTCGGCCGTCGCCATGGCGAAGTCCGTGAGGTTCGCCTGGAATTCCGGGTCTCGCAGCAGCTCGCCGCGGACCGGGATGTCCGCCTCAGTGAAGTGCCTGATGGTCAGCGCCATGCCGGTTCCAGAGAGCGATGGTGGACGGTCGCGTCGAGGTACGCACCGGAGCGGAAGAAGTGCGCGCGCAACACCCCGACCGGCCGGAATCCGGTCGCGGCGAACCCGGCGTGCGCCGGATCGGCCGACGCGCACACGCCAACCGCGCCCACGCATCGGCGGTGCGTACGGAGGAAGTCCAGCAGTGCGGTCAGTGCCTCGGGGTCTTCGGTGGTACTCGACACCACCGCCTGCCGGGGGTTGTGCGGGTTCCACACCGCGCCCAGCACGCTCGCCACTGGGGCGTTGCCGCCGCCGTAGCGGAACACCAGTGCTTCCTCGGCCCGCAGCCTGAGGACGAGCAGCGCATCGTTCTGTGTCACCGGATCCAGCCCCAGGAAACCGCGGGCGGCCTGGCCGCAGCGGCCGAGGGCAGTCGCTGCAGCCTCGGCGGTGAGCACATTCAGCTCAGTCATCGTGCACGATCCCCCAGAGGTCACGGTCCACGGCTTCCCCGGCGTGCCACAGCGCCTGTGGCACGGTCGCCTCCCGCCGGAAGCCGACCGCCTCCGCCGCCGCCACCACTGCGGCCTGGCCCGGCACCGTCGGCGTGAGCCAGCCATACAACCGGCGCAGCCCCAGCGCGTCGGCAGCCACCGCCACCGCCTCGGCCAAGACATCCGCCACGACGGCACGGGCCTCCTCTTGGAGGCCGATCTCCAGCCGGGCGCGGCGGACCACCCAGTCGACCTCAACGAAGCGGACGAAACCGCCCGCCGACGTCAGGTACAGCCGCTCGTCCGAGCAGGACCTGGGCGGCTGGACTCTCACTGGCTCGGCCAGCGCGGGTCGACCGGTCAACGGCGCGGCCAACAGCTCGCCGGGCGGCCAGTTCCCCGTCAGTAGCACGCGGTCGGACTCCCGGTATCCGTAGAGACTGCTCACGCCACTCCCCAGAGCTGTACGAAGTGGTGGTAGCCGCGGTAACTGCCGCGGTGCAGGACGACGTGTTCGAGTACGCCCTCCTCGGTCAGCGGCAGACCGCGCAGAATGCCGAGCAGCCGCGAGTCGAATTCCCCTGCGGTGACCGTCAGCCGCACCGCTTCGGTCCGCTCCCGAAGGCCGGCCTCGATCTCGCGGTAGGCGGCTGTCCACCAAGTGTCCGGCGCGCAGTGCCGCAGCCGGAAGTCCAGTTCGTAGTGTGCGCTGACACCATCGGTCGGTGCCATGGCGTACAGCCCCACGGGCTCGCCGTCCGCGCAGAGCACACGGGTGTCCTCGTCCAGCAGCGCGACGATCTCCGCCTCGGCCGCCAGCCCCGGATGGACAGTGCGGAAGTAGAAATCGGGCTCCGTGAAGAACGCGAGGACAGTGGGCAGGTCGGCCTCTGTGTAGGGATGAGCGGACCAGCGGTCCGGTACGTGCGCGTCCTCCGTGACGGCAAGCGCGCCGTCCGCCGCGGCCGTCATACGTCGGCCTCCGGAGTGGGTTCGGGCTCCGCGTGCTCGGGGTGGAGACTCTTCGGGCGCAGCGCAAACCGGCTGGCGTAGGGGACACCGACCAGCAGGCTGAGCAGCGCGCCGGTCGCCATCGTCCAGTACAGGCGACTCACGTCGTCGGTCGTGCCGACCAGCGCCCAGCCGACCGTCACGATGAGCGCGAAGTATCCGGCGTTGAAAATCATGGCGAGTCGTGCGTGTCCCACCTGCTCCATGACGGTCAGGACAATGAGCATCATGCCCGTGCAGCCGAAGGTGACGCCCACGATGTCCACGAAACGTCGGGCCTGTTCGGCCACGTCCGGGCTGCCTGCCAGCAGGTTGGTCAGCGGATCCGCGAGGGACAGCACCAAGACGGTGAGCACCGCGTAGCCGATGAGGCCGAGCACCATGCCACGCCGGAAAATCAGGCGCACCGTCTCCGACCGCCCAGCGGCGAGCGCCTGGTTCATCAGCACCGCCACCCCGGAGGCGAAGCCGACCGCGGGCACCACGATCGCCGTCTGCACCATGTATCCGACACTGAAGCCGGCCACCGCCAGCTGGCCGGCCGGCGCGACGATCCGCAGGAGCACGAAGTTGACCACGACCAGCACCAGGAACGACGCCGCCACCGGCGCGCCGATCTGCCGCAGCATGACGGGGGTCTCCGGGCGCCAGCCAGTCAGTGCGGGGAGCCGCACCAGCCCGGCCCGTACCAGCACGGCGAGACAGATCACGACCTCGACGGCACCGGCCAGCGCGGCGGCCAGCGGCACCGCCATCAGGCCGCCGTCGAGCACGAGGCCACCGACAGCGACCGCGGCGATGTTGAGCCCCACATAGAGCCCGGTAGTGATCGCCGCCACGCCACCGCGGCCGAGGCCGCGCAGCGCGGCGGAACAGATCTCGCCCAGCATGCCGAGCACCGAGGCACCCACCATCGCGGCCAGGAAGAGCCGGAACTCGCCGCGTTGTCCGGGCACCACCTGCACGGCATCAGCCAGCACCCCGCTGAGCACGATTAGTAACGCGCCCAGCGCGAGGAACAGCACGATGCCACTGCGTGCGACGCTCCCCATATAGCGCGGCACCTGGTCCTTGTCGCCACGCCCGAACGCCTGCGCCACCACGACTTGCAGAGTCACCGCCAGCCCGGTGGTCAGCGCCAGCACCAGAAAGGCGATCGGCGTGTACACCGAGCGAATGTACAGCTCGTCCTCGCCCAGCCGGCCGATCAGCCCGGTGACGACGAGCTGTGACGCTGTGCCGATGGCGTTCGAGAGCGCCATCGGCAGCGAGATCCGCGCGATGCGCGTGTGGGAGGCGTCGTGCTCGACGCTGGTAGTGGTCATGTCACCATCATCCGAAAATGTCCGGTGGGAAAGCTAGGAAGCCGTGGGGTCGAGCCGACCGGCGTCCACGTAGTCGGCGAGGCTGCGGACCGTCTTGAAGACCTCGGGGTCCAGTTCGTCCGGGTCGATCTCCAGACCCACTGTGTCTTCCAGGGCCATGAGCAGTTCGATGACGCTCGTGGAGTCCAGCGCCAGGTCCTCGAACAGGCGAGTGTCCTCGCTGAGTTCTGTCACCTCCTTGTTCAGCACCTCGGAGAGCGCCACCTGGATGTGCTCGATAATCTGCGTGCGGTTCATGAGGCCCCATTTCGCGTGGTGTCGACCAAGTCGGCCGGTTCGATCAAGTGCTGTTTACCGATCAGGTCCTCCAATTCGTCCCGGCTGCGCACCAGGTGCGCCTCTCCGTCGCGGACCAGGACCTCGGCCGGAAAGCCGTGGCTGAGGAAGAGGCCGGGTGACGCCGAGGGCCCGTAGGCACCCGACCTCATGACCCCGAGGAGGTCGCCGGGTTTCAGCGGCGGCAGTGGCACACGTTTGAGCAGGGTGTCGTTCGGGGTGCAGAGCGGGCCGGTGACGGTCCACCGACCGGGCTGACCCGCACCGGCGGTCACCTCGGTGCCCTCCGTCAGGTTGCCGAGCACCTCGACCGGGAAATTGCGCTTGACGAAGGAACCGATGCCGACAGCCGCCATGTGGTGATGCGTGCCGCCGTCCGCGACTGCGAACGATTCACCCATGGACTCCTTCGTGTACCGGACCGCTACGACGTAGATGCCGGCCGGGCCGGTCAGATACCGCCCCGACTCCATGATCATGCGTGTCCCGGGGTGCTCCGCGAGGAACTCGTCGAGCAGCGGGTTGACTTCCTTCGCCACCGCTTCGGCGACGAGGTCCTGCTCGCCGTCGAAGTACGCGACACCCAGCCCGCCCCCAATGTCCACGGCATCGAGCCGGATGCCCGTGGCGGCCGCCACCCGGCGCGCCAGATCCAGGATGTAGCGCGTGTTTTTGCCGACCACTTCGGCATCGAGGATGCGCGTGCCCAGGTAGACCTGCACACCGGCCACGTCGGCATGGCGCCAGCGGCCCGTCAGATCACCCGCGGCGAGCACCTGGTCCTCGTCGATGCCGAACTGGCGCGGCTTGCCGCCCATGGTCAGGCGCGAACCGCTGATCGCGACAGACGGATTGACCCGCAGCAACACCCGCTGGCGGGTGCCGCGTTCGGCCGCGAACCGGTCGATCCGGTCGATCTCGTCGAAGGACTCCGCGACGACGGCGTAGATTTCGGCGTCCAGGCAGGCCCGCAGCTCGTCGTCGCTCTTGCCCGGCCCGAGGAAGAGGATGTTCTCCGGGCGTGCCCCGGCGCGCAGCACGGTGCGCAGCTCGACCAACGACGAGACCTCGGCCCGTGCGCCGGCCGCCTGGAGGGTGCTGAAGACACTGATGTTGGGGTTGGACTTCAGCGAGAAGAAGACCTCGAGCGCGGGGTGCAGCACACCGCGCAGTTCGGCCAGCGTCCCGGTCAGGACGTCGGCATCGTAGACGTAGAGCGGCGTTCCGAAGCGGCGGGCCAGCTCCGGGTAGGCGATGCCCTGGATCGTCATGCGGATTCCACCATCTTCTGTAGACGAAGCTCGGCCTCGGTCCGCAGTGCGAGGGCGTTCTCCGGCCCTCCGTCCAGGCAGACCGCGTAGAGCCGGCCGTGGAAGGAGCCCTCCGCTGCCGCCGCGTTGAGCGTGGCGAAGTTGTTGACCAGCACACCCGTGCGTCCCGTGCCGTCGAAGAGCAGGTCTCCGAGGGCGTCCGCCACCTCGCCGAAGGTGTGCGCCCGGGACGGTCGCAGGTTGATCGTCGCCGCGATGCCATGCATGCCGGGGGCCAGCAGCCGCTCGGTGATGCGGCTCTGGTAAGTGGACATGTTGAACCTGGCGTTGATCTCCAGGCAGGGGTAGAGCGTCCCGTACGGGCTGAGCATCGCGTCCACGCCGACCATGCCCGTGTAGCCGTCGGCGTACAACTGCTTGCCGATCAGCTGGGCGGCCTCGGTCAGTTCAGCGGTGTGCGCTTCGGAGAGCACGGCCGGGAAGCGATGGCCCTGATGCACACCATTGCGCAACACTGCGGCCTTGACGGTCTCGAACCGGACTACGCCGGAACGGCCGACCACGAACTGGTAGTTGAGGTCCTCCGCGCCGGCCACCCAGGACTCGACCACTAGATTGGCCGGGCTGTCGGCGCCGCGCCGCCCGATCAGCCGGAGCAGCCTGGCCGCGGCCTTGTCGTTCGCGACTTTGATCATCCCGCGCCCCGAGACACCGAGTGACTCCTTCACCACCGCACCGGTGCCGCGGGCCAGCTGGCGGTGCAGTGCGTCCGGCAGTTCGCCCACGGTCACGCAGACCTCGCCGGGAACCGCCCGCAGACCGGTCGACTCCACCAGTCCGCGGCTGTAGATCTTGCCGTTGACAGCCGTACAGACCGCGGCACTCGGTCCCGCCAGCGGAAGGCCGGTCTCCTGGGCCAGCCGCTCCTCGGCGCGGGAGATGCCCAGCGGCATCAGGTAGGTGTTGCCGTCGGCCAGATTGCGCAGCGCTTGCAACAGCTCAGGGGAGGACAGGGCGTCCTCCGTGACCGTCCGGGACGGGTCGCAGTCGTCGGCGGTGAGCACGTGGCCCGCCGCGGCGCCGATCCCGTGCAGGTATGCGTCGTACTCCTCGTCCATGGGGGCCTTGAGGACCACGACGTCCGCGGCCTCGGCGAGCAGTACCCCCATCTCCTCCATGCGGTTGACGGTGGCGTTCGCGAAGGCGATGCCGGAGCCCGGCAGCTTGGGCTCGCCGACGGACCAACTGCGCTCCACCTCGAAGTTGTTCAGGTAGACGAAGCGGGCGTCGGCCCGGCCGACCAGGTCCCGTTTGAGCCTTCCCGCGAAGTCCATCCTGCCCCTCATTCCCGCAGTCTCGCCATTTCCGATTTCCATAACACATTCGCCGCGTACGTGGCGCCGCTCGAATGAATTCGGCGACGCCACGTCTGCTCAGACTCAGGCGGCCTTGCCCGCGGCCTTACCGGCAGCCTTGCCCGCGGCCTTACCGGCAGCCTTACCGGCAGCCTTGCCCGCGGCCTTACCGGCAGCCTTGCCCGCGGCCTTCACGGTGATCTTCTCCATGACGTACCCCCTTTCCGATTTCTCAGGTCAGCCGATCGAAGCTCGGCCGACTTCGTCGTCCAGGAAACCCCGGACGAGGCTCATAGGTACAGGCAATCGGACCGGCAGATCAGCGGCAATTGCAGATACCGCCGGGCTCACCGACGGATTCTGCGGAGCGTCCAGGAACATCCGGACGGATTCCTCCAGGCGATAAAGCGAGGCACCCTCCGGCCCTCCGTCCGAGGCCCGGACGAGCTGGCTGTGCTCGTACTCCTCCGCAAGATCGACGGCCTGAGCGAGCGGTATCCCGAACAGCCGTGCCAGGTCCGCCGGAACGAAGGGACCGTGCAGCGCTCCGAGTTCGTCCAACGAGGCCCACCGCTGTGGCGGCTGCCGACGCAGGAACGCACCGACGCTGGCGCGCAGAGAGAGGTCACCGACCGCGAGCTGGTCCAACCGCCCGTTCCGTTCGGCCAGCCGGTCCGCCAGCTCGCTCAGCCGCCGGCTCGGCCGGGCGGCCAGCCAAAGTCCCGCGATGTGCAGGGCCAGCGGCAGCCGCCCACAGGCCTCCACGAGCCGGTCCAGCGCACCAGGCTCAGCTGCGACGCGGTCCCGGCCGATCAGGTCCGCGAGCAACTCGGCGCAGGCCCCGGGATCGAGCGGATCCAGCCGCAGCGCGGGACCGCGGCCCAGCGCGGGCAGTTCACGATCGGCCCCCACCAGCAGCGCGCTGCGCGGCGAGCCGGCCAGCAACGGGCGCACGTGTTCCTCCGCGACGGCGCCGTCCAGCACTACGAGCACGCTGCGTTCCGCCAGTAGCCCACGCAGCCGTGCCAGCCGCTCGGCCGGGTCCGCCACGCGGACGGAGGCGTCGAGCGAGCGCAACAGACGGGCAGCCAGGTCGTGTGCCGTCGCACGCGACTCGGGCGAACCGGACAGATCAACATAGATCTGCCCGTCGGGGAAGGCGTCGCGCACTCTGCGGGCAACCTGCGCCAACACCGCGGTACGTCCGGAGCCGGGCGGCCCCGTGAGCACGGCCAGTCGCGTCACGTCACGCGCGGGGTCCGGCGCCGTGCCGTCCGGCCGCGCCGGTACGGGACCAGCGATCTCCACCCGGCCGGACTCTACGAGCCGTCGACAGAGTCGCTCGACGACCTCATCCCTGCCGATCAGCCGGGCGTGTCCGGCAGGAACCTCCCACCGCGGGCCGGAATCATCTCCCCGGATTTTCCCCAGGGCGTCATCAAGGCTTTTCTCGGAAACCCCGAGCACCTTCGTGAGCAACCACAAGGACTGCTTTCGCGGCCTACCGATAGAGCCCTTCTCAAGATTCCTGATGGTTCTGACACTCACTCCGGAGCGGTCCGAAAGCTCCTCCTGAGTGAAGCCCGCCGCGGCACGCGCGGCGCGCAGAAAGGCGCCGAATTCCCGGGAACCTTCCTGTCGGTCATCCGAGTCCATACGTCACGTCCCCCCATCCCCGGAAACCGCCCCGCCCGGCGCGAATCCGTTCCGGACCACTCCGCCGAAAATTCCGAGCCTCTGGATATTGCTGGTGCCTTCCATGTACTCAACGGCGCGCGCGTCGCGGGCCAGCTTCTCCAATGGCGGATGATCCAGCCGTGCGCCCGGACCGAAGAAGTCCAGCGCTTCCAACGTGACCTCCTCGGCCAACCGGGCGGCACTGCGCTTGGCGGCCGAGGCAAGGTGCCCGTCGGCCGGGTTATGGTCCACCGCGATGGCCGCCTTACGGACGAGCTGACGCACCGTCTCGATGCGTTCGCCCATCCGCTCGAGCCGCCACCGCTCACCTGCCCGGAGCCCGCCGCGGTGCTCACCCACGTACTCGTACGCCGCACGGGCCACACCGACCCCCATGGTCGCCACCGCGGGACGAAGCAAGTTGAAGGTGCGCAGCCAGGCCCACATGCCACGCCGAGTGGGCGGCAGATGGGAGCCGAGCACCTCGTCGGGCGCGACCCTCACTCCGTCGAGGGTGATCGCGCCGAGCTGGGCGCCCCGGACACCGAGTGTCGGTACCGGCTCCACCGAGAACCCCGGCGCGCTCCGCTCGACCAACACCGCGCCAAGGCCCAGCGGGCCGGGTCCGGTGCGTGCGAACACCACCCCGAGTTCGGCACGCACCGAGTTGCCGACGTACCTCTTGGCACCGTTCAGCAGCAGCGCCTCACTGTTTTCCGCGCGATCCAGACGGGTCGTCATATTGGTGGCGTCGGAACCGCGTTCAGGTTCGGTCAGGGCAAAGAACGTCCAGGTGGGGCGCTCCAGCAGACGGCCGAAGAACCACTCCTTCTGCGCATCGCTGCCCAGCGCGTCCACCGCGATCCCCGACATCGGGCCGCCCGGCGAGGCCAGCATGATGCCCAGGTCGCCCCACGCGCCCTCCTCGAAGAAGACCACCCGCTCCAGCGCGCTCATGAGGTAGTACTTCTCGCCGCCGACCAGCAGGGGGTCGGGGTTGTACTCCGGGGGGATCTGGAGGGCTGCCACCCGGCTCAGCCCCGGCAGGTCCACGATCTCCGAGACGCGCTCCGGATCCTCGTCCACCGCCAGTGCGTGCGGGCGCATCTCGGCGGCCCACTCCCAGGCCTGGCCTTGCAGCCGCGTGAGTCGCTCGTCCAGCTCGATCATGCCGGCACCCCCCAGTCAGCAGGGCCGACGTATGCGTCAGCCAGCAGCTCCGAGACGTAGGCGGTCCGCCCCGGCCCGTCCTCCACGTAGCCGCTCGCGCCGAAGAGCCGCAGCAGCAGCCGGTCGGCGCCGGTGATCCGCCGGTGCACGTCGGCGACGGCGGGCCAGGCGAGCCCGTCGGCCCCGGCGGCGTCCAACACCGCCCGGATCTCCAGGTGTTCCACCACCACGTCGGCCACCATGCCCTTGACCAGTTGCTGGTGCAGTACGGCGGTGTCACCGGACTGACGCCCGCCCAGGTGGGCCAGCGCAGCGTCCAGCAGCGCGTACGAGAGACCGAGACGCAGTCCGGCCAGGCCGACTGCCCACTCCTCGTCTCCTGTCGGCCCGGCGTCATCGACGCCCCGGTCCGGTGCCACGCCGTCCACCCGCACCATGACCACCTGGGGCACCCGCGTGTCCCGTACGGTCTCCGTCCCCGCCGCGCGGTCCCGCACCACACCGCCGAGGCGTACCCGGGCGGCCTTGCGGTGGGCCGTGACGGGCAGCAGCGCGTGGCCCGCGGGGCCGACGACTAGCGCGTCGGTGGCGGCGTCGGCGTGCAGCTCGTCGAGCGCCCGCCGCCAGCCGTCCTCCCGTGCCACGTCAAGCAGCAGCCGCCAGCGGCCCGCGCCGACGCGCGCTGTCTCCTGTCCCGTCATACGCCGGGCTCCTCTCCTGACTCGGGTTCGATGTCGATCACGCAGCCCGCCAGCCGGCCCAGGTCCGGGTCGTGGTCGGCCAGCAGTACGCGGCGGCCCGCACGCCGCCACGTCGGCAGCCGTTCGGCCAGCAACGCCCAGATCCCGCTGCACGGTAGACCCAGAGGTGCGGCGAGCAGTTCGACGGCTTGCGGGTGACCGGCTGTACGGGCGGCCAGCTCAGGGCCGACGACCGTGGTGAGCGGGCCGGCCGCACCGGGCACCGACTCCGCGGCGGCGACCATGGCGTCCCACTGTTGCGGCACCTCCGCCGGCTCCACCGCTCGCACCACCGGAGCCGACACCCTGCCCGGGTCGCCCTTGGCCTCGAGCACCACTACGGCGCCCGCGCTCTCCTGGGCGCGGAGCCGCTCCGGCACCGGCTCGCCGTGCAGCACGCTGTGCTGGTCCAGCACGAACAACAGGACCCGCGTGGCCTGGCCCGCCGCGGCCCTGTCGGTGGCGAGCCGCAGCGCGGTGAAGGGTCCGAGCACACCCTGGTCCGCGATACCGAGGACGAGCCCCGGGTCCCGCACCGCCTGGGTGAGGAAGCACATCGGCCAGCCCGGCTCGGCGTCCGATGTGGCGCTCGCCAGCAGAGCGAGGTCGAAGCCGTGCTCGTACCCACCCAGCCGCGGCAGGAGCTCGGCCACCAGGTCGGTGAAGGAGGTGCGCCCGGCATCGAACGCGCCTTGGTCGAGGCAGAGCCCGAAGTCCCGGAACAGGTCGGTAAAGTAGTCGTGGTCGTGGTGGGAGAACGCACGGGTCTCGCGGGCCACGGTATGCGTGGCGAGCCGCAGGCTGAGCGGCTTGGTGGCCGATTCTGCCCGGACCTGGCTACGACCCGCGGGGTGGGGCGTACGGGCTGTGGTCACGTACATGGCTGTAGGCATGCTCCGTTCCAAGATTCCTCCGAGCACTGCACGCCGCACGGTCGGCGCGCTGGGCGGGTCTGGGTTCTCATCGCACTCCGTCTCAGTGCTCGAGCACCATCGCGGAGAAAGTGGCTCCGAGTCCGACCGCCGTCATCAGATAGCGCTCGCCCGGGCGGAGCCGCTCGGCGTCCAGTGCCGACCGGTAGTTGATGAAGGCGTCGGCCCCGAAGCAATGCCCATGGTCGGCAAGGGTCTCCAGGTACAGCCGGTCGGTGCCCTTGACACCCAGCAGCTTCAGCACGCGCAGCCATGACATCCGGTTGACGTTGTGCGGCAGGATCAGCGCCATGTCGTCCATGGTCAGCCCCGCGCTCTCGGTGGCGGCGGTCATCACCTCGGCCAGCGAGCCCGCGTACTCGTCGTGGAACGCGGCGTTCATCTCCGCCTCCAGCCAGGCCCCACCGTGGAACTTGCCGTGCGTCCGGGTCGCGTAGCTCAGGACCCGGTCGCGCGAGCCGCCGGCGCTGACCAGCGCGGCGGAGGATGCTTCCCCCATCACCCCGGTGTCATTGATGACCTGCGCCGCCGAGGTGAACGTCTTCTCGCCGGCAACGATCAGCGCCAGCGCCTCCGGGTCGCCGTCCGAGGCGAGCAACCGACCCGCGACGTCGATCGCCAGCAGCCCCGACGCGCAGGCGTGCTGGGTCAGACAGAACGCGGTCGCGTCCGTCAGCCCGGTACGTCGGCATGCCTCCTGGAGCGGGTTGACCGGGTAAGGGACCGCGACAGGCATGGTCCGGGCCTGGAGCACATACCGGATGCGCGGCCGCAAGGTGTCCAGGTCGTCCAGTCCATTGATCGCGGCGACCAGGTGATCGGCCTGTGTCGTGGCGGGATCCATCGGCACCCGGGAGAAGCCGAAGAAGCGCTCGTGCACCCGGATCCGGGCGTCGGTCATGCCATGCGCTCGCAGAAAATCGGCGACCGGGACGCTGGCGGCCGGGAGATAGCTGGATACGGCTTCTATAGACGTCACACGGCAACGGTGCTCGGGGCTGCGTTCGGCGCCAAGACTCGGATGGCTGCCCAGGAGGCTGGACCAACGGCCATAGCTCAAAGAGGGGCTACTCCCCGCGGGCGAAGTCGCCAAGACTCAAGATTCCCTCTCCTCCCCGGCCGCCCGGATGATCCGCAACCGGCAGCGGCCGGGAAGTGGTAGCAGCGGACCAGAGCCAGGCAGGGCAAGGAGACAGCCGTGGACTTCGGCATGACCATCGGCGGGCGGTCCGTCCCCGGCAGCCGCCGACTCGCCGTGGAGAACCCCGCGCACGCCGCCACGTTCGCGCACGCGCCCGATGCCTCGGCAGCGGACGTACGGAGTGCGGTCGCGGCGGCTGGCGAGGCCTTCCCTGGCTGGTCCGCGCGCCCCTTCCAGGAGCGCGCGGACACCCTGCGCGCCTGCGGCGCGCTGGTGCACCAGCACAAGGAAGAGCTGGCCGAGCTGCTCACCCGCGAGCAGGGCAAGCCACTCGCGGAAGCACGCTCCGAGACAGCCCTGGCCGCCGACTGGTTCGGGCACACCGCCGCGCTCGCTCTGCTGCACGTCACCGTTGCCGACGAGCCGGGTTCGCTGGTCACGATGGAGCGTGTCCCGTACGGCCCGGTGGCGGCCGTGGCACCGTCCAACTTCCCGCTGATCCTGGCCGCCACCAAGATCGCTCCGGCCCTGCTCGCGGGCAACACCGTGGTGTTCAAGCCCTCGGAAGCCACCCCCCTGTCCGGGCTGCGCATGGCCGAACTTCTGGCCGGGATGCTGCCTGCCGGTGCGCTCAACGCGGTCTGCGGCGGAGCGGCCGCCGGGGCGGTGCTGACCGAGCACCCGGACGTCCCCATGGTCTCCTTCACCGGCTCGGTACCGGTGGGTCGGGCCATCGCGCGCGCTGTCGCACCACATCTCAAACACCTGGTGCTCGAACTCGGCGGCAACGACGCCTGTTTGATCCTGCCCGGTGCCGACATCGACGCGCTCGCACCGAAGATATTCGCCGGGGCGATGGTCAACGCGGGACAGTTCTGTGCCGCGATCAAACGCGTCTATGTCTCCGCCCCACAAGCCGCGCAACTCACCGACGCGCTGGCAGAGCTGGCCTCTGCGGTCCGGCCGGGCGACGGGCTGCTGCCCGGTACGGACTGCGGCCCGCTCATCAGCCGCGCCCAACTGGACCGGGCGACCGGGCTGGTTGACGCGGCTCGCGACGCCGGGGCGCGGGTCGTCCCGGGCACCGCGACCCCGGATCTGCCCGGCCACTTCCTCTCTCCCACGGTGGTCACCGATCTCCCACCCGGCACCCGGCTGGAGGCCGAGGAGCAGTTCGCGCCGGTTCTTCCAGTGCTCTCCTACGGCTCGGTCGAAGAAGCCGTGGACCGGGCGAACGGCACCGAGTTCGGGCTCGGCGGCTCCGTCTGGGGCGATGAGCAGCGGGCCGCTTCCGTGGCCGCCGCCCTCGACTGCGGGACAGTCTGGATCAACCAGCACGGAGCACTGCGCCCGGACGCCCCCTTCGGCGGCTACCGGTCCTCTGGAATGGGCTCCGAATACGGCTACTGGGGACTTCTCGAGTACACCCGCATCAAGGTGCGCAACACCGCAAGGACCGCGAATTCGCGCACCACCGACAGAATTCCTGGCCACTGACCCGGTGGACACCCGGCAGCAAATCTACCAACCGGCATTCACTCACACGTACCCCACTCCGAGGAGAACGCTCATGGCCGATTCGGAAAAGCGCGCCCTGCGTCGCGCACTCGTCAAGGCCAATATCGCCATACGCGCCGACCGACCGCTCTACCCCACGTACACCAATGTCTTCGTGCGGAACTACGCGGTGTCCGTGGGAAATCCACGCACCGAATCACAGATGCATCAGTTCTGGTTCCGCACCCGGGGCTGCACTTACGACCGGGCCGGGCAGTGCAGCATGTGCAACTACGGCATCGGCCCGGAGATCCGCCCGGAAGCCGTGGCGCGCTCCGTCGAACGCAAGCTGGAGACCGTGCCGGAGGGCTCCTGCATTTACCTCTCGCCGTCCGGCAGCCTCCTGGACGAGAAGGAGGTCCCGGTCGAGCTGCGGGACCGGTTGCTGCGGAGGGCCGCTGAGCGCAAGCCATCCAGCTTCGCCTTCGAGACCCGGCCCGAGGTCTGCACGGAGGAGAAACTCGCGCACGTCCGCGAGTACTTCCCGGACACGACCCGGATGGTCTGCCAGATCGGCGTCGAGTCCTGGGACCCCGAGGTGCGCACCATGTGTCACCTGAAGCCGACCCGGCAGGAGGCTTACGTCGACACCGCGGCAATGCTGGGCAAGCTGGGGTTCGACCCGATCGCCAACATCACCCTCGGCGGGCTCGGTCTCTCCCCGCGCGAGGCGTACCAGGACACACTGGCCAGTGTGCGCGGTGCCCGTGCGGCCGGATTCGAGACACAGATGGTCTTCCCGCTGAGCGCGAAGGCGGGCACCTTGCTCGGCTGGGCGCACGATCGGGGGCTGTGGGAGCCGCCGACACTGTGGATGCTGGTACGGCTGCTCGCCGAGTGCGCGGACGACGCACCGGATGAGCAGGGCTACGGCGACCTGGACATCTCCTGGTTCAACCCACAGGTCGACGACGTGGTGCAGTCCCGCCCGGACGGCTGTGAACGCTGCCGTCCGATGCTGGTCGAGGCTCTCTCCGCGTTCCGGCTCGAGGCCCGCCGCGCGTCACTGCACGCGGCCGACGACTGGGACGGATGCGACTGCGCCGTCCGCACCAACGAGGCCCTCGCGGACGCGGGCTCCGAGAACTACCTCGACCGGCTGGCCAGCATCTCCGCCCGTTGGGCCGAGACATCGGCGCAGGAGTCCGCCGGGCGCACGGCACTCCCCGTCGTCTGAAGTGCGCCCGGTCCGCCGCCCCCTCCTCCGGCGGGGTGGCTCGGCACGTCTGCGCGTGTAGGCGCCCCGTACGTGTACGGGGCGCCTACACGCGCAGACGCGTGCGTCAGTCAGGAGTCGCTGGGCTTCGCCGCGGAGACCAGGAAGCTGCGGGGCAGGTTGGTCAGCCCCTGCGGAACGGCCTGCGGTGTCCACCGCCCGTACTGCGCACCCGGCAGGCCGGGTTCGGTCGCTATGGTCACCCGCCAGCCACAGTTCTCCACGAAGCCGGCCGGGTCGTCGGTCCCGAACCGCCAGGGGCTGTCGGCGTCCTGGAGCTTGCGGAGGAACAGCTGGGTGTAGGGCATCTTGAAGATCCCGGTACCGATGAGGTCGGCCGCGAGAACACTGCCGGGGGCGGAGAGCGCGGCGGCGCGGGACAGCACCTGGTGCGCCAGCTCCTCCGGCAGGTAGAAGAGCAGCCCTTCGGCGAACCAGACCGTCGGCAGTTCCGGATCGAACCCGGCGTTGGTCAGCAGGCTGTCCCAGTCACCGGCCAGGTCGAGGTGGAGCCGGCGGCAGTCACAGCGCGGCGAAGCGCCGTGCGCGTCGAGGATCTGCTCCTTGTAGGAGAGCAGCGAAGGCTGGTCCGCCTCGAACAGCACGGTGTGCTCCGGCCACTCCAGCCGGTAGGCCCGGGTGTCCAGGCCGGCTCCGAGCCCGACCACCTGGCAGCGATCGGCTGTCACCGCGCCTTCGATGAAGTCGTCGAACCAGCGGGTGCGGATCGAGAGAAAAGGGTTCCCCTCGTCCGCGGCCCGGCTGGTGTGAAAGTGCTTCAGCAGCGCCGCACCTTCCTCACCGGCCAGCAGCTCAGCGAGCGGATCGTCGAAAAGACGGTCCGTGCGCCGACTTTCCCTGGCCCTTGCCGCGGCAGTCCATCGAGCTGTTTGCGTCACCGCGTCGAAACGCGAGGTGGACACGGAAATTTCTCTCTTCATGCAGCGGAGCCTAGCGCTGTCGGGCGCCACCGGGCAGTGCCTACTGAATGCATGACCGAATGGGCAGGCTAATAGTGCGCCCTCTCGTGGATGTCGCGGTGCGTGCAGCCGTGAAAATCTGCGAACGGACTTGATTCTGCCGGTACTTCCGTACCGAAAAACATCGATGAGACGGAGCAGGCTGCCGTGACTGTTGCTGCGAACAGGGTCGACTCGTCCGTGGCCCAGACAATGGGAGACCTGCTCTCCCGTTCTCCACTGGACCACGACGAAGACTTCTTCCTGACCGGTGGGGACTCACTCCGCGCGGTGGAGCTGATCTCCCGGCTCACCGAGCAGTTCGCACCAGACGACGCGGAGAAGTCCGCCGAACTGGGCTCCATGCTTCTGGTGGCGGTCTTCGACGAGGCCACCCCACGGTCCGTGTCGGCCGTCATCCAGCAGCACCTTGACTGAACAGCCCGTGGTCGTGGCTCCGGACACCCTGGAGGATCAGGGGCGGCCCCCGGCGGACGACGTCCATTGGTGGTCGGCCCAGCGGGTCGCCGCGGCCATCGCCGCCCGCCGGCTGTCCGCCACCGAGTACCTCGACCTGCTGCTGGACCGGGTGGAGCGGTACGACCCAGCGCTCAACCTGGTCGTGACGGTGTCCGAGGCTGCCCGCGAGGAGGCCCGGCGCGCGGACCGGAAGACGGCCAGCGGCGAGCCGCTCGGCCCGCTGCACGGCGTGGCCATGACGGTGAAGGACAGCCTGGCCACCGCCGGACTGCGCACTACGGCGGGCAGCGCCTCGCTGGCGGCCTATCGACCGGCCGCTGACGCTGAGGCCGTTGCCCGGTTGCGCGCCGCCGGCGCCATCATCCTCGGCAAGACCAACGTCCCGGAATACTGTGCCGACCTGCAGACCACCAGTGCTGTCGCCGGGACCGCGCGCAACCCCTGGCAGCCGCAGTACTCGACCGGTGGCTCCTCGGGCGGTGCCGCCGGCGCGGTCGCCGCCGGACTGACCCCGCTCGAACTCGGCTCCGACATCGCGGGATCCATCCGGATCCCGGCTTCGCACTGTGGGATCTACGGCCACAAACCCTCGTACGGGATCGTCTCGACTGTCGGCCATCTGCCGCCGTTCCAACCAGTCGATCCCGACCTCTGTGTGGTGGGACCGCTGGCCCGGACGGTGGACGACCTGGAGATCGCGCTGACCGCCGTGGCCGGGCCGCGTCGCGAGCACCGGGCGGCCTGGCGGCTGGAGTTGCCGCCCGCACGGCCGATCCGTCGAGTGGCCGTGTGGGCGGACGACCCGTACTGTCCGGTGGATCGCGGGGTGGCCCAGTCGGTGGAGCACGCCGCCGACCTGCTCGCTGCCGACGGGGTGTCCGTGACCCGCGACGCGCCCCGCCCGGCGTCCGCCTCGACATCAGCGACGAGGTGGGCCGCCGACTACTCTCGGCGTTGGGTCAGTCCTTCTATTCTCGCGACATGGTGGCCGCGATGGCACGGGGCGAGCTGACCGCCAAGGGAGAGCTGGGCACCGAGTACGTGGCGCAGTTGCACCGCGACTGGCTGGAGGCCGACGCACGACGCCATCGACTCGCGGCGGCCTGGGGCAGGTTCTTCGACACCTACGACGCGATCCTGCTGCCGGTGGCCCCCAACACGGCTCCCCCGCACGACCACCGTCCGTTCGCGGAGCGCCGCATCGAGGTGAACGGTCAGAAGCGCCCGTACTGGGACCAAATCGTATGGGCGATGCTCACGGGCGCCTGCTATCTACCGACCACAGTCGCGCCAGTGCGTCGCGATGAGCGAGGACTGCCCGTCGGCGTCGCGGTGGTCGGCCCGTATCTGGAGGATCGAACCACACTGGCCGTTGCCCGTCGCCTGGCCGGACTGCTGCAGCCGCTCGGCCGTCCCTGCCTGGCCTGACCGGACGGGGAGCTGAGCGGGCACTCGGTCGGGGCACATATCTAGGTCACCAGCGCCCGGGGCGGACCGACGGGTAATGATGGGGCCTCAGTTCAGCTGCGCGCTCCTGGTCGAGTGGGCTCCTGACTTAAAAGAATGTTCGAACCTGCCGCTGGGCCATCCAAGCCCCCACGAAGCGGGCACGTTCGAGGCCTGGGGGCCTTGCCGAGCCGACACGCTCCGCTGTACCACGGATTGCTCAGTACCCGCTGCGGTCGGCCATGCCGTGGGGGTGATCAGCCGAGAGAGCGCCTGGTAGGCGCAGAGCATCGCCCAGATCTCTTGCTCGATGTTTTCTGGGTGCCGCGAGCGCAGCACCGGTGAGCTATCCGAAGGCACATTCAGGGTGCGCAGCATCACGTCAGAGGTCCAACGGTACGCGCACAGCCGGACCAGCTCGGCGGCCGGAGCAGCCGTCGGGTCCAGCAGAGTGGTGACCACTCGAGGGGGTACGTGGTCGCCGCGCCCAGAACGGCCCGCGGACTCGACCACCCGAACAACGACACGGGATTCGCCGAACTCGGACAGGTAACTGCCGTCCGCAAGGGTGTACCGGCGTGGCAGTTCCTCGGTCGACCTCACCTCCCATACAAGGGCGGCGCCTGCGGCGGCAGCGACGGCGAACCAGTCCCGGTCACCGAGCTTCCGGTCTGCGGAGTCCTCGGAAGACAGACGGTCGCCGCCCAGCAACAGCACCCCCGAGCCCAGTTCAGCAACCAACGACGTTCGTTCCGTACCGGTGCCTGCGTCCAGCCCGGCGCCGGTCTCCAACTGCGCGGCAGCCAGGCGCTTGTCACCGCACCGGGCCAATACCGCCAACCGCACCCGAGTACCCGCGCTGCCGGACGGATTGCCATAGCGCGCCCGGTTCTCGGGGTTATTGGCCACGGCCAGTTCCATCCGGTCGAATGCCAGCACGCGCCGCCCGCGCCACTCCCCCGGGCTTCTCCGATCCGGCTCCGCGTCAGCGACCGACCGGTAGAACAACTGCCGTAGCGGCTCGGAGCCAAGTTTCTGCCGGGCCCTGGTGATGGCGGCGTCCCCCGCCACGGTCCACCGTCCAGGCTCCCCACGCGCCCATTGCATCCCGAGTAGAACCCGATCAAGCACCTGGACGTAGCCGACGCCGACATAGAGCCACATGGCGAGCGTGAAGTAGACCATCAAGTGAGCTGGCAGCGACCTGCGACGACGCTCACAGCGATCAGTGTCCTCCAGCACCTCGGTAACGGTCTCGACCGGAAACTCCAGCATCAACACCCCGACGCCAACCTCGACGTACCCACCCATGCCACGTCTCCCCCCGTGCCAAAAGAATGCAACCAACCGTAACGGCTCGAAACAGCACCTCTCTTTAAGCCGCACGTTTCGAGCCACCCCTTATGTGACTCATACATCTAATAGGGTCATGCACGCCACCTCTACCCACCAGTTCGACCTCGTCCCGGCATCCCGACGCCAGCACGGAACCAGTCCAGATCAGGGCAGCCGGGCACGTCACCGGCCCTTATCGCAAAGTCAGGAGGACGGAACTCCAAGACATGGACGCGGCATGACACCCATGCTTGGCTGAGAAAGATCGTGGAGCGCACCGTCGGCTCGGCCTCACCGCACAGAGGAACGCGCTTCATGCAACGGAAACGGAGGATGCAATGCGGGGAAGCACTGCCATACCCACGGACAAACGCTTGATCATCGCTCTGCTCATCGACAGCGAGGCCCTGTCAAGCGGCCTGGAACTCCTTCTGGCAGAAGCGCACGACGTCAGCACCATCGCACCACCGGCTAGTGAATCGCTCGAGTTCCTGGCCCAGGCGAACGAAATCGATCTGTTGATCATCTCCGCCGACCAGTGGCAGGAGTTGGCCCCGTCCATCGGCACCGACGATGAGCGCCCCAAGATTTTGGTCATCGGTGACGACTTGCACACTCGCGACACCAAACTGATGGGCACCCTTCCGGTTGACGGCTTTCTCGGCATAGCCGACCTCTCCCAAGACCGCATGCAGGACACCATTGAGCGCGTCATCGCGGGACAGATGCCCATGCCGCCACAACTGGCCCGCCACCTGCTGGTCAGCCCGCGACTGTTGGTTGCCGATTCCGAGGGGCGGATGGTCGTCCTCACCCCGCGCGAGCGCGAAACTCTTTCTTACCTGGTTCAAGGGATGAGCAACAAGCAGGTGGCACGCGCACTAGGCATCTCGGTGCACGGCGCCAAGCGGCTAGTCGCCACTATTCTGTTGAAACTCGGTGCGTCGAACCGGACGGCCGCTGTCGTCACAGCGATGAAGTCTGGGCTCGTCTGATCCGGACCCACCTCTTCTCGATCTTCCGTGACGGCCCGCCAGTTCAACTGTCAGGCCGTCACGGCTTGGTGGGTGAGTGCGGGCAGCCTGAGGCCCCAACTGTCGCGTCGCGTCACATCACACCGTGCCCTACGCCTGGCGCATTAGTGGGTGTGCGATAAGCCCTGTTCGGGGTAGGCAACTTGAGAGTTCCTGTACTTGGGGGACGCGGGGGGGGCCGATGCGCGAGTGCACGGTACGGGCGTCGTGGCTGCTTTCCCCGCCAACGCGGAGATGTTAGAGGTCGTTCTCTTTCCGAATCGCATGTGTGGTCTCTGCTGGTCAGGTATGAGGTGTTGGCCGCCGCGGAAGTCTCGGGTCGTTGCCGACCGAGATGCCATGGGGGTGGAGGATGCCGTCGATCCGGGCGGTCCTGGAAGCGCGGCGGAAGGCCGCGGCGGTGCATCTGGAAGAACTGGGCGCCGAGTTGGAGAGAGTTCAGCAGGCGGTGGCCGATGCGGAAGAAGTCCTGCGGCAGCGAGTGATCGGGCTGGAGCAGTTCCTGGAAGCGCTGGCCGAGGCGGACGCTCCCGCCGCGGCAAGCGACGGCAAGCCATCGGGGAAGCCGGTGCGGCCGGCCGGGCCGCGTATGCCGGTGCCTCACCGCAGGGACGTGACCGGCGTCGAGGTGCTGGCCATGGACTACCAGACGGTCATGGCCGCTGCCCTGGATGCCGGGAGCGACGGCCTCGGCGCCCGGCAGACCGCGGTGGTGCTGGGCTGGGACAGTGCCGTGGCCTCGCGTGTCGAAGGAGCACGAGCCCGACTGAAACGGCTGGTGGAACGAGGCTGGCTCATCGAGGAGAAGCCGGGCCGGTTCACCCTGCCCGCAGCACAAGAGGCTGGTGCCGGGCGGCGAGGCGCCGGCTCATGAGGGTGACCATCGACCACCGGATGACGGCCTCGCCGGTGTCGGGGCGTCGTTCGTAGTCGCGGGCCAGGCGCCGGCTCTGCAGCAGCCAGGCGAGGGTCCGCTCGACGACCCAGCGCCGCGGCATGACCTGAAAGCCGCGGGCGTCGTCGCTGCGGCGGACGATGTCCACGACGACATCGAGGTGTTGGACGGCCCAGTCGGTGAGGTGGCCGGTGTAGCCGCCGTCGGCCAGACGCGGGCCAGTCGCCGAAACCGCTCCTTCACCTCCGGCAGCAGGGTGCGGGCGGCCTCCCGGTCGTTCGTGGACGCGGGTGTGACCAGCACGGCCAGCAGAAGTCCGAGCGTGTCGGTCAGCACGTGTCGTTTGCGGCCGTTGACCTTCTTCCCGGCGTCGAAGCCCCGTGAGGTGTGGCCGACGGTCGCGTCCGCCTTCACCGACTGCGAGTCCACGATCGCCGCACTCGGCTCCTGGGTCCGGCCCTCCGCCTCGCGGACCGCATCGCGCAGCCGGTCGTGCAGCTCGGCCACCAGCCCCGTATCCCGCCAGCGGGCGAAGAAGGCGTAGACCCGCGCCCACGGCATCAAGTGGCGGGCATCGCCCGCCACTTGATGCCGTTGTCGACGAGGTAGCGCACCGCGTCGATCATCTGCCGGTGGCAGTAGCCCTCCGGCCGACCGCCCCGGCCCGCCAGCCATCCCGGAACCGGCAGCAGATCCCGCACTGCCCGCCACTCGGCATCGCTCATGTCCGAGCCGTACCGGGGCCGACGCTCCGGCCGGTCGGCTGCATTCCCGAACCGATGGGCGAGGCAGTCACACCCAGGAGTGGACGAGCTGGACTCGGCAACCGCGATCACGCAACACTTCGACACGAGGGCCTCTTGATTCTCGCTGGACTCGACATCCGCGAGCTACCAAGAGGCCCTTCCTTCATGCCTCAACACTGATCAACTCACCCGATCCAGAACGCCGTTCGAAGCAGGCCGAGCACGTGGGCGGATAGCGAACAGCCAGTTATAGCCGCAAGCCATCGTCCCCTCTGCGGGCTCAAGGATCGCCACGCACCCCAAATGACGCGTCATCGAGAACGCATCGAGACGGCCTCTTCGCCCATTGGGGCCGAGAGTTGGCCAGGCTCCGCCCCGAGACTCCATCCGGCACATACAGTGACCGGCCAGGACACCACCTGACCTCCGACAACGAGCCTCTCCCAAGCGCGCCCGCTGGGGAGGATCTGGGGAGAATTGAGCCGCCCGGGGAGCGCCTGGGGAGAATCGGCTGCGTAAAACTGCACGACTCTGAAAGGCCCAGAGAGACACTCGACCGCAGGTCAGGCCACATGGACGGCACAAAATGCCTGGTCAGTGGGTTGCGGTAGACGACTTCAAGAAGATCTCGTCGTGGGCCGCGATCCTCTTCGCCCCGACGCTGGTCGGCACCATCTACGGCATGAACTTCGACCACATGCCGGAGTTGCACTGGATGGGCGGTTACCCCTTCGCCATCCTCCTGATGGCAGTCGTCTGCACCAGCCTGTACGTCATCTTCAAGCGACGGGACTGGTTGTGACCAGGTGCCGGGCGCCGGGAGCGGGTCACGGGTACGACACCACCGTCGACGGGACCGTGTCCGAGCCCGATGTCGGGTTTCCGGTGTCGTTGATGACGCGCTCGTACTGGCCCTTGCCGCCCAGTGACACCACGAGCAGGTCGTGGAACTTCACGCCCGGCGTGTTCGGTGCGGCGAAGCCGTGGTGCTGCACGATCGTCGGGTCGACGTTGTAGAAGCAGTACGAGCCGAGTCCCCAACCCTCGTGGTCCGTCACCGAGTTGTCGACCTTGTAGGCGGCGAAGCCCTTGGTGTCGCCGTTCTGGATCGCCGCCTGGTTCGGGGCGTCGTAGGCCTTCTCGTTCTGGAAGAAGATGGTGCGGCCCCGCTGTCCGAACCACTGCACGTCGTACTTGTTGAAGTGCTCGACGAACAGGCCCGTCATCAGCACGTCGTCGCCGTTGACCACGACGCCGTAGTCGGCCCGGTTGGTGTCCCAGCCCACCCCGTCGCCATGGTCGGCCCGCCACACCCAGGTGTGGTCGACGATGGTGTGCCGGGCGTTGATCACCATGCTGGTGGTGGCCTTGCCCGCGCCCGCGCCGCCGATCCGTACGAACACGTCCTGCACGGTGATCGGGTCGGCGGCGTGGTCGGCCGACGCGCCCTTCGGGCCGACCTCGATCAGGGTGGTGGAGTTCTCGGAGCCGGCGTCGACGAGGAACCCGGCGAGGCGCACCCCGTCCACGTCGGCGACCTTCACGGCCGTCGCCCCGCCGTCCGGGATGAGCGTGGCGTACCCGAGGCCGAGCACGACCGTGCCCGCCCGGTCCACCTGGAGCGGCGCGTCGAGGTGGTAGACGCCGGGCGTGAGAAGGAGGTTGAGGCCCTGGGCCAGGGCGGCGTTGAGGGTGGCGGCGTCGGCGTCGGGCTGGGCGACGTAGAACTTGTCGAGGGCCAGGGAGGTGCCGCGCGGGGTGCCGCTGCCCCAGCTCGTGCCGCGTGCGTTCGTCCGCTTCTCCGGAAGGAACACCTTGTAGTCGGCGCCGTCCAGGTACAGGAACGGCTTCTCGCGGGAGACCGGAGTGGCCTCGAGCGTCGTGTACGGCGGGTCGGGGAAGCCCTGCGCGGGAGCGCCCTCGACGCCTGAGAACACCATGTTCCACACGCCGTTCTGCCAGCCGCCCACGGCCGAGTCGCGGGTGTACCACTGCTGCTGCGAGTACGGTCCCACGGTGCCGTCGATGCGGCTGTCCGCGATGTAGCCGCCGCTCGCCCAGCCGTAGCCGTCGGGCGAGAGGTTGAGGCCGCCGCGTACGTGCATCCGGCGGAACGGGGCGGCCTGGGCGACCGCCCACCGGTTCGTCCCGTTCACCGGCACGAGCGCCAGGTTCTCCGCACTGCGCCAGAAGTTCTGCGTCGCGTTGCCGTCGAACCAACCGGCGTCGACCGTCACGTCACCGTTGATGGTGGTGTCGTCCGGGGACAGGCCGAGGCCCGCTATCGAGGTGTAGAAGCCGAGTTGGGCGTTGAGGCCGCTGTACGTGCCGGGCTTGAAGAGCAGTTGGTAGCGCCCTTCGGCGAACTGCGCGGACTCCTGCTGCTTGAAGATCTCGTCCAGCTTGGCCTGGATGCCGGGCGTGGCCGGGTCGAACACGATGACGTTGGGCCCGAGGTCGCCACCGGCGGCGAGGGTCTTGCCGGACTTCGTCGGCGTGCCGGACTTCTCGGCCGGGGCGGCGGACGCCGCCATCGCGCCGAGGGCGGGCAGTGCCACGCCGACGGCCGCGGCCGCACCGAGAACTTTGCGGCGTGACATGGGCAGGGGGAAGCGAGTCACAGCGGCTCTCCTGGTTCATGAAGTGAACGGTGGGGGGTGTGGGAGCGCTCCACTGGCGACGCATGCTTCAGGTAGGTGAATTCGACGTCAAGGGTTGCGGCAGAAGTTCCCGGGGAAATCGGCAACAAGAGTTCAACAAACGGCACAGATAGGGCAGTTGGGGCTTCAGAAGGTGACGGGGAAGCGGCAGGGAAGTGGCAGGGAACGGCGAAGGCCGTGGCGCCACACAGGTCTGTGTGGCGCCACGGCCTTCTGCCATGCGGTGCTTCAGCGCGTCAGTGGCTCAGCTCCACGTCCTGGTCGTTCCGGCCCGTGCCGTTGAGGGTCACCGGAAGGGCCTGCGGGGCGTAGCCGGCGGCGACGACGGTGTACTGGCCGGCGTCGAGGTCCTCGAAGGCGTAGGCGCCGTCGATGCCCGTGACGGCCGTGCCGACCGTGTTGCCCGCCGCGTCGAGGAGCGTGACGCGGGCGTCGTTCAGCGGGGTGGCGGACGCGTCGCGGACCGTGCCGCGGACGCGGGCGCCCGGAACGAGGCGGACCTCGCAGCGGCCCGGGGTGCCGGTGGCGACCTCGACCGGTAGGGCCGCGGGCCGGTGGCCCTCCGCGCTCACGGCGAGGGTGTAGCCGCCGGGGGCGAGGTCGCCGAAGGCGAAGCTGCCCGTGGCGTCGGCGGCCCCGGAGGCGACGACCTCACCGCGTACGTCGGTGGCGATCACCAGCGCGCCCGGTACGGGAAACTCGCCCGCCGCCGTGACGACGGTGCCGGTCAGGCCCGCCGCCCCGGCCAGCATCAGGTCGAAGTCGAGGAAGCCCTCGCCGACCGTCAGCGTCGTGGCCTGCGGCTGCCGGGAGCCCGCGGAACCGATCAGCACGTACGTGCCACCGGCCGGAGCCGCGAGCAGGTACGCGCCGTCGGGGCCCGTCGTCGTACGGCCGAGCTGACTGCCCCTCAGGTCGATGAGGGTGACGACCGCGCCCGCCAGCGGCGAGGCGTCGCGTTCGCGTACGTGGCCCTTGATGCCCGCGGAGGCGTCCGTCGTCATCACGGGTGCGGTCTGCGTCGGCAGCTCGACGGACGACGCCGGCGCCTCCTCGGAAGAGGTCTCCCCCTTCTCCGCCGCCTCGCGCGCCTGCAGACCCGACATCTTGCGCAGCGGAACCTCCTTGGTCCACAGGACCATCAGGAACGCGAGGACGATCACGCACGCCGCGATCAGGAACACCACGTGCATGGCGTCCGCGAAGCCCTGCTTGAACGGTTCCGCGAGCCGCGGGTCGAGGTGCTGGATGAACGACGAGTCGGACAGGACGTCGCCGCCGCTCCCGCCGGAGCCCTTGACCATGTCGAGGACCGGCTTGTTGGCGGGGTCGGAGACGACCGAAGGGTCGTGCAGCGCGGCCTGGAAGTCGTGCGTCTTCGCCGCCGACCTGAAGGCTTCCGAGATCTTGTCGCCGACGTTCGAGAAGAGGACGGAGAGGAAGATCGCCGTGCCGGCGGTGGCGCCCATCTGCCGGAAGAACGTGGACGAGGCGGTCGCCACGCCCATGTCCTGCGGCGGCACCGCGTTCTGCACCGCGAGCACCAGCGTCTGCATGCAGCAGCCCAGGCCGAGCCCGAAGAGGCCCATGTAGAGCATGGTCTCCCACAGCGGGGTGTCCCACTGGACCTCGAAGTGGAAGAGCAGCAGCGCGGCCACCATGAAGAGCGTGCCGAGCGTCGGGAAGATCTTGTAGCGGCCGGTCTTCCCGGTGATCTGCCCGGAGACGATGGACGCGATCATCATGCCGGCCATCAGCGGCAGCATCTCGAGACCGGACTTGGTGGGGCTCGCGCCCTTCACGATCTGAAGGTACTGCGGGATCATCAGCATGCCGCCGAACATGCCCGCGCCGATCAGCACGGACAGGAAGCTGGTCTTGCTGAAGATGGCGTTGCGGAACAGCCGCATCGGGATGAGCGCGTCGTCGCCGACCCGGCGCTCCACGAGGATCCACGAGACGATGCCGACGCCGCCGAGGACGTAGCAGACGATCGAGCCCGTCGAGCCCCAGCCCCACTCGCGGCCCTGTTCGGCGACGAGCAGCAGCGGGACGACGCCGAGCGCGATGGTGAACGCGCCCCACCAGTCGATCCGCCGGTTGCGGCGGACGTGCGGGATGTTGAGCACCTTCGCGACGACGAACAGCGCGACGACGGCGATCGGCACGTTCACCAGGAACACCCAGCGCCAGCCGGTGACGCCGAGGATGCTGTCCTGACCGGCGAGGGCGCCGCCGATGAGCGGTCCCGCGACGCTGGACGTGGCGAACGTGGCGAGCATGTAGCCCTGATAGCGGGCCCGTTCGCGCGGCGGCACGATGTCGCCGATGATCGCGAGCGCGAGCGACATCAGGCCACCGGCGCCGATGCCCTGCACCGCGCGGAACGCGGCGAGTTCCGGCATCGACGTCGAGAAGGTGCACAGCGCCGAACCGACGATGAAGATCGTGATCGCCGCGAGGAAGTACGGCTTGCGGCCGTGCAGGTCGGACAGCTTGCCGTAGAGCGGCGTGGCGATCGTCGATGTGATCAGGTACGCCGTCGTCGCCCAGGCCTGCTGGCTGAGACCGTCGAGGTCGTCCGCGATGGTGCGGATCGAGGTGGAGACGATGGTCTGGTCGAGGGCGGCCAGGAACATCCCCAGCATCAGGCCACTGAGGATGGTCAGGATCTGCCGGTGGCTCAGGCCGCCGGACGTGGGGGTTTCTGCGGGGGTTTGTATGGGGGTGGACATGGCTTGGGTAGCGGTGCCTCCGCGGGACGCGGACACGGCCTCAGTCATTCTTGTGTTGCTCCCTGCTCGCCGCTGGGCCCGGATATCCCGGACTCGGGACGCGCGTATTCAAACTCTTCCAGATCGTCATTCAGGCGGGAGAGCAGCCGGATCAGCTGGTGCCGGTCCTCCGCGGGCCAGGGCTCCAGAAGCCTCTGGAACCCCGCGTCGCGCTGGCGCCGGTACTCCTCGAACGCGGCCTCGCCGGCGGCGGTGGCGCTCAGCAGCGCACCCCGTCGGTCCTCCGGGTCCGGGCGCCGTTCGACGAGTCCCTTGTCGACCATGGCCCGCACCTGGCGGCTGACCGTCGACAGGTCGAGGAAGGTCGCCGCCGCCAGGTCGGTGGCGCGGCGTTCGCCGTCGCGCACCAGCTTGGCCAGCAGGACCCGCTCGCCGGCCCGGCTCTCGAGCCGGGCCTTCTGCCGGTATGCGGTCAACAGCCTTGAGAAGCGCACCAGTTGAGTGCCGAGTCCCGCCGCGGCGTCCTCGGCACTCGCGCTTCCCGTCACCGGGTCGTCGTCCGCTGCCGCACGGTCATGGACCGTCCCCTTACCCATGACCGCCTCCCGATTTCGCTTCAGTTGCTTGTATCGAGCAAGTGAGTGTAACCCTCTTTTCTGAGTGCACCGCCCAGTGGGTACACAGGTATTTGCGCAGGTCAAATGGGGGTCAAGCCCGGGTCAAGGGCCTCGCGGCGGTTCGCGCGGACGACGCTACAGATCCGCGCCGAGCTCACTCCTGACCACATAACTGCACTGCGTGTACGAATATCCGGGCTGGACCCGGCCGCCCGCCGCGCGCCCGGCCGCCGTCGCGTCGCGGCCGCCCGGCTTGTGCAGGAAGTGGTACGTGCCCGCGGGCAGCCGCAGCGTCGCCTTCGGGTAGCTCTTGCCGCTCGCCTTGCACGCCTTGCCGCGGCCGGCCGCCTCCGTCGGATACGTCTCGCAGGATCCGCAGGCGGCGACGGTGATCCGGCCGGTGACCGGGCCTGTGTAGAGGACCTCGACCGGGTCCGGCCCGTCGTTGCTGATCACCATCTCCATGCGGGAGCCGTCCGGCGTGCCCTTCGGCGGCAGCCGGTCGCCCGCGGCGGGGCGCAGCCGCGCGATATCGGCGGCGATGGCGACCTGCTGGGCACGGGCCCGCCGCTTGTCGCTCTTGTACGTGCCCGCGAAGTCCGTCAGGGACGTGTGCGCCGCGCCGAACTTCTTGTCCTTGAACTGGTCGATGCCGCAGGCGTACGTCCCGTCCTCCACGGCCGTCGCGACGCCGCCGCGCAGATGCGCGGGTACGGGCGCGGGCAGCCGCTTCGCGGTGTCGCCGATGTGGCGCAGCGCCCGGGTGGCGGCGCACGGGTCCGCGCCCTTCAGCTCGCCCGCGCGCCGCTCGACGGCGGCGCGCACGGCGGGTTCCACCTGGCCCGCCTGCGTCGACTCGGGGAACGTACGCAGGAGTTGACCCAGTTCACCGCCCCTGGCATCGGTCTCGGCGGCGCCGAGCTTTCCCGTGCCGCACTTCAGGAGCGAGGAGGCGAGCGGCTTGTCGGGCCAGTTCGCGAGGGAGCCGAGGACGGCGCGGTCCACGGTGCGCGGCACCGACCGCAGGTGTTCGAGGGGTGCGACGGCCGCGCAGTGCTCGCCGTCGGCGTACGGCGTGGACACCGCCTTGTAGTAGGCGTCGAGGCTGTCGTGCAACCGGTGCGCCGCCCTGGAGTCCGGGTGGTCGTCGGCGAGGTCGCGGTACCGGCCGAGCGCGGTGCGGTAGTCGGCGCGTACCTCGGCGAAGTCGCGGGCCGAGGCCTTCTGGACGAGGGCGTCGGCGCTGTCGAGCCGGTCGAGCAGCAGCTCCTCGACGGCGTCGTCGCGCAGACCGCCGTACGCGACGGCGCCCCCGGCGGGCACGGCGAGCAGCGCGACTCCGAGGACGACCGCCACAACTGGCTTGCCCTGTAGGGACGTTGCGGGCGCCCGTAGACCGCGGCGCGCGCCGTCGGCCACCGCGGCGAGCAGCAGCGCCACGTACCCGATCAGCGCCCATCCGGGCACTCCGTCCGGTTCGGCGGGCAGCGCGAGGGTGAGCAGGGCGGCCGTGGCGGCGACACACAGCAGCGCGAGGAGGCGGCGCCGCACGAGGACGTATCCCAGGCCGAGCCCGCTGAGGTTGAGCAGCCCCGCGGCGACGGCGCGCGCCGGGTCGGCGGGCCCGACGGGCGGCCTGACCGGTGACCCGGCGGGTGGCTCGGGTGGCCCGGGCGGCATCGGCGGCTCCGGCGGCATCGGCGGAACCGATGGCATCTGCGGAGGCGGTCCGAACCCGCCGCTCCCCCGTCGCCCCGCGTCGCCGGACGACGCGTCCCCCTGCCACCTCATCGCGGTCCCCCAACCGTCAGGTGTCACACCCCGAAGCAAACGATCGGGGGCGGGACCCCGCCTGTCAATCGGTCGCAAGTGGCCAACCCGGCGACATCCCGCCCCCAACTCCCTTTACGTTCCGAACACTTGACGCCCCCACCCCACCCCCTTTAACTCAAGCCTTGAATTTAGAAACGCCAGGGGACACCACGCAACACCAGGGGACAGCTCGACGCACCACCAGCACCCGCAACGGGACCACCGGGAGGGAACTTTGCGTCACACCGACTCCACCACCAGACCGGGCCGCGGAAGCCGCAGGAGACGCGCGGCCTTGCTCGCCGTCGCCGCGCTCGCCGCAGGCCTGCTGCCGCTGACCGGCACCACCGCCGCCTCCGCCGCCGACGACGACCCCGCCCCCACCCCCGTCGACCGCTTCGAGGGCGAGGTGCCCTTCGCGACGCAGCCCGCCGAAGCCATCTTCACCTGGGGCGGCGACACGGACGACAACCCGAAGCTCGAACTCAAGGAGCGCGCGGACGCCCCCGAGGGCGCCAAGGTCCTCGAAGGCACCTACGACATCAGCGGCTACGGCGGCTTCAGCCACGACTACGCCGCCGACAAGCCCGCCCACGACTGGTCGGCGCACAAGGGCATCCGCCTGTGGTGGTACGGCGACGGCTCGGGCCGCAAGCTGACGTACGAGATCAAGGACGGCGGCGCGCACGGCGAGGCCTCCGAGCTGTGGACGACGTCGTTCACCGACGACTTCACCGGCTGGAAGCAGGTCGAGCTGCCGTTCACGCGGTTCGAGTACCGCACGGACTACCAGCCGGTCGGCGGCATCGACCACGTCCTCGGGCTCGACAAGATGTGGGGCTACGCGGTCACGCTGCCCACCGGGGCGAAGAGCCAATTCGCCATGGACGGCGTCGAGTTGTACGGCAAGGCCGACCAGTCGCTGCGCGCGCAGGTGGCGACGGACGCGGCCGTGTACCCGGTGAAGGAGGGCGGTTCGGCGGCGGTGAAGCTGTCCGTCACGACCACCGGGAACGTGCCGGTCGAGGCCCCCGTCACCATCGAGTACGCCACCGAGGGCGGCACCGCCGACCCCGGCAAGGACTACACCCCGGCCACGGGCAAGGTCACCTTCCCGGCGGGCACCGCGTCCGGCGCGGCCAAGACGGTCACGGTCGCCACCGCCAAGGACTCCGCCAGGTCGGAGACCGCCGAGACGATCCCGCTGAAGCTGACCGTCACCGGCGCCAAACCGCCCGCCGAGTCCCCGCAGGTCGTCATCGACGCGCACGGGCTGCCGTACCTCGACACCAAGGCCCCGATCAAGAAGCGGGTCGCCGACCTCGTCTCCCGGATGTCCCTGGAGGAGAAGGTCGGGCAGATGACGCAGGCCGAGCGCGCCGCCCTCAAGTCCCCGGGCGACATCGCGAGCCACAACCTTGGCTCACTGCTCTCCGGCGGCGGCTCCGTGCCGACGCCGAACACGCCCGACGGCTGGGCCAGGATGATCGACGGCTACCAACTGCGGGCGCAGGCAACGCGGCTCCAGATCCCGCTGATCTACGGCGTGGACGCGGTGCACGGCCACAACAACGTCGTCGGCGCCACGATCATGCCGCACAACATCGGCATCGGCGCGAGCCGCGATCCCCGACTCGCCGAGAAAACCGGGGCGGTTACCGCCTCCGAGGTGCGCGCGACCGGCGTCCCGTGGGACTTCGCGCCCTGCCTGTGCGTGAGCCGCGACGAACGCTGGGGCCGCTCCTACGAGTCCTTCGGCGAGGACCCGGCACTCGTCGAGTCCATGGAGACGATGGTCAAGGGCTTCCAGGGCCGCGCGAACGGCAGTGACCTGGACCGCAACGACAAGGTCCTCGCCACCGCCAAGCACTTCGTCGGCGACGGCGGCACCGCGTACGGCTCCTCGACCACCGGCTCGTACACCATCGACCAGGGCGTCACCAAGGTGACGAAGCAGGAGCTGGAGGCCGTGCACCTGGCGCCCTTCAGGGATGCCGTGAAGCGCGGCGTGGGCACGGTCATGCCCTCGTACTCCTCGCTCGACATCATCGGCGACGACCAGGGCCCCGTGAAGATGCACGCCGACGCGGCAATGATCAATGGGGAGTTGAAGAACAAGCTCGGCTTCGACGGCTTCGTGATCAGCGACTACGCGGGCATCGACCAGATCCCCGGCGACTACGCCTCCGACGTCCGTACGTCGATCAACGCGGGCCTCGACATGATCATGGTGCCGAACGCCTACGCCGACTTCGAGAAGACCCTGCTCGCCGAGGTCACCTCGGGCAGGGTCACCGAGGCACGCGTGGACGACGCGGTCTCCCGCATCCTCACGCAGAAGTTCAAGCTCGGCCTCTTCGAGAAGCCGTACGCCGACACGAGCGACAGCAACGAGATCGGCGGCGCCGCACACCGCGCCGTGGCACGCGAGGCGGCGGCCACATCGCAGGTCCTCCTGAAGAACCACGGGAACGTGCTGCCGCTGAAGCGGTCCCAGAAGGTGTACGTCGCCGGGTCCAACGCCGACGACATCGGCAACCAGACCGGCGGCTGGACCGTCTCCTGGCAGGGCTCCTCCGGGAACATCACGAAGGGCACGACGATCCTCCAGGCGATGCAGAAGGCCGCCCCCGGTGCGAAGGTCGACTACTCGAAGGGCGCCTCGGCGCCCACCTCCGGGTACGACGTCGGCGTGGTCGTCGTCGGCGAGACCCCGTACGCGGAGGGTGTCGGCGACGTCGGAAACGGCCACGATCTGGAGCTCTCCGCCGCCGACAAGGCCGCCGTGGACAAGGTCTGCGGAGCCATGAAGTGCGTCGTGCTCACGGTCTCCGGACGGCCGCAGCTCATCGGCGACCGGCTTGGCGACATCGACGGGCTCGTCGCGTCCTGGCTGCCGGGCACGGAGGGCGACGGCGTCGCCGACGTCCTCTACGGGAAGCGACCCTTCACCGGCCAACTCCCGGTCACCTGGCCGAAGTCGGAGGCCCAGCTCCCCATCAACGTCGGGGACGCCTCGTACGATCCGCAGTTCCCGTACGGCTACGGGCTCACGACCGGGGCGGCCGGCAAGGACGGCGGTGGCGAGCGGGCGCTGGTGGGAAAGCAGCGGCTCAAGGTCCAGCAGAAGGCGGGCGGCAAGGTGACGGGGGCGTGGGCCAAGCCGTTCGCCGAGGCCGAGCACCTCGCCCTCACCGGCGACTACAAGGGGGCGCTGAAGAAACTGGCCGCCGCATACAAGGCGGCCTGACCGACCGGGAGGGAATCAACTGGGCACGCGGGGCTTCGAGTTGGGCCCCGCGCGACACGCCGCACGTTCTCCGACGCGGACCCCGGACCCGGACGTGTGCCTACCATCACGACATGACCGCCCATATCAGCATCGTCCGTGACACGTCGCTGCGCGCCGCCGAGGCGTGGCGGCGGCTGACCGACTGGGAGCGGCACGGGGATTCCGTGCCGCTCACCCGTGTCACGGTGACGACCCCGCCGCCTGACGCGGCGGGCACGGTGTTCGTGGCGCGCACCGGCATCGGCCGGTGCGGCTTCGACGACCCGATGGAGGTCGTCGCCTGGCAGCCGCCGCGCCGCTGCCGGATGGAGAAGCGCGGCCGCGTCGTCACCGGCTGGGCCGAGTTCGAGGTGCGGGCGCTCGGCGACGGCGGCTCGCGCGTCGAGTGGCGCGAGGAGCTGCGGGTACGCGGAGTGCCCCGCGCCGCGGACCGGGTGGTCGCGGCGGCGGGGCGATGGGTCTTCGGGCGGGCGGTGGACGGGTTGCTCGACGACACCACCACGGCTCCCGCCGTCGACAAAACGTCAACTCCTGCTGAGTAGCGGCGGGTTGGCGTACTGAACCAGCTCCAGCGCCTGCTGCGGGAACCAGTCGCCCGCCTTCGGGTCGACCGTGCCCCGCTCCGGGTCCTCGGGGCCCGCGGTGCCGCGCAGGCACAGGCCGTCCGACTCCCCGGGTGTCTTGATCCACAGGCGGGCGTCCTGAATGGGGTCTCCCCTGCTCGAGGTTGTTCGAGAGCTTGGGGAAGGGTCGCCGGTGCGCAGGGTCGGGCGGGCGCCGAGTCCGCGGTTCGGCGGGTTGCACCAGTCCTGGGCGTCGGTGTACTTGCCGGCCGGCGGGGTCCACGGGCCTCGGCCGTTGCGGCTGGAGTCCGTCACGAAGTGCGGCATCCGGGAGGCCGGTACGCGCACGTGGGCGTCGATCCAGGTCTGCGCTTCGGCGCGCGGGGTCCACTGGTTCGGGCAGTCGGCAACGTTCCCGGAGGACTTCTCGACGTAGGCGATGCAGGACGAGATCAGCTTGCCGTACCAGGAGTTGGCGTCGTCGGTGAAGTAGTTCGAGGCGTTGGTGTAGAAGCCGGCCGCGTGCTCGACGCCGCCCTTGATGAGGCGCGGCACGATGGAGTTGACGCTGTGCCAGCCGGGGTGGCCCGTGTCGAGGTAGACGCGGGTGCCGCGCAGTGGCTCCAACTTACGGACGGCGTAGTTGACTTCGGCGTAGCGGGCGGCGGTCTTCGTGCCTTCGGCATCGTCCTGGCCGCAGTCGGCGGGGAGCAGGGCCAGCGAGTCGGGTTCGAGGACGACCATGGCGTCGCGGGAGCCGATGCCGCGGGCGACGGCGTCGATCCAGGCCTGGTACTCGGCGGTGGTGGCGGCGCCGCCCGCGGAGTAGTTGGAGCAGTCGCGGCCCGGCACGTTGTAGAGCGCGAACGCCGGGAGGGCGTCGCGGCGGTCGGCGTCCCTGACCACCTCGCGGGTGAGTTTCTCGACCTCGGCCGGGCTCTGGTCGCCGAACCAGACGGCCTGCGGGGTGGCGATCATCGCGGTGACCCGGGCGGCGTCGCGGTACCGACCGGACTTGAAGAGCCCGGCGATCTGGCGGGTGGCGTCGGGGTTGGGATCGGGGGTGTAGAGGCGTGGGCCGGCGCCGACCGTGGGTGTGGTCGATGCCGTGGCCTGCGGCGCGGCGAGGAGGAGGGCGAGTGTTGCGGCTGCGGTGGCTGCGGTGCGCCTGAGAGGTCTTCGCACGGTGACTCCTGGGGTCCGGTAGACGTCGCGGGAGCGCTCCCACAGACTCGGTGGCGGTCCCCTCCACGTCAAGTGCGGCGCGCGCACGACTTGTTGACGTCACCCGTCCCTACGCCTCGGGGCTCCGCCCCGGACCCCGCGCCTCAATCGCCGGCGGGGCTTGATTTTGCCGACCCGGACTTGATGGTGCCGCACAACAGGGGCTTGATCTATCAAGCCCCTGCGGCGATTGAGCAGGCCTTTCAAGCCCCTGCGGCGATTGAGCAGGCCCGTCCGGCAGGACTTTCGGGAAGGGGCGGAGTGGGGGAGAAAGACCCCAGTGGCTCACGCCACCGACCCGATCCGGCGCGCCGCACCCGGTTCGTGGTGGATCGGGGTGTGGGCGCCCGTCAGGGAGACCCCCGTACCGCCCCGCCGATCCGCAACGATCTCGGAGGCGATGGACACCGCCACCTCCTCCGGCGTACGCGCCCCCAGATCGAGCCCGATCGGCGACCGCAACCGCGCCAGCTCCACCTCGGTGACCCCCACCTCACGCAACCGTTCATTACGGTCCAGGTGAGTACGCCGCGACCCCATCGCCCCCACATACCCCACCGGCAACCGCAGCGCGAGCTCAAGCAGCGGCACATCGAACTTGGCGTCATGGGTGAGCACACACAGCACCGTACGGCCGTCGACCTCCCCCGCCACCCGCTCCAGGTACTTGTGCGGCCACTCGACCACCACCTCGTCGGCGTCGGGGAACCGCGCCGCCGTCGCGAACACCGGCCGGGCGTCGCACACCGTGACCCGGTACCCCAGGAACCTGCCCATCCGCACCAACGCCGCCGCGAAGTCGATCGCGCCGAACACGATCATCCGTGGCGCCGGCACCGACGACTCGACGAGGACCGTGAGCGGAGACCCGCACCGCGACCCCTGCTCGCCGATCTCGACCGTGCCGGTGCGCCCCGCGTCGAGATACGCCCCCGCCTCCCCCGCCACCGTGCGGTCGAGCTCCGGGTGACCCCCGAACCCGCCCTCGTACGAGCCGTCGGGACGGACGACCAGCGCCCGCCCGACCAACTCCCCCGGACCCGCCACGACGCGCGCGAGCGCCGCCGCCTCCCCCGTGGCGGCGGCGCCCAGCGCGCCCGCGAGCACACCACGTACGGCCGTATCGGACGCCCGTACAGGTGTGACGAGGATGTCGATGACGCCGCCGCAGGTGAGCCCCACGGCGAAGGCGTCGTCGTCGCTGTAGCCGAACCGTTCGAGGACCGGTTCCCCGTCCTCCAACGCCTGGCCGCACAGCTCGTACACCGCACCCTCCACGCAGCCGCCGGAGACCGAGCCGATCGCGGTGCCCTCGCTGTCGACGGCGAGCGCCGCGCCCGGCTGCCGGGGCGCGCTGCCGCCGACGGCCACCACGGTGGCCACGGCGAAGTCGCGCCCCTGCTCGACCCACCGGTTCAGCTCATCGGCGATGTCCAGCATGTCTCGGTCTCCTCAACGGTTCGCGGAACGGTACGGCCGGCAGGGCTACTTGACGCCCATCCAGCTCTCGATCGGATGCAGGCCGAAGTACACGAAGAAGACGAGCGTCAGCACCCACATGAAGACGCCGATCTCGCGGAACTTGCCCTGCGCCGCCTTGATGGCGGTGTAGGCGATGACGCCCGCACCGACACCCGCGGTGATGGAGTACGTGAACGGCATCAGCGCCACGGTCAGGAACACCGGCACGGCCACGGCCCGGTCGGACCAGTCCACGTGCCGCGCGTTCTGCATCATCATCGCGCCGATGACGACGAGCGCGGCGGCGGCGACCTGCCCCGGCACGATCTGCGCGAGCGGCGTGAAGAAGAGCCCCAGGGCGAACAGGAAGCCGGTCACCACGGACGACAAGCCCGTGCGCGCGCCCTCTCCGACGCCCGTGGCGGACTCGACGAAGACGGTCTGCCCGGAGGCCCCCGCCACACCGCCGATCGCGCCGCCCGCGCCGTCGATGAACAGCGCCTTGGACAGGCCCGGCATGCGGCCCTTGTCGTCGGCGAGCCCGGCCTCGGTGCCGACGCCGATGATGGTGGCCATCGCGTCGAAGAAGCCGGCGAGCACGAGCGTGAACACGATCATGCCGACGGTGAGGCCGCCGATGGAGTCCCAGCCGCCGAACTCGACGTGTCCGAAGAGCGAGAAGTCGGGCATGGAGACGGCGCTGCCGGTCAGCTCGGGCGGGCTGCCGCCCCAGACCTTCGGGCTGAGGTCGAAGACCGCGTTGACGATGACGGCGAGGACCGTGCCGGCGACGATGCCGATGAGGATCGCGCCGGGGACGTTGCGGGCCTGGAGCATGAAGATGAGCAGCAGGGTGATCGCGAAGAGCAGTACGGGCCAGCCCTTGAGCTGACCGCCGGTGCCCAGCGTGACCGGGTTGCCCTTGCCGACGAACCCGGCGTTGACCAGGCCGATCAGGGCGATGAACATGCCGATGCCGATGGTGATGCCGTGCTTCAGGGCGAGCGGGATCGCGTTCATGATGATCTCGCGCAGGCCGGTGACGACAAGGAGAACGATCACCACGCCGTACATCACGCACATGCCCATGGCCTGCGGCCACGTCATGTTGGGCGCGACCTGGGTGGCGAGCACGCCGGAGACCGAGAGGCCCGCGGCGAGCGCGAGCGGCACCTTGCCGAGGAAGCCCATCAGCAGGGTGCACACGGCGGCGGCGAGCGCGGTCGCCGTGATCAGTCCCGCGTGGCTGAGCTTGTCGCCCGCGGCGTCGGGGCCGCCGAGCAGCAGCGGGTTGAGCAGGAGGATGTAACACATCGCCATGAAGGTGGTGATGCCGCCGCGCACTTCGCGCGAGAACGTCGATCCTCTGTCGGATATGTGGAAGTAGCGGTCGAGCCAAGACCTGCCGGCGGGCTGACGCGAGCCCGCGCCCGCGTCGTCGGCGGCGGTCTTCGGCTCCACGGACTGCTGGGTCATGGTGCCTCGTTTCCCAAGGTTCATAGGGGCTCCCGCAACTGCCTTGCGGCACACGGGTTTTGGGATGGCTGCACGACCCGGGGGACGGCCCGAGACGTAGAGGTACTGCGGGGTGACGGCGCTCGCCGTCACCCCGCGGGGGTCGGACTAGGCGGAACCCGTTCCCGTCAGATGTTCGGGACGAACCGGCGTCCGGTCGAGCTCAAGACCCGTCGCGTTCCGGATCGCCGCGAGGACGGCCGGGGTCGACGACAGGGTCGGGGCCTCGCCGATGCCGCGCAGCCCGTACGGGGCGTGGTCGTCGGCGAGTTCGAGCACGTCGACCGGGATGGTCGGCGTGTCGAGGATGGTGGGGATCAGGTAGTCCGTGAAGGACGGGTTCCTGACCTTGGCGGTCTTGGGGTCGACGATGATCTCCTCCATCACCGCGACGCCGAGGCCCTGTGTGGTGCCGCCCTGGATCTGGCCGATGACGGACAGCGGGTTGAGCGCCTTGCCGACGTCCTGGGCGCAGGCCAGCTCGACGACCTTGACGAGGCCGAGTTCGGTGTCGACCTCGACGACGGCGCGGTGCGCGGCGAAGGAGTACTGGACGTGCCCGGTGCCCTGACCGGTCGTCAGGTCGAAGGCCTCGGTGGGCCGGTGGCGCCACTCCTCCTCCACCTCGACGGCCTCGCCTTCGAGGACCTCGGCGAGGTCGGCCAGGACCTCGCCGCCGTCGGTGACGACCTTGCCGCCCTCCAGGAGGAGTTCGGCGGTGGCCCACGCCGGGTGGTAGCTGCCCTTCTTGCGGCGGCCGAGCTCCAGGACCTTCTCGCGGACGAGCTCGCAGGCGTTCTTGACCGCGCCGCCGGTGACGTATGTCTGGCGGGACGCGGAGGTCGAACCGGCCGAGCCGACCTGGGTGTTGGCCGGGTGGATGGTGACCTGGGTGACGCCCAGTTCGGTGCGGGCGATCTGCGCGTGCACGGTGACGCCGCCCTGGCCGACCTCGGCCATCGCGGTGTGCACGGTGGCGACCGGCTCGCCGCCGACAACCTCCATGCGTACACGGGCCGTTGAGTAGTCGTCGAAGCCCTCGGAGAAGCCGACGTTCTTGATGCCGACGGCGTAGCCGACCCCGCGTACGACGCCTTCACCGTGCGAGGTGTTGGACAGGCCGCCGGGCAGCGCGCGCACGTCGGCGCCCTCGCTGGACTCCCACTGGCGCTCGGGCGGCAGCGGCATCGCCTTGACGCGGCGCAGGATCTCGGCGACGGGGGCGGGCGAGTCGACGGGCTGGCCCGTCGGCATGATGGTGCCCTGTTCCATGGCGTTGAGCTGCCGGAACTCGACCCGGTCCATGCCCAGCTTGTCGGCGAGCTTGTCCATCTGCGCCTCGTACGCGAAGCACGCCTGGACCGCGCCGAAGCCGCGCATGGCGCCGCAGGGCGGGTTGTTGGAGTAGAGCGCGATGGCCTCGATGTCGACGTCGTCGAGCACGTACGGGCCGACGGCGAGGGACGAGGCGTTGCCGACGACGGCCGGGGACGCGGAGGCGTAGGCGCCGCCGTCGAGCACGATGCGGCACTTCATGTGCGTCAACTTGCCGTCGCGCGTGGCCCCGTGCTCGTAGTACAGCTTCGCCGGGTGGCGGTGGACGTGCCCGAAGAAGGACTCGAACCGGTTGAAGACGATCTTGACGGGCTTGCCGGTGCGCAGCGCGAGCAGGCACGCGTGGATCTGCATCGACAGGTCCTCGCGGCCGCCGAACGCGCCGCCGACGCCGGACAGCGTCATCCGCACCTTGTCCTCGGGCAGGCCGAGGACGGGGGCGATCTGGCCGAGGTCCGAGTGCAGCCACTGTGTGGCGACGTAGAGGTCGACGCCGCCGTCCTCGGCCGGCACGGCGAGGCCGGACTCGGGGCCGAGGAAGGCCTGGTCCTGCATGCCGAAGGTGTACTCGCCCGAGACGATGAAGTCGGCCTTCTTGGCGGCCTCTTCGGCGTTTCCGCGGATGATCGGCTGGCGGTGCACGATGTTCGGGTGCGGGACATGGCCGATGTGGTGGTCGTCGCGGTTCTCGTGGACGAGGACCGCGTCGGGCGCGGTCGCGGAGGCCTCGTCGGTGATGACGGGCAGCTCGCGGTACTCCACCTTGATCTTGGCGGCGGCGCGCCGCGCGGTCTCCGGGTGGTCGGCCGCGATGCAGGCGACGGGCTCGCCGTGGTGGCGGACCTTGCCGTGCGCGAGGACCGGGGTGTCCTTGATCTCCAGGCCGTAGTTCTTCATGGCGGTCGGGAGGTCGTCGTAGGTAAGTACCGCGTAGACACCGGGAGTTGCGAGCGCCTCGCCCGTGTCGATGGACACGATCTCGGCGTGCGCCGTGGTGGAGCGCAGAATGTGGCCCCACAACATGTCCTCGTGCCACATGTCGGACGAGTACGCGAACTCGCCGGTGACCTTGAGGGTGCCGTCGGGGCGGAGCGTGGACTCGCCGATGCCGCCCTTGGTCTGCGACCCCTGGGTGACCTTGCCGGGGATTCCTGTCGTACCCATGCTGCTCAGACCCCTTCCGGCTGTGTCTGGCGCGCGGCGGCGAGCCGGACCGCGTCCATGATCTTCTCGTAGCCGGTGCAGCGGCAGAGGTTCCCCGAGAGCGCCTCGCGGATGTCCGCGTCCGACGGCGTCGGGTTCTGCTCCAGCATCTCGTCGGCCGCGACGAGCAGGCCGGGCGTGCAGAATCCGCACTGGACGGCGCCCGCGTCGATGAACGCCTGCTGGATCGGGGCGAGTTCGCCGCCCTCGCCGGTCTGCGAGTCGGTGCCCTTCGCGGACCAGCCCTGCGCGTCCTGAAGTGTCGTACCACCCTCATGGGACGCGCACGTACGGGACTTGGCGTGCTCGGCGAGCCCCTCGACGGTGACGACCTCGTGGCCCTCGACCTGTCCCGCGGCCACCAGACACGAGCACACGGGGACGCCGTCGAGCCGGACGGTGCAGGATCCGCACTCGCCCTGCTCGCACGCGTTCTTCGAACCCGGGAGCCCCATCCGCTCGCGCAGCACGTACAGAAGGGACTCGCCCTCCCAGACGTCGTCGGCTTCCTGCTTACGGCCGTTGACCGTGAAATTGACGCGCATTACGCGGCTCCCTCCGTACGAACGCCCGAGCCGCGGTACGACTCCCAGGCCCAGGTCAGCGTGCGGCGCGCCATGACGCCGACCGCGTGACGGCGGTACGAGGCGGTGCCCCGCACGTCGTCGATCGGGTTGCAGGCGCCGGAGCACAGCGTGGCGAACTGCTTGGCGACCGACGGGGTGATGATCTTGCCGCTCTCCCAGAACCCGCCTTCTTCCAAAGCGGAGTTGAGGAATTCCTCGGCCTCCTTGGCGCGGACCGGCGTGGGCGCCGCCGAGCCGATGCCGGTGCGCACGGTCCGGGTCCCGGGGTGCAGGGCGAGGCCGAAGGCGCACACCGCGATCACCATCGCGTTGCGCGTGCCGACCTTGGAGAACTGCTGCGGCCCCTCGGCCTTCTTGATGTGCACGGCGCGGATCAGCTCGTCCTCGGCGAGGGCGTTGCGCTTGACCCCCGTGTAGAACGCGTCGATCGGGATACGCCGGGAGCCGCGGACCGACTCCACCTCGACCTCGGCGCCTGCGGCGAGCAGCGCCGGGTGGGCGTCGCCCGCGGGCGACGCGGTGCCGAGGTTGCCGCCGACGCCGCCGCGGTTGCGGATCTGCGGGGACGCGACGGTGTGCGAGGCGAGGGCGAGCCCCGGCAGCTCACCGCGCAGGTGCTCCATGATCTTGGTGTACGGGACGGAGGCGCCGAGCCGGACGGTGTCGCCCTCGGGCCCCGCGCCCACCTCCCACTCGGTCAGCTCACCGATGCGGTTGAGGTCGAGCAGGTACTCGGGGCGGCGGTGGTCGAAGTTGATCTCGACCATGACATCGGTGCCGCCTGCGATCGGCACGGCTGTGGGGTGCTCGGCCTTCGCGGCGAGCGCCTCCTCCCAGCTGCCGGGGCGAAGGAAGTCCATAACGGCTCTCTTCTCCGTGAGGTTCGTGGATCGGGCAGGGATCGTGCGTGGTTCGTGCGTCGTGTCGTACGGGGTCGATGCGATGCGTTCGAGCCACGGGATGTGCGGATCACAGGGGCTCGTTCATGTGCTGTTCACGCGGAGTGAGCCCAGTACACCGCCTGTGCTCCGGCTGTGTCAGTCACGGAAAACATGAACGCGTTGGCTGGCCCGCGGGGGTGTCTTGTAGATTCGTATGAACGGGTGGCATCAGTAACCTCACCGTTTTCTCCCGGAAACCCAGGCCACAGGTCCGCGGGGTTCCCATTGAGCACGACTTCGAGACAGATCGGCGGCGACGACATGCGGCTGCGCGCATTGCTGGACACGGACGCGCTGGGCCTCAGGCTCCTCGGCGGCGAGGACGAGCTCGACCGCACCGTCCGCGGTGTGATGACGACGGACCTGCGGGACCCCAGCCGCTATCTGTCCGGCGGTGAGCTGGTCCTCACGGGCCTGGCCTGGCACCGGGAGCCGGCCGATTCGGAGCCCTTCGCCCGGCTGATGGCCGCGGCGGGCGTCGCCGCCGTCGCCGCGGGCACCGCCGAGTTCGGCTACGTCCCCGAGGACTTCGTCGAGGCCTGCGCCCGGCACCGCGTCCCGCTGTTCTCGGTGGCCCAGCAGGTGGCGTTCGGAACGATCACCGAGCACGTCGTACGCCAGGTATCGGGCGAGCGCGCCGGGGACCTCGCGGCGGTCGTCGACCGGCACCGGCGCCTGATGACCTCGGGGCCCGCGGGCGGCGGCCCCGACGTCGTCCTCGACCTGCTCGGCAGCGACCTCGACCTGCGGGCCTGGGTGCTCTCCCCGACGGGGCGCGCGATCGCGGGCTCGTCGGCGGCCGGGCCCGAGCTGCCCGCGAGGATCCGCACGCGGCTCGCGGCCGAGCACCTGGGAGCCCTGCGCACCGGGCGGCGCAGCCCGCACCGGGTCACGGTGGAGGGGGGCACGTACTCGCTGTTCCCGATCGGTTCGGCCCCGAAGGACGGTCCTGCCGCCGCCACGCCCTCCCCCGACGCGCGTACGAGCGCCCTCGCGAACTGGCTGCTCGCCGTCGAGGCGGACGCGGGCGACTGGCCGGAGGAGCGGCTCGACCTGCTGCAGGGCGTCACGCAGCTGATCTCGGTGGAGCGCGAGCGGCGGGACGCGGCGCGCACGGTGCGGCGCAGGCTCGCGCAGGAGGTCCTCGAGCTGGTGCAGACGGGCGCGGCCCCCACGGAGATCGCGGCACGCCTGCGCGTCGCGGCGCCCGTGCTGCTGCCGGGGGTCGGCGCGGCCCCGCACTGGCAGGTCGTCGTGGCGCGCGTGGAGTGGACGGACCAGCAGGGCGAGAAGGCCGAGGGCGGGGCCGTGGCCCAGTCGCTCCTGGAGGAGATCCTCATCGCCGCGGATGCCGGGGCGCGCCCCGACTCCGCCGAGCCGTCGGACCGGATCGCCGTGGCGCACAGCGGGGACGAGGCGATCGCCCTGGTGCCGCTGCCCGCCGTGGCGGCGGAGCACGACGGCTCGGAGCAGGGGCTGCTCGCGGACACGCTGCTGACCGCCGTGCGCGAGCCCCTCGCGGCCGGGCTCGCCGACGACGGGCGCCTGGCGATCGGGGTGAGCGCCGCGGTGCACTCAGCGGAGGGGCTGCGCGGCGCCCTGGAGGAGGCGCGGCACGCACGGCGCGTGGCGGCCGCCCGCTCGGGCGTGGTCTGCGCGGCGGGCCACCAGGAGCTGGCGTCGCACGTCCTGCTCCTGCCCTTCGTCCCGGACGACGTACGCCGGGCGTTCACGGCCCGGCTGCTCGACCCGCTCCGGGACTACGACCACAAACACCGCGCCGAGCTGGTCGCGACGCTGGAGGCGTTCCTCGACTGCGACGGTTCGTGGACCCGCTGCGCGTCCCGGCTGCACCTGCACGTGAACACGTTGCGGTACCGCGTGGGCCGCATCGAGCAGCTGACGGGTCGTGATCTGTCGCGCCTGGAAGACAAGTTGGACTTCTTCCTGGCGTTGCGGATGAGCTGACGTTCCCGCACGTCCCGGGCGCCCCACTAGCGATCTTGGGAGCGCCCGGGAAACCCCATCCCTTTGTGAAATCTTTCACCCACCCCCTTGGCCGGGCACCTTGATCCGTGCTGAGATGCCCCACGGCAAACTCGGCTCGATGGCGTGCTCGGGAGGGCAACGTGGCGCATACCGCCATGTCTGGTAGCGGAACGAACACAGCGGACGATCCACTCCAGACCGCGGTATGGCGGTTGCGCTCGCGCGGCTGCTGGGCCGACGCGGCGGCGCTCCTCGACCATCGGGCGACGACGGACGCGGGGGCGGCCCTGCAGCGGGCGGGACTGCTGGTGGAGCGGTGCCTGTACACGGAGCAGGGGTGGGCGGACGCGGAGGACGCGTTGCGTGCGGCGGAGGCGCTGGCGCACACGGACGAGGAGCGGGGTGCGGCGGCGTGCGAGCGGGGGCAACTCGCGTACGAGGCCACGTTGTTGAAGAAGCGGGACCGCTCCGACGAGGCGCGCTCGGCGTTCGGCAGGGCGGCGGCGCTGATCGCTCCGGGGGCGGCGGGGCGCGCGTTGCTCGACTTCCGGCGCGGCCTGATGTCGGAGAACCTGGCGGATTCACCGCAGGCGGCGCGGGCGGCGTATCGCAGGGCCCATGCGGGTGCGACGGCTCACGGTGACGCGCTCCTGCTCTCCTTCACCTGGCGGCATCTTGCCGGACTGGCCCTGCGGGAGGGGGAGTTGGCGGAGGCGCGGCACGGATTCACGGAGTCGCTGCGGATCCGTGAGGAACTCGGGTACCTGGTGGGTACGGCTCCGGCGCTCGTCTCCCTTGCGGAGGCCGAACCGGAACCGGCCACGAAGGCGCGCCTGCGCGCGGAGGCGGGCCGCTTGTTCCGCCTCCTCGACGGCGTCCCGACATGGCTGGCTGAGGCCCTCCCCTCGGCGGCGTGAAACCCCTCTCCCCACCCCACCCCTTCCCGAAAGTCCTGCCGGACGGGCCTGCTCAATCGCCGCAGGGGCTTGATAGATCAAGCCCCTGCGGCGTTTGAGGCGATCTTTTGAGCCCCGCCGGCGATTGAGGCGCGGGGTCCGGGGCGGAGCCCCGTGGCCTGAGGGCGGTCAACCGGTGATGTGACGTTCCACCAGTACCCGGACCGCCGCACCGTCCTGCGCCTCCAACGCGTCCAGCAACGCGACATGCTGCCTCGCATCCACCGCCAGGTCCGACAGCGACCACCCCACCTGCCGATGCAGATCGTCCGCGACCCTGACCACCTGGTCGTTCCCCGCGAACGACAGAACGGCCCGGTGGAACGCACGATCCGCCTCCGCGTACCCCGCCCGGTCCCCCACCGCCGCGGCCGCCGCCGTCGCCCGGACCAGCGGCCGCAACTCGGCCCACCGCGCGGGCGCCACCGTACGGACGAGCCGCGTCACCACCGGCACCTCGACGAGCACCCGCACCTCCGCCAGCTCGGCCAGCTCGCGGTCCGAGCGCCGGGTCACCCGGAACCCCCGGTTGGGCACGACCTCGACCGCGCCCTCCCGCGCCAGCTGCTGCATCGCCTCGCGCACCGGCGTCGCCGAGACCCCGAAGCGGTCCCCGAGCGCGGGACCCGAGTACACCTCGCCGGGCGCGAGGTCACCGGAGACCAGCGCGGCCCGCAGCGCGTCGAGCACCTGCCCGCGCACCGACGTCCGCTCGACCGCCCCGCGTGCCGCGCTCCCCGGCGCGGGCGGCTCGCTGTGGGTGTGCTCACCACGGCTCTGCTCGGGGACGGCGGCCGGCGCGGAGGCAGGCGGGGAGGACCTCGGCGCCCAGGCCGACGTCGACCGCTGCTCCGGCACTCCGATGGAGGAGTCGCGTGCCTCGCGTGGTCTCGTCCGCTCCACCCCGGTCATCCCCTTCGCCGCCGTTCCTTGCCGTTTGTCCGAAGCTCAACGACGAACGATAGAGGGCCCGGCCGACAGTTCAAACCCCAGCCCGTTCGGGTAAGGTAAGGCTTACCTGTAAACGATCGTGAATCGGCGGTCCTCGCATGCCCCTCACCACGTCGGCGCTCGGCGCGCCTCCCAGCGCGGTCTCGGCCGCGTACGCCCGCCTCGCCGAGGTGTTCCCGGGCCTGGGCGTCACCGAGGTACCCGCGGGCGAGGCGCTGCCCGAGGGCGCCGGCTGGGTGCACGCGGCGCGGCTCGCGGAGGGCGGCGCCGCCCTCGACGCCTTCCTCGCGTGGGACAACGCACAGGTGCTCAAGGACTACGGCAGCGGCGCCCGCCCCGACGTCATCGCGAGCTTCGGCCTGCACCGTTACGCCTGGCCCGCCTGCCTGCTGATCACGATCCCCTGGTTCCTGCACCGTCGCGTGCCCCGCTTCCCGGCCTCCGAGGTCGCCTTCCAGCGCACGCTCGGCCGGCTCGCGGTCCACATCACCGAGTTCGCCTGCCTCCCCGACGACCCGGCGGCGAATCTGCCCGGCGCCCGCGTCGTCCCCGACGAGGAGGCCCTGCGCGCCGAGGTCCGCGCGGCCGTCGCCGAGCACCTGCAGCCCGTGCTCGCAGGATTCGGGCCGCGGATGCGGCGCGGCCCGCGCGCGCTGTGGGGCATGGCGACGGACGAGATCGTCGAGTCCCTCTGGTACGTGGGTCACCTCCTCGGCGAGGAGCGGCGCGCCATGTCCGACCTGGAGGCGCTGCTGCCCGGCGCGACGAAGCCGTACGTGGGGAAGGCCGCGTTCCGCGAACTCACGGGCCCCGCCGGGGAGTTGCTGCCCACGCGCGACCGGGCGAGCTGCTGCATGTTCTACACACTGCGCCCGGAGGACACCTGCGTGACCTGCCCGCGCACCTGTGACGCGGACCGGGTCGGCAGGCTTACCGCGACCGCGGCGGCGTGAACCACCCGTACGAGTGACGTAATTCGAACTCAACTTTCGTTTCACCAGCGGGAGTTCGAGCGTACGACCGTTTTACGCGCCCCCTTGCACACCAATGGCGTTGTCTTGCCCCGAAACCCCCTGCGCGCTCCGACGGCTGGGCCAATATGGCGCCAGTTCCGCCCTATCGCGATGCAAGGGACCCCAGATGAGACTGACCGACATATCGCTGGACTGGCTGCTGCCGGGCGCCGTACTGCTCCTGGGCATGCTGGCGGCGGTCGCAGTGCTCGCGCGCGGCAGGCGCGCCGGGGGCGCCAAGAAGGACGCTTTCTCCGACGATTCGTGGGAACGCAGCGAGGAGCGCCGCAGGCGCAAGGAGGCCGTCTACGGCACGGCCTCGTACGTGCTGCTGTTCTGCTGCGCGGCCGTCGCCGCCGCCCTCTCCTTCCACGGCCTGGTCGGCTTCGGCCAGCAGAACCTGAACCTGTCAGGGGGTTGGGAGTACCTCGTCCCCTTCGGGCTCGACGGAGCCGCGATGTTCTGCTCGGTGCTCGCGGTGCGCGAGGCCAGCCACGGCGACGCCGCGCTCGGCTCCCGGATACTCGTGTGGACGTTCGCGGGCGCCGCCGCCTGGTTCAACTGGGTGCACGCGCCCAGGGGGTTGGACCACGCGGGCGCCCCGCACTTCTTCGCGGGGATGTCCCTGTCGGCGGCCGTCCTGTTCGACCGCGCCCTGAAGCAGACCCGCCGCGCGGCGCTGCGTGAACAGGGCCTGGTTCCTCGGCCGTTGCCGCAGATCCGGATGGTGCGGTGGCTGCGCGCCCCTCTGGAGACGTACAGCGCCTGGTCGTTGATGCTCCTGGAGAATGTGCGCACCCTCGACGAGGCCGTGGACGAGGTGCGCGAGGACAAGCGGGAGAAGACGCAGAACCGGATGCGCCAGCGCGAGCACCAGAAGCTGGAGCGTGCCCAACTGAAGGCGCTGAGCCGGGGTTTCGGCACCCGCGACCCCCGGCAGGTGGAGGCGGGCACCTCCGGAGGATCCGGCTCGGAGTCCGCCATATCGGCGCAGGCCGCGCCGTCGGAACTACCGCAGGCGGCGCCCGCACCGGAACAGCTTCCGCTGCGCGCCCGCCCCTCCCTGCAGGCCGTCAAGGGGATCCGTAGGTCCCGTGACCAGAAGGCGCCCGGCACCGTCGACCTCACGGCAGAGGACGACACGCAGGCGCTGCCCCGGCTCGACTCTCTGGAGCAGAAGCTCAAGGACCTTGAGCAGCAGCTCGGTTGAGCCCGTCCGTGGTACGGCGGTGTCGCGGCATCACGCGACGCCGCCGTCCAGTTCGAACCAGACCACCTTGCCCGTGGCACCCGGGCCCAGCGCCGCGACACCCCAGGCGTCCGCGAGGGACTGCACCAGGATGAGGCCGCGCCCGCTGGTGCCGTGCGTACCGTCGTCGGCGTGCGGTACGCGTGGTTTGGGCCTGCGCGAGACGAAGTCACGGACCTCGACCCTCAGGGACCGGGACCCCACGGTCGCCGTGAGCTCCGCCTCGCAGTCCGTGTGCACCAGCGCGTTCGTCACGAGTTCGCTGGTGAGCAGCTCCGCCACCTCCGATCTTCCGGGCCTGCCCCAGTGCAGGAGGAGTTCGCGCAGCGCGCGCCGCACCTCCGGGACGGCCCGCAGGTCCGCCTTGCCCAGCTTTCGCTTGAGCTGCCGCGGCGGCTCGTCCTCCGGATCCGCGCGCGCCGCGACCTCCTTCTCGTACGTCATTGAGCCCGTGTCGCCCATTGAGGCGCCCCCTCGTGACTGCCTTTTCATGGCCCCCGCCCACACGCCGATCCCTGTTCGAACGCGTACACGGGGATGAATGCCCCGCTGCCTGATCGACACGCTTGTTGATTGGTCCACCATTTGCGGGGGTGTGCGCCGCCCCGCCGGGGAAGGAAGCGTGGGGACGCCGCCCGGGAACAGCGCAGCACATGCATTGAAGGAGCCGCCGTGCACGACGACCGACACCTCGTGGAAGGCCGACTCGACCGGGCGATGCGCCAGTTCGTGCGGCCCGCGCAGTACGCGGCGCGGGTGCCGCTGACCATGAGCGTCTGGCACGCACCCGGGGAACCGGTGCCGGTGGCCGAGGCCCTCGAAGGCACGTACGAGCCCTTCGAGACCGGCACCGCGTGGGGAAAGCCGTGGTCGACCAGTTGGTTCCGTCTGGAGGGGCGGGTCCCCGAGGAGTGGGCGGGGCGGCACGTCGAGGTGGTCGTCGACCCCGGTTTCTCCGGGCAGGGGCCCGGCTTCCAGGCGGAGGGACTGCTGTACGACGCGTCGGGCGTGCCCCTCAAGGGCATCCACCCGCGCAACCGGCATCTGACGATCGCGGCGCCCGCGGCCGGCGGCGAGCCGGTGCGACTCCTCCTCGAGGCGGCGGCCAATCCGACGGTCCTGAGGGACTTCGAACCCACCCACCTCGGCGACGTACTGACCGCGGGGGATCGCCCCAACTACCGATTCCGCTCTGCTGACGTCGCCGTACTCGACGAGGAGGTCTGGCACCTCGTGCTGGACATCGAGGTGCTCTCGGAGCTGATGCACGAGCTGGAAGCCGACCGGGCCAGGCGCCACGACATCCTGCGCGCGCTGGAGCGGATGCTGGACGCCCTCGATCTGCACGACGTCTCCGGCACGGCGTCGGCGGCCCGCGCCGAGCTGGCCGAGGTGCTGTCCCGGCCCGCGCACGCGAGCGCGCACCGGGTCTCGGCGGCCGGGCACGCGCACATCGACTCGGCGTGGCTGTGGCCGCTGCGCGAGACGGTCCGCAAGGCCTCCCGCACCTTCGCGAACGTCACGGCGCTGGCCCGCGACTACCCGGAGCTGGTCTTCGCCTGCTCGCAGGCACAGCAGTACGCGTGGGTGAAGGAGCACCAGCCGCACATCTGGGAGCGCATCAAGAAGGCGGTCACCGACGGGAACTGGTCCCCGGTCGGCTCCATGTGGGTGGAGTCGGACGCGAACATGCCCGGCGGCGAGGCCCTCGCGCGCCAACTGGTGCACGGCAAGCGGTTCTTCCAGGACGAGCTGGGTGTGGAGACGGAGGAGATCTGGCTGCCGGACTCCTTCGGATACACGGCCGCCTTCCCGCAGTTGGCGAAGCTCGCGGGCGCCAAGTGGTTCCTGACACAGAAGCTGAGCTGGAACCAGACGAACAAGATGCCGCACCACACGTTCTGGTGGGAGGGCATCGACGGCACGCGCGTGTTCACCCACTTCCCGCCCGTGGACACCTACAACGCACAGTTCCACGCGAGTGAACTGGCGCGCGCCGAGCGGAACTTCGCGGATAAGGGCGGCGCGTCCAGCTCCCTCGTCCCGTTCGGCTGGGGCGACGGCGGGGGCGGCCCGACCCGCGAAATGCTGGAGAAGGCGCGCCGGCTGCGCGACCTGGAGGGTTCGCCGCGCGTCGACATCGAGCGGCCCGCCGCGTTCTTCGAGGCGGCGCACGAGGAGTACGGCGAGCGCGCCCCGGTCTGGTCGGGCGAGCTGTACCTGGAGATGCACCGCGCCACGTACACCACGCAGGCGAAGACGAAGCAGGGCAACCGGCGCTCCGAACACGCCCTGCGAGAGGCCGAGTTGTGGTGCACGGCCGCCGCGCTGCACGACGCGTCGTACGCGTACCCCTATGACGACCTGGACCGGATCTGGAAGACGGTGCTGCTGCACCAGTTCCACGACATCCTGCCCGGCTCGTCGATCGCCTGGGTCCACCGGGAGGCACGGGAGACCTACGCCCAGGTGCTCACGGAACTGGACGGCATCACCGCCGCCGCCGTGCGCCACCTCGGCGGCACCGAACAGTCCGCGCTCAACGCCTCCCCGTACCCGCGCAGCGAAATCGTCGCCCACAACGGCGAGTTGATCCATGTGAACGTCGACGGGCTCGGCTCACGGCCCCTCGCCGAGGCCGCCGGGCGGACGCACGGACCCGGCGCGCACGCGGCGGCGACGCGGGAGACCGGTTCGATCGTCCTCGCCAACGAGCACCTCACCGTCACGATCGACAGCGACGGACTCCTCACCTCTGTACGGGACTTGGGCAGCGGCGGACGCGAGACGCTCGCGCCCGGCAGCCGCGGGAACCTGCTCCAGCTGCACCCCGACCACCCCACCCAGTACGACGCCTGGGACCTGGACGCCCACTACCGGCACACCCGCACCGACCTCACAGAGGCCGAGAAGGTGGAGCTGGTCGAGGAGGGGCCGCTGCGGGTCTCCGTGCGCGTCACCCGCTCCTTCGGGGCGTCCCGGATCACGCAGGAGTACCGGCTCGCGGCGGACAGCCGGCGCCTGGACGTGGTCACGGACATCGACTGGCAGGAGTCGGAGAAGGTGCTCAAGGCGGCGTTCCCGCTGGACGTGCACGCGGAGCGGTCGTCCGCCGAGATCCAGTTCGGCCACGTCAACCGGCCCACGCACGCCAACACCGGCTGGGACGCGGCCCGTTACGAGATCTGCGCGCACCGCTGGCTGCGCGTCGCGGAGGAGGGCTACGGGGTCGCGCTCGCCAACGACTCCACGTACGGCCACGATGTGACCCGCGCCGCGCACGACGAGGGCCTCGGCACCACGGTCCGCCTCACGCTCCTGCGCGCCCCGCACTCCCCCGACCCGGAGACGGACCTGGGCACGCACCGCTTCACGTACGCGCTGCTGCCGGGCGCGACGACCGGCGACGCGGTGGCGGAGGGTCTCGCCCTGAACCTGCCGCTGCGGGTCGCGCCCGCCCCCGCCGTGACGCCGCTGGTCACGGTCGACCACCCGGCGGTGACGGTCGAGTCCGTGAAGCTCGCGGAGGACCGCAGCGGGGATGTCGTGGTGCGGCTCTACGAGTCGCGGGGCGGGCGCGCGGACGCGACGCTCACGGCGGCGTTCCCGGTGGCGGGCGCGGACGAGACCGACCTCCTGGAGCGGCCGCTGCGCGCGGCCGGCACCTCGGACGCCGGTCTTGCCCTGTCGCTGCGCCCGTTCCAGATCCTGACGCTGCGCCTGCGGCCGGTGTGAGCCGAACTCAAATGCCCTACGGACGCGGCATGTTGCGCAGGTTGGAGCGGGCCATCTGCACCATCCGGCCCACTCCACCGTCGAGCACGATCTTCGAGGCGGACAGGGCGAAGCCCGTGACCATCTCGGCGCTGATCTTCGGCGGGATGGACAGGGCGTTGGGATCGGTGACGACGTCGACGAGCGCGGGCCCCTTGTGCCGGAACGCGTCCTTGAGCGCGCCCGCGAGCTGCTTCGGCTTCTCGACGCGGACGCCGTAGGCACCGGCGGCGCGGGCGATCGCGGCGAAGTCCGGGTTCTTGTTGTTCGTCCCGTACGAGGGGAGACCGGCGACCAGCATCTCCAACTCGACCATGCCCAAAGAGGAGTTGTTGAAGAGGACGACCTTCACCGGCAGGTCGTGCTGGACGAGGGTGAGGAAGTCGCCCATCAGCATCGAGAACCCGCCGTCGCCCGACATGGAGACGACCTGCCGGTTCCGGTCGGTGAACTGGGCGCCGATCGCCATCGGCAGCGCGTTCGCCATCGAGCCGTGGGAGAACGAACCGATGACGCGGCGCCGCCCGTTGGGTGAGATGTAGCGGGCCGCCCAGACGTTGCACATGCCGGTGTCGACCGTGAACACGGCGTCCTCGGCGGCGAGTTCGTCGACGACGGAGGCGACGTACTCGGGGTGGATCGGGGTGTGCTTCTCGACCTTGCGCGTGTACGCCTTCACGACGCCTTCGAGCGCGTCGGCGTGCTTCTTCAGCATCCGGTCGAGGAACTTGCGGTTCGACTTGGGCTTCACGCGCGGCGTGAGGCAGCGCAGCGTCTCGCGTACATCGCCCCAGACCGCGAGGTCCAGCTTCGAGCGCCTGCCGAGGTGCTCGGGCCGCACGTCGACCTGGACGATCTTGACGTCCTTCTGTGGCAGGAACGCGTTGTACGGGAAGTCGGTGCCGAGCAGGATCAGGAGGTCGCACTCGTGGGTGGCCTCGTAGGCGGCGCCGTATCCGAGCAGCCCGCTCATCCCCACGTCATAAGGGTTGTCGTACTGAATCCACTCCTTGCCGCGCAGCGCGTGGCCGACCGGTGACTTGATCTTCCCGGCGAACTCCATGACCTCGGCGTGCGCGCCCGCGGTGCCGCTGCCGCAGAAGAGCGTGACCTTGCCGGCCTCGTCGATCAGCTCGACGAGCTTCTCGATCTCGGCGTCGCCGGGGCGGATGCTGGGCCGGGAGGTGACGATCGCGGTCTCGATGGACGTCTCGGGCGCGGCTTCGTCGGCGACGTCGCCGGGGAGCGTCACGACGCTGACGCCGGACTGGCCGACCGCGTTCTGGATCGCGGTCTGCAGGACGCGCGGCAGCTGCTTCGGGCTGGAGATCATCTCGCTGTAGTGCGAGCACTCGGAGAACAGCCGGTCGGGGTGCGTCTCCTGGAAGAATCCGAGGCCGATCTCGCTGGACGGGATGTGCGAGGCGAGGGCGAGGACCGGGGCCATCGAGCGGTGGGCGTCGTAGAGCCCGTTGATGAGGTGCAGGTTCCCTGGCCCGCAGGAACCGGCGCACGCGGTCAGCTTTCCGGTGATCTGCGCTTCCGCGCCGGCCGCGAAGGCGGCGGTCTCCTCGTGCCGTACGTGCACCCAGTCGATCGCGTCGTTGCGCCGGATCGCGTCGACGACCGGGTTGAGGCTGTCGCCCACGACTCCGTACATGCGCTCGACGCCCGCGCGGACGAGGATGTCGACGAACTGCTCGGCGACGTTCTGCTTGGCCATGACTCACGCGCCCTTTCGGAACCCGGTCTCCTCGTTGCTTCTCAGCTCTTGTGGGTTCCATGAATTCATACGGGGCGCGCTCACGCCTCCCAAACGGCGGCGGCCGTCCTGTCGTCCGCGTATCCCTTCACCCGGACCTGGGCGTCCGCGAGGAACGTGGCGAGGCCCGGCGGATCGGCGTCCGCCCACCTGTTCGCCAGGTGGCGGGCGAGGTCCGGCTCGCCGCGGAGCGGTTCGGCGAGGCCCGGTGAGCACAGCAGCAGCGTGTCCCCCGGTCGGGCTACGGAGGCGCGGAACCGGAAGGCGTCGCGCGTGGCGTCCGCGCTGTGCGGGCCCGCTCCGGAACCCGGGGACGGTGGGGTCGCGGGCTCGTAGGGGCTCGGGGGCGTCGTGATGTCGAGGTCCATCGTGAGCCGGTCGCCGTCCGGGGTCTCGGCGGGCTGCGAGGAACCGAAGCCGACGACGGGTGCGCCGGCCTGTTCCGGGACGCTCGGCTCTATGTCCCGCCACTCCCCGTCCCGGAGCCGGAAGAGTCCGCCGCCGCCCGCGCCGAAGAACACGCGGGTGCGGCATGCCGGGTCGGCGGGCAGCAGCAGGCAGCGCAGCGTGGCCGCGTACTCCTCCGGGTCGAGGCCCTGTTCCGTGGCGCCGGCCCGCAGTTTGCCGAGGCTGCGGTCGGTGAGCCGGTGCAGCCCGGACTTCAGGTCGCCGCGCCGGCCCGCCCGGACGTCCTCCGCGAGCCGCGCGTGGCTCAGCCCCACCGCCCGCCCGATCCACTCGCAGACCTCGGCGGCGGCCCGGTGCGCGCCGGGTGTGGCGCGGGCGCCGGTGGCCATGGCGACGAGGATCAGCGCGCCCGTCCCGCTCCCGAACCGCGCGGTGAGCAGGCTGTCGCGCCGCGGCTCCCCCCGGTACCGCGCGGAATCCCCCCGCACGGACACGGCCCTCAGGGTCGAACCCCCGCACCGCGCACCGTCGAGCACGGTGTCCGGGACCAGTCCCTCGAGCTCCTCGGGATCAGCCAACGGCAAGGCGGTGGGCTCCGCCTCATACGTGGGCGGCCCGTCCCCTACATATCCGACACGAACCGCCTCCGGCAGGGGCGGGGGCGTGTCCGGCGGGGGCGGAGGGCCCGGTGGCCGCCGGGGCGCGGGGGGCGTGGCGTCCTCGACCGGTTCCGCCTGGGGCGCTTCCGCCGGAGGGGCGTCGGGATCGGCTCGTGGCTTGTCCGGCGGGGGTGGCGCAGCTTCCGCCGGGGGCGACGGTGGTGTGCCCGCGACATCCCAGACGCGCCCCGTCTCCGGGTACACGGCGTGGCCGGCCTCCGGCGGGACCGGCGGATCGTCGACGCCCCGAGGCCCCGGCAGGGGCGGGGGCTCCGGAGGGCCCGGCTCGGGGCCAACGGCGTCGGGCGCGGGGGCGGTCGCCGGGCGCGGAGGCGCGAGCGCTTCGGCTGAGGTGAAGCGGTCGTCCAGGGTGTCCGGGGCCGGGGCCGGCCCGGTGTCCCCGGCCGCCTCGTCGTCGTACAACTTCCCCCACCAGTCGTCCCCTTGGGCCGGGTGACCGGTGGGCCTCTCCCCCTGCTGGCTCATGCCCTCATTGTCCACGGCACGGGCCGTACGAAAACGGGGCATCGGGAAAAGCCCACCGAAATGGGCCCGCCGGACGGCCCCACCCCCCACGGGAGGACCGCCCGGCGGACCGGATCGGGTGAGCGTACGAACTCACGCACGTCGTACGGCCGCACCGCACTCCCCAGCAGGCGCGCGGATGAATATGGGCCAAAGGCCGCATTCCCAGCGGGTGTTGGTGCTGCGGTGGCGCCACATTGGCAGAGTGACGGCCGGTACAGGGAAGATGGGAGCGGCGGGAATGTGCCGTGGCTGTTTCCCGCCACGGGGGAGGTGTTGGAACGGTTCACTGGGGAGGGGATCGCCGCATGCTGCACGCGATAGGTCTGGACGAGGGGCACGAGGCGGCGTACCGGGCGCTCGTCGCGGTGGGCGCGGCCGACGTCCCCGACCTGGCACGTCGGCTCACCCGCGCCGAGCACGAGACCGAGCACGCGCTGCGCCGCCTGGAGCAGCACGGGCTCGCAGCCCAGTCTTCGGCGCGCCCCGGGCGCTGGGTGGCGGCGCCGCCCGGGGTCGCGCTCGGCGCGCTGCTCACGCAGCGGCGGCACGAGCTGGACGAGGCGGAGCTGGCGGCGGCCCGGCTCGCCGCGGAGTTCCGGGCGCAGGCCACCGAGCCTGCCGCGCACGACCTGGTCGAGGTGGTGACAGGGGCGGCGGCCGCGGCCCAGCGGTTCCTGCAGATCCAACTGGGCGCGACCAAGGAGGTGTGCGCCCTCGTCACCGGCACCCCGATCGCCGTGTCCGCCACGGACAACGACGCGGAGGAGCAGGCCGTCAGCCGGGGCGTCGGCTACCGCGTCGTCCTCGAACGCGAGGTGCTCACCATGTCGGCAGGCCTGACCGAGCTGTCGGCGGCGATCGGCCGGAACGAGCAGGTACGGGTCGTGGACCGGGTGCCGACGAAGCTGGTGATCGCCGACCGGACGCTCGCCATGGTGCCGCTGACCCGGCACGCCGCCGAACCCGCCGCCCTGGTGGTGCACGCGAGCGGGCTGCTCGAAACGCTGAACGGACTCTTCGAGGCCGTGTGGCGGCAGGCGCTGCCGCTGCGCCTCGGGGCGGCGGGCACGGTGGAGGAGGTCGGCACGGAGGGCCCCGACGGCGTCGACCTGGAGATCCTCTCGCTGCTGCTCGCCGGTCTGACGGATGCGAGCGTGGCCAAGCAGCTGGACCTGGGGCTGAGGACGGTGCAGCGTCGAGTGAAACGGCTGATGGAACTGGCGGGCGTGACCACGCGGCTGCAGCTCGGGTGGCATGCGTACGAACGGGGCTGGGTGGCCCGCTGAACCCTCTCGCGGGCCGGTGGGTCCGGTTGATGTCCAGTTGGCTCGATGAGCCCCCATGAGGACTCCGTTGACCTGCGCTTTCGCCGCACTTGGGGGACCCTGTGCACATGGGAGCGTGGGAACTCCTCCTGGTCGGTGCCGTGATGGCGCTGGGCCTGTGCGGGGTGCTGGTGCCGGGCGTACCCGGATCATGGCTCGTGTGGGCCGCGGTCGCCGTGTGGGCGCTGCGGGACCCGAACGGGCTCACCTGGGGTGTCCTCGTCGGCGCCACCGTCGTCCTGCTGGCCTCCCTTGTACTGCGCTGGCAGCTGCCACCGCGCCGCCTCCGGCAGGCGGGCGCGACCCGCCGCCTGGAGTTCTGGGCGGGCGCGGGCGCGGTGATCGGGTTCTGCGTGGTGCCGGTGGTCGGGGCGGTGCCGGGGTACATGGGCGGGATCTACGTATCGGAGCGGCTGCGGCTCGGGAGCCACGGGGACGCGCTCGTGTCGACGCGTGTCGCCATGCGGGCGGGCGGCTCCAACGTGCTGGTGGAGCTGTTCGCGTGCCTGCTGATCGTCGGGGCCTGGCTGGGCTCCGTGATCTGGGGCTGAGATCTGGGGGCCGAGATCTGGGGGCCGAGTCACTCATTTTGCCGAACGGTTACCCTCGGGAGTTCGTCCACGCTGGAGAGACCGACCTCGCATGCACTCCCTGAACCTGGCCGCTCCGGCGGAGCCCACCGGCGGCCTGGCCGGCTGGGCGGCCGACCTCATCGGCACGCTCGGCGGCCCCGGCGCCGGACTGCTGATCGCCCTGGAGAACCTGTTCCCGCCGCTGCCGAGCGAGGTAATCCTGCCGCTCACCGGCTTCGCCGCGAGCATGGGCTCGATCACGCTCGTCTCGGCCGTCGTGTGGACGACGCTCGGCTCGGTGGCCGGCGCGGCGGTCCTCCACTGGGTCGGCCGGGTCATCGGCCGTGAGCGGATGTACGCGCTGTGGGGCCGGATTCCGCTGGTGAAGGTCTCCGATCTGGAGCGCACGGAGGCGTGGTTCCAGCGGCACGGCACGAAGGCGGTGCTGCTCGGCAGAATGGTGCCGGTCTTCCGCAGCCTCATCTCGATCCCGGCGGGCGTGGAGCGGATGCGCCTGCCGGCGTTCCTCACGCTCACCGCGATCGGCTCGCTGGCCTGGAACGCGGTCCTGATCCTGGCCGGGTACTGGCTGGGCGATCAGTGGGATCTCGTGGAGGGGTACGTCGGGGTGCTCTCGAAGGTGGTGCTGGGGGCGGCGGTGATCGCGCTCGGGGCGTATGTGATCGTGCGGTGGCGGAGCCGCACGAAGCGCGACGCGTAGCGCTTCGCGCAGGGACGGGTGAGGGGGATGTCGGCGTGAGGGAACTGTCCGCTGCGGGGCCGGTGCGACTGTGGCTGGTGGAGACGGCGGAGGACGCGTCCGGCGCGGACGTGACGGCGGTGCCCGACGTGCTCGACACCGAGGAGGTGCGGCGTGCCGCGGCCTTTCACTTCGACCGGCACCGCGTGCGTTACGTCGCCGCGCATCTCGCGCTCCGCCGCATCCTGGGCGACCGGCTCGGCCGCGCCCCCGGCGACGTACGGTTCACGCGTCTGCCCTGCCCCGGCTGCGGCGGCCCTCACGGCCGCCCGGCCCTCTCCGACGCCCCCGACCTGCACTTCTCCCTCTCCCACAGCGGGGACCTCGCCCTGGTGACGCTGGCGCCCGCGCCGGTTGGCGCCGACGTGGAGGAGCTGCCTTCGGCCGAGGTCGCCGAGGAGCTCACGGCGGTGCTGCACCCACGCGAACGCGCGGAGCTGGCGACGCTCGCGGGGCCCGGGGAGCGCCGGCTCGCCGTGGCCCGCGCCTGGGTCCGCAAGGAGGCCTACCTGAAGGGGCTCGGCACGGGCTTGTCGCGCGGTACCGACCGCGACTACGTGGGCACGAGGGCCGACTCCCCCGGCGCACCGGACGGCTGGTCACTGCGCGACGTGCCGATGCCCGAGGGGTACACGGCGGCGGTGGCGCTCGGCCCGGAGGCGTAGGCCTGTCCCTGTCGCTCATGGCTCATGGCTCAGAGCTCAGAGGGAACCCTCCAGCGTCAGCAGCTCGACCTTGCGTTCCAAGCCGCCCGCGTACCCGGTCAGTGCGCCGTTCGCGCCGATCACCCGGTGGCATGGGCGCACGATCAGCAGCGGGTTGGCGCCGATCGCGCCGCCGACGGCCCGGACGGCGGCGCGCGAGGCACCGATGCGGGCGGCCACTTCGCCGTACGTGGTGGTGGCCCCGTACGGCACGTCGTCGAGCGCGTCCCAGACCCGCCGCCGGAACTCGGTGCCCTCAGGCTTCAACTCCAGCTCGAATTCCTTGAGTTCACCGGCGAAGTACGCGGCGAGCTGCCGCTCAACCGCGGCGAACCGGGCGGGTTCGTGCACCCATCCCTCACCAACGACCCGGCCACCCTTCTGTTCGGGTACGGAGAGGGAGGTGAGAGCGCCGGACGAGTCGGCGGTGAGCAGCAACTCGCCGAGGGGGCTGGGCAGGGTCGTGTAGTAGGTCGTGCCGGTCTCGCGGGTCGTGCGGTGTCCTGTGTTCACAACTGTCCTTCTACGATGAGGTGTTGGCGCGCGTACGAGCGCCAGGGGCGCCACGCGTCATCGGTCATGGAGTCGTCGGGCACGGCCACGTCCGGGTCGCCCAGGGCCCGCAGGCGGATCAGGGCGGCGGTGCGCGCGGGCATGCCGGGCAGCGCGCGCAGCGCCGCTTCGGCGTCGTCCCGGTCGGCGCCCGGGTCGAGACGGAGCGCACCGGAGTCCAGTGCGCGGGCGAGCGCGCCGAGCGTGCCCGGCTCGTCGGCCAGCTCCCCCGGCGCGGGGAACAGCCGGTCGACGCTGCCACTGGGCGCGTCGAGCCGCTTGCCGTACCGCTCGACGAGCCGCACGGCCTCCGCGGGCCCCGCGACCAGGCGCAACGCCAGTTCGTCGGGGTCGGCGGCGCCGGGCGAGCGCAGCCCCGACCGGGCGGCGACCAGTGGTGCGAGCCGCGGGTCGAGGGCGAGCCGCTCGTCGATCGCGTACGGATCGGCGTCGAGGTCGAAGAGGCGGCGCAGGCGGCCGACGGCGGTGGTCAGATCGCGCAGATCGGTCAGCTGGAGGCGCGCGTCCAGCCAGCCGCCCCGGTGCTCGGCCTGCGCGCCGGGCTGGTCGTGCGTGGTCTCGTCGACGCGTACGACACCGGTGCCGTACGGGAGCCGAAGTGCGCGCCGGAAGGTGCGCGCGCCGGGCCGCCCGGCCAACTCCTCGACTCCGTCGAGGAGTTCGGAGGCCAGCAGGTCGAAGACGGGACCGGACTGATAGGCGCCGCGGTGGGCGAGGCGCAGCGGGATGCCGGCGGCGGGAGCGACGGCGCGGCGCTTGTCCGGCGCCTCGGCGCGGAGCTGCGTGGGGGTGCGGGCGTACACCTCGCGGATCGTGTCGTTGAACTGCCTCACGCTCGCGAACCCCGCCGCGAACGCGATCTCCGTGACCGGCAGCGGGGTCGTCTGCAGCAGGACGCGCGCGGTGTGGGCGCGCTGGGCGCGGGCGAGGGCGACCGGGCCCGCGCCCAGCTCGGCGGTGAGCTGGCGCTGCACCTGGCGTGCGCTGTAGCCGAGCCTGGTGGCGAGCCCGCCGACGCCCTCACGGTCGACGATGCCGTCGCCGATGAGCCGCATCGCACGGCCCACGACGTCGGCGCGCACGTTCCAGTCGGCCGAGCCCGGCACCGCGTCGGGGCGGCAGCGGCGGCAGGCCCGGAAGCCCGAGCCCTGGGCCGCGGCGGCCGTGGCGTAGTAGCGGACGTTGTGCCGCTTCGGGGTGACCGCGGGGCAGCTCGGCCGGCAGTAGATCCCGGTGGTCTCCACGGCGAAGAAGAACTCCCCGTCGAACCGCGCGTCGCGGCTGCGGACGGCTTCGTAGCGCGTGTCTTCATCGGTCATCACCCCATAAGTGTGCCGTGGCGCTCACCGCTGGGCTAGCGGGATTCGGACGCCACGTTAAGCCCCTGCGGCGATTGAGCAGCGGGGTCCGGGGCAGAGCCCCGGGACCGCAACCCCGGGGCAGGCCGAACGAGCTACCGGACACGCCCCCGTTTCGCCTCCATCGCGGCGCGGCCCTCGGCCCCCCTCCGCTTCCACACCTTCCGCACGTCCGCCCGCAACCTCGCATCCGTCCGCGCCGCGAGCCGCTCGTTCTCGCGCAGGAGCTTGCGGTAGCTGTCCAGGCGCCGCTCGTGCAGCGACCCGTCCTCCAGCGCCGCCAGCACCGCACAGCCGGGCTCGACCGTGTGCGCGCAGTCGTGGAACCGGCAGTCCTCCGCCAGCGCCGCGATCTCCGCGAAGACCTGTCCGACGCCGCCCTCGGCGTCGTACAGGCCGACCCCGCGCAGCCCCGGCGTATCGATGAGGACGCCGCCGCCCGGCAGGGCGAACAGGTTGCGGGTGGTCGTGGTGTGGCGGCCCTTGCCGTCCATGTCGCGGACGGCCTTCACGTCCATCACGTCCGCCCCCATCAGCGCGTTGGCCAGCGTCGACTTCCCGGCGCCGGACTGGCCGAGCAGCACGGACGTGCCGTCGGCGACGACCGCCCGCAGCACCTCCGTACCGTCCCCGTCGAGCGCGCTGACGGGCAGCACCTGCACGCCGGGCGCGGTCGTCTCGACGTCGGACACGAGATACGACAGGCCGACCGGGTCCGGCAGGAGATCGGCCTTGGTGAGGACGACCAGGGGTTGCGCACCCGATTCCCAGGCCAGGGCGAGGAACCGTTCGATCCGCCCGAGGTCGAGCTCGGCCGCGAGGGAGACCGCGATGATCGCGTGGTCCACGTTCGCGGCGAGGATCTGCCCCTCGGACCGCTTGGAGGAGGTGGAGCGCACGAAGGCGGTCCGGCGCGGCAGATACGCCTGTACGTAGCGGGGGTCGGCCCCGGCCGGGTCGACGGCGGCCCAGTCGCCGGTGCAGATGACCTTCATGGGGTCGCGGGGCACGACGTACTCGGTGTCGGCGTGCACGACCCCTTCCGGTGTGACGAGGTCGCACCGCCCGCGGTCGACGCGCAGCACCCGGCCGGGCACGAGGCCGCGGTCGGCGAAGGACGCGAACGTGTCCGCCCAGCCGGCGTCCCAGCCGTACGCGTCGAGAGCGGAGGTGGTGGAGCGAGGAGATGGAGAAGACGGAGAAGACAAGGGGTGACCCTTCAAAGGGTGGCCCCGGCACAGGAAATACAGAAAAGAAGAGTGCGGTCAGCCGGTGGCCACAGAGGTGGACTTGATGAACTTCCGGATGCGGGCAGCGCCCATCTCAACGACAGCCATCGGTCGACACCTCCTCGATCACGCACTCGGCGCACACTCGGCGCGGACTCCACGGTGGCAGCGGCCACCCCGACACGGACGACGATAACCACAGCCCCCATGCACCCGCCACCGGTTTTTCACGTGGTCGGCCCCGGTGTCGGTGGACGGCACACACATCGAGCACGCACCATGACACGGTGTCACTTCCCCACCAGCCTCAGCAGCCCGAAGATTCCGAGCAGGCCCAACAGACGCCCCTGCCGCGACACATGGTCGTGTGCGGTGACGACGCGCTGGCCGAGCGGCTCGGCACCGAACTGCGCGAGCTGTACCGCACCCAGGTCACCATCGTCGTACCGTCGACGCGCACCGCGGACGAACCCGCGCGGGCCGGCGGCCGGATCCGGGCCGCCGCGCTGCTGGGCCGGGTGCAGGCCGCGATGGGCCGGCTGACGCCGTCGGAGGACGACTCGCTCGCCGGCCAGGCGCCACGCGTCATGGAGGCCGCGGTACTCAGCGAGGACGCGTTGATGGAGGCGGGGGTGGCGCGGGCGGACGCGCTGGCCCTGGTGCACGACGACGACGAGACCAATATCCGCGCCGCGCTCGCGGCCCGCCGCCTCAACCCCCGCCTGCGGCTCGTCATCCGGCTCTTCGACCGGAAGCTCGGCCAGCACCTGGCCCAGCTCCTCGACCAGGCCGCCACGCTCGCGCAGCCGGACCTCGCCGCGGAGTCCCTCGACACGTCCACCACCATCCTGTCCGACGCCGACACGGCCGCGCCCGCACTCGCCGCGACCGCGGTGGCGGGCACCGGCAAGGTCGTGCAGGCGGACGGGCTGCTGCTGCGCGCGGTCGAGCGCGCGCCGCGCGGCCGGGGCCTGGCCCCCGCCACCCCCGGCCTGTGCACGCTCGCGATCCTCTCCTCGTCGAACAACGACCCTTCGGACACGGAGGGCTCGGACACCTCGGGCCAGGAGGAGCCGGTCCTGCTGCCGGACGACCAGGAGATCGCGGCCGCGGTAGGGCGTGGCAGCGTCGTCCTCGACACCGTCACACCGGCGGAGCCCGGGCTGCCCCCGCGGCGCCTCGCCGCGCGGGCGCTGCCGCTCGGCTCGCTGTTCTCGCGCCGGGTGCGCTGGTCGATGGCCGTGCTCGCGGTCTGCGTGCTCGGTCTCGCGCTCGCCACCTGGGCGACGACCGAGTCGAACGCGCTGCGGGCCGGCTATCTCACCATGCTCGACCTGTTCGCCATCGACGATCCGGCGATCGGGGAGCCCGCGGCCCGGCAGATCATCCAACTCCTCACCGGCTTCGCCGGGTTGCTGCTGCTGCCCGTTCTCATGGCCGCCGTCCTGGAGGCGATGGGCACCTTCCGTACCGCCTCCGCACTGCGCCGGCCGCCGCGCGGCCTGTCCGGGCACGTCGTCCTGCTCGGCCTCGGCAAGATCGGCACCCGCGTCCTGGCGAGGCTGCACGAACTGGGCGTGCCCGTCGTGTGCGTGGAGGAGAACCCGGAGGCCCGCGGCGTCGCCCTCGCCCGCCGGCTGCGCGTGCCGACGGTCATCGGCGACGTACGCGACGAGGGTGTCCTGGAGGCCGCCAAGGTGTCCAGGTCGCGCGCCTTCCTCGCCCTCACCAGCCTCGACACCACCAACCTGGAGGCCGCGCTCTACGCCCGCTCGGTCAAGCCGAACCTCCAGGTGAGCCTGCGCCTGTACGACGACGCGTTCGCCACGGCCGTCTACCGCACGCTGCGCGCCGCCCACCCGCGCGCCCTCACCCGCAGCCGCAGCGTCACGACCCTCGCGGCGCCGGCCTTCGCGGGGGCGATGATGGGCCGTCAGGTGCTCGGCGCGATCCCGGTCGAGCGCCGCGTGCTGCTGTTCGCCGCGCTGGACGTGGCGGGCCATCCGCACCTGGAGGGGCGTACGGTCGCCGCGTCGTTCCGGGCCGGCGCCTGGCGCGTGGTCGCCGTCGACTCCACCGCGCCGGACGAGCGGCGGCCCCACCGCGCGGCCGATCCGGCGGGGGACCGCGAGGAGCGGGAGCCGGGACTCGTCTGGAAGCTGGACCCCGGCTACGTACTTCGGCCGACCGACCGGGTCGTTCTCGCCGCCACGCGCCGTGGTCTCGCCGAGCTCCTGGCCTCGCAGGCCTCGTACCCCGCGTATGCCTCGCGGCCATGAGCCGCCGTTCGGCCTCCCGGAGGGCCGAACGACCCGGTCCGCCGGGCTCGCTCCCGCAGTACGCTCACCCTAGTATCCGTTTCAGACGTTTCATCCGCCTATGTCCCATACGGCAATACAGGGAAGGGGCTCGCCCGTGACCAGTGGCCTCAACGCCGACACCGTCGGTCCGGTGGACGTCGCCGTGCTCGCCTTCGACGGCAACCACTTCAGCGGCGATGTCGCGCCCGCGCTGCGGGATCTGCAGAAGGACGGGACCGTACGGATCCTCGACCTGTGCTTCATCCGGAAGGCGGCCGACGGGTCCGTCGATGTCGTCGAGCTCGGCGACCCCGAGGTCACCGAGCTGTTCCAGCAGGTCGCCGACGTACGGTTCGACCTGCTCAGCGACGAGGATCTGAAGGCGGTCTCCGACAACCTTCCGGCCTCGTCCTCCGCGCTCGTCCTGGCCTGGGAAAACACCTGGGCCGCCCGCCTCGGCACGGCCGTGCGCGACTCGAACGGACAGGTGCTGATGCTCGAGCGGATCCCGAGGGAGACGGTCGACGAGGCCATCGAAGCCCTCGCCACGGCCTGACGACACACTTACGCGAGAGAACGAAGAGGACGGTCAGCATGCCGCAACGATTCGGACGGCCCGGACTCCTTGGCACCATCGCCCGCACGGCGGTCATCTCCGGTACCGCGTCGGCGGTGTCGGGGCGGGTGAACCGCAGAATGGCCGATCGTGACATGCGTCGCGAGATGGACGCGCAGGTGGCGCCGCCGGTTGCCGGTGGCACGGATCGGGTTTCGCAGCTTCAGGCGCTCGCCGAGTTGCGGGCCCAGGGGCTCCTCACGGAGGCGGAGTTCGCGGCGGAGAAGGCACGCGTCCTCAACGGTTGAGCGCCGTTGCGGCCGCCCGCGCCTACGCCTCGGGGCTCCGCCCCGGACCCCGCTGCTCAATCGACGCAGAGACTTAAAAGAGGCGCCTCAACCGCCGGCAGGGCTTAAACGACGCGCCTCAACCGCCGGCGGGGCTTGATGGATCAAGCCCCGCCGGCGATTGGTTTTCCCAGCCCCGCCGGCGTTTGAGGCGCGGGGTCCGGGGCGAAGCCCCGGCCTTGTGAGCCCCGGTGCAGCGCACCGTCCCGGACCGCCCCCACCACGCCCCCGGTGAATCAGCCCCGTAGCGCCGACGCGAAGATGGCCGGGAGCTTCGTCGCGGAGGGGGACGTCGTGTAGGCCGTGAGGCGCTTCATCGTCGTGAGGCCCGTGCGGTTCGTGACGTAGAACGGGGGGCGCGGGGACAGGGACGGGGAGCCGGTGAAGAGGCCGCGCGGGGACGGGGCGAACGGGGCCCGCACCACCGTCTTCTCGATGTCCTCCAGCATGAACGCGTTGTGCACGAAGCCGATGCCGCTGCCGATGTCCTTAGGCGTGTTGCCGGGATACGCGCCCCACGGCGTGTAGCCGAGGAGGAAGCCGAAGGCCGACCAGACGTTGACGCCCAGCGTGCCGTAGCGCAGCGCGGCGATCGCGTCGGCGACCGCGCCGGAGTGGGCGCGCTCCGTCTTCGGGTGGACGAGCAGCGTGGCGCCCAGGGTGCCGGGGAGCTTGTCGTTGGCGAACTCCGTGGCGGCGGCCAGGAAGTGCGGCGCGTCGGCGCCCGGGAGACGGATCACGCCGAGCGTGCTCGCGAACACCTCGTCCGTGATCAGGACGTCGTCCATGCCCTCGATCTCCGGGACGAGGACGCGGCACGAGTCGTCGATACCGAGCTTCTCCGCCCCCGGGTGGGCGGCCGTGACCTTGGCGACGCGGTCGGCCGCGCCCGGGTAGTAGTCGGGCCGCGGCGGCAGTTCGGCAAGGACCTTGCGGACCTCGGCGAGCAGCTTCTCCGTGCCGTCCCACTCGCGGGGCACGACGAGGACCTGCGTGGCGATGCAGTTGTGGCCCGAGTTGTTGAGCTTGCTGGTGACGATGTTCTCGGCCTGGAAGCGGAAGTCGGCGTCGCTCCACGGGCCGGGCGTCACGATGCAGGGGCTGACGCCGCCGAGCTCGCTGGTGAACGGCTTGTCGTTGAGCGGGGCGTCCTCGGCGCGGCGCTGCTCGGCCTGCTCGTCCACGCCCCACACGATCGCGTCGTGGGTGCGCTCGCTGCCGGTGACGTGGATGGTGTCGATGTCCTCGTGCCCGGTGAGGTACGCGCCCTCGGCGGCGCCGCCGTCGACGAAGCGGACCCAGCCGCGGTCCACGTACTCGGCGAAGACCTTCTCGAAGTGCGGGCGCAGATACGCGTTGACGGGGTTCATCTTGGCGATGACGACCTCGCCCTCCGCGTACAGCTTCTGGAGGATGTCGAGCGGGGTGATCGACGCGACGTTGCCCGCGCCGAGCACCAGGGAGACGGTCGGCCCGGCCTGCCGGCCCCGGTACTCCCCCGCGGCGCGGTCCAGGACCTGCTCGCGGGTGATGCCCGGCAGCGTCCACACCTGCGCGGTGAAGCCGTTGAGCAACAGCCGGTCGGAGGTGAGGGTGGGGAAGACGTCGACGACGGTGCGGCCCTCGTGGCTGCGCACCGACTTGGGGTCGACCGGCTCCTGTCCGGCGGCGATGCGGCGCAGGACGTGCAGGTACGCCGTGATCGTCTGGGCGAGGGCCCACGGCGCGGTGATCCAGTCCTCGGCGGCCCACTCGGAGGTCTCGGCGTAGCCCTTGGCGGCGGACGCGTCGGCGACCATCGCGGCGGCGCCCTCGGAGATCCGCGGGAGCGTCCGCTCCAGTAGCGCGATGCGCTCGGCCAGGGGCGTCGCGGTCCAGGACGGTGCGTGCTCGCGCAGGTCGCGGACGGCCTGGTCCAGCGGTGAGGTGTCGAGTGCTGCTGCGGCGCTCACGGTCAACTCCTTGGAAACGCGGGGGGAATGGTGGGGGGCGTGCCGTCGATCATGTCATCCACGGGTAACCCCCGGTAAGGGAAGGCTGCGTGACGAATGGTCAGCCGGTCAACCGTGCACGGTCGCGCTCCGGATCGACCAGGGCGAAGGCGAGCACGGCGCCGATCGCGACGAGGACACCGGTCACGAGCACGGCGTGCTGGTAGCCGGCGTCGCCCTGCGCGTCGACGAGGGCGCCGACGGCGGCGGGCGCGAGGAGCCCGGACACCGTGACGAGGGCGTTCATGAGGCCCAGGGCGCCACCGCTGCGGGCGGCCGGGGCGAGTTCGGCGACGGTGGTCGCGGCCACGGTGGCGTACGAGCCGCTGAAGCCGAAGCCGAGGGCGACGAGCACGGTCTGCGCGGGCACCGAGTCGACGAACGGCGTCAGGAGGCAGCAGACGGCGCCGATCGCGAGCATGCATCCGCCGACCCAGCCACGGGCCCTCTTGCTGACGACACCGCGCCGCATCAGCCGCCCGGTGAGCGCGGCCTGCCCGAGCAGGACCACGGCGCCGACGGCCCAGGGCAGGACGACCAGCCTGCCCGCGGTGGACGCCGAGTAGTCCAGCGCGTTGCGCAGGTAGGACGGCATCCACACCAGCATCAGCGCCACGGACCAGTAGCTCATGAAGTACGCGAGGGTGCTGCCGATCCACGTACGGCTGGCGAAGATCTTCCGGTACGGGACCGTGGGCGCGGAGTCGTCACGGTCGCCGGCGGCCTTCGTGGTCGCCCTGGCGCGGGCCCGCGGGCTGTCCGCGCCGAACAGCGCCCACAGCGCCGCCCACACCACGCCGATCGCGGCGAGCACCCACAGAGCCGCGCGCCAGCCGTGGTTCTGGATCACCCAGGACAGGCCCGGCGCGGAGATGATCACGCCGAGCGTGATGCCGATGGTGAGCAGCGCGCTGGGCAGGTTCCGCTTGTCGTTCGGGAACCAGGAGAGCGTGGCCTGCTGGGCGACGGGGAAGGCCGGGCCCTCCGCGGCGCCCAGGAACACCCGCGAGCCGATCAGTACGGCGAGTCCCCCGCCGACGGCCGCGGGCACCTGCGCCACCGACCAGAGCACGGCCATCACCAGGAGCAGCAGCTTCGGTGACACCCGGTCCGCCGCCATTCCCACGACGATCGCGGCGACGGAGAAGAGCAGGAAGAAGGCGCTGTTCGCGAGCCCGAACCGGGTGGCGCTCAGGTGCAGATCGGCGCGGATCTCGTCGGCGGCGAGGCCGAGCACGGACTTGTCCGCGAAGTTGACCATCATGAAGACCACGAGGAGCGCGGTCACCGTCCACGCGCGGCGGCTCTCGCGCCGGGCCGGGTCAAGTCCCGTGCCGCGCACGGCGGGTGCGGTGGTCACGAGAGCGGTACCCCTGCGATGGCGATGCGCTCCATGACGCGCTTGGCCGGGAAGTAGTCGTTGACCGCGTAGTGCTGGACGGCGATGTTGTCCCAGATCGCGATCGAGTCCGGCGCCCAGTTGAAGCGGATCTGGAACTCGGGGATGCGCGCCTGGAGCACGAGGATGTCGAGGAGTTCGCGGTTCTCCTCCTCGGACAGGCCCTTGATGTACCGGGTGAACGGTTCGTTCACGTACAGGGTCTTGCGGCCGCTGCGCGGGTGGCGCACGACGACGGGGTGCTCGACCTGCGGCCAGTTGGCGCGGAACGCGGCCTTCTGCTCGTCGTTCATGAGCGCGCCCCAGCTGGCCTCCCAGTCGTGGACCGCGGTGAGGTTCTCGATCCGCTCCTTGAGGTCGTCGGGGAGGTTGTCGTACGCGGCGCCCATGTCGCACCACATGGTGTCGCCGCCCGCTGCGGGCACCTCGATGGCGCGGAGTACGGCGCCGAGCGAGGGGTTGACCATGAACGAGTGGTCGCTGTGCCAGATGTTCTTGTTGCCGGCGGCCTTGGCGTCCTTGGCGAGCCGGGACAGGCCCACGGTCTCCGTCTTCGGGAAGAACGGGTTGGGCTCGGGCTCGCCCCAGACGGCCGAGAGGGCGAGGTGGTTCTCGGAGTCGAAGCCGGCCTGCCCCCGGAAGAAGATCACCTTCCATTCGAGGAGGGCCTGGCGCAGTTCCTCGGCGAGCTCCTCGGTGATCGGCCTCGTCAAATCGACGCCGCTGAGCACGGCTCCGAAGTGCGGGGTGAGCGGGTTGACCTCGAAGTGCTTGTAGTCCGCCTGCTCCGCGCCGGGCGCGAGGCGGTCCAGGACGCGGCGCCCGTAGTGCATCAGGGGCTTGTCCAGGATCGGCTTGGGGTTCTCGACGGGGGCCGTCGCGACGTCGTGCATGGGGGGTCCTCCCAACAGCGAACGCTATTACGTAACCGGCAGTATCGATATTGAATCGCGCCGGGGCAAGGGGTCCGCAAGGGATATGACCGAGGGTCAGTGGACGGTTACACGCCCCTCACGGCCGGACGTCGACCGCGCGGCCGATCAGGTCCACCACGGAATCGACCAGCTCCTTCTCCGGCGGCCGCTGCTCGGCGACGAGCCGGAAGACGAGGGACGACGCGATGAGGGTCGTGACATCGGCGATCGGGACGTCGGGCCGTACGTCGCCGCGCGCGATGCCGCGCTCCAGCAGGTGCCGCGTCTCGCTCGTCACCCGCGTCACGTACGCCCGGAACGCCTCGCGCCCCGCGCCCGCCTCCGCCGCCGCGCCGATCACTCCGGCGAGCAGCCGGCCGACACCGGGCTGCCGGTAGGCACGCACACGTTCCATGAGGACCGCGCGCAGTTCGGCCGTGAAGTCCCCCATGTCGGGCACCGTCAGCGTCCCTACGCGGGACTCGGCGGCGGCGATGATCAGGTCCTGCTTGGTGGGCCAGCGGCGGTACATGGCCGGTTTGCTCACCCCCGCGCGGGTCGCGACGGCGTCCATGGTCAGCGCGCCCATGCCCTCCTCCGCCACCAGCTCGACGACAGCCTGGAGCACGGCGTTGGTGACGTGCTCCTGGCGCGGCCGGCCCGGCCCCCTGCGCGCTTGCTGTGCCTGCTCATCGGCCATGCCGAGACCCTACAGGCGCGCAGCTCAGGCCAGTTCGGCCCGCAGCACGTGCTTGGTGATCTTCCCGGAGGGAGTACGCGGAAGGGCGTCGCGCAGGATCAGCTCGCGCGGCACCTTGTAGCGGGCGATCCGCTCCTCCAGCCACCCCCGCATCCCCGCCAGGTCGGTCCCGGCGCCCTCGCGCGGGACGACGAAGGCCACCACCGTCTCGCCCCACTGCGGGTGCGGCCGGCCGACGACGGCGACGTCGAGCACGTCCGGGTGCCCCCGCAGCGCGCCCTCGACCTCCTGCGACGCGACGTTCTCGCCGCCGGTGACGATCACGTCCTTCATCCGGTCGACGAGCGTGACATAGCCGTCCTCGTCGATCCGGCCCAGGTCACCGCTGCGGTACCAGTCACCGGCGAACACCTCGGCGGTGGCTTCCTCATCGTCCAGGTAGCCGAGCATGCGGGTGTCGGTGCGCAGCCAGATCTCGCCGCTCCCGCCGGGCTCCGCGTCGTGTCCGTCGGGGCGTACGACGCGCAGGTCCACGCCCGGCATGCCGCCGCGCCCGATCGCACCCGCCTTGTCCGCGTGCTCGTACGGGTGGAGCGAGGCGCCGGCGGGCCCGGTCTCGCTCATCCCGTACACCTGCTGGAAGTTCTCCGTGCCGTACGCCTTCATCAGGCGGCGCACGGTGTCCGCGTCGAGCGGGCCCGCGCCGTAGAGCCAGGCGCGGACGGACGACACGTCGTAGTCGGCGTGGTCCGGGACCGTCTGGAGCGGGGCGATGAGCGCGATGGGTGCGCCGAACAGTGCGGTGATCCGCTCTCGCTGGATGACTTCGAGCATGCCGCGCGGCTCGTACTCGCGCTGGAGCACGACGGTGCCGCCCGCGAACAGGGTGCCGAGCGTCATGTTGTTGAGCGGCGCCGCGTGCCAGATCGGCATGCAGATCAGAAAGCGCTCGTCACCGCGCATCGACATCGTCGCCGCGGAGTACGCGGCGGTCAGGGCGGCGGTGCGGTGCGAGTGGACGCAGCCCTTGGGCGTGCCGGAGGTGCCGGACGTGTAGAGGATCTCCGCCACGTCCCCGTCGGGGCGGTCCTGTGCCTCGTACGGTTCGGCGGCCGCGACGAGCGCCTCGAAGGCGTCGGCCGGGAGCGCTTCGGCCGGGGCGTCCGGGTGGCTGGTCAGCCAGCGCACGCCCGGGTCTGCGGCGGTGGCGCGCTCGCCGATCTCCGCGTCGACGAGCGCGAGGCGCGCCCCGCAGTGCTTCAGCTGGCGCCCCACTTCGGCGGTCTGCAGCTTGTGGTTGAACGGTACGAGGGTGGCCCCGAGACTCCAGGCACCGAAGGCGGCGAAGAGGAACGCCGGGGTGTTGTACGTCATCACGGCGAGGCGGTCGCCGGGGCCGAGGCCGGCCTCGCGCAGCGCGGTCGCGGCGCGACGGGCGGCGTCGGCGAACTCCCGGTAGTTCCAACGCTGTTCGCGGTAGACGACGGCTTCCTTCGTGCCGCCCGAGCGAACAGCGCTGTCCAGCAGGGCACTGAGGTGCATTCACGTTCTCCTGACGAGCCTTGCCGACGAAACCGGCATGGAACCGGTGCGGAACCGACCATGGCGGCAAACTCTGAATGATGGTTCACTGCTTGCATGGCCTACCGCAAGACCCCCGCCGAAATCCGTCGCCTGGAGACAGCGCGCGAGCACCTGGTCGCGTGCGCCACCTCCGTCGTCGCCGAGGTGGGCTGGGCGCAGGCGTCCGTGACGGCGGTCGCCGACGCCGCCGGGATCGCGGCCGGCTCGGTCTACCAGCACTTTCCGTCGAAGGCGGCGCTCGCGGTCGAGGTGTTCCGGCGGGCCGCGGCGCGGGAGGTGACCGTGATCGGCGAGGTGCTTCAGGGGGACGGTGACCCGGTGCTGCGGCTGCGGCGCGGGGTGGAGGTGTTCGCCCGGCGCGCCCTGGAGAACCGCGGCCTCGCCTACGCGCTGCTCGCCGCGCCCGCCGATCCGAAGGTCGGCGCCGAGCGGCTCGACTACCGGCGCCGCTACCACGCCCTGTTCGCCGAAGTGGTGCACGAGGGCATGGTGGCGGGCCTGCTGCCGAAGCAGGACGGTGCGATCACCGCGGCCGCGCTCACCGGCGCGATCGGCGAGGTGCTCGTCGATCCGCTCGCCGCCCACGACGAGGCCGCCACCGGCGAGCTGCTCGCCGAACTCACCGCCATGGCGCTGCGCTGCGCGGGCGCACCGGCCGCCTGACCCTTTCGTTCGTCCGAGACTTCTACGGAGGCACGCACCATGCACTCGAACCCCACCGTGACGCACGAAGTGACCAACCAGGCACCGCCGTTGACCGGTCACGACGCCGCCGACGACCCGGTACTCCTGGAGGGCGTACGCCGCGAGGGCGCCGAGTGGCACATCGACGAGCTGCACCGCTTCGGCCGCTACGCGGGCAGCGAGGAGGCCCGCCTCTGGGCCGACCAGGCCAACCGGCACGAGCCCGAGCTGCGCACGCACGACCGCTACGGCAACCGTGTCGACGAGGTGGACTTCCACCCCTCGTACCACTCACTGATGCGCGCCACGGTGGCCGCGGGCGCGGCGGGTTCCGCCTGGGCGGACGAGCGGCCGGGCGCGCACGTGGCCCGCGCGGGCACCTTCATGCTCGCCACGATGCTGGAGCAGGGCCACATGTGCCCTGTCTCCATGACGTACGCGGTGGTGCCCGCGCTGCGCCGCACGCCCGAACTCGCCAAGTTGTACGAGCCGTTGCTCACGAGCACCGTCTACGAGCCCGGGCTCCGCGCCCCCGCCGACAAGCGCGGCCTGCTCGCCGGGATGGGTATGACGGAGAAGCAGGGCGGCACGGACGTCCGCGCGAACACGACGGCCGCGGTCGAGCAGTCGGACGGCACGTGGCGCCTGCGCGGCCACAAGTGGTTCACGTCGGCACCGATGAACGACGTGTTCCTGGTGCTCGCGCAGGCGCCGGGCGGGTTGTCGTGCTTCCTGGTTCCGCGTGTGCTGCCGGACGGGTCGCGCAACACGTTCCGTATCCAGCGCCTGAAGGACAAGCTCGGCAACCGGTCGAACGCGTCCAGCGAGCCGGAGTTCGACGACACGGTGGCCTGGCTCGTCGGGGACGAGGGCAAGGGTGTGCGCACCATCATCGACATGGTGACGATGACGCGCCTCGACTGCGTCCTCGGCTCCGCGGCGCACGTGCGCGAGTCGCTGGCGCAGGCCGCGCACCACAGCCGCCACCGTTCGGTGTTCGGCGCGAAGCTGATCGACCAGCCGCTGATGCGCAACGTCCTCGCGGACCTGGCCCTGGAGTCGGAGGCCGCGACGACGCTCGGGCTGCGGTTGGCCGGTGCGGCGGACCGGGCACAGCGGGGGGACGCGGGTGAGCGGGCCTTCCTCCGCCTGGCCACGGCGGTCGGCAAGTACTGGGTGTGCAAGCGGCAGCCCGTGGCGGTCGCGGAGGCCCTGGAATGCCTCGGTGGCAACGGTTATGACGAGGCGTCAGGGATGCCGCGCCTGTACCGGGAGGCCCCGCTCAACGGGATCTGGGAGGGCTCCGGGAACGTCAACGCGCTCGACATGCTGCGGGCGTTGACCCGCGAGCCGGAGTCCCTGGAGGCGTTCCGCGCGGAGCTCGAGGCGGCGTCCGGCGCGGACGCCCGTCTGGATGCCGCGTGGCGTGGGCTCCAGGACGAGTTGGGCTCGCCCGAGGACGCGCAGTTGCGGGCGCGGCGGGTGATCGAGCGGGCGGCGCTCGTTCTTCAGGGCTCGCTCCTCGTGCGGCACGCGCCCTCGGCGGTGGCCGACGCGTTCTGCGCGAGCCGGCTGGCCGGCGACCGGGGCCTGGCCTTCGGAACGCTGCCGCCTTCGGCGGACTTCGCGGCGATCCTGGACCGGTTGCCCGCGTGACACCCGTCCGGTTGCGCCCCACGGCCCCCACGCCACGGGGCTCCGCCCCGGACCCCGCGCCTCAATCGCCGGCGGGGCTATTCATGGTCGCCGCAGGGGCTATTTATAGCCCCTGCGGCGATTGAGCAGACGGCCCACCGGCCCGACGCCTCGGGGCTCCGCCCCGGACCCCGCTGCTCAATCGCCGCAGGGGCTTGAAAGATGCAGCTCAATCGCCGCAGGGGCTTGATGGGCCGAGCCAGATCAAGCCCCGCCGGCGATTGAGGCGCGGGGTCCGGGGCGGAGCCCCGAGGCCTAAGCACGGGAGTGGTGGGTCTCCGTCAGAGCGCGGAGCGATTTGGCGTCGCGGATGGCGGAGGACTTGGCCATGCCGGGCTGGATGCCCATCGCGGCCATGCTGGTGCCGTCCGCGAGGTCGAGGAAGACCCAGGGGTCACCGGGCCGCAGGTTGACCTTGACGATCTCCGCCCAGGAGAGGCGGCGGCTGCGCGCCACGTTGACCACCGTGACGCCCTCGGCGTCGGCGTCGATCCTGGGCCGCGCGAGCAGCCACAGCACGCCCCAGAACAGCGCACCGGTGAAGACGAAGCTGCCCTTCTCCCCCGGGCTCAGGCCACCGAGCAGCAGCGCGACGATCGTGATCACCACGAAGGACGCGGCGCCGAGCGTGTGCAGCACGGCGCGGGTGCGGCCGGGACGGAAGGTGACGGGCAGGCTGGGCTGGTCGGGCATGGCGGACGTCCTCAGAGGCGGCAGGCGTGGATGGCCGTGGTGAGGATGGCCCGCGCGCCGAGGGCGTACAGGTCGTCCATGATCCGCTGCGCGCCCTTCGACGGGACCATGGCGCGCACCGCGACCCAGCCCTCGTTGTGGAGAGGGGAGACGGTCGGGGACTCCAGGCCGGGGGTGAGGGCGACCGCCTTCTCCAGGTGCTCGGCGCGGCAGTCGTAGTCCATCATCACGTACGTCCGGGCGACGAGGACGCCCTGGAGGCGGCGCAGGAACTGGTCGACCTTCGAGTCGGCCGACTCGTCCGCGGACGCGCCCTTGTGGCGGATCACGCAGGCCTCGGAGCGCATGATCGGCTCGCCGAAGACCTCGAGGCCGGCGTTGCGCAGCGAGGTCCCCGTCTCGACGACGTCGGCGATCGCGTCGGCGACGCCGAGCTCGATGGCGGTCTCGACGGCGCCGTCGAGGTGCACGACGTTGGCCTCCACGCCGCGCTCGGCGAGGTACTTGGCGACGATGCCCTCGTACGACGTGGCGATCGTCCGGCCCGCGAGGTCCGCGAGGTCCTTGACGGCGCCGGGCCGCGAGGCGAAGCGGAACGTGGAGCGGGCGAAGCCGAGCGGCAGGATCGTCTCGGCCTCGGCGCCGGAGTCGATCAGCAGGTCCTCGCCGGTGATGCCGATGTCGAGCTTGCCCGAGGACACGTAGATCGCGATGTCCTTGGGGCGCAGGTAGAAGAACTCGACCTCGTTGTCCGGGTCGACCGTGACGAGTTCCTTGGACTCCTTGCGCTGCCGGTATCCGGCCTCATGCAGCATGTCCGACGCAGGCCCTGAGAGTGAACCCTTGTTGGGGACGGCGATGCGCAGCATGAGGTCGGATTCCTTTGCGTAAGGGGTGAGTTGCGGATGGGGAGGCGGGTACGCGGGCCTAGAGGTGCGCGTACACGTCGTCGAGGGAGATGCCGCGCGCGACCATCATCACTTGGACGTGGTAGAGGAGCTGCGAGATCTCCTCGGCTGCGGCGTCGTCGCTCTCGTACTCGGCGGCCATCCAGACTTCGGCGGCCTCCTCGACGACCTTCTTGCCGATGGCATGGACGCCCTTGCCGACCAGTTCAGCGGTGCGGGAAGTGGCGGGGTCGCCGGTGGCTGCCTTGTGCTGGAGCTCGGTGAAGAGCTCCTCGAACGTCTTATTGGACATGGTGGCGTCTACTTTACGCGTCCCGATCCGCCCGTCAGCGCCAGGGCTCGGCGATCGTACGCAGCGTGGTCGCGGTGGCGACGGCGGCGGTGACCGCCTCGTGCCCCTTGTCCTCGCTGGAGCCCTCGATGCCGGCGCGGTCGAGCGCCTGCTCCTCGGTGTCGCAGGTCAGGACGCCGAAGCCGACGGGGACGCCGGTGTCGATGGTGACCTGCGTGAGCCCGTTGGTCACGCCCTGGCAGACGTACTCGAAGTGCGGGGTGCCGCCGCGGATGACGACGCCGAGCGCGACGATCGCGTCGTAGCCGCGGCCCGCGAGGACCTTGGCGACGACCGGCAGCTCGAAGCTGCCGGGGACGCGCAGGACGGTGGGCTCGCTGATGCCCAGCTCGTTCAGGGCGCGCAGGGCGCCGTCCACGAGTCCGGTCATGACCTGCTCGTGCCACTGGGCCGCGATGACGGCCACGCGCAGGTCGCCGCAGTTCTTCACGCTCAGTTCGGGTGCACCCTTGCCGCTCACGCGCTTCTCCTCGTACGTATGTAACTGAAAACAGATGGCTTACTGGTTGTTGCAGGCGGACGTCCGCGGGGCGTCCAGCCAGGGCAGGTCGTGGCCCATGCGGTCCCGCTTGGTGCGCAGGTAGCGCAGGTTGTGCTCGCCCGCCGTGACAGGCATCGGCTCCCGCTCGGCGACCTTGAGGCCGTGGCGGGTGAGGGCCTCGGTCTTGTCGGGGTTGTTGGTCATCAGGCGCAGGCTGCGCACCCCGAGGTCGCCGAGGATCTGGGCGCCCGCCGCGTAGTCGCGGGCGTCGGCGGGCAGGCCGAGTTCCAGGTTGGCGTCGAGGGTGTCGCGGCCCTGCTCCTGGAGCTCGTACGCGCGCAGCTTGGAGACGAGGCCGATGCCGCGGCCCTCGTGTCCGCGGAGGTAGACGACGACGCCGCGGCCCTCCTCGACGATGCGGCGCATGGATTCCTCCAGCTGGGGGCCGCAGTCGCAGCGCAGCGAGTGGAACACGTCGCCGGTCAGGCACTCGGAGTGGATCCGGGCGAGGACCTCCTCGCCGTCGCCGAGCTCGCCGTGCACGAGGGCGACGTGCTCGACGCCGTCGACCGTGGAGCGGTAGCCGTAGGCCGTGAAATCGCCGAAGGCGGTGGGGAGTTGGACGGTCGCCTCGCGCTTGACCGTGGGCTCGGAGGTGCGGCGGTAGTCGATCAGGTCCTTGATGGAGATGATCGTCAGGCCGTGCCTGCGGGCGAACGGGACCAGCTCGGGCAGGCGCAGCATCACGCCGTTCTCACCCGCGATCTCGACGATGGCGCCGGCGGGGCGCAGGCCCGCGAGCCGGGCGAGGTCGACGGCGGCCTCGGTGTGACCGTCACGGACCAGGACGCCGCCCTCTTTGGCGCGCAGCGGGAAGATGTGGCCTGGGCGGACGAAGTCGCCGGGCTCGCTGTTGCCCGAGGAGAGGAGGCGGAGGGTGGCCGCGCGGTCGGCCGCCGAGATGCCGGTGGTCACGCCGTGCGCGCCGGAGGCGTCGACGGAGACGGTGAACGCGGTCTGCATCGACTCCGTGTTGTTGCCGACCATCTGCGGCAGTTCGAGCCGGTCGAGCTCGGCGCCCTCCATGGGGGCGCAGATCAGGCCGCGGCACTCGCTCATCATGAAGGCGACGATCTCGGGCGTGATCTTCTCGGCGGCGACGACGAGGTCGCCCTCGTTCTCCCGGTCCTCGTCGTCGACGACCACGACGGGGCGTCCTGCGGCGATGTCGCGGATGGCCATCTCGACCGGGTCGAGGCTCAGGTCCTCGGCCTCGTACAGGTTCGGTGCCGTGCTCATGCGCGAGCTCCTTCCAGCGCGGTGGCGGGGGCGGCGGCGCGGGAGCGCAGCCACCAGTCGCGCATGCCCCACAGGACGAGCGCGCCGTAGATGACGTAGACGAAGCCGGAGAAGGCGAAGCCGTTGGCGAAGTTCAGGGGGACGCCGACGAGGTCGACGAGCAGCCAGGCGAACCAGAACTCGACCATGCCGCGGGCCTGGGCGTACATGGCGACGACGGTGCCGACGAAGATGTACGCGTCGGGCCAGGGGTCCCAGGACAGCGAGGGGATCGCGGTGAACAGGCCGCCCACGGCGAGCGTGCCGACGGCCGCGGCGCCCACAAGGTAGCCGCGCTCGCGCCAGGTGGCGAAGCGGACGGCGATGGAGCCGTCCTGCGCCTGGCCCTTGCCCCGGTTCCACTGCCACCAGCCGTACAGGGCCACGACGATGACGACGAGCTGCTTGCCCGCGCTGCCCGAGAGGTGGGCAGTGGCGAAGGCAGTGAGGAGGATCGCGCCGGATATCAGCTGGGCGGGCCAGGTCCATATGGAGCGGCGCCAGCCGAGTGCGAGGGCGATGAGGCCGATCGTGTTGCCGATCATGTCGGACCAGAGGATGTGCTGGCCGAAGATCGTGAACGCCTCGGTGTTGAGCCAGCTCACTTGTCCGCCTCCCGCGTACCGAGCATCCGCTCCACGTACTTCGCGATGACGTCGACCTCGAGGTTGACGGGGTCGCCGGCCTGCTTCGGGCCGAGCGTGGTCAGGGCGAGCGTGGTCGGGATGAGGCTGATGGTGAAGTGGTCGGCGCCCGCGTCGACGACCGTCAGGCTCACGCCGTCGACCGTGATCGAGCCCTTCTCGACGACGTACTTGGACAGCTCGGCGGGCAGCGAGATCTTGACGATCTCCCAGTGCTCGGAGGGGGTGCGCTCCACGATGGTGCCCACCCCGTCGACGTGGCCCTGCACGACATGCCCGCCGAAGCGGCCGTCGGCGATCATCGGCCGTTCGAGGTTGACGCGGGAGCCGGGGGCGAGCGCGCCGAGGCTGGAGCGCTTGAGGGTCTCGGCCATGACGTCGGCGGTGAACTCGGCGCCCTCGTGCTCGACGACGGTCAGGCACACGCCGTTGACCGCGATGGAGTCGCCGTGTTTCGCGCCTTCGGTGACGACGGGGCCGCGGACGCGGAAGCGACACGCGTCGACCGGGCTGCCGAGCGTCTCGACGGCGGTGATCTCGCCCAGCTCTTCGACGATTCCGGTGAACACTTCCGGGTCCTCCCTTTACGGGCCTGGACTCCGGGGCACTGTCGTTCGACGACGACAGAGCGTACGGACTGCGACACCTGTGGCGACGCCGCGTTCGACACCGGTCCCCTTGCGGGACCGCTGAAACAGCCGGCGACGCGCACTCACGTGCCCGCCCGCCGCGCACTGCCTCCCATCCGGACTTTAACCGTCGGTCCAGGAATTTCACCTGGTCAACCGGCCACAAGATCGTGACCGGGTCGCGGACTGTAACCGCCGGTTCGGACTTTCACCGACCCCGGAGTGCGCTGCTTCTGGTACACGGCCAGTCTGCCACGTCTCCCCTACCTGCACGCATGCGAACGCTGTGGGCTGACTCACAGGCCGCTGCGCTGTTTTTCGTCCGTCCGCGGGAATACGCCGCTGTTCTGGCAGTCTGAACGCGTGACCAGCACGCAACCGACCGAACACGCAGCCCGTGCCACCGAGTTCGAGACCCACAGGGCCCGGATGTTCGGCCTCGCCTACCGGATGCTCGGCTCCGCCGAGGAGGCCAAGGATGCGGTGCAGGACGCGTATCTGCGGTTCGGCGCCACTGAGCCGGGGTCCGTCGAGCACGTCGGCGCCTGGCTCGCCAAGGTGGTCACGAACCTGTGCCTGAACCGCCTCTCGTCGGCCCGCGTCCAGCGGGAGCGATACGCGGGCCCCTGGCTGCCCGAGCCCGTCCTCACCTCGGACGGCGCCCTCGGCCCGCTGGAGTCGGCCGAGCAGCTCGACTCGGTGTCGTGCGCGCTGCTCGTCCTCCTGGAGCGGCTCACGCCGACGGAGCGGGCGGTGTACGTGCTGCGGGAGGCCTTCGCGTACGGGTACCGGGAGATCGCCGGTGTGCTCGATCTCGGCGAGGCCAACTGCCGGCAGCTGTACCGGCGTGCGACGGCGCGGATCGCGGAGCCCGCGGCGCGGTTCGAGCCGTCCGAGCGGGTGCGGCGGGAGCTGGTGGAGACGTTCGTGGGGGCGGCCCGCGAGGGCGATCTGGCGGCCCTGGAGAAGATTCTCGCCACGGATGTGCGGTGGTGGGGCGACGGCGGCGGCAAGGTCACCGCGGCCCGTAAGGCCGTCGTGGGCCGCGAGAAGGTGCTGCGGTTCCTGGACGGCATCGCCGAGCGGTACCTGGTGGGCGTGGAGCTGCTCGTCGCCGAGATCAACGGGGAGCCGGGGATCATCGCGCGGCAGCCCGGCGGGAGCCTGTTCGCGGTCGTCTGCTTCGAGGTGCGGGAAGGGCGCGTTTCGGTCGGGCGCGCGATCCTGAATCCGGACAAGCTGGGGTTCGTGTCCCGTCAGCTCGGTGGGGCGGCGTAGGACTGTCACAAAGGCGCGACGCCGCCGGTTCTCAGCTGACGACGGGCGTTCCGCAGGGGGGACGGCCGGGTACGAAGGAGCTGAGCAGGCTATGACCACGATCCTGGTGACCGGCGGAACCGGAACTCTCGGCCGGCTCGTCACCGAGCGGTTGCGCGGGGCGGGGCACGAGGTGCGGGTGCTGAGCAGGCACAGCGAGCCGTACGCCGTGGACCTGCGTGAGGGCGGGCCCGCGCTCGACCGGGCCGTGACCGGCGTGGACGTGATCGTGCACTGTGCGTCGACGCAGACCGGTGGGGACGAGAAGGCTGCCGCCCATTTGGTGGCGGCTGCGCGCCGGGCGGAGGTCCCGCACCTCGTCTACATCTCGATCGTCGGGGTGGACGAGGTTCCGTTCCCCTACTACAAGGCGAAGCTCGCGGTGGAGCGGCTGGTCGAGGAGTCAGGGCTCGGGTGGACGGTGTTGCGGGCGACGCAGTTCCACGATCTGGTGGCGGCGGCAGTGCGGGTCGCGGCGAAGTTGCCGGTCGTGTTTCTGCCGGCGGGGGTCGCCGACCAGCCGATCGAGGTGGCCGAAGTGGCAGACCGGCTGGCCGAGTTGGCGGTTCTGCCTCCGGCGGGGCGGGTGGCGGACATGGGTGGGCCGGAGGTTCTCACGTTCGCGGAGTTGGCCCGTACGTATCTCGGGGCGGTGGGGAAGCGGCGGCCGGTGGTGTCGGTGCGGTTGGCCGGGGCGGCGTATCGGGCGTTTCGGGGTGGTGGGCATCTGGCGCCGGAGCGGCGGGTCGGCAAGGTGACCTTCGCGGAGTACCTGTCCCGCCCCTGACCGCCCCTACGCCTCGGGGCTCCGCCCCGGCCCCCGCGCCTCAATCGCCGGCGGGGCTTGAAAGACCGGGGCCCCGCCCCGGACCCGGCGCCTCAAACGCCGGCGAGGCTCAAAAGATCGGGGCTCCGCCCCGGACCCCGCTGCTCAAACGCTGCAGGGGCTTGATGTGCTCAGCCGTCGCGGGGGCATGAGTTGCTCAATCGCCGCAGGGGCTTGATGACAAGCGCCGAGAGAGTGCGCATTCCAAGCACCGCGAGGGTGCGCATTTCAAGCACCGCGGAGGTACGCACTTCAAGCACCGCGAGGGTGCGCGTTCCAAGCACCGCGGAGGTACGCACATCAAGCCCCTGCGGCGATTGAGCAGCGGGGTATGGGGCAGAGCCCCAAGCTCAACCCCGGGTGGCCTCGCGGGGGTAGACGGCCTCCTGGGCCACCTCCCGGGCCATCAGCAGCGCGCCCCGCAGGACCGCCCCGCCACCCAACTCCCCCGCCCGCACCTCCGTCGGGAGGGGCGACATCGTGGCCAGGCGAACCGCGACGCGCTCCGCCAGCGCCGCGCCGCCCGCGCGGCCGATCTCACCCGCGAGGACGACACAGCCAGGGTCGAGCACGGCCACCACCGCCGCCGCACCGAGCACTACCCGGTCCGCCAGCGCGTCGAGGAAGCGGGCATCGGCGTCGCGCACCACGTCCGCCGCCCGCTCGACCGGCTCCCCCGGGCCCACGAGCCCGTGGGAGACGGCCAGTTCGAGGATCGCGGCCGATCCCGCGAGGGAGTGGAAGCCGCCTTCGCAGCCCGTGGCCGACGGGAGGCCACCCGTCCCCGGCACCGGCAGGAAGCCGACCTCACCCGTGCCGCCGGAGGCGCCTCGGCGCAGCTTGCCGTCGAGGACGACCGCCGCGCCGATACCGAGCCCGAGCCACAGGAGCGCGAACGTGTCGCGGTCGCGCGCGGCGCCGTCCTTGCGCTCGGCCACGGCGGCCAGGTTCGTCTCGTTCTCCACCAACACCCGCGCGGGCAACCGCTCCTGGAGCGCGGCGACGAGTCGGCGGTGCCAGCGCGGCAGCCCCGAGGAGTCCCGCAGCTCGCCCGTCGCCGGGTCGATCAGCCCTGGCGCCCCCACGCCCACCGTGTGCAGCCGCTCGGCCCCGGCCTCCTTCGCCGTACGTTCGAGCAGCTCCACGGCACGCTCGACGGCGACGCCTGACCCGTCATCCGGCTCGACCGGCACGGACGCCTCCGCGAGCACCGTGCCCACCAGGTCCGCGACGACGAGCCGCACACCCTCGGTGCGTACGTCGAGCGCGGCGAGGTGGGCCCGGTCGGCGACGATCCCGTAGAGCCGGGCGTTGGGGCCGCGCCGCTCGGCGCCCGCCTCCCCCACGACCGTGATGAGTTCCGCCGCGGCGAGCCGCTCGACGAGGTCGGCGACGGTGGGCCGGGACAGGCCCGTACGTTCCTTCAACTGCCCCGCGGTGAGCGGCCCTTCCTCCTGGAGGAGGCGCAGCGCGAGCCGGTCGTTGATGGCTCGGGCGGTTCTCGGCGATGCGGGCATGGCGGGATCCTACGCGGATATCACTGGCATTATCAGGCAGGGTTCCTGATAGTTTACGGCGGCACGCAAAGGGAGACTTGGGGAGGGCCCGCGGGATGCCGGAACTGACGTACGCACCAGGGGAGTTGAAGCGGGCGCGGTACGCCGTCGCCACCGTCTTCTGCATCCACGGCTCCGTGACGGGGTCGTTCGCGACACGGGTGCCCTGGATCCAGGAGCACGCGGGCGTGAGCGCCGGGCAGTTGGGCCTCGCGCTCGCCTTCCCCGCGATCGGCGCCTCGCTCTCGATGCCGCTGGCGGGCAGCGTCACCCACCGCTTCGGCGCCCGCGCCGGGCTGCGCGGACTGCTCGCGCTGTGGACGCTGGCCCTGATCCTGCCCTCGCTCGCGCCGAATGTGTTCACGCTGTGCGCCGCGCTGCTCGTGTACGGGGCGACCGCCGGCATGTCGGACGTCGCCATGAACGCGCTGGGCGTCGAGGTCGAGACCCGGCTCGACAAGTCGATCATGTCGGGCCTTCACGGGCTGTGGAGCGTGGGCGCCCTGATCGGCTCGCTCGGCGGCACCATCGCCGCGCACCTGGGCTCGGACGCTCGGCTGCACCACGCACTCGCCGCGTGCGTGCTCACCGTGGCGGGCCTGGTCGCCTGCCGCTGGGTGCTCGATCTGCGCCCGACGGAGGACGAGGAGGCGCCGCCGCGCTTCGCGCTGCCGCCCAAGTCGGCGGTGCTGATCGGCGCGGTCGGCTTCTGCGCGGTGTTCGCGGAGGGCGCGAGCCTGGACTGGTCGGCGGTGTACCTGCGGGATGTGCTCGGCACGTCGGCCGGGCTCGCCGCCGCCTGCACCACGGCGTTCACGCTCACGATGGCGGTGGCTCGGATCGCGGGCGACGCGGTGGTGGACCGGTTCGGCGCGGTGCGCACCGTGCGCGTCAGCGGCGTCGTGGCGACGCTCGGCGCGCTGCTCGTGGTGGTCGCGCCGAACCCGGGTGTCGCGATGGCCGGTTTCGGCCTGGTGGGCCTCGGCATCGCGGTCGTGGTGCCGCTCTGTTTCGCCGCGGCCGGGCGCAGCGGCCCGAACCCGAGCCTGGCCATCGCGGGCGTCGCCACCATCACGTACACCTCGGGCCTGATCGCGCCCTCGGCGATCGGCACGATCGCCGACGCGACCAGCCTCGTCGTGTCGTTCGGCCTGGTGACGGTGTTGGCGACCGGTCTCGTGGTGTTCGCGAAGGTGCTGCGCGGCGGCGACCGTACGCGGACGGGGGCGGCGGGCCCCGGCGCGGCGCAGGCGGCGGATCACGCCTCGTAGGCCCGGACCGGTGGGCGGCGGCTCGGTACGAACTCGCACTTACGTCGCATTAACATGAAGCGATCATTCCGAGCCGCACAGGCACCACCCACCTCACGGCCACCACAGAAGGCGGAATCTCTCATGGACCTCGGCGTGCGCTGGAAACTGCACGGCGACGGGCGCACGCCGGCTCCCGGCGCGGTCGTCCGCCCCGACGAGCGGCTCTCCTGGCCGCGCACGATCGGGCTCGGCGCACAGCACGTGGTCGCCATGTTCGGCGCGTCCTTCGTGGCCCCCGTCCTGATGGGCCTCGACCCGAACCTCGCGATCATGATGTCCGGCGTCTCGACGGCCATCTTCCTGCTCGCCACGCGCGGCAGGGTGCCCAGCTACCTGGGCTGTTCGCTCTCCTTCGTGGGCGTCGCGGCCGTGATCCGGGCGCAGGGCGGCTCCAGCGCGACGGTCACGGGCGCGGTCTTCGTCGTGGGCGCCGCGGTGTTCCTGGTGGGCCTCGCGGTACGGAAGTTCGGGGCGCGGATCATCCACGCGGCGATGCCGCCGGTGGTGACCGGCGCGGTCGTGATGCTGATCGGCTTCAACCTCGCCCCGGTCACCGCCTCCACGTACTGGCCGACCGACCAGTGGACGGCGCTGCTCGTCATGCTGTTCACCGGTTTGGCCGTGGTGTGCCTGCGCGGTTTCTGGTCGCGCATCGCGATCTTCCTGGGCCTGATCTTCGGCTACGCGCTCTCCTGGGTCCTCGACCAGGTCTTCGGCAAGATCCACTCGCCGAACGGCGGCGGCAAGGCCGTCGACCACCTGCGGCTCGACCTGTCCGCCGTCGGCCAGGCGGACTGGATCGGCCTGCCGTCCTTCCACGCCCCGTCGTTCCAGTGGTCGGCGATCCTGGTGGCGCTCCCGGTCGTCATCGCGTTGATCGCGGAGAACGCGGGTCACGTCAAGGCCGTCGGCGAGATGACCGGCGACAACCTCGACGGCAAGCTCGGCACGGCGATCTCGGCGGACGGCGTCGGCTCGATGCTCTCCACGGCCGTCGGCGGCCCGCCCAACACCACGTACTCCGAGAACATCGGCGTCATGGCCGCGACCCGCGTCTACTCGACGGCGGCGTACTGGGCGGCGGCGGGCTTCGCGCTCCTCTTCGGCCTCTGCCCGAAGTTCGGCGCGATCGTGGCAGCCATTCCCGGCGGCGTGCTCGGCGGCATCACCGTCATCCTCTACGGCATGATCGGCCTGCTCGGCGCGCAGATCTGGATCAACGCGGGCGTCGACCTCCGCAACCCGCTGAACCTGGTCCCCACCGCCGCGGGCATTATCATCGGCATCGGCGACGTCTCCCTGAAGTTCACCGACACCTTCTCCCTGAGCGGCATCGCCCTCGGCACGGTCGTCGTGATCACCGGGTACCACGCGCTGCGGGCGATGGCCCCGGCGCACCTCAAGACGCAGCAGCCGCTGCTCGACGAGGGGACGTCCTCGTACGACGAGAGCGCGGCCACCGACAAGAAGTGACCGCCCACGGCGCCGCGTTCAGTCCGCCAACTCGTACGCATAGTCCGCCGTGAACCTCCCCGGCTCCCCCTTGCACCCGTCCGACTCCCCGGGCAGCTTCACCCACAGGTACGCGTCGATGCGGGCCTCACCGGTGCGCAGTGTCGGGGCCCGGCCCAGTTCGCGGCCTTCGGGGTCGCACCACTCGCCGTCGGCCGGGGCGCCGTTGCCGTTGCGGCTCGTGTCGATGACGGCGCCCAGGCCGCTCGGTCCGCCCATCGCGGCGAGCACCTTGCGGGCGTACGCGATCTCGTCCGGCGTGCGGTGGAAGTTGGAGACGTTGGTGAACACGCCGTCGGACGACGCGGCGGAGGCGGCGCCCGCCGCGCGGAGGCGTGCGGCCTGGGTAGCGGCCGGGTTCCAGGCGGAGTGTCCGGCGTCGTAGTAGACGCGGGCGCGCGGGTTCGCGGACTTGAGGGCCCGGCCCGCGTGCGCCAGCGCCTCGTAGCGGTCGGCCTGCCGGCTCTTGGAGAGGCACTCGGTCTGGGAGAGGGCGTCCGGCTCCAGGATCACGATGACCTCGCGGGAGCCGAGCCCCCGCGCGAACCCCTCGATCCAGTCGCCGTACGCATCCAGGTCGGGCGCCCCGCCCTCGGAGCGCCCGCCGCAGTCACGGTCGGGGACGGCGTAGGGCACGAGCACCGGCACCTGTCCTGCGCGCGCCCCGGCCGAGGTGACCGCGCGTACCCGGGCGGTGATCGTGGCGGGCATGTAGTCGGCGAACCAGACGGCGGCCGGGCGGTTCGCTATCCGGGACTCGATGAGCGGGCGACGTGGGTCGGAGCGGTTGGCCCGTACCCAGTCGAGTACCTGGGAGTCGCCGTAGCGGTAGAGGCCGCTCGCGGCGGGCGCGGTGTTCGACGGCTTCGGCCGGGCGGGGGCCGTCTTCCTCGGCTTCGGCTTCGAACTCTTCGACGGGGAGGGCGAGTTGTTCGTCGCCGACGGGGACGGCACCGCGGGCAGCGGGCGCAGGCTGGGGGTCTCGCTGACGGTGGGGCGCGCCTCGTCCGCCTCACCCCGGCCGCCGTCCAGGGCGGAGACGAGGCCCGCCACGGTGCCGACGGCCACGACGGCCGAGGCCGCCGCGGCGAGCGCGCCGCGCACGGTTCTGCGGCGCCGCTGCGCCCGCCGTTCGGCCAGTCGACGTCCGCGTGAGCCCGACACCGCACCCTCCCCCTCCAGGTCCGCCGTTCCCTCGTTCTGGGGAAGCCCCCGGCCAGCCGACGTCCGCGTAAGGCTACGACTGGGACGCTGCGTTCATGGCGCAGTTGGAGCGGTTCGCACAGGCCCGGATCCCGGCACTTGGGGTCGACATCGTGATCGCACGGATGCGCGCGCTCGGGGCGGAGCTGCCACCGCGCGACGGCGTGGCCGTCTTCAACCGGGTCTACCTCTCCGTCACGGAGGAGGTGGACCGGGCCATCGACGGGGGGCTCGCGGGCGGCTTCCCGGACCGGGGAGCGGCGGTCACGCTGGACGTCCGGTTCGCCGAGCGCTATCTCGTGGCGGTCGACGCGGCGGCCCAGGGCGCCCGCCCGCCCGCCTGCTGGCGGCCCCTGTTCCAGTCCCGCCGGCATCCCGGCGTACGCCCATTGCAGTTCGCGCTCGCGGGCATCAATGCGCACATCGGGCACGATCTGGCGCTCGCCGTCGTGGACGCGTGTCGCACGCTGGGCTGCGAACCGGAGGCCCTGGAGGATGAGTTCGAGCGCGTGGGCGACCTCCTCGTCTCGCTGGAGGAGCGCATCCGCGAAGAGCTGATGCCGGGCCCCGATCTGCTCCAGGTCGCCGATCCGCTGACCCATCTGCTCGGCGCGTGGAGCCTGGAGCGCGCCCGCGACGGCGCGTGGGCGGCGGCCCGCGCGCTGTGGGCGCTGCGCGAACTGCCGTCCGTGGAGGCCGAGTTCACGCACCGCCTCGACGCCTCGGTGGGGCTGGTGGGGCGGATGCTGCTCACCCCACTGCCCGACTGAACTCGATTCCCGACCCCGACCCCCGGCGCCCCCGGATCTAGTCCTCCGGAAGCTCCACCGGCGCGATCTCCTCGAACACGTCGCCCGGGCCGGGGTTGGACGCGTCCGTGCTGCCCCCGAGGTGGTGCATGACGCCCCACACCGCGTTCAGCGCGGTCTGCACGGCGCCCTCGGCCCAGCCGGCCGTCCACGAGATGTCGTCACCGGCGAGGAAGATGCCCCGCCGGTCCTCGGGCAGGGTCTCCTGCACGAAGTGCGTGAACAGGCGGCGCTGGTAGCGGTAGTGGCCGGGCAGGTTCGCCTTGAACGCGCCCATGAAGTACGGCTCGTTCTCCCAGGACACGGTCACCGGGTTGCCGATGATGTGCTTGCGGATGTCGACCTTCGGATAGATCTCGCCGAGCGACTTCAGCATCACTTCGAGCCGCTCGTTCGCGGACAGCGGCAGCCACTTGAGGCTGTCGTCGCACCACGTGTAGGAGAGGCAGATCGTGGCGGGCTTGTCCGGCCCGTCGTCGAGGAGGTAGGTGCCGCGCGTCATCCGGTCCGTCAGCGTCATCGACATGACGTCACGGCCGGTGTCCTCGTCCTTGTCCAGCCAGAACGGCCGGTCGACCGGCACGAACAGCTTGCTCGACTCCATGTAGTGCGTGCGCTCGATCGCCGTCCAGTGGTCGATCGGGAACAGCGAGTCGTCGCAGTCCACCTTGGACAGCAGCATCCACGACTGTGCGGTGAAGATCGCCGCCTTGTACGTACGGATGTCGCCGTCGGCGTCCGTGACGGTGATGTGGTTGCCGGCGGTGCGGGACAGCCGGGTCACGGCCGGGCGCGGCGTGCCGTCCACGTGCAGGGTGGACAGCGAGGTTCCCTGCGCCCAGTGCACGATCTTCTCCGGCGCACGCTCCCACAGCCGCAGCGGCAGCTGCTGCGAGCCGCCCTCGATGCCGCGGTGGTGGTCGTCGGCCTCGGTGTAGACGACGCGCAGGATCTCCAGGATGGAGTTCGGGAAGTCGGTGTCCCAGCCACCCGTGCCGAAGCCGACCTGGCCGAAGATCTCCCGGTGCCGGAAGGACTTGAACGCGTCCGACTCGCAGAGGAACCCGTAGAACGTCTGGTTGTCGAGCTTCTCGACGAGCCGGCCCCAGATCTCGCGGATGCGCGGCACGTCGCGCTCGCGCATCGCCTGGTTCATGTCGGAGAAGTCGGCGCCCTCGTCGAGGCACTTGTTCCACGCCTCGGCGACGTCCCGGTACACCTGCGGCAGATCGGCGATCGTCTCGGCGTAGTGGGACTCGCCCTTGAGGTCGACGACGGTCGAAGGCGTGGCCTCCGAGAGGGGGTTGGGGAACGCCCGCGTCTTCAGATCCACCATGTCGATGTAGTGCTGCAACGCCGTCGACGACGGCGGGAAGCGCATCGCGCCCATCTCGGCGGTCAGGCCGGAGGCCGCGGCAGGGGTGCCCTCGAAGCCGACCGTACGCAGCCGGCCGCCGATCTCGTCCGCCTCGTACACGACGGGCTTGAGGCCCATCTTCATCAGCTCGTACGCGGCGACGATGCCGGACAGGCCACCGCCGATGACCGCGACCTCGGTGCCGTGCTCGGTCGCGGGTATCTGGCCGAGGCCGGCCGGGTGGGCGAGGAAGTCGTCGTACGCGTACGGGAAGTCCGGCCCGAACATCGTGATGGGCGGCTGGCCCTCGGTGTGCTGGGCGGCGGTGGGCACCGTGGACGTCATGGGGTACGGGCTCCTTGCGGGTACTGAAGTGCGGGGCAGGTAGCGGGAGTTGAGGCGGTGTCGGGGTCGTCGGGCCTCAGGAGGTGAGCGGGCCGTACAGCTCCGGGCGGCGGTCGCTCAGGTACGGGTTGGCCGCGCGGGAGGCGGCGAGAAGGTCGGAGTCGACGTCGGCGATCACGAGCTCCTCGCCCCGGCCCGCGCGGGCGCGCGCCACACCGTCGGGCCCGGCGAGCGTGGAGAGCCCGACGAACTCGAACTCCCCTTCCGCACCGACCCTGTTGACGTACGCGACGTACATCTGGTTCTCGAAGGCGCGCACCGGCACGACCGATTCGGCGACGAACTGGAAGGGGTGCATCTGCGCCGTCGGCACGAGCAGCAGGTCGGTGCCCGCGAGGGCGTGCGCCCGGACGTTCTCCGGGAACTCGACGTCGTAGCAGATCATCAGGCCGACCCGCAGACCGTTCAACTCGGCCTGCACGACCGGCTGTTCACCGGGCGTGAACTGCTCGCGCTCGAAGCAGCCGAAGAGGTGCGTCTTGCGGTAGTTGGCGAGGCGGGCGCCGTCGGCGGAAATCAGCTGTACGGAGTTGAAGACCGCGTCGCCGATGTCCCCCGCGCGCTCCGGGTAGCCGTACGCGACGGCGATCCCGTGCCGGTGGGCCAGCTCGGCGACCGCGTCGGCCGCGTACCCGTCGGCGGGCTCGGCGAGCCGGTCCACGTCGTCACCGATCGCGTACCCGGTCAGGAACATCTCCGAGGTCACGAGGGCCCCGGCGCCCGCGGCGGCGGCCCGGCCCGCGGCGGCGTCGAGAACCTTGAGGTTCGCGGCGGTGGAGCCGGGGTGTCCTGAGCTCTGGAGCAGGGCGGTGCGCATGGGTGTCCTCAACCGGTACGGGGCGGGGTTCGGGGTCACCAAAAAGCTACGGGGGCCCGCCACCGCGGACAAGAAGCACCTGTTGCACGCTGCCGAGCTGTTCGTTGCGCGATTTTCCCGCCGAACGGCGATTCGTTGCGCGGGGCCCGGGGCCTCACGGAGTGGCTACGCGGGCGAACCCGAGGTGAACCGCCTCATCAGCGGCGACAGCACCAGCACCGACTTCGTCCGCTCGACGAACGGCTCCCCCGCGATCCGTTCCAGGACCCGCTCGAAGTGCCGCATGTCGGAGGCGAAGATCTGGACGATCGCGTCCGCCTCACCGGTGACGGTGGAGGCGGACACGACCTCGGGGTACCGCTCCAGGCCCCGCCGGATCGACTCCGGCGAGGTGTTGGAGCGGCAGTAGATCTCGATGAACCCCTCGGTCTCCCAGCCGAGCGCGGCCGGGTCGACGCGCACCGTGAACCCGGTGATCGCGCCGGTGGCCCGCAGCCGGTCCACGCGGCGCTTCACGGCGGGCGCGGACAGGCCGACGAGCTGGCCGATGTCCGCGTAGGAGCGGCGGGCGTCCTCGGCGAGGGCGTGCACGATGCGTTCGTCGAGATCGTTCAGCACGGCAGGAGGTTCACTTTTCTGCGTCCACGGGAGCGGTGTCCGGGCGAGCCAGGCGAGAGCGGCGCATCCCGTAACTGAAGTAGAACACGAGGCCGACGACCATCCAGACACCGAAGACGATCCAGGTGATAGCGGACAGGCTGCCCATCATCCACACACAGAGCGCGAAGCCGATGATCGGCAGGACCGGCGAAAGCGGCACGCGGAAGGTGCGCTTCATGTCGGGGCGGGTCCGGCGCAGCATGATCACGGCGATGTTGACCAGGGCGAACGCGAAGAGCGTGCCGATGCTGGTGGCGTCGGCGAGCTGGCCGAGCGGAACGGCGGCCGCGAGGACACCGCAGAACAGGGACACGATGACCGTGTTGGCGCGCGGCGCCCCGGTCTTCGGGTGCACCTTCGAGAACACCTTGGGCACGAGGCCGTCGCGGGACATCGCGAACAGCACGCGGGTCTGCCCGTAGAGCACGGTGAGCACGACGGACGCGATGGCGATGACGGCACCGGCGGCGAGCACCGTGCCCCAGAAGGGCTGTCCCGTGACGTCCTTCATGATCGCGGCGAGCGTCGCCTCGGAGTCGGTGAAGCGCGTCCACTTGCGGGCGCCCACGGCGACGGCGGCCACGAGGACGTACAGCGCGGTGACGATGATCAGCGACAGCATGATGGCGCGCGGCAGGTCGCGCTGCGGGTTCTTCGCCTCCTCACCGGCGGTGGAGGCGGCGTCGAAGCCGATGTACGAGAAGAAGAGCGTGGCGCCCGCGGCGCTCACGCCCGCCATGCCGAGCGGCATGAAGTCCGCGTAGTTGCCGGACTTGAAACCCATGAAGCCGATGACGCAGAAGAGGATCAGGGCCGCGATCTTCACGGCGACCATGATGCTGTTGGCCCGCGCGGACTCCTTGGCGCCGCCCAGCAGGAACACCATGGCGAGCAGCACCACGATGAGCGCGGGCAGGTTGAAGATCCCGCCGTCACCGGGCGGCGCGGACAGCGCATCCGGGATGGTGACGCCGATCGTCCCGTCGAGCAGCTCGTTGAGGTACTCGCCCCAGCCGACGGCGACCGCGGCGACCGAGACCCCGTACTCCAGGACCAGACACCAGCCGCACACCCAGGCCAGAAGTTCGCCCATCGTTGCGTACGCATACGAGTAGGAGGAGCCGGCGACCGGGATGGTGCCGGCCAGTTCGGCGTACGAGAGCGCCGAGAACAGCGCGGTGAGACCGGCGATCACGAAGGACAGCGTGACGGCGGGACCGGCCTTCGGTACGGCCTCCCCGAGCACCACGAAGATGCCGGTGCCGAGCGTGGCACCGATGCTGATCATGGTCAGCTGCCAGAGCCCGAGGGAGCGCCGCAGCGATCCGCCCTCGCCCTGGCCGCCCTCCGCGACCAGCAGATCCACCGGTTTGCGCCGCATGAGGCGGGCGCCGAATCCCGCTGACGCCGGGGCGGCTTGCGGGGTGCGCGGGGGTGCGCCGTGATCGAGCACGGACTGGCTCCTTGATCGCTGCCGGGAGGGTTGACCGCAGCGAGGGGGACGCGGCGGAGCACACCCGTCATACGGGCCCCGCCGAGCAGGCCGAACCCCCGCCACGCAACGTACAGCGGATGACTCTAGAGGAGTTCTCTTCTCAGGTGTAATGCAGCAACCTTGCGCAGTCGCGCATGATCGTTGCGCTACGTCCACGGAGCCGAAGGATTGTTGCGCGCGAGCTTTGGTCCGTTGCGTACGGATTGAGCGGAAACGACGGAACCCCGCGCCCCTCGGGAGAGGGGACGCGGGGTTCGCGGCGGGGTGCGGGAGGTGTCAGCTCCAGCTGGCGTGCAGCGGCTTGCCCTCGGCGTAGCCGGCGGCGGACTGGATGCCGATGGTGGCGCGCTGCTCGAACTCCGCGAGCGAGTTGGCACCGGCGTACGTGCAGGAGGAGCGGACGCCCGCGATGACCGAGTCGATCAGGTCCTCGACGCCCGGACGCTCCGGGTCGAGGAACATCCGCGAGGTGGAGATGCCCTCCTCGAAGAGCGCCTTGCGAGCGCGGTCGTAGGCGGACTCGTCGCTCGTCCGGTTCTTCACGGCGCGCGCGGAGGCCATGCCGAAGGACTCCTTGTAGGCACGGCCCTTGGCGTCGTGCTGCAGGTCGCCCGGGGACTCGTACGTCCCCGCGAACCAGGAACCGATCATCACGTTCGACGCACCGGCCGCGAGCGCCATGGCGACGTCGCGCGGGTGCCGCACGCCGCCGTCGGCCCACACGTTCTTGCCGTACTTCTTGGCCTCGGCGGCGCACTCCAGGACGGCGGAGAACTGCGGCCGGCCGACGCCGGTCATCATGCGGGTCGTGCACATGGCACCGGGCCCGACACCGACCTTGATGATGTCGGCGCCTGCCTCGATCAGATCCTTGACGCCCTCCGCGGCCACGATGTTGCCGGCCACGATCGGCACCTGCGGGTCGAGCGCGCGGACCTTCCTGATGGCCTCGATCATCGACTCCTGGTGCCCGTGGGCCGTGTCGATGACGAGCGTGTCCGCACCGGCGTCGAGCAGCTGCTGCGCCTTGCCCGCCACGTCGCCGTTGATGCCGACGGCGGCGGCGATGCGCAGCTTGCCGTTGGCGTCGGTGGCCGGGGTGTAGAGGGTCGCGCGCAGGGCGCCGGTACGCGTCAGGATGCCGGCGAGCCGGCCTTCCCTGTCCACGGCCGGGGCGTAGCGGCGGTTGGCGCCGTCCAGCTTGTTGAAGGCGTCGCGCGGGTCGATGTCCGCGTCGAGCAGCAGCAGGTCCTTCGCCATGACCTCGGACAGCTGCGTGAAGCGGTCGACGCCGGTCAGGTCCTGGTCGGTGACGACACCGACGGGGCGCCGCTCGCCGTCGACGACAACACCGGCGTTGTGCGCGCGCTTGTTGAGCAGCGCCAGGGCGTCCGCGACGGTCTGCGTCGGCGCGAGGACGATCGGGGTGTCGAGCACCAGGTGGCGCGTCTTGACCCAGGAGATGACCTCGGTGACGACCTCGATCGGGATGTCCTGCGGAATGACGACGAGTCCGCCGCGCCGGGCGACCGTCTCCGCCATCCGCCGCCCGGCGATCGCGGTCATGTTGGCGACGACCAGCGGGATCGTGGTCCCCGTACCGTCCGGCGACGAAAGATCCACGGCCTGCCGGGAGCCGACTGCGCTCCGGCTCGGCACCATGAAGACGTCGTCGTACGTCAGGTCGTACGCGGGCTTGATGTCATTGAGGAAACGCACGTGCGGACATCCCAGTCGGTAGAAGGGGGCCCCAGAAGTCTGCTCCCGGAGCACAAAGCACGTACTTCATTTTCCCATGCCGGCCGGAGGTGCGTCTTCGGGCCGAACGTCCCAAGGTCAGGGGTCAGGCTTGGATGATCATCCCAGTTCGAAGCGGATCCGCGCGGCCGACGCCTGTGCGAACACCTCACGGGCGATCTCCCACTGCTCCGGGTGCCGCGCCTCGAACTCGGCCCACCCGGTCACGACCACCGCGAGCGCCTCGCCCTCGGGAACCTCGGGCAGCTGCCCCGGATCGCCGAGGGCGTCGGCCAGGGCGTCCCAGTTCCGCCCGAACCACGACGGCAGCCCGAGCGCGACGGCACACCGCTCCATGAACCCGTCCTTGTCGACCACGCCCTGAAGATCCAGCCGCCGCACACCCACGGGTTCCTCCGTTTCAAGCCCGGCCGCCGATTTGAGCCACTTCAAGCCCCGCCGGCGATTGAGGCGCATCCTTTAAGCCCCTGCGGCGATTGAGCAGCGGGGTCCGGGGCAGAGCCCCGTGACCGCAACCCCGCCTCCGACCTCACACCCCGTCGGGATCCGCCCGCTGCAACGCCGGCTTCGGCGCCGACCCGGCCGCCAGCAAGAAGTCCGCCGCAGCGGTATCGGTGACCAAGGAGGTGACCAGCCCCGACCGCAACACCGCGTCAATGGCGGCAGCCTTCCGCTGCCCACCCGCGATCGCCACGACCTCCGGTATCCGCCGGAGGCGATCCGCCTCGACGGTGATGCACCGCTCCCCCAGGTCCCGCCCGACCCGCCGCCCCTGCGCGTCGAACAGGTGCGCAGACATCTCCGCGGCGACACCGAGCGACGCGTAGTGCGCACGCTCCTCGTCGCTCAGCATGTCGTGCACGGTGGAGATCCCCGGCTCCCAGGAGCCGATGGACACGCACGCGACCGTGACCTTGTCGAAGTACTCGAAGGCGCGGGCGATCCCCGTCTGGTTGCGCAGCGCCGCCGCCGTCGCGGCGTCCGGCAGCAGCATCGGCGCGTAGATGGGGTGCGCGTCGCCGCCCGACACCTGCGCGGCACGCCGCACGGCCTCCACGGAGCCGCGCTCCGCGGTCCCCGCGTCGTACACGCCCGTCAACTGCACGACCGTGCACGGCGGCAGCTTGTCGAGGGCGGCCGCCATGTGGATGGTGGAACGGCCCCACGCGAGGCCGAGCACATCGCCCTCGGTGACCAGCTCGCCGAGCAGCTCGGCGGCGACCTCCCCGAGGTTCTCCGGGTCGGGCGACTCGTCGATCTCCGGGGGCGACTCGACGACGACCGCATGGCGCAGCCCGTAGCGGGCCCGCAGCGCGTCGGAACGCTCGGCGTCCAACTCGGCAGGGACTCGGATCTCGATACGTACGAGATCCCGCTCGAGGGCGGTCTCGAGGACCCGCGCCACCTTGAAGCGGCTCACGCCGAACTCCTCGGCGATCTGGATCTTGGACTTGTTCTCGAGATAGAAGCGACGGGCCATGGCCGCCGCCTGCACCAGCTCCGCGGGTCCCATCCGCAGGGCCGCCCGTCCCGCCGATGATGCGGACACGGCGTTCTCCTCACTTCTCTTACGTCACGAAACTTCTCTTACGCCACGAAATCGACTGCTGCTCACGAATCGACCGCTGTCCACAATCCCGGTACGCCGTTCATCCTTGCAGATCCGACGCGGTTGATCAGCCCCGATGGACGCCGTTCACGTGCCCGCGGCTCAGTGGTCGCACGCCCAGGCCGCGGACGCCGTAGCGCCCTCCGCCTGGGTGCGCAGTGCACGTACCGCCTCCGCCGGGTCCTTCGCCCCGTAGACGGCGGAACCGGCTACGAAGACGTCGGCGCCCGCCTCGGCGCACCGCTCGATCGTCGCGGCGGACACTCCGCCGTCGACCTGCAGCCAGAGCTCCAGACCGTGCTTTCCGATCAGCTCACGGGTGCGGCGGATCTTGGGCAGCATGATGTCCAGGAACGCCTGCCCGCCGAATCCCGGCTCAACCGTCATGATCAGCAGCATGTCGAGCTCGGGGAGCAGGTCCTCGTACGGCTCGATCGGCGTCGCCGGCTTCAGGGCCATCGACGCGCGGGCGCCCTTGGCGCGGATCTCGCGCGCGAGGCGGACGGGGGCGGCGGCGGCCTCCGCGTGAAAGGTGACGGAACCGGCACCCGCTTCGACGTACTCAGGGGCCCAGCGATCGGGGTCCTCGATCATCAGATGGCAGTCCAACGGCGTGTCCGTCGCACGCGCCAGCGACTCTACGACCGGAACCCCGAGGGTCAGGTTCGGGACGAAGTGGTTGTCCATGACGTCGACATGGAGCCAATCGGCGCCTTCGGCGGCCTTTGCCTCGTCGGCAAGGCGGGCGAAGTCCGCGGAAAGGATGCTGGGGTTGATCTGCACGGCCATGCCCCAAGCGTGCCATGCCCGGAGGTGCCGCTCCGCCTCGGTACTGCCCCGTACCCGAGACCGATACCGAGCCGTGCCCGCCCGTGCCATTCTTGGCGGCTCGCAGGAGGGGCCGGCCTGAAGGTCCCTGGGGAGCACCGCGCACGACGCAGCGGGGGACGCCATGGCGGACGAGCAGGGCACAGTGAGTGCCGAGGGCACGGTGAGCAAGGCGCCCGAGCGCCGGGGCGTCGCGTGGCTGGTGTGCGGGCGGCGCAGCAAGTGGCTGGTGCTGCTGCTGTGGTTGGTGGTCATCATCGGGACGGCGCCGCTCGCCCAGAAACTCGCCGACGCCCAGGACAACGACGCGCAGTCCTGGCTGCCCGGCTCCGCGGAGTCCACCCAAGTCCTCGACCTGTCCAAGGACTTCAGGCCGGAGACCATCCCCGCCGTGGTCGTCTACGCGCGCGAGGGCGGGCTCACCGTCGCGGACCGGGCCCGGATCGCCAGGGACGTCGCCCAGATCAAGCAGCTGAGCGCCCACGGGGTGCGCGGCACGGAGACCCGCGGCCCGGTCCTCGACAAGCGGCCGGGCCCCTCGGCGGCCCAGATCTACGTACCGATCACGATGGACGCGAAGGGCTGGGAGCGGATCGCACCCGCAGTGGACTCCATCCGCGACCGGAGCGGCACGTCCGCGGACGGCCTGCAGATCCACATCACCGGCCCCGGCGGCACCTCCGCGGACTTCTCCAAGGCCTTCGAAGGCATCGACTCGACCCTCCTCTTCTCCGCGCTCGGCATCGTGATCGTGATCCTGCTGTTCACGTATCGCAGCCCGTCCCTGCTGCTCGTACCGGTATTGAGCGTGGTGGCAGCCCTGTTCACGGCGCAGGCGCTGATCTATCTCCTCGCCCAGCACGCGGGCCTGACCGTGAACGGGCAGAGCGCGGGCATCCTCACGGTGCTCGTGTTCGGCGCCGGGACGGACTACGCCCTGCTCCTGGTCGCCCGCTACCGCGAGGAGCTGCGTCGACACGAGGACCGGCACGAGTCGATGGCCCTCGCCCTGCACAGGGCGGGCCCCGCGGTGCTCGCGTCGGGCGCGACGGTCGTCCTGAGCATGCTGGTCCTGCTGACGGCCGACATGAACTCGACGCGGGGCCTCGGCCCCGTCGCGGCGATCGGCGTCGCCGTCGCCCTGCTCGCGATGCTGACGCTGTTCCCCGCCCTCCTGGTGATCTTCGGCCGCTGGCTGTTCTGGCCGGTGATCCCGCACGTGGGCTCTCCGGAACCCACCGAGCGGGGCGTGTGGGCGCGCACCGGGCGACGGATCGCGCGCCGTCCGCGCCTGGTCTGGATCGCGACGGCGGCGGCGCTCGCGCTGCTCTCCCTCGGCCTCATCCAGCTGAAGGCGGCGGGCATCAGCAACGCCGACTCGTTCACCGACAAACCCGACTCGATCGTGGGTCAGGAGATCTCGGCGGAGTACTTCCCGGCGGGCACCGGCGACCCGCTGGTCATCGTCGCGAACCAGGCGCAGGGCGAGCAGGTGCGGCGTGCGGTCGCCACGACGAAGGGCGTCGTACGCGGCAGCATCGGCGTGCCCCCGAACACAAAACCCGCGGCGGCCGGCCGGATCCTCTTCGAGGCGACGACGACCGCACCCTCCGACAGTCAAGCCGCCAAGGACACGGTGGACCGGATGCGGGCCGCGGTGCACGACGTGCCCGGCGCGGAGGCGAAGGTGGGCGGCGGCGCGGCGGCGCTGCTCGACATGGACCGGGCCACCACGCACGACAACAAGCTGGTGATCCCGCTGGTCCTGGTGGTCGTCCTGCTGATCCTCGGCCTGCTCCTACGGGCCCTGGTGGCACCGCTGTTGCTGATCGGGACGGTCGTGCTGTCCTTCGCGGCGGCGCTCGGCATCAGCGCGCTGGCCTTCCGCCACCTCTTCGACTACGCGGGCGAGTCGACGGACTTCCCGCTGTTCGTCTTCGTGTTCCTGGTGGCACTCGGCATCGACTACAACATCTTCCTCACGACCCGCATCCGTGAGGAGGCCGCGCGCCAGGGCACACGCCAGGGCGTCGTCACGGGCCTGGCCGCGACCGGCGCGGTGATCACGTCGGCGGGCCTGGTCCTCGCGGGCACCTTCGCGGCCCTCGGCACCCTCCCCATGGTCGCCTTCGCCGAAATCGGCTTCGCGGTGGCGGTGGGCATCCTCCTGGACACGTTCGTGGTGCGTTCGGTCCTGGTGACATCCTTGTTCCTGGACGCAGGCTCCCGGGTCTGGTGGCCGAACACGGTTGATCCCCCATCAAGCCTCGCCGGCAAATCACGCCCGGCCGGGCACGAATCAAGCCCCGCCGGCGATTGAGGCGCGGGGTCCGGGGCAGAGCCCCGATCTTTCACCCCGCCCCACCGCAACATCACCTACGCCGTACGCCTAATCAACGCCAAATACATCGCATCGGTCCCATGCAGATGCGGCCACAACTGCACATCCGGCCCCTCCCCCAACGCCGGCACCCCCTCGAACAACGGCCGCGCATCGACGAGTTCCGCCCCGCCGACCTGCTTCAGCACGTCATCCACGACCGCCCGCGTCTCCGCGAGATGCGGCGAGCACGTCGCGTACCCCACGACGCCCCCCACCCGCACGGAGTCGAGCGCCTTGCGCAGCAGGTCCCGTTGCAGCGGGCCGAAGCCCTGGAGGTCCTCGGGGCGCCGCCGCCACCGCGCCTCCGGACGCCGCCGCAGCGCGCCAAGTCCCGTGCAGGGCACGTCCATCAGGATCCGGTCGAACGTCCCGGGACCCCACGGCGGGCGCGTCCCGTCCGCGGCGATCACCTGATAGGGCCCCGGGTTCCCCGCGAGCGCCTTCGCGACGAGCCCGGCCCGGTGCGGCTGCTTCTCCGACGCGAGCAGCGTCGCCCCGCGCTCGGCGGCGAGCCCGGCGAGCATGGCCGCCTTGCCGCCGGGGCCCGCGCACCCGTCGAGCCACTTCTCGTCGCGTCCCTCGACCGGAGCGTTCGCGAGCGCGATGGCAACCAGCTGGCTTCCCTCGTCCTGCACACCGGCCCGCCCCGACCGGACGACGTCGAAGGACCCCGGCTCACCTCCCTCGGCGAGCCGCACGGCGTACGGCGACCAGCGCCCCGGCAGCCCCGACTCCTCGCCCACCTCGGCGAGTACGGCCTCGGCCGTGGTCCGCCCGGGCCGCGCCACGAGCGTCACCTCGGGCCGCTCGTTGTCGGCCTCCAGCAGATCCTCGATCCCGGCACGCCCGCCGCCCAGCGAGTCCCACAGGGCGGACACGACCCATCGCGGATGCGAATGCACCACGGACAGGTGGTCCTCGGGATCCTCGTCGTACGGCGGCGCGACCTTCTCCACCCACGCGTCGAGCTCGTGCTGCGAGACCTTCCGCAGCACGGCGTTGACGAACTTGGCCCGCCCGTCACCGAGCACGACGCGCGCCAGCTCGACCGACGCGGACACGGCGGCGTGCGTCGGGATCCGCGTACCGAGCAGCTGATGCACGCCGAGGTTGAGCACGTCGAGAACCGGCGGATCGACCTCCCGCAGCGGCCGGTCGATGCACGCCGCCACGATCGCGTCGTACGTCCCCTGCCTGCGCAGCGTCCCGTACACGAGCTCGGTCGCGAGCGCGGCGTCCCGCCCGTCGAAGTCGCCCTTCTCGCGGGCCTTGCGCAGCAGCGGCGGCAGCACGAGGTTCGCGTACGCGTCCCGCTCGTCCACCGCGCGCAACGCCTCGAAGGCGAGGATGCGCACGGGGTCCTTCTTGGGACGACGGTGGGGCTTGCCGGGCTTACGAGGGGGCCGGCCGGGCTGGTCGCTCAAAGGTGCTCCGCTGCTGGGATCGTACGGGCGCTCCGCACGGGGCGTACGCCGGAATCGGCGCCACGCACAGGCAGTACGCCGGGATGAACCCTCCCAGGGTACGTCCCGGCCCCGACAACGGCCCTCGCGGGCCAATCACCCCCGGCGACGCGAACCGGTGCCGGCAGGCCCGTCAGCCCAGGGTCTCCCCCTCGGCGATCCGGGTGCCCCGCGCCCAGTCCGCCGCGGCCATCGGCTTCTTGCCCTGCGCCTGCACCCAGAGCAGCTCGACGGCGCCCGAACCGGTGCCCACGTAGAGGTTCTTCTTGCCTGCGGAGATCTCACCCGGCGCGAGGTCGGTCCGGTCGGGCGCGAGGACGGCCGTGCGCACCTTGAGCCGCTCGCCGCGGAACTCGGTCCAGGCACCCGGCGCGGGCGTGCAGCCACGGACGACCCGGTCGACCCGCAGGGCCGGCGCGCGCCAGTCGATACGGGCGTCGTCCACGGTGATCTTCGGCGCGAGAGTGATGCCGTCGGCGGGCTGCGGCACGGCCTCGATCGTGCCGTCCTCGATCCCGTCCATCGTCGCGGCGAGCAGCCCGGAGCCCGCGAACGCGAGCCGGGTCAGCAGGTCGCCGCTGGTGTCGGTGGCACGGACCGCCTCGGTCACCGTCCCGTAGACGGGTCCGGAGTCGAGCCCCTCCTCGATGAGGAACGTGGACGCGCCGGTGATCTCGTCACCCGCCATCACCGCGTGCTGCACGGGCGCGGCGCCGCGCCACGCGGGCAGCAGCGAGAAGTGCAGATTGACCCAGCCGTGGGAGGGCACATCGAGCGCGACCTTGGGGAGCAGCGCCCCGTACGCGACGACCGGGCAGCAGTCGGGGGCGATCTCCCGCAGCCTCGCCAGGAACTCCTCGTCGCGCGGCTTGGCCGGCTTGAGCACCTCGATGCCGGCCTCCTCGGCCCGCTGGGCGACCGGGCTCGCGACCAGGCGACGGCCGCGCCCCGCCGGTGCGTCGGGCCGGGTGACGACCGCGGCGACCTCGTGCCGGTCGGAGGCGATCAGGGCGTCCAGGGCGGGAACGGCGACCTCGGGGGTGCCTGCGAAGACGAGCTTCATCGGTGGCTGGGGCCCTTCTGACGGATCGGGCTGGATGCGGACGACCGCAACAACCGGTGCTGGCGAGCGGGCTCTGGTGCGTGCAGCTGCAAGGCGGAGGAGGGCGACAACGCGGAGCGTTGGCAACCGACGACAACGCCGAGGGGGTCCCCCTGCTCCTTAAGAGCTTGGGGGAGTGCATGCCAGAGCCCGCGACTCTAGCAAGGTCCGTCAGAAGGGCCCCAGCAGCCTCTCGCGGCAGGGTCACGGGCAGCGCACCAGTCTATGGGCGCCGTGCGGTGGGCGCGTACGGGGCGCACGCCGTGACGTGCGCCCCTCGCATATGCGGATGCGCCCGAACAGCGTGACCCCTCACCGGATGGCGCGTTGGTCAAGAAAGAGTTGACCAGTCATGGGCCGCAATCAGTCATCCGTCATCGTTCACCCGCCTTCGTCGGTGTCGCTTGACGTGAGCGTGGCCCGATCCTTTTTCATCGCCGGTTCGAGAGGCTTGTTCATGGCCGACCACGCAACCCACGACGCCCAGGCACGGGCCAGCCTGCATCTTCTTGTGCGGGACATCGAGCGGGTCCGCCGTCAGGTGGATGCGCTGCGCACCCTCACCGCACAGCTGGGCAACGTCTACCGCCCGCGCCGCTCAGGCCCCTCCGCGGGGTTCGTCGTATACGGGAGGGCGCCCGCCCCCACCGTCCGTCTCGCCCAGGAACTGCGCGACAGCGTCGAGACGTTGGTCACCGCAGCCGTGGACTTCGACCGTTCGCTGGGGTTCTCGTGGGACGCGGTGGGCTCCGCGCTCGGCGTCACGAAGCAGGCGGTGCACCGCAGGTACGGGGCGCGCAGGGCGGTCACCCAGGCGGCGGCCGAGGCCGAGCGCGGGGCGGAGGTGCCGGTGTCGCCGACGTCCGCCGTGCCGTCCCCGGCGCAGTCCGTGCGACCTCCCGTGCCCATGGGAGCGGGCCCGCTGTCATCGGTCCCCGCCGCCCGCGCCCTGCCCACCCAGCCGACCGTGGGCACCACGGGCCTGCGCGACGACCCACGCCCCAACGCCTTCCCGGGCCCCCGACACGGCTGACCCCCGCGCCGCCCCACCTTGGGCACCCTGCCGCTTTGAGCACCCTGCCGCTTTGGGCACCCTGCAGCCTCGGGCACCCTGCCGCCTTGCGCACCCTGCAGCCTCGGGCCACCCTGCCGCCTTGGGCAATCTGCCGCCTTGGGCGGCAGGGTGGGCAAGGCGGCACCCCGGTGCGGCGCCCCCTGCGGGTGGCCTCAACCACGGTGCCGCCCGACCCGGCCCCGCCCAGCCCCGCCCCCGCAGCCCGCCGCCGACGGCCCACCGCTCACCCGATGTCGAGCGGATCCACCCGCACCCGTACCGGCTCGCCCGCCCCCCGGGCCATCCGCGCCGCCTGCGCCTGCTTCAAGGCTCGCGCGAGCACCGCCCCACTCCCCGGCGGAACCCGCACAAGCACCCGCTCCCACTCCTCCCCGACCGGCGGCCCCCCGCCCCTCCGCCCCCCACCCGGTATCGCCGAAGGCACCGGCACGGGCCCCAACACCTCCGCGTCCCCCGGAAGTTCCACCGCCCCCATGAACCCGGCGACCGCCTCCGCCGTCCCCGAGACCGCCGCCATCCGCGACACCGGCGGAAACCCGAGCTCGGCCCGCTCATCCAGCTCCCGCACCGCATGCCCCACGGGATCCCACCGCACCAGCGCCTGCACGGGCCGCAACGTGGGCTCGGCGACCACGACCACCGCGCCGCCCACCTCCTGGGGCCGCACCAGCGCGGACGCCGCGATCCACCGCCGCAGCGCCTCCTCGCCCGCCCGCAGATCGGCCCGGCCCAACATCGCCCACCCGTCGAGCAGCAGCGCCGCCGCGTATCCGCCCTCGGCGACCGGCTCGGCCCCGGGCGTACTCACGACGAGCGCGGGCGTCCCCGGAACCGTGTCGAGCACCTGCTCCCGCCCCGACGTCCGCACCGGCACAGCGGAGAACGCCCGGCCCAACTCCTCGGCGGTGCGCCGCGCCCCGACGACCTGCGCCCGCAACCGGGTACCCCCGCACTCGGCACACTGCCAGCGCCCTTCCTCGCGCCCGCACCACCCGCACGCGAGCACGCCGGTCGCCTCCCGCGCCTCCAACGGCCCCGCGCACTGCCGGCACCGGGCGGGCTCACGACACCGCTGACAGGCGAGCCGCGGAACGTACCCCCGCCTCGGCACCTGCACCAGCACAGGCCCCTCGCGCAACGCGGTACGCGCCACCTCCCACGCGAGACTCGGCAACCGAGCGGCCCGCGCGGCCTCGTCCCGCGCCACGTCCCGGTCCCCCACGGTGCGTACGAGCGGAGCGACCCGCCGTACGACGTCCCGCGGCGCGCTCAGGGCGGCGGCCCACCCACTGCGCACCAGCTGGGCCGCCTCGACCGTGCAGCTCCAACTCCCCAGCAGGAAGGCGCACTTGTCGCGCGTGGCCCGCAGCTCCAGGACCTCCCGCACGTGCGGGAAAGGCGCGTGATCATCGCTGTGGTGCTGGTCCCCGTCCTCCCAGAGCACGACCAGGCCCACGTCCCGTACGGGAGCGAACATGGCGGCCCGCGTCCCCACGACAGCCCGCACCGCCCCCCGCCGCACAGCAAGCCACTCGGAGTACCGGCGCTGCTGCCCGGCGTCGGCCGTCAACAGCGCATGCTGCCCCTCCCCCAACTCCTCCCGCAGCGCGGCGTCGACACGCGCCGCGAGCCGCACCGTCGGCACGACGACCAGGGCCCCCCGCCCCGACGCGAGCGTCGCCCGCACGGCCCGAGCGATCTCGCCGGCCCACTCGGGCCCGGGCAGCGCGGTCCACACGGCTCGCGGCGCACCGCCCGCGGCCAGCGACGTCAGGAAGTCGGCCCCCCGCTCGTACCGCGCCCAGGACCCCGCCTCCGGAGCCCCCGGCGGCGCGGGCGGAGCGGCGAACTCCCGCGCCTCGGCCTTGGCATGCCGAGGCGGAATCGCCAGCTGCAGGACATCGGCAAGGCTCCCCGCATAGCGATCGGCGACGGCCCGGGTCAGCCCGAGCAACTCCGCATCGAGCACGGGTTCGGGCGACACGACCTGCGCGAGCGCGGCCAGCGGGCCCTGATACTCGGCCTCGTCCACCCGCTCGATGAGAAACCCGTCAATCAGCCCGCCCCCTTCACGCCGCCCGTCCCGCACGTTCCGGTTCCCCGCCCCGAACCGCACCCGCACCCGCACGCCCGGCTGCGCGACGGCGTCCAGCTCCTTCGGCACGGCGTACTCGAAGTACCGGTCGAGATGCAGCACCCCCTTGTCCACGAGCACTCGCGCCACCGGCGACTCCTCGGCCAGCGGCGCCCCCCGCCACGTCCGCGGCTTCGCCTTCGGCGCTTTGGCGGCCCGCACGCTCTCCCGGATCAACGCAAGCTGCTCCGGCTCCCCGCCCTCGTCGCCCCTGTCGTTCTCGCTGCTCACACGTGCATTCCTACCAGAGCGGACTGACAGTCAGCCTGTCCCGAAGCGGCCCGCGAACGCCGAAGGGCCCGGCCCTCCCGAAGGAGAACCGGGCCCCACGGGCCGTTCAATGACTCAAGGCCTACAGGCCCGCGGCCTTGCGCAGCGCGTCCACGCGGTCCGTCTTCTCCCACGTGAATTCGGGCAGCGCGCGCCCGAAGTGGCCGTACGCGGCCGTCTTGGAGTAGATCGGGCGGAGCAGGTCGAGGTCGCGGATGATCGCGGCCGGGCGGAGGTCGAAGACCTCGGAGATCGCGGCCTCGATCTTGTCCGTGTCGATCGTCGCCGTACCGAAGGTCTCCACGAAGAGACCGACCGGCTCGGCCTTGCCGATCGCGTACGCGACCTGGACCTCGCAGCGCGCGGCGAGACCCGAGGCTACGACGTTCTTGGCGACCCAGCGCATCGCGTACGCGGCCGAGCGGTCGACCTTGGACGGGTCCTTGCCGGAGAAGGCGCCGCCGCCGTGGCGGGCGTAACCGCCGTACGTGTCGATGATGATCTTGCGGCCGGTCAGACCGGCGTCGCCCATCGGGCCGCCGATCTCGAAGCGGCCGGTCGGGTTGACCAGCAGGCGGTAGTTCTCGGTCTCCAGCTTGATGCCGTCGTCGAGCAGCGCCTTCAGCTCCGGCTCCACCACGAACTCGCGGATGTCGGGGGCGAGGAGGGAGTCCAGGTCGATGTCGCTCGCGTGCTGCGAGGAGACCACGACCGTGTCCAGACGGACCGCCTTGTCGCCGTCGTACTCGATGGTGACCTGGGTCTTGCCGTCGGGGCGCAGGTAAGGGATCGTCCCGTTCTTGCGCACCTCGGAGAGGCGCCGCGAGAGGCGGTGCGCGAGGTGGATCGGGAGCGGCATGAGCTCCGGCGTCTCGTCGCACGCGTAGCCGAACATCAGGCCCTGGTCGCCCGCGCCCTGCTTGTCGAGCTCGTCCTCATCGCCCTCGACACGCTTCTCGTACGCGGTGTCGACGCCCTGCGCGATGTCGGGCGACTGCGAACCGATGGAGACCGAGACGCCGCAGGACGCGCCGTCGAAGCCCTTCTTCGACGAGTCGTAGCCGATCTCGAGGATCTTGTCGCGCACGAGCTGCGCGATCGGCGCGTACGCCTTCGTGGTCACCTCGCCGGCCACGTGGACCTGGCCGGTGGTGATCAGCGTCTCGACGGCGACGCGGGACGAGGGGTCCTCGCGGAGCAGCGCGTCGAGAATGGTGTCGCTGATCTGGTCAGCGATCTTGTCGGGGTGACCCTCGGTGACGGACTCCGAGGTGAACAGGCGACGGGACACAACGCTCCCTGTGGTTGCAGCGGCTGCTGGCTGATCATTTGACGGATGGTGCGGGGGGCTGCACCCGACACCGTCCGGGAACAGTTTATCGGTCGTGCTCGGTCGCAGGGTCACGTGTCTCGCCCACTGGGAGCGCTGTGACCTGCGACACCGCATTGTGCGATACGACGATCGGTCTTCGGAAGGGTACCGCCCGCCCGAAATTGGCGTGTTTTCGGGGTTTCCCCGGGTCAGACGGGGTGGATGTGAATTTCACGCACCGATGGGTTCCGCGCGTGTTCGACAAGGATTCAGTCGGCCGTCGCGGGCGCGAGGCGCCGCGCCGCCTCGTCCCAGATGCGGTCGGCGAGCGCTTCCTTCGGGCCGTAGGGGACCGGCGTCTCGTGCCCGTCGGCGCCCAGGATCACGGCCTCGTTCTCCTCGGAGCCGAAGGTCTTGCGCTCCCCCACCTCGTTGACGACGAGCAGGTCACAGCCCTTGCGGGCGAGCTTGGCGCGGCCGTTCGCGAGGACGTCGTCGGTCTCCGCGGCGAAGCCGACGACGACCTGCCCCGGACGGGGCCGGTCGGCGGACAGCTCCGCGAGGATGTCCGGGTTGCGCACGAGGACGATCGGCGCCGGCTCCTCGCCGTCCTTCTTCTTGATCTTCCCGGTGGCGTACGCCTCGGGGCGGAAGTCGGCGACGGCGGCGGCCATGACGACCGCGTCGGCGTCGGCGACCGCCTTGAGGGCCGCCTCGCGCAGCTGAACGGCCGTCCCTACGTGGACGACGTCGACGCCCGCCGGATCGGGAAGGTCCGCGTTCGCGGAGAGCAGCGTGACGCGGGCGCCGCGGGCCGCCGCCGTGCGGGCGAGCGCGTATCCCTGCTTTCCGGAGGAGCGGTTACCGAGGAAACGGACCGGGTCGAGGGGCTCGCGGGTGCCGCCGGCGCTGACGACCACGTGGCGGCCGACGAGGTCCTGCGGGGCGTCGCCGCGCGCGAGCACCCGGCGTGCGTACTCGAAGATCTCCGCCGGGTCGGGGAAGCGGCCCTTGCCGGTGTCGACGCCCGTGAGGCGGCCGACCGCCGGCTCGATGACGAGGGCACCGCGGCGGCGCAGCGTGGCGATGTTCTCCTGGGTGGCCGGGTGCTCCCACATCTCGGTGTGCATGGCGGGGGCGAAGACGACGGGACATCGGGCGGTGAGGAGCGTGTTCGTGAGGAGGTCGTCGGCGAGCCCGTGGGCCGCCTTGGCGAGCATGTCGGCGGTGGCCGGCGCGACGATCACGAGGTCCGCGTGCTGGCCGATGCGCACGTGCGGCACCTCGTGGACCGCGTCCCAGACCTCCGTGGAGACCGGGTTGCCGGAGAGCGCCGACCAGGTCGCGGCGCCGACGAAGTGCAGCGCCGATTCGGTCGGCACGACGCGCACGTCGTGGCCGGACTCCGTCAGTCGACGCAGCAGCTCACACGCCTTGTAGGCGGCGATTCCGCCGCTGACCCCCAGAACGACCTTCGGCTTCGACGACACCGGTTCTCCCCTGACTCGAACACGTACGAACGACAGACGTACGACTCCATGACACACCACAGGCCCGGCAGTCGCGCTGCCGGGCCTGAAGTACCGAAATCTACGAGCTACACGGGTGTTACTGAGCCGGGCCCTCGATGGCCTCGGACGTCAGCAGACCCGCGTTGATCTCGCGAAGAGCGATCGAGAGCGGCTTCTCGTGGACGTGCGTGTCCACCAGCGGGCCGACGTACTCGAGCAGGCCCTCACCGAGCTGCGAGTAGTACGCGTTGATCTGACGCGCGCGCTTGGCGGCGTAGATGACCAGGCTGTACTTCGAGTCGGTGGCCTCGAGGAGCTCATCAATCGGAGGGTTGATGATGCCCTCGGGCGCGGTGATGGTAGAGGACACTCTCTGCCTTCCGATGGGGTTAAAGATCAAAGAACTTTCATCAAGGCTAGCAGCTCAGCGGCCACGCCCTCGACAGAGGTATTGACAAGAGTGGTGTCGAACTCCGATTCGGCGGCGAGCTCCACCTTGGCGGCCCCGAGACGGCGCTCGATGACCTCCGGCGCCTCCGTACCGCGCCCGGTGAGCCGGCGGACCAGCTCGTCCCAGCTCGGCGGGGCCAGGAAGACCAGCTGCGCCTCGGGCATCGACTCCCGGACCAGGCGGGCACCCTGGAGGTCGATCTCGAGCAGCACCGGCTCCCCCGCCTCCAGGCGGTCGAGCACGGCTCTGCGCGGGGTGCCGTAACGGTTCCCCGCGAACTCGGCCCACTCGAGGAGCTCACCGTTGGCGATCAGCTTGTCCATCTCCTCGTCGGTGACGAAGAAGTACTGGACACCGTGCTGCTCGCCGGGGCGCGGCTTACGGGTCGTGGCCGACACCGAGAGCCAGACCTCAGGGTGTTCCTTGCGCATATGGGCGACAACCGTGCTCTTGCCGACCCCCGAGGGGCCGGAGAGCACGGTCAGCCGCGGACGTTCACTCATGCAGCGATTATTCCAGTTGTTCCGGAGTGCCCGGACCAGCCCCGGGGGTCAGCCCGGGACGGCCGCGGCCACTCAGGCTCCGGTGCTGCCGAACTCGCGCTCCAAAGAGGCGATCTGGTTGGAACCGAGACCGCGCACCCGGCGGGATTCGGAGATCCCGAGCCGCTCCATGATCTGCTTGGCACGGACCTTTCCCACGCCCGGCAGGGACTCGAGAAGGGCGGAGACCTTCATCTTGCCGATGACGTCGTTCTCCTGGCCCTGCTTGATGACCTCGTGGAGGGAGGCGCCGGAGTGCTTGAGTCGATTCTTGACCTCGGCCCGCTCCCGGCGAGCCGCGGCGGCCTTTTCGAGCGCGGCTGCGCGCTGTTCAGGGGTAAGGGGCGGAAGAGCCACGCCTACGTCACCTCGGATGTCGAACTGTCGGATACGGACCGGTGAGGAACCTAGTCGCCCCACACCTGGGGAGCAACGAACAACCCGCTGGCGTGCAGCTTGGCCGTTGACTCTCGACGGAGACTAGCGGGCATGGCCGCCAGAGTCAGCGAGAACAGACGAAAAGTCCTGGTCAGCCTCTGTCGAGCCGTACATTTTGGACAAATCTCCCTGTAAACAGGACAGGATTCGGACGCAAAACCCAAGGTCGGCACGGAGTGCCACCTCTAAACCTCTCGCGTCAGGCCCCCGCGACGGCCTCGCGCACGTCGTCCGCGAACCGCACGGAGGCGTCCCGCAGGGCCGCGACCGAAGGTCCCGCCTTGAGCACTCCACGGCTCACACTCGGTACGACATTGCGCGCGGCGGAGCCGAACACCGACGGAAGATCGGCCGCCGTGGCACCCTGCGCCCCGATGCCGGGGGCGAGGAGCGGGCCGTTGATGTCGAGTTCGTAGGAGGACAGATCGCCCAGCGTCGCGCCGACCACGGCTCCGAAGGAGCCCATGGGGCGCTCCCCCGCGTTCTCCTGCGCGAGGTGCGCGAGCATCGTCGCGCCTACGTTGCGGCCGGCCGGGTCGTCGGTGCGCACCGCGTGCTGGACCTCGCCGCCCTCGGGGTTCGAGGTGAGCGCCAGCACGAAGAGGCCGGCTCCGGACTCGCGGGCCAGGTCCACGGCGGGCTTCAGGGACCCGTAGCCCAGGTACGGCGAGACGGTCAGGGCGTCCGAGAACAGCGGGGAGTCCTTGTGCAGGAAGGTCTCCGCGTACGCGGCCATGGTGGAGCCGATGTCGCCGCGCTTGGCGTCCATGACGACGAGGGTCCCGGCGGCGCGCAGGTCCGCCACGGCCCGCTCCAGGACCGCGACACCCCGCGAGCCGAACCGTTCGAAGAACGCCGACTGGGGCTTGACCACGGCCACCGTGTCGGCCAGCGCCTCTACGCACGCGTGCGTGAAGGTCTCCAGGCCCTTGATGTCGTCGTTCAGCCCCCAGGAGGACAGCAGGGCGGCGTGCGGGTCGATGCCGACGCAGAGCGGCCCGCGCTCATCCATGACGCGGCGCAGGCGCGCGCCGAAGGGTTCCAGCACAGTCATGCGGAAGCCTGCTTCCTCACATCGGCGCCGATCGCGTCGGCGAGCGTGTCGTACGGGGAGTCGTTCAGGCGGGCGGCGAGGCCCTTGTGGATCGCGCGGGCGTAGCAGGGGCCTTCGTAGATGAAGGCCGAGTAGCCCTGGATGAGCGTGGCACCGGCGAGGATGCGCTGCCAGGCGTCCTCGGCGTTCTCGATGCCGCCGACGCCCATGAGCGTGATCCGGTCGCCCACGCGCGCGTAGAGGCGCCTCAGGACCTCCAGGGAGCGCTCCTTGAGGGGCGCGCCGGACAGGCCGCCGGTCTCGCTCACGACGTCGCCCTTGGTGGCGAGGCCCTCGCGGGAGATCGTCGTGTTGGTGGCGATGATGCCGTCGAGGCCGAGTTCCACGGCCAGGTCGGCGACCGCGTCGACGTCCTCGTCGGCGAGGTCGGGCGCGATCTTGACGAGGAGCGGGACGCGACGGCTCTTCACCGTGCGGTCCGCGGCCTCGCGCACGGCGCTCAGGAGCGGCCGCAGCGCCTCGGTGGCCTGGAGGTTGCGCAGGCCCGGCGTGTTCGGCGAGGACACGTTCACGACGAGGTAGTCGGCGAACGCGGCGAGCCGCTCGGTGGACTTCACGTAGTCGCCGACGGCCTCGGCCTCCGGCACGACCTTGGTCTTGCCGATGTTCACGCCGACCGTGGTCCTGAAGACCGGGTTGCGGGAGGCCAGGCGGGCCGCCACGGCCAGCGAACCCTCGTTGTTGAAGCCCATGCGGTTGATGAGCGCGCGGTCCTGCACGAGGCGGAACAGGCGCTTCTTGGGGTTGCCGGGCTGGGCCTCGCCCGTCACGGTGCCGATCTCGACGTGGTCGAAGCCCAGCATCGACATGCCGTCGATCGCGACGGCGTTCTTGTCGAAGCCTGCGGCAAGGCCGAAGGGGCCGTGCATACGCAAGCCCAGGGCTTCCGTACGCAACTCCTTGTAGCGCGGCGCGAGATACGCGGCTACGAAGGTGCGCAGAACGGGCGTGCGGGCCGCGAGGCGGATCCAGCGGAAGGCCAGGTAGTGGGCCTTCTCCGGGTCCAGGTGCTTGAAGACGAGGTTGAAGAACAGCTTGTACATGCTGGAAGTCCTATAGGTCCTCATGAGGCGGCGGCCTCATGAAGAGGGGGACACCGTTGTGGTGTCCCCCTCTTGGGCTGCTGGATCCTTAGTCGCGGGCCGCCGTCAGGCGTTCCGCGTGTTCCTGCAGTGAGCGCACGCCCACGTCGCCGTGGCCGAGCGCCTCGATGCCCTGGACGGCCGCGGCGAGCGCCTGGACCGTGGTCAGGCACGGCACGGAGCGGGAGACCGCCGCCGTCCGGATGTCGTAGCCGTCGAGGCGGCCACCGGTGCCGTACGGGGTGTTGACGATCAGGTCGACGTCGCCGTCGTGGATCAGCTGGACGATCGTCTTCTCGCCGTTCGGGCCCTCGCCCTCGGACTGCTTGCGCACGACCGTGGCGTTGATGCCGTTGCGCTTGAGGACCTCGGCGGTGCCGGAGGTGGCGAGCAGCTCGAAGCCGTGGGCGACCAGCTCGCGCGCCGGGAAGATCATCGAGCGCTTGTCGCGGTTGGCGACGGAGATGAACGCCCGGCCCTTCGTCGGCAGCGGACCGTAGGCGCCCGCCTGCGACTTGGCGTACGCCGTGCCGAAGACGGAGTCGATGCCCATGACCTCGCCGGTGGAGCGCATCTCCGGGCCGAGGACCGTGTCGACGCCGCGGCCGTGGATGTCGCGGAAGCGCGACCACGGCATGACGGCCTCCTTGACGGAGATCGGCGCGTCCATCGGCAGCGTGCCGCCGTCGCCGGTCTTCGGGAGCAGGCCCTCGGCGCGCAGCTCGGCGACGGTGGCGCCCAGCGAGATGCGGGCGGCGGCCTTCGCGAGCGGCACCGCGGTCGCCTTCGAGGTGAAGGGGACCGTGCGCGAGGCGCGCGGGTTGGCCTCCAGGACGTAGAGGATGTCCCCGGCCAGGGCGAACTGGATGTTGATGAGTCCGCGCACGCCGACGCCCTTGGCGATGCCCTCCGTGGAGGCGCGCAGGCGCTTGATGTCGTAGCCGCCGAGCGTGATCGGGGGCAGCGCGCACGCCGAGTCGCCGGAGTGGATGCCGGCCTCCTCGATGTGCTCCATGACGCCGCCGAGGTAGAGCTCCTCGCCGTCGTAGAGCGCGTCGACGTCGATCTCGATGGCGTCGTCGAGGAAGCGGTCGACGAGGACCGGCCGCGAGGGGCTGATCTCCGTCGACTCCTCGATGTACGAGGAGAGGCGCTCCTCGTCGTAGACGATCTCCATGCCGCGGCCGCCGAGCACGTACGACGGGCGGACGAGGACCGGGTAGCCGATCTCGTCGGCGATCGTCTTCGCCTCCGCGAACGTCGTGGCGGTGCCGTGCTTCGGGGCGGGCAGTCCCGCCTCGGCGAGCACGCGGCCGAAGGCGCCGCGGTCCTCGGCGGCGTGGATCGCCTCCGGGGGCGTGCCGACGACGGGCACGCCGTTGTCCTTGAGCGCCTGCGCGAGGCCCAGCGGGGTCTGGCCGCCGAGCTGCACGATGACGCCCGCGATCGGGCCCGCGAGCGACTCCGCGTGGACGATCTCCAGGACGTCCTCGAGGGTCAGCGGCTCGAAGTAGAGGCGGTCGGACGTGTCGTAGTCCGTGGAGACCGTCTCCGGGTTGCAGTTGACCATCACGGTCTCGTAGCCCGCGTCGCTGAGCGCGAAGGAGGCGTGGACGCAGGAGTAGTCGAACTCGATGCCCTGGCCGATGCGGTTCGGGCCCGAGCCGAGGATGATCACGGCGGGCTTCTCGCGCGGCGCGACCTCGCTCTCCTCGTCGTACGAGGAGTAGAAGTACGGCGTCTTGGCGGCGAACTCGGCGGCGCAGGTGTCGACCGTCTTGTAGACCGGACGGACGCCGAGCGCGTGCCTGACCTCGCGGACGACGTCCTGGCGCAGACCGCGGATCTCGGCGATCTGCTGGTCGGAGAAGCCGTGCCGCTTGGCATCGGCGATCAGCTCACGGGTCAGCTCGGGGGCGGCCGCCAGCTCGTCGGCGACCTCCTTGATGAGGAAGAGCTGGTCCACGAACCACGGGTCGATCTTCGTGTAGTCGAAGACCTCCTGGGGCGTGGCGCCGGCGCGGATCGCCGCCATGACGGTGTTGATGCGCCCGTCGGTCGGGCGCACCGCCTCTTCGAGGAGAGCCGTCTTGTCGCCGGTCTCGCCGACGAACGTGAACTGCGAGCCCGCCTTCTCCAGGGAGCGCAGCGCCTTCTGGAACGCCTCGGTGAAGTTGCGGCCGATGGCCATGGCCTCGCCGACCGACTTCATGGTCGTGGTCAGCGTGGAGTCGGCGCTGGGGAACTTCTCGAAAGCGAAGCGCGGCGCCTTCACGACTACGTAGTCGAGCGTCGGCTCGAAGGAGGCCGGCGTCTTCTCGGTGATGTCGTTCGGGATCTCGTCCAGCGTGTAGCCGACGGCCAGCTTCGCGGCGATCTTCGCGATCGGGAAGCCGGTGGCCTTCGAAGCGAGGGCGGACGAACGCGAGACGCGCGGGTTCATCTCGATGACGATGACGCGGCCGTCTTCGGGGTTGATCGCGAACTGGATGTTGCAGCCGCCGGTGTCGACGCCGACCTCGCGGATGATCGCGATGCCGACGTCACGCAGTCGCTGGTACTCGCGGTCGGTCAGCGTCATCGACGGGGCGACGGTGATCGAGTCACCGGTGTGCACGCCCATCGGGTCGAAGTTCTCGATGGAGCAGACGACCACGACGTTGTCGTTCTTGTCGCGCATCAGCTCCAGCTCGTACTCCTTCCAGCCGAGGATGGACTCCTCCAGGAGCACCTCGGTGGTCGGCGAGAGCGTGAGGCCCTGCCCGGCGATGCGGCGCAGCTCCTCCTCGTCGTGCGCGAAGCCGGAGCCCGCGCCGCCCATGGTGAAGGAGGGGCGGACGACGACCGGGTAGCCGCCGAGCTCGTCGACACCCTTCAGGACGTCGTCCATGGAGTGGCAGATGTACGAGCGGGCGGACTCGCCGTACCCGATCTTCCGCTTGACCTCCTCCACGACGCCCTTGAAGAGGTCGCGGTCCTCGCCCTTGTTGATCGCCTCGACGTTGGCGCCGATCAGCTCGACGCCGTACTTCTCGAGGACACCCTGGTCGTGCATGGAGATCGCGGTGTTGAGCGCGGTCTGGCCACCGAGGGTGGGCAGGAGCGCGTCGGGGCGCTCCTTGGCGATGATCTTCTCGACGAACTCGGGGGTGATCGGCTCGACGTACGTGGCGTCGGCGATCTCCGGGTCGGTCATGATCGTCGCCGGGTTGGAGTTGACCAGGATGACCCGCAGGCCCTCCTGCTTCAGCACCCGGCAGGCCTGGGTGCCGGAGTAGTCGAACTCCGCGGCCTGGCCGATGACGATCGGGCCCGAGCCGATGACGAGTACGGACTTCAGGTCGTTGCGCTTAGGCACGGGCGGACTCCATCAGGGCTGTGCTCATCAAAGACACGAAGCGGTCGAAGAGGTACGCGGCGTCGTGCGGACCGGCCGCCGCTTCGGGGTGGTACTGGACGCTGAACGCGGGCTGGTCGAGGAGCTGGAGCCCCTCCACGACGTTGTCGTTGAGGCACACGTGGGAGACCTCGGCGCGGCCGAAGGGGGTCTCGCTCACCTTGTCCAGCGGCGCGTCCACGGCGAAGCCGTGGTTGTGCGCGGTGACCTCGACCTTGCCGGTGGTGCGGTCCTGCACCGGCTGGTTGATGCCGCGGTGGCCGTACTTCAGCTTGAACGTGCCGAAGCCGAGGGCGCGCCCGAGGATCTGGTTGCCGAAGCAGATGCCGAACAGCGGCGTCTTCCGCTCCAGGACGGCGGTCATCAGCGCGACCGGGCCGTCGGCGGTGGCCGGGTCACCCGGGCCGTTGGAGAAGAACACGCCGTCGGGGTTCACGGCGTACACGTCGTCGGCGCTCGCGGTCGCGGGCAGCACGTGCACCTCGATGCCGCGCTCGGCCATCCGGTGCGGGGTCATGCCCTTGATGCCGAGGTCGATCGCGGCGACGGTGAACTTCTTCTCACCGATCGCCGGGACGACGTACGCCTCCTTGGTGGCGACCTCCTCGTACAGGCTCAGGCCCTTCATGGCGGGCTGCGCCTGTACGCGGGAGACGAGCTCGGCGTCGGCCGGGAGCGTCTCGCCGGAGAAGATGCCGGAGCGCATGGAGCCGCTCTCGCGCAGGTGGCGGGTGAGGGCGCGGGTGTCGATGCCGGAGATGCCGACGATGCCCTGCGCGACCAGCTCGTCGTCCAGGCTGCGCTCGGCACGCCAGTTGGACGGCACGCGCGCGGGGTCGCGCACGACGTACCCGGAGACCCAGATGCGCTTCGACTCGTCGTCCTCGTCGTTCCAGCCCGTGTTGCCGATCTGCGGGGCGGTCGCGACCACGATCTGGTGGGCGTACGACGGGTCGGTGAGGGTCTCCTGGTAGCCGGTCATGCCGGTGGAGAACACGGCCTCGCCGAAGGTCTCCCCCACGGCCCCGTAGGCGCGGCCGCGGAACACCCGGCCGTCCTCCAGGACGAGAACGGCAGGAGCCTTCGCGGCTCCCCTGGTGGAGGTGGTCATCGTGCGGTGCCTTCCGTCGTGATCTTCGTGTCGATCATGTTGTTGATGGTGCTGACCCACTCCGCCTGCTCGGCGGCGTGGTCGGAGCGGAATCCGGAGTCGATCAGCTTGTCGCCGTGCGCCCAGGTGACGATCAGCATGCCGCCCTCCGTGAGGACCTTGCCCGCGATGCCCTTGTCGAGCCGGGCCTCGCGCAGCGCCTCCACCGGGACGAAGAAGTCGCTCGCTCCGGGGCGTACGGCGTTCAACCCCGCGTCGGTGAGCGTCAGCTCGACGCGGCTGCGGGTGCCGAGTCCGTGCGCCACGATCCGGTCGAGCCACTGTCCGGCGGTGGTCGAGCCGTGGTAGCGGCCGCTCAGCTCCAGTTTCACCGGGCCCTGCTCGGTCGGCGCGTCGGGCAGCGGCGGCAGGTCGCCCTGAAGGGTGCCGCGCCACTTCCAGCCCTGACGCATCAGCCAGTAGACGAGCGCGATGAACAGCAGCAGACCGACGATCCAGCCGATTCGGTTCGGCCAGTCCGTCACGTCCGCCGACTTCTGTTCGGCAGCGAGGACAGCGAGTGATTGCAGAGGTGTCACGCGAGCTTCCCGTCGGCGAGGGTGGCCTTGCCCCGCAGCCAGGTGTGGGTGACGCGCCCCGGCAGCTCACGGCCCTCGTAGGGGGTGTTGCGGCTGCGGGAGGCGAAGCCCGCGGGGTCCACGTCACCACGGTAGTCGGCGTCGACGAGAACCAGGTTCGCGGGCTCACCTGCCGAGACGGGACGTCCATGCCCGCGGGCCTGTCCGATCTCGGCGGGCTTCACGGACATCCGCTCGGCGACCCCGGCCCAGCTCAGCAGGCCCGTCTCCACCATCGTCTGCTGCACCACGCTGAGCGCGGTCTCCAGGCCCACCATGCCCATGGCGGCGGCGGCCCACTCGCAGTCCTTGTCCTCGTGCGGGTGCGGGGCGTGGTCGGTGGCGACGATGTCGATCGTGCCGTCGGCCAGCGCCTCGCGCAGCGCCATGACGTCCTTCTCGGTTCGCAGCGGCGGGTTGACCTTGTAGACCGGGTTGTACGAGCGCACCATCTCGTCGGTCAGGAGCAGGTGGTGCGGGGTGACCTCGGCGGTGACGTCGATGCCGCGGGACTTGGCCCAGCGGATGATCTCGACGGAACCGGCGGTCGACAGGTGGCAGATGTGCACGCGGGAGCCGACGTGCTCGGCGAGCAGCACGTCGCGGGCGATGATCGACTCCTCGGCGACGGCGGGCCAGCCGCCGAGGCCCAGCTCGGCGGAGACGGTGCCCTCGTTCATCTGTGCGCCCTCGGTGAGGCGGGGCTCCTGCGCGTGCTGCGCGACGACGCCGCCGAAGGCCTTCACGTACTCCAGGGCGCGGCGCATGATCACGGCGTCGTGGACGCACTTGCCGTCGTCGGAGAAGACGGTGACGCCGGCGGCGGACTCGTGCATGGCGCCGAGCTCGGCGAGCTTGACGCCCTCCAGGCCGACGGTGACGGCGCCGATGGGCTGCACGTCGCAGTAGCCGTGTTCCTGGCCGAGCCGGTAGACCTGCTCGACGACGCCGGCGGTGTCGGCCACCGGGAACGTGTTGGCCATGGCGAACACGTTCGTGTAGCCACCGGAGGCGGCGGCGCGGGTGCCGGTGAGGACCGTCTCGGAGTCCTCGCGGCCGGGCTCGCGCAGGTGGGTGTGGAGGTCGACGAGGCCCGGGAGGAGGACCTTGCCCTCGGCCTCGACGACGTTCTCGACGCCATCGGCGGACAGTCCGCTGCCGACCTCGGCGATCACGCCGCCGTCGATCAGGACATCCTGCGGCTCGCCGCCGAGCACCTTCGCACCACGGATAAGGGTCTTGCTCATGATTACTTCGTCTCCTCGGTACGAGAGTGGGACACGGCGGGCTCGTTGCCGCCGAGAAGCAGGTACAGGACGGCCATCCGCGTGTGCACGCCGTTGGCGACCTGCTCGATGACCGTGCAGCGGTCGGAGTCGGCGACCTCGGCGGTGATCTCCATGCCGCGGACCATCGGTCCCGGGTGCATCACGATGGAGTGCTCCGGCATCCGCGCCATGCGGTCGCCGTCGAGCCCGTAGCGGCGCGAGTACTCACGCTCGGTGGGGAAGAACGCGGCGTTCATCCGCTCCCGCTGCACGCGCAGCATCATCACCGCGTCGGACTTGGAGAGGGTCGAATCGAGGTCGTAGGAGACCTCGCAGGGCCAGCTCTCGACGCCGACCGGCACCAGGGTGGGCGGCGCGACGACGGTGACCTCGGCACCGAGCGTGTGCAGCAGGTCGACGTTCGAGCGGGCGACGCGGCTGTGCAGCACGTCGCCGACGATCGTGACGCGCTTGCCGTCGAGGCCCTTGCCGATCCCGGCGTCGGGGCCGACGAGCCGGCGGCGCATCGTGAAGGCGTCGAGCAGCGCCTGCGTGGGGTGCTGGTGGGTGCCGTCACCGGCGTTGATGACGGGCGCGTCGATCCAGCCGGAGGTCGCGAGCCGGTACGGGGCGCCGGACGCGCCGTGCCGGATGACGACGGCGTCGACGCCCATGGCCTCGAGGGTCTGGGCGGTGTCCTTGAGGGACTCGCCCTTGGAGACGCTCGACCCCTTGGCGGCGAAGTTGATGACGTCGGCGGACAGGCGCTTCTCGGCGGCCTCGAACGAGATCCGCGTACGCGTCGAGTCCTCGAAGAACAGGTTGCAGATGGTCCTGCCACGCAGCGCGGGCAGCTTCTTGATGGGCCGGTCGGCGACGCGGGCCATCTCCTCGGCGGTGTCGAGGATGAGGACGGCGTCGTCGCGGGAGAGGTCGGCGGCCGAGATGAGGTGTCGCATCATCTGGGGTGCTCCGTAAGGCAGTTCAGGAGATTCAGGACATACGGGCGCGCGAGGGCACACCTTTCGGGCCGTACGCGGGCGCGCGCACAGCGGAGAAGGGGTGCTACTGCTCGGCCGCCTGGGCGTCCGGCTTGGCACCGAGCAGCACGGCGTCGCGGCCGTCCTCCTCGGCGAGCTGGACCTTGACCGTCTCCCGCAGCGACGTGGGGAGGTTCTTGCCGACGTAGTCGGCACGGATGGGGAGTTCGCGGTGGCCGCGGTCGACGAGGACGGCGAGCTGCACGGCACGCGGGCGCCCGATGTCGTTCAGGGCGTCGAGGGCGGCGCGGATGGTGCGGCCGGAGAAGAGCACGTCGTCGACGAGGACGACGAGTCGGCCGTCGATGCCGCCACCCGGGATCTCGGTGCGGGCGAGCGCGCGCGGCGGGTGCATGCGCAGGTCGTCGCGGTACATCGTGATGTCGAGCGAGCCGACGGGGATGGCGCGGCCGGTGATCTCTTCGAGCTTCTCGGCCAGCCTGCGGGCGAGGAAGACGCCTCGCGTGGGAATGCCCAGGAGGACCACGTCCTCGGCGCCCTTGGCGCGCTCGACGATCTCGTGGGCGATGCGGGTCAGTACCCGCGCGATGTCAGGGCCTTCGAGTACGGGCCGGGCATCGGACTGCTGCGTGTCCATAAGAAACGGACCCCCTTCTCCGCCTCACGGGACGGACCTTAAAGGACGTCGGATTTGCGTCGTCAACAATACCAGCCTCCACAACATCCCTGATCACCCGCTTGGAGGTGCGGGACGGCCGAATTCACGAGAAGGTCGGTACGGACCATTCGGCTTGACGCGGCCAAGTAACGCTGCGTAACCTCACAGTGAGTTACAGCCACGCGGCGCAGCCGCTTAGTGATGCAGTGTCCGGGGAGCTATATGTCCAGCGAATACGCCAAACAGCTCGGGGCCAAACTCCGCGCGATCCGTACCCAGCAGGGCCTTTCCCTCCACGGTGTCGAGGAGAAGTCCCAGGGACGCTGGAAGGCGGTCGTGGTGGGGTCGTACGAGCGCGGCGACCGTGCCGTGACCGTGCAGCGCCTCGCCGAACTGGCGGACTTCTACGGCGTGCCGGTGCAGGAGCTGCTGCCGGGTACCACCCCCGGTGGCGCCGCCGAGCCGCCGCCCAAGCTGCGCCTCGACCTGGAGCGCCTTGCCCACGTGCCGCCGGAGAAGGCCGGTCCGCTGCAGCGTTACGCCGCCACGATCCAGTCGCAGCGCGGTGACTACAACGGCAAGGTGCTCTCCATCCGCCAGGACGACCTGCGCACCCTCGCCGTCATCTACGACCAGTCGCCCTCGGTCCTGACCGAGCAGCTGATCAGCTGGGGCGTGCTCGACGCGGACGCGCGCCGCGCGGTGGCGCACGACGACGTCTGACCCGGCCCGCACGCCGCAGAAACGTCACAGCCCTGAGGGGGCGGAGCGATTGGGCTCCGCCCCCTCAGGGGTTTCCGGGGTCGGCCCGCGCCCTCGGTGTTCCGGCCCCACGCCCTCGGATCCGGGACACCGGCGCACGGCCACGGGGCTCCGCCCCGGACCCCGCGCCTCAAACGCCGGCGGGGCTGAAAATGCCCGGGCAGCCGGGCCGGGCCGCTGGCTTTCGTCCAGGAGCGGGGCTCAAGATGCCCGGGCAGCCGGGCCCCGCTGACTCTCGTCCAAGAGGGGGCTGAAAACGCCCCTCACGTCCGGTACAGGCGTCCGATCACCTCGGGCAGCAGGCGGGCGCTCAAGCGTGGCGGGAGTGCCTGGAGGACCGCGAGGACGGGGGCCATCCGCTCCGGCAGCCGGCCGCCCTCCCCCACCCCGGCGAGGGCGAGCGCGATCTCGACCTCCTGCGAGGTCAGCGTGTCCGGATCCAGCGTTGCCGCCGCCTCGACGACCTCCGGATCCACCCGAACGGGCCCCAGCTCACGAGCCCGTCCCACCGCCTTCTCCAGCTCGGCGAGCAGAATCCGCACGGTCTCCGGTTGCGCGACCGCCGCGGTCACCGTCAGATGCAGCGTGGCCGGTGAGCTCCCGAACGCCGGCTGCGGCTGCAGGTACCAGCCGCTCCCCCGCAGCTCGTCCGCCACCACGAAGACATCGACGTCCGGGTCGTCGGACGCCACGGCGATCAGGGACGCCTCGGGCCGCGCGGCGAGCCGCAGACCGCCGATCCGTTCGACACCGTCGGCGAGCGCGCGGGTCGTCCGGTGTACGCGCGTCGACAGCACCGCGTAACCTTCGGCCCCGACGCGCTCCGTCACCGCCCAGGCCGCCGCGAGGGGCCCGGCCGACTTGGTGCCCTGGAGCGTGGAGTTGACCACGGGGTAGCCGGGCCAGGCGGCGTGCGCGAACCAGCCGTGGCGGCGCAGCTCCGCCTCGCGGAACAGGAGCAGCGAGGCGCCCTTCGCCGTGTACGCGTATTTGTGCAGGTCGACGGAGAGCGACGTCACCCCGGGGACGGACAGGTCGAACTCCGGGACGCCCGCGACGTCCTGCCCCTGCCGCCCCGCGTGCCGCAGGTGCCCGAGGTACCACCCGCCGATGCACGCGTCGACGTGGCACAGCGCCCCGCGCCGCTCCGCCTCCCGCGCCACCTCCACAACCGGGTCGATGACTCCGTGTGCGTACGAGGGGGCGGAGACCACGACCAGGGCGGTGCGCTCGGAGAGCGCCGCGGCCACGTCGGCCGGGCGCACCTTGAAGGTGTCCGGGTCCACGGGGACGCTCACCACGTTCAGGCCGAAGAGTTCGGCGGCCTTGTGGAAGGCGGCGTGCGCGGTCTCGGGCAGCACGAGTTCGGGCTCGGTCACCCCGCGTTCCTTGCGGGCGTACTGACGCGCGGTCAGGACGGCGAGCAGACAGCTCTCGGTGCCGCCGCTGGTGAACGTGCCCGCGCTGCCGCCGAGCAGCGCGGTGGCCCGCCGCACCAGGTCGTTCTCCAGCTCCACGACGCTCGGGAACGCCGTCATGTCCAGCCCGTTGACCCCCGCGAACGCGGCCTGCGCCGCGTTCGCGAGTTCGTCGAGGCCTTCGAGTCCGGAGTCGTAGACGTACGCCATGGTGCGCCCGCCGTGTACCGGAAGGTCGCCCGCGCGCAGCGCGGTCAGCCGCGCCAGGATCGGGTCTTCGGTCGTCATGCGGACTCCGGTGACATGACCAGAACTTAGCGAGGGTCCCCGGAAACGCACCAGGCCCGGAGCAGAACATTGTTCATGTTCTGCTCCGGGCCCACGGAACGATGGTGCGCGCGGCGGCGGGGCTCAGGCCTCGTCGCGGCGCAGGGACGACTTCAGGTCCTTGAAGCGACCCAACAGTCCGTTGATGAACGCCGGGGACTCGTCGGTGGAGAACTCCTTGGCCAGCGAAACGGCCTCGTCGAGCACCACGGCGTCCGGGGTCCCGTCGACCCAGACCAGCTCATAGGCGCCGAGCCGCACGATGTTGCGGTCGACGACCGGCATCCGGTCGAGGGTCCACCCGACGGCGTACTGCGAGATGAGCTCGTCGATCCGGGACGCCTGCTTGGCGTACCCCTCGACCAGCTCCATCGTGTACTCGCTGACCGGTGGCTGCCGCGTGTCGCTGCGGGAGTGCCGGATCCAGTCCGCGAGGACCGTCAGGGGATCGGCGCCGCGCTGGTCTGCCTCGAAGAGGATCTGGAAGGCGCGCTTGCGGGCCGTATTACGGGCAGCCACGGTTAGCTGTTCACCCGGCCGAGGTAGTCGCTCGTGCGGGTGTCGACCTTGATCTTCTCGCCCTGCGTGATGAAGAGCGGGACGCCGATCTGGTGGCCGGTCTCCAGGATGGCGGGCTTGGTGCCGCCGGTGGAGCGGTCGCCCTGGACGCCCGGCTCGGTCTCCTTGATGACGAGCTCGACGGCGGCCGGCAGCTCGACGAAGAGCACCTCGCCCTCGTGCTGCGCGACGGAGGCGGTGAAGCCCTCGATCAGGAAGTTTGCGGCGTCACCGACGGCCTTGCGGTCGACGTGCAGCTGGTCGTACGTCTGCATGTCCATGAACACGAAGTAGTCCCCGTCCATGTACGAGAACTGCATGTCGCGCTTGTCAATGGTGGCCGTCTCGACCTTGACGCCGGCGTTGAACGTCTTGTCGACGACCTTGCCGGAGAGCACGTTCTTGAGCTTGGTGCGCACGAAGGCAGGGCCCTTGCCGGGCTTGACGTGCTGGAACTCGACGACGGACCAGAGCTGGCCCCCGTCGAGCTTGAGCACCAGGCCGTTCTTGAGGTCGTTCGTGGAAGCCACGGTTGCGGAATCTCCTGGACTGACGTGGACGACCCAGGGGCACGCGAGCAGCCTTTGCGGGCTAGAGCGCGAGCAGCTCCTTGGTCGTAATGGTGAGTAGCTCGGGTCCGCCGTCCGCCTCGGGGCGGACGACGAGCGTGTCATCGATCCGGACGCCGCCCCGACCCGGGAGGTGGACCCCCGGCTCGACGGTGACCGGCACACAAGTGTCCAGTTTACCCATGGCTGCAGGGGCCAACTGCGGGTCCTCGTCGATTTCGAGTCCCACACCGTGTCCCGTGAGCGGCGCGAGCCCGTCACCATACCCTGCCGCGTCCAGGACGTGACGGGCGGCCCTGTCCACTTCGCGGCACTCGACGCCGGGCGCCAGACTCTCCCGACCGGCCCGCTGAGCGGCGAATACGAGGTCGTACAGCTCGATCTGCCAGTCCGCGGGCGAGGTTCCGATGACGAACGTACGGCCGATCTCGCAGCGGTAGCCGCGGTACGTCGCGCCCAGGCACACGGAGAGGAAATCCCCCTCTTCGACCCGGCGGTCGGTGGGCCGGTGGGCCACGCGTCCCGAGTTCGGGCCCGTGCCCACGGAGGTGGGGAAGGCGGCGCCGTCGGCGCCGTGGTCGACAAGTCGACGTTCCAGTTCGAGGGCGAGGTGACGCTCCGTGCGGCCGACGAGGATGGACTCGAGCAGTTCGCCGAGTGCCTGGTCGGCGATCTCGGCCGCGATCCGCAGGCAGGAGATCTCCTCCTCGTCCTTGACGAGGCGCAGCTGCTCGACCGCGCTGTTGAGGTCCAGCAGCCGGAGTCGGGGCGCCACCGAGCCGACCGCGCGGTGCCGGGCCACCGTCAGGTGGTGCTCCTCGACGACGAGCGAATCGGCTCCGCGGGCCGCGGCCACGTCCGCGGCGGCGACGGCCGGGTCACCCCCGGGTACGTCCAGGACCTGGACCCGCAGCGCCTCGTCGAGCCTGCCGTCGGCGGGTTCCTCGCTCGGCGCCCGCGCGCACAGCAGGAGGTCGTCACCGCCGCCGAGGTCCCGGCCCAGCAGGAGGACGGCGCCGTTCGGTGCCGTTCCCGCCAGGTAGCGGACGTTGGCGGGCAGCGAGACGAGGGCGGCCGCGCCGCCGCCAGCCGTCGCGCGCTCTCTGAGCCGGTCCCGTCGGGCCGCGTACAACACCTCTGCCATGACGCCGAGCGTACGAGCGGGTGGGCGGGGCGGCCGTATCAGCGCGTCCGGACGGGTCCCTGCGGGGGTCTACGCGTGGGCTACCACTGCGGTGGGCTGGTGATGGCGCGGGCCAGCACCTCGTCCAGGACCTGGGCCGTTCCGGGGACGTCCAGTTGGGAGTTGTCGATGATCGGGAGGCCCGAGCCGTACCAGCCGGCCATCCGCCCGTGGATGCGGGCGACCTCCTCGTCGGTGAGGCGGCGGTTGCCGCTGCGCCGAGAGTTGCGCTCCAGGACGATCTCCAGGCCGGGCAGGAGGACGACGGGCAGCAGGCCGGGGCCGACGTGCCGCTTCCAGCCGCCCAGGCCGACCACCGGCCGGTCCGGGAACACCGCATCGTCGAGGATGCAGGAGATTCCATTCGCCAGAAAGTTGCGCGCCGCGAAACCGCAGGTGCGGCGGGCCAGCCGGTACTGCGCCTCGCTGTTGTCGTTCCACCCCGACTGCGGGTCGGCGAAGCCGGAGCGCACCCATTCCCGTACGTCGTCGAGGCTGATGTGGGCCGTCGGGACGCGTCGGCTCTCCGCCCAGTACTTGGCGACGCTGGTCTTGCCGGCGCCCGCGGGGCCTATGAGCAGTACGGCGAGCGTGGTGGACGTCGAGTCGGCGGGTGCCTGCGCGGGCGGCGGGCTCGGCACGGCGACGGGGGCGCCGGCCGGGAGCTGCACATGGCCGGTGGTCTCGCGCGGCGGCTGCGGCGGTGGCGGGGCGACGGCCGGGGCCTGCGGCGCTTGGATGTGCGGGGGCTGGGCGGGCGGATGGTGCGGCGGCGCTCCGCTGAAGCCCGGCATGCCGGGCGGTGGCGGCAGCGGAGACCCCCCTGCTTGCTGCATCCGGTGCCACTCCATCTCGTACGACGGTCACTTGGGCGCCGGCGAACGGGGCGCTACCGAACGGTACCGTCCCCGGCCGCCGTTGTGTGAACGGCCGGGGAGGTCGCGACGTGCCCGAACGTGAACGGACCGCCCTATTCCGCCACTTCGCCGTACGCGGCGAGCAGTACGGCGGGGTCGGGTCCCTCCAGGACGGTGGGCCTGCCGAGGCCGTCGAGGACGATGAAGCGCAGCAGATCGCCGCGGGACTTCTTGTCGACCTTCATCGTCTCGAGCAGCTTGGGCCACTGGTCGTAGCGGTAGGACAGCGGCAGCCCCACCGACTTCAGGACCGTGCGGTGGCGGTCGGCGGTCGCGTCGTCCAACCGGCCCGCCAGGCGGCCGAGTTCGGCGGCGAAGAGCATGCCGATGGAGACGGCCGCGCCGTGCCGCCACTTGTAGCGCTCGTTCTTCTCGATGGCGTGCGCGAGCGTGTGCCCGTAGTTGAGGATCTCGCGCAGGCCCGCCTCCTTGAGGTCGGACGAGACGACCTCGGCCTTGACCCGGATGGCGCGCTCGATCAGCTCGGCGGTGTGCTCACCCGTGGGCGTACGGGCCGACTCCGGGTCCTCCTCGATGAGTTCGAGGATCCGCTCGTCGGCGATGAACCCGGCCTTGATGACCTCGGCGAGACCGGACACGAAGTCGTGCACCGGCAGCGAGTCGAGGGCGGCCAGGTCGCACAGGACTCCGGCCGGCGGGTGGAAGGAGCCCACCAGGTTCTTGCCCTCGGCGGTGTTGATGCCGGTCTTGCCGCCGACCGCCGCGTCGACCATGGCGAGCACGGTCGTCGGGATGGCGATCCAGCGCACGCCGCGCAGCCAGGTCGCGGCCACGAACCCGGCGAGGTCCGTCGTCGCGCCGCCGCCGACGCCGACGACGACGTCGGAGCGCGTGAAGTTGGACTGCCCGAGGGCCTTCCAGCAGTACGCGGCGACCTCGGCGGTCTTCGCCTCCTCGGCGTTCGGCACCTGGATGGCGATCGCCTCGAAGCCCTGGCCCGCCAGGTCGTCGCGGAGCGCCTCGCCGGTCTCGGCGAGCGCCTCCGGGTGCACGATGGCGACACGCTTGACCTTGTCGCCGATCAACGAGCCCAGCTCACCCAGGAGTTGGCGCCCCACCAGGACCTCGTACGGGTCCGTGCCGGCGGTGCCGCCGACGTGGATACGGGTCACTTCCTCGCTCATGCCTGCTTCAACTCCAGTGCGTCGAGGACCGCTTCGGCGACCTCTTCGGGGGTGCGGCCGTCGGTGGCCACGACCACCCGGGCGACCTCGGTGTACAGATGCCGGCGCGCCTCCATCAACTCCCGCCACTGCTTGCGGGGGTTGACGGCGAGCAGCGGCCGGGCCGTGTTCAGACCGGTGCGCTTGACCGCCTCTTCCACATCCATCGACAAATAGACGATGGTCGGCTGCGCGGCGAGCAGCGCGCGGGTGTCGGCATCGAGGATCGCGCCGCCGCCGAGCGAGAGAACGCCCTCGTGGCCGGCGAGCGCGGTCGCCACGGAGGCCTTCTCCAGCTCCCGGAAGCGCGCCTCGCCCTCGTCGACGAAGATCTCCGCGATGGCGCGGCCCTGTGCGGTGACGATGTCGTCGTCGGTGTCCCGGTAGGCGCAGCCGAGCCGCTCGGCGAGCAGCGCGCCCACCGTCGACTTGCCGACGCCCATCGGTCCTACGAGGACGATCTGCGGGCCGCTCACCGGATCTGGAGGTTGTCGAGGTACGAGGTGACGTTGCGCCGGGTCTCCGGCACGCTGTCGCCGCCGAACTTCTCGGCGACCGCGTCCGCGAGGACGAGCGCGACCATCGCCTCGGCGACGATGCCGGCGGCCGGCACGGCGGAGACGTCGGAGCGCTGGTGGTGGGCCTGCGTGGCCTCGCCGGTGGCGACGTCCACGGTCTGCAGCGCGCGCGGCACGGTCGCGATCGGCTTCATCGCGGCGCGTACCCGCAGCAGCTCACCGGTGGTCAGGCCGCCCTCGGTGCCACCCGCGTGGCCCGTGGTGCGGCGGATGCCGTCGGCCGTCTTCACGATCTCGTCGTGCGCCTGCGAGCCGGGCACGCGCGCCAGCTCGAAGCCGTCGCCGATCTCGACGCCCTTGATGGCCTGGATGCCCATGAGCGCACCGGCCAGGCGCGCGTCGAGCTTGCGGTCCCAGTGCACGTGCGAGCCGAGGCCCACCGGCACGTCGTAGGCGAGGACCTCGACGACGCCGCCGAGCGTGTCGCCGTCCTTGTGGGCCTGGTCGACCTCGGCCACCATCTGCTTCGACGCATCCGCGTCCAGGCAGCGCAGCGGGTCCGCGTCCAGCTTCTCGACATCGGCGGGGGTCGGGTAGACGCCCTGCGGCGCCTTCACCGAGCACAGCTCGACGACGTGGCTGACGATCTCGATGCCGACCGTCTCCTTGAGGTACGACCGGGCGACCGCGCCGAGCGCCACGCGGGCGGCCGTCTCGCGGGCGGAGGCACGCTCCAGAATCGGGCGGGCCTCGTCGAAGCCGTACTTCTGCATGCCCGCGAGGTCGGCGTGGCCGGGCCGGGGGCGGGTCAGCGGCGCGTTGCGCGCCATGTCCTTGAGGATCTCCGGGTCGACCGGGTCACCGGACATGACCTTGTCCCACTTGGGCCACTCGGTGTTGCCGACCATGATCGCGACCGGGGAGCCCATGGTCAGGCCGTGCCGGACGCCGCCCAGGAACGTGACCTCGTCCTGCTCGAATTTCATCCGGGCCCCGCGGCCATAGCCGAGGCGCCTCCGTGCCAGGTGGTCCGCCACCATCTCCGTGGTGATCGGAACGCCGGCGGGAAGACCCTCCAGCGTCGCGACGAGTGCGGGGCCGTGCGACTCCCCCGCGGTCAGCCAGCGCAACCTGCTCAACGGTGCTCCTCATGCTCGCGCTCTGTGTATGGGAACGATCCTCCCATGCCCGCGGAGCCCGGTGTTTCCGGTGTCCGGGGTGCGGACGCCACATGAGACGCGAGCCACACGCGCAAGCGTCAGCCGAGCGCCTTCACGCCCGCCGCGCGCATGGCGGCGAGCACCGGGCGGGTGTCGCCGGTGAACTGCTCGAACTGGAAGACGGCCTGGTGCACGAGCAGGTCGAGCCCGCTGAGCACCGCCCCGCCGCGCCGCTCCCAGGCGGCCGCCAGTGGCGTGGGCCACGGGTCGTAGAGGACGTCGAAGAGCGTGCCGACGCTCTCCGGCACCGCCTCGACCAGGTGGTCCGACCCGCCCTTCGGCGTCGTGGCGATCACCAGCGGGGCCTCGAAGGCCCGCGCCGCGTCGTTCCAGTCCGCCGTGCGGACCTGCACCCCGAGCCGCTCGCCCCAGCCGCGCATCTCGTCGGCGCGCTGCTCGCTGCGTACGTAGGTGACGACCTCGCCGGTGCAGATCCGGGAAAGCGCCGCGAGTGCGGAGGACGCGGTGGCGCCCGCGCCGAGGATCGCCGCCGACTCGACCTTCTCCACGCCGCGCTCGTGCAGCGCCGCGATCAGCCCCGGGATGTCGGTGTTGTCGCCGACCTTCCGCCCGTCCTCCTTGAGGACAACCGTGTTCACGGCCTCCACGGAGCGCGCGGCCTCGGTGATCTCGTCGAGCAGCGGGATCACCGCACGCTTCAGCGGCATCGTCAGCGAGAGGCCGGCCCACTCGGGCCCGAGCCCGGCGAGGAAGGCGGGCAGCGCCGCCTCGTCGGTCTCGAACCGGTCGTACCGCCACTCGTCGAGACCCAGCTCCGCGAACGCCGCGTTGTGCAGCTGCGGCGAGAGCGAGTGGGCGATGGGCGAACCCAGAACCGCCGCCCTGCGCACGTCAGTTGGCCTGGCTGGCATTGAACTTTTCCCTCAGCTTCTCGAACTCGGCGCGGGTCTTGGCGAACTCGGTCTTGTGCATGCCGTCCGTGGCCACGAAGTAGATCCAGCCGCTGTCCGTCGGGGTGATCGTCGCGGCGAGGGCCACGTCGCCGGGGTTGCCGATCGGGCCCGGTGGCAGCCCCTTGCGCGTGTAGGTGTTGTACGGGTCCTTATTGCTGTTGATCTCGGACTCGCCGATGTTGATGTTGCTCTGATTCTTGAGGTAGTTGAAGGTCGAGTCGAACTGCAGGAGCTGGTTGGTCTCCGTGTTCGAGGTCTTGAGGCGGTTGTAGACGACCTCGGCCATCTTCCGGAAGTCGTCGTGCGTCTTGCCCTCGGCCTGGACGAGGCTCGCGACGGTGAGCACCTGCCACGGGCTGTCGAGGTGCAGCTTCTTGGCCTCGCCCTCGAGGTCGAGGCGCTCGTACTTGTCGTTGGCCCGCGAGACCATGTCCTTCAGGACCTCCTCGGGCTTCATGCCCTTGGCGGCCGCGTAGCTCGACGGGTAGAGGAAGCCCTCCAGCGGGTCCTTCACCGTGCGGTGGTCCAGCGCCCAGTCGGGCAGGCCGAAGTCCTTGTAGTCCTTCTTCGCGACCTTGGCCGTGGTGCCCTTGGAGACCTTGAGCTTCTTGTCGATCAGCTCGTAGACCTTGGCGTTGCGCCAGCCCTCGGGGATCGTCAGGTTGGCGTGGCTCTCCGGGCTGAGCAGCAGGTCGACGGCGCTCGACGCGGACATCCGCCGCTCCATGACGTACGCGCCGTCCTGGATCGACTTGCCCTTCGGGTCCGCCGACTGGGCGGCGACGAACGCGTCGACGCTCTGTACGACGCCGGCGTCCTTGAGCTTCTGCCCGATGGTGTAGCCGCCGGAGCCCTTCGGGATGACGACGGTGACCTGCTCGCCGTTGCCCTCGCCCGCGTAGTCCGGCGCCGCGCCGAAACGATCCTGGTAGAACTGGTAGCCGAAGTAGCCGACGCCGCCGACAGCGGTCGCGAAGATCGCCGTGAGGACCAGGCACGCGCAGCCGCTGCGCCGCTTCTTCGGCTTCTTGCCGCCGCGGCCCCGGCGACCGGCGCGGCCCTCGTCGTAGTCGTCCTCGTCGTCACCGCCGCCGTTGAAGAACGCTTCCTCGCCCTGGTCGGGGCCGGCGTCCCAGCCGGTCCCCGGGTCCTGCGGGCGGCGGTGGCCGGGCGGCTCCGGCGGCGGGTAGGCGCCGGGGGTGTTGTAGTAGTCCGGCTCCTCGCCGTTGTACGCGGCGTGCTGACCGGTGCCGTAGGGGTCCGCGGGGTCCACGCCGTAGGGCGGCTGCCCCTGCGAGCCGGTGTCCCAGTCCCAGCCACCGTTCTGGCCCTGCTGGCCGCCGTACGACTGCTGACCGTAGCCGGGGTGCTGCCCGTATCCGGGGTCCTGGCCGTAACCGGGGTCCTGCCCGTAGCCGTAGCCCTGCTGACCGTTGGTGTCCCAGTCACCGCCGTAGGCCTGCTGCGGGTCGTAACCACCCTGGCCGCCGTAGGCAGCCTGGCCGTGCCCGGCCTGCTGCCCCCATCCCTGGTCCCCGTACAGCGGGTCCGCGGGATGCCACGGTTCGGAGCCTTGGCCCCGGCCATACTCAGTCATCGGTCCCCTACAAGCCGCGAGGCGGGATGGGCCGCTGTCCGATCTGGAAGGTCACCCGTTCCGCCTCTTGATGCTGTGCGGCGGCTATTCGAACACCGCCGATCGCGCGGAACGTTACCGTATCGCGATCAGACAACCACTTCGACGCCCTCGCCAGGGGGGTTTCCTGACGCCCGTTCGGACTCCAGAGCCTGCTGGAGGATGATGACGGCGGCCGCCTGGTCGATGACAGAGCGGCCCTTTTTGGACTTAACACCGCTGGCCCGCAGGCCCTGACTCGCCGTCACTGTGGTCATCCTCTCGTCGAGAAGTCTCACTGGAACGGGTGCCACGCCCCGGGCGAGTTCCTGGGCGAAGCCGCGGACCTTGGCTGCCGCCGGGCCCTCGCCGCCCTTGAGGGAGCGAGGGAGTCCGACGACGATCTCGATCGGCTCGTACTCCTCGGCGATCTGGCGCAGCCGCCGGTGGGCGGCCGGGACGTCGCGTCCCGGCACGGTCTCCACCGGCGTCGCGAGGATTCCGTCGGGGTCGCAGGACGCGACCCCGATCCGGGCGTCCCCGACGTCGATCGACAGGCGGCGGCCTCGGCGCATCAGTTCGCGGTCTCCGCGACGAGGCGCTCGACGGCTTCGACGGCCTCGCCGATCGCGGCCGGGTTCTGGCCGCCACCCTGCGCGACGTCCGGCTTGCCGCCGCCACCGCCGCCGAGGGTCTTCGCGGCCGTACGGACCAGGTCGCCGGCCTTGAGGCCCCGGTCGCGCGCGGCGTCGTTGGTGGCGATGACCGTGAGCGGCTTGCCGTTCGCCGTGGTGAAGAGGGCGACGACCGCGGGGCGGCCGCCCTGGATACGGCCGCGCACGTCGAGGACCAGCTTGCGCAGGTCGTCGGCGGATGTGCCGTCCGGGACCTGGCCGGTGACCACGGCGACGCCGCGGACGTCCTTGGCGGAGTCGGCGAGACCGGCGGCGGCCTGGAGGACCTTCTCCGCGCGGAACTTCTCGATCTCCTTCTCGGCGTCCTTGAGCTTGCCGAGCATCGCGGAGACCTTGTCGGGCAGCTCCTCGGAGCGGCCCTTGATCAGCTCCTGGAGCTGGGCGACGACCGTGTGCTCCTTGGCGAGGAAGCTGTACGCGTCGACGCCGACGAGGGCCTCGATGCGGCGCACGCCGGAGCCGATGGAGGACTCGCCGAGCAGCTTCACCAGACCCAGCTGGGCGGTGTTGTGCACGTGCGTGCCGCCGCACAGTTCCTTGGAGAAGTCGCCGATGGTGACGACGCGGACCCGCTCGCCGTACTTCTCGCCGAACTCGGCGATGGCGCCCTGCTTCTTGGCCTCGTCGATCGACATGACCTCGGCCTGCACGTCGAGCTCGTGCGCGAGGACTTCGTTGATCTTCTGCTCGACGTCCGTCATCACGGCCGTGGGCACGGCGGACGGCGAACCGAAGTCGAAGCGGAAGCGGCCCGGCTGGTTCTCCGAACCGGCCTGCGCGGCCGTCGGGCCGAGCGCGTCGCGCAGCGCCTGGTGCGTGAGGTGCGTCGCGGAGTGGGCGCGGGCGATGGCGCGGCGGCGGGCCACGTCGATGATCGCCTGCGCCGGGGCGCCGACGGTCACCTCGCCGACCTGCACGACGCCCTTGTGGACGTACACGCCGGGGACCGGCTTCTGGCAGTCGCGGATCTCGATGACCGCGCCGTTGTCCAGCTTGATGCGGCCGGTGTCGCCGATCTGGCCACCGCCCTCGGCGTAGAACGGGGTGCGGTCGAGCACGACCTCCACCTCGTCGCCCTCGGTGGCGGCCGGCGAGGAGACGCCGTTCACCAGCAGGCCGACGACGCGGGACTCGCCCTCGGTCGACGCGTAGCCGATGAAGTCCGTGGCACCCGCGGCGTCGGCGATCTCGCGGTACGCGCCGACGTTGACGTGGCCCGTCTTCTTGGCCTGAGCGTCCGCCTTGGCGCGCTCCCGCTGCTCCTTCATCAGGCGCCGGAAGCCGTCCTCGTCCACGGACAGGCCCTGCTCGGCGGCCATCTCCAGGGTGAGGTCGATCGGGAAGCCCCACGTGTCGTGGAGCAGGAACGCCTTGTCGCCGGCGAGGACCGACTTGCCCGCGGCCTTCGTCTCGGTGACGGCGGTGTCCAGGATGTTCGTGCCGCCCTTGAGGGCCTTGAGGAACGCGGCCTCCTCGGCGAGCGCGACCGTCTCGATGCGCTTGCGGTCGGAGATCAGCTCCGGGTACTGCTGCCCCATCGTGTCGACCACGATGTCGACGAGGTCCTGGACGACCGGGCCGGTGGCGCCCATGAGGCGCATGTTGCGGATGGCGCGGCGCATGATGCGGCGCAGCACGTAGCCGCGGCCCTCGTTGCCGGGGGTGACGCCGTCACCGATGAGCATCACGGAGGTGCGCATGTGGTCGGCGACCACACGCATCGAGACGTCGGTGTCGTGCTTGTGGCCGTACTGGACACCGGTGAGTTCGGTGGCCTTGTCCATGACGACGCGCAGGGTGTCGGTCTCGTACATGTTCTGTACGCCCTGCAGGATCATCGCGAGGCGTTCGAGGCCGAGACCCGTGTCGATGTTCTGCGACGGCAGGTCGCCGAGGATCTCGAAGTCGTCCTTGCCGGTGCCCGGACCGCGCTCGTACTGCATGAAGACCAGGTTCCAGATCTCCACGTAACGCTCGTCGTTGACCGCCGGGCCGCCCTCTTCGCCGAACTCGGGGCCGCGGTCGTAATTGATCTCGGAGCACGGGCCGCAGGGGCCGGGGACGCCCATGGACCAGTAGTTGTCGGCCTTGCCCAGGCGCTGGATGCGCTCCTTCGGTACGCCGACGACCTCGTGCCAGATGCGCTCGGCCTCGTCGTCGTCGAGGTAGACGGTGACCCAGAGCTTCTCCGGCTCCAGGCCGTAACCACCGTCCGCCACGGAGCTGGTGAGCAGCTCCCAGGCGTACTTGATGGCGCCTTCCTTGAAGTAGTCGCCGAAGGAGAAATTGCCGCACATCTGGAAGAACGTGCCGTGCCGCGTGGTCTTGCCGACCTCTTCGATGTCCGGCGTGCGCACGCACTTCTGGACGGAGGTGGCGCGCGGCGCTGGCGGCTTGACCTCACCCAGGAAGTAGGGCTTGAACGGGACCATGCCCGCGGGAACGAGCAGCAGAGTCGGGTCGTCCGCGATGAGCGACGCCGAGGGCACGACCTTGTGGCCACGCTCCTCGAAGAAGCTCAGCCAGCGGCGACGGATTTCAGCCGACTCCATCAGTGGTCCTCATTCCGATTGTTGATCGAGTACCTGGTGTTCTCGAGGTACTTGGGTTGCTTGGTGTTCGTGTTCAACGTCTTCTGGCTGAACGGGTTCTGGATGACCGCGAAGCGGCGCTGCGGCAGCTCCGCGGGATCCGGCTGCTCGTTGATGCCGAGGGCGTCGCCCAGTTCGGCCTCGCGTTCGGCCATGTTGTCGCGGACGTCGAGAGCGAAGTCCTTGAGCTTGTGGCCCGCTTCGACCGCCTTGTTGGCCGCCTGGGCCGCGAGGCTCTCCGGCGTCAGCTGCTTGATCTTGCGGTTGACCTTGGTGGTGGCCCATACGCCGGCGGCTGCGCCCGCGGTGAACCAGAACGTACGGCGGAACATGTCTTCGGTCAGTCCCTCTTGTTCCGGTTGGCCCGCTTGGCCCGCCGCGCCTCGGGGAACGAACGCCCCACGATCACGGTACGGCGCGGCTCCTTGGCGGGCGCGTCCTTGCCCCGGCCACCGATGGCCCGGCGCACTCCGTAGCCGAACGCGGCCACCTTGACCAGCGGGCCGCCGAAGGTGGAGGCCACGGTGGAGGAGAGCGCCGACGCGTTCGACGTGACTTCCTGGACGTCCGAGGCGATCGAGTCGACACGGTCGATCTGGGTCTGCGCGGAGCGCACCGCGGAGGAGGCGTCGGCGAGCAGCGGGACGGCCTGTTCGGTCACGTCCGCGACCAGCTTGGTGGTGGCCCTGAGCGTCTGGGCCAGCCTCACGAGCGCCACCGCGAGGAAGGAGACCAGGATCGCCCAGAAGACAGCCACCAGAATCCCGGCAACCTCTCCACCGGACACGTGGCACCGCTCCCTAGCTCGGTACGAAAGCTGTATGAACGCACAGCCGCTGAACATCAAAAAGTCGTCCCCCGAGCCTATCGCGCCCGACCCCGCGCTCCGTACCGCATTCGCGTCCCGAGCGGTGGACATTCGGGAGAGTGATTGTACGGACCGCGCACGCCTGAGTACGCTCTGTGCCCCATGCGACGCACTTCGCGCCCCACAGATGTCCCCGCCGGTCCCCCACAACCCGGCAACCTCCCCCACGAACTCAATCGTTTCATCGGCCGCGCCGCCGAACTCGCGGCGCTGACAGCGGCCCTGGAGTCGGGCCGCCTGGTCACGGTCACCGGGGTCGGCGGTGTCGGCAAGTCCCGCTTCGCCGCCCACGGCGCCGCTCGGGTCCCGCGGTCCCTGCGCCCCGACGGGGTGTGGCGGGTGGAGCTGGCGACCGTGCGGCTGCCGGAGCTCGTCGAGTACACGCTCGCCGAGGCCCTCGGCCTCACCGACCACACCACCCGCGCTCCCCGCCAGGTCCTGGTGGACCACCTCGCCGAGCGTCGGCTGGTGCTCGTGCTCGACGGGTTCGAACACCTCGTCGACGCGTGCGCCTCCCTCATACGCGACCTGCTGCGCGCCGCACCGGGCCTTCGGGTGATCGCGGTGGGCCGCAGGCCGCTCGCCATCGACGGGGAGCGGGTGTTCCCCCTGGCGCCACTGACACCGACGGACGCGGCGGAGCTGTTCGAGGACCGGGCCGGGTCGCTGCTGCCCGGGTTCCGGCTCGACGGGCGCACGATGATCGACGTACTGGAGGTGTGCCGGCACCTCGACTGTCTGCCGCTCGCGGTGGAACTCGCGGCCGGGCGGCTGCGGGTGCTGTCGCCTGCGCAGCTGATGGAGCGGCTCGACGACCGGTTCCGGCTGCTCAGGGGCGGCGGCAGGGATGCGCTGCCGCGCCATCAGACGCTGCGCACCACGATCGGCTGGAGCCATGAACTGTGCGCGCCCCAGGAGCGGTTGCTGTGGGCGCGCCTTTCGGTGTTCTCAGGCTCGTTCGACCTGGAGGCGGCGGAGTACGTCTGTGGCGGCGCGGGCCTGCCCGCGGACGACATCGTCGACGTCCTCGACGAGCTGCTCGCGCAGTCCGTGGTCGTCCGCGAGGAGGCACGGGGCGAGGCCCGCTACCGGATGCTCGACACGGTGCGCGCGTACGGGGCCGAGTGGCTGGACAGCCTGGGCGACGGCCGCCGGATGCGGCGCATGCACCGCGACTGGTACATGGGCCTGGCCACCTGGTGCGAGCTGGACTGGTTCTCGCCGCGGCAGGGCGAGTTGGCGGCCCGGATCGAGACGGAGCTGCCGAATCTGCGGGCGGCCCTCGAACACTGCCTGACCGAACCGGGCGAGACGCACCTGGGCCAGTACCTGGCGGGCACGCTCTGGTTCTACTGGGCGGGCTGCGGGCGGCTCGCCGAGGGACGGCACTGGCTGGACCGCAGCGTCGGCCTGGACGTCGAGTTCGACGACGGTGACGTCCCCCCCGGCCTCGTCGAAGAGGACTTGGAGCACGGGGAACACAGGGAGCACGGGGAGTACAAGGCCTCGCGCCTCAAGGCGCTGTGGGTGCTCGGCTACGTGGCGATCCTGCAAGGTGACACGGTGCCCGCGCTCGCCGCGCTGCAGGAGTGCCGCGAGGAGGCGGAGCGCTCCGGCGACGCGACGGCGCTCGCGTACGCGCTGCACCGCACCGGTTGCCTGGGCCTGGTCACCGACGACTTGCCGCGCGCCGAGGACCTGCTGCGCACCGCGCTGGCCGGCTACCGGGAGCTCGGCGAGCTCAACAGCAACGTACTGATGGGCCAGGTCGAGTTGGCGATGGCGCTCGCCTTCCAGGGCGATCTGACGGAGGCCGTCGCGCTGTGCGCGGATGTCCAGCAGGTGTGCGAGGACCACGGGGAGCGCTGGACCCTCGCGTACGCGCTCTATGTGCTGGCATACGCGCGGTGGGCGGAGGCCGATTACGCGCAGGCCCGGCACATGCTCGACGCGTGCCTGGCGATCGGGCACGAGTTCCACGATCTGCTGGGCACGGTGCTGTCGATGGAGCTGCTGGCCCTGGTCACGGTCGAGGAGGGGGACGCCGTCGAGGCCGCGGTGCTGCAGGGGGCGGCTGCCCGGATGTGGTCCTCAGTGGGGCTGCCGCTGTTCGGCTCGGTGCACTACAACAGGCCGCACGAGCTGTGCGAGGCGCGGGCGCGGCAGGTGCTCGGCGACGCCCGATTCGCCGAACTCCTGCGCTCGGGCGAGCAGTTGGAGCACGACGAGGCGGTGACGCGCGCGCTGAGCCGCGGCCGGGGCCAGCGCCCGGCGCCAGCGGTGCCGCATCCGGCGCGCCCTGCGGAACCGGCCCGGGACACACGCGAACCCGCCGCCTCGCACACCTGGAAGGGCGGCGAGACGGCGGGCTGAAACGCAGGTGGGACTACGTCCGCTCTCCGGTGAGGGAGATCAGCGGGCGTAGTACTCGACGACGAGCTGCTCGTCGCAGATCACGGGGATCTCCTTGCGGTTCGGGTCACGGTCCAGGCGGAAGGCCAGAGCCTTCAGGTTCACCTGGAGGTAACGCGGGGTCTCGCCGTCGGGGGCGAAGCCACCCTCACGCGCGACCTGGAACAGCGGCTTGTTGCGGCTGCGCTCGCGGACCATCACGACGTCGTCGGGACGGACACGGAACGACGGCTTGTCGACCTTCTGGCCGTTGACCTCGATGTGGCCGTGGCCGACCATCTGACGGGCCTGGTAGATCGTGCGGGCGATGCCCGAACGCAGAACCAGGGCGTCGAGACGACGCTCGAGCTCGATGACCAGGGCCTCGCCGGTCTTGCCTTCGGCCTTCTTGGCGCGGTCGTAGGCGCGCGCCATCTGCTTCTCGCTCAGGTCGTACTGCGCGCGCAGACGCTGCTTCTCGAGCAGACGGACCTTGTAGTCCGAGTTCTGCTTGCGGCCACGGCCGTGCTCGCCCGGCGGGTAGGGGCGGGCCTCGAAGTACTTGACAGCCTTCGGGGTGAGCGCGATGCCGAGGGCACGCGACTTCTTGACCTTGGGGCGGGACTGGTTCGGCATGAACCAAACACCTCGTGTTTCTGATGCGAATACGGCTTCACCAGGGGTCGGGGAGGTCGCAATCCGCAGCCCGGGAAACCCACCGCTGTCCTTGCGGACGGTCGGCAGGCAGCCGCTCCCAGGTCTGGGCACATACGTGCAGCACGCGAGTGGCCCACCGACCGGGCCCCGGGCCCTTGCGGGCCGGGCTGGTGGTGGGCTGCCCGCGACACCTTCGACGGTGCGCGACGCTCCTGGATCTCCTGTGCCGTGCGGAGACCGCACGGTTCGGGGGATCCGGCTTGATGTCCCGCTCTGGTGGTGCCGGTCTCCCTTTCGGGATGCCGGACACGGGACACAGCACTTCGGGGCAGTCTACCGGATCAGTCGGACCCCTCGCCGCCAGGGCCCCCGAGCCGCTCGCGGACCCGCTCCACCACGTCCGCGTACCGGGCCTCCGCCCCGTAGCGCGTCGGCTGGTAGTAGCGGCGGCCCGCTATCGCGTCCGGCGCGTACTGCTGGGCGGCGATCCCGCCGGGCACATCGTGCGGGTACACATAGCCCTGCGCGTGGCCCAGCTTGGCGGCGCCCTTGTAGTGCCCGTCGCGCAGGTGCGGCGGCACGGGTCCTGCCAGGCCCTTGCGTACGTCCTCCATGGCGGCACCGATCGCCGTCGTCGCCGCGTTCGACTTCGGGGCCAGGGCGAGGGCGATGGTCGCGTGGCTCAGGGTGAGCGCCGCCTCCGGGAAGCCGATCATCGCGACGGCCTGGGCGGCGGCGACGGCGGTCGGCAGGGCCGTCGGATCGGCGAGGCCGATGTCCTCGCTCGCGGAGATCATCAGGCGGCGGGCGATGAAGCGGGGGTCCTCGCCGGCCTCGATCATGCGGGCCAGGTAGTGCAGCGCCGCGTCCACGTCCGAACCGCGGATGGACTTGATGAGGGCGCTCGCCACGTCGTAGTGCTGGTCCCCGTCCCGGTCGTAGGTCACCGCCGCGCGGTTGACCGACTCCTCGACGCTTTCGAGGGTGATGGTCTCCTCGCCCTTGGCGATGGCCGCTCCGGCCGCCGCCTCCAGGGCGGTGAGCGCGCGCCGGGCGTCGCCGCCGGCCACCCGCAGGATGTGCCCCTCCGCGTCCTCGGCGAGCGTCACCGCGCCGGCGAGGCCGCGCTCCTCGGTGAGCGCCCGCGCGAGCAGTCCGCGCAGGTCGTCATCGGTGAGCGATTCGAGGGTGAGCAGGAGGGATCGGGACAGCAGCGGGGAGATCACCGAGAAGTACGGGTTCTCCGTGGTCGCCGCGATCAGCGTCACCCAGCGGTTCTCGACGGCGGGCAGCAGGGAGTCCTGCTGGGCCTTGCTGAAGCGGTGGATCTCGTCGAGGAAGAGGACGGTCTCCTTGCCGTGCCCGCCCATCGCGCGCCGGGCGCCCTCGATGACGGCGCGCACTTCCTTGACGCCCGAGGTGATCGCGGACAGCTCCACGAACCGCTTGTTCGTCGCCTTGGACACCACGTACGCGAGCGTCGTCTTGCCGATGCCCGGCGGGCCCCAGAGGATCACCGAGGAGGCGCCCGCGGGGCCGGATCCGCCCTCCCCGACGAGACGGCGCAGCGGCGAGCCCTGCTTGAGCAGGTGCTGCTGCCCGACGACCTCGTCGAGGGTGCGCGGGCGCATCCGGACGGCCAGGGGGCTCGCGGTCGGGTCCTTCTCCTGGCGGTCTTCGGCTGCGGCGGTGAACAGATCGGGTTCCACGATCAGAACCCTAAGTCACGCCACTGACAACGCCGCGGGCGCCGGTCGGTGCCGGGCCGCTCAGGCCCAGAGGCTGGAGCCCCAGCGCGTGAAGATCAGTACGACGAGGATGCCGATGTGCAGCACCGGCAGGGCCCAGGTGAAGTCCTCGAAGAACGTCTTGACCGGGCGTGGCGCCGGCAGGAAGCCGTTGCGGAAGTTGAACGACGTGACGTACCAGAACATCAGGATCGTGGCGACCCAGGCGAGGCTGCACCACAGGCACAGCGCGTTGATCCGGTACAGGGACTGGAACTGCAGCCAGGTCACGAATCCGACGCCGAAGAGGCAGCCGAAGTTGAAGGTCAGCCAGTACCAGCGCGGGAACCGCGCGCGGGCCAGCAGGCTCATGCCGACGCCGATCACGATGGCGTAGGTGACGAGGCCGAGCCACGGGTTCGGGAAGCCGAAGGCCGTCGCCTGCTCGCTCTTCATGATGTTGCCGCAGGAGATGACCGGGTTCAGGGAGCAGCCCGGCGTGAAGTTCGGGTCCTCGGCCAGCTTGAGCTTGTCGAGCGTGATGATCCACGCGGCGAGCAGTCCGGCCGCCCCCGTGATCACCAGAAGCAGCCCGAAAGCCCGGCTGCCGCCGACGGATCGCGGTGCGGGGTCGCCACCGACGTCACGGGAGACGGTGTCGCTTACTGTCGTCGTCTTGCTCATCACGCCGATCCGTAGGTGAGTACGCGAGTGGGTGCTGCGGTCGTGCTCATTCTGCCGCACCGGCCCCTGAGTCCACCGTTCGTTGGGCATAAGCATGTACGCCTCAGGGGGCCAAATTGTTCGAGCCCCCGGAAACCTGTTCCGGGGGCTCGAACATCAACTGTGTAAATCGGCCTACTTCAGCTTCGCGGTGAGCACGTTCACGATCTCGTCGACCGCGACGGCGTCCTGCTCGCCCGACTCCATGTCCTTGAGCTGCACGACGCCCTCGGCCAGATCCCGCTCACCGGCGACGAGCGTGAACCGCGCGCCCGACCGATTGGCGTTCTTCATGGCGCCCTTGAGGCCCTTGCCGCCGAAGGAGAAGTCCGCCGAGACCCCGGCCTTGCGCAACTCGGTCACCTTGGCGAACAGCACGCGCCGCGCCTCGTCGCCGAGCGGCACCGCGAACACGCTGGTGGTGGCGGGCAGTTCGAGCGCGACGCCCTCCGCCTCGAGGGCCAGGACCGTACGGTCCACACCCAGCGCCCAGCCGACCGACGGGAGCGAGGGGCCGCCGATCATCTCGGACAGGCCGTCGTAGCGGCCGCCGCCGCCGACCGCGGACTGCGAGCCGAGTCCGTCGTGGACGAACTCGAAGGTCGTACGCGTGTAGTAGTCCAGACCGCGGACCAGCTTCTCGTCGTCCTCGAAGGCGACGCCCTCGGCGGTCAGCAGCTCGCGCACCTGCGCGTGGTACGCCTTGCACGCGTCGCACAGGTAGTCGCGCAGCAGCGGCGCGTCCGTGAGCTGCTTCTGCACGTCGGGCCGCTTGTCGTCGAGGACGCGCAGCGGGTTGATGTCGGCGCGGCGCAGCGTGTCCTCGTCGAGGTCGAGGCCGCGCAGGAAGTCCTGGAGCGCAGTCCGGTAGACGGGACGGCACTCCTTGTCACCGAGCGAGTTGAGCAGGACGCGGAAGTCGCGCAGGCCGAGCGAGCGGTACGCCTGGTCGGCCAGGATGATCAACTCGGCGTCCAGGGCCGGGTCCTCGACGCCGATCGCCTCCGCGCCCACCTGGGAGAAGTGCCGGTAACGGCCCTTCTGGGGGCGCTCGTAGCGGTAGTACGAGCCCGAGTACCAGAGCTTGACCGGGAGGTTGCCCGCCTTGTGGAGGTTGGCCTCCAGCGCGGCACGCAGCACGGACGCGGTGCCCTCGGGGCGCAGCGCGAGCCTGTCGCCGCCCTTGGTCTCGAAGGCGTACATCTCCTTGGTGACGATGTCCGTGGATTCGCCGACACCGCGCGCGAAGAGCTCGACGTTCTCAAAGCCGGGCGTCTCGATGTAGCCGTAGCCGGAGTTCCGCAGCGGGGCGGAGATCGCCTCGCGGACCGCGAGATACGTCGCGGAGTCCGGCGGAAGCAGGTCGTAGGTGCCCTTGGGGGCCTGGAAGGTACTCACGGGAGGTTCTCGTCACATTCCTCGTCGGGGAGCCTCGGTGGAGGATCCCTGGCCGGCGGCCACCTGCCGCAGATACGGGTTGGTGGCGCGCTCCTGGCCGATGGTCGTCTGGGAGCCGTGTCCTGACAGCACCACGGTCGAGTCGTCGAGCGGCAGGCACACACGGCCCAGCGATTCGAGCATGTCGTCCATGGAGCCACCGGGCATGTCGGTGCGTCCGATGGAGCCGGCGAAGAGCAGATCGCCCGAGAAGAAGACGGACGGGATGTCCGCCGCCTCGGGCATCTGAAAGGTCACCGACCCCTTGGTATGGCCCGGCGCGTGCGCGACGCCGAAGTCGAGCCCGGCGAGCTTCAACTGTGCGCCGTCGGACAGCTCCCGCACGTCGTCCGGCTCCCCCACGGTCAGCTCGCCCATCAGCGGCATGCCGATGGAGCGGCCGATGCCCTTCTCCGGGTCGCTCATCATGTAGCGGTCGTCGGGGTGGATCCAGGCCGGGACGTCGTGCGCCCCGCAGACCGGGACGACCGAGGCGACATGGTCGATGTGCCCGTGCGTGAGGACGACCGCCACCGGCTTGAGGCGGTGCTTCTTGAGCGCTTCCTCGACTCCCTGGGCGGCCTGGTGGCCGGGGTCGATGATCACGCACTCCTCACCCGCGGCGGGGGCAACCAGATAACAGTTGGTGCCCCAGGCTCCTGCGGGGAACCCGGCAATCAGCACAATCGTCCTTCGTATGTCGTGGAAAGTCGTCCAAACAGAATGCGGCGGATCAGAGCCTACCGGCGCGGCCGAATCCACAGCGAACCCATATACGGTACGGGGCACTATCAGGGGCCCCTGAAGGTCACGAGACGTACGAGGAGAAGACCCGGTGGTCAGCAAGGATCAGCGGCAGCGTCAGCTCGCCCGGGAGAAGTTCCTGCGCCAGCAGCAGCGGCGCGAGTCCGCTCGACGCAAGGCGCGCACCCGCAACACCGTGATCGCCGCCGTGCTCGCGGTGGCCGTCCTCGGCACGGGCGGCGCGTACGCCGCCGGGGCCTTCAGCGGTGACGGCAAGAAGGACACCTCGGACGCGGCGACCAGCCCGTCGCCCTCCGCGAGCAAGAAGGCGTCGGAGCCCAAGATGGCGATCGACAAGAAGGCCGCGTACGACATGGCCTTCAAGACGAGCGCCGGCGACATCACGGTCGCCATGGACGCGGCGAAGACCCCGCACACCGTGAACTCGTTCAAGCACCTCGCGGACAAGGGCTTCTTCGACGGGACGAAGTGCCACCGCCTCACCACCAAGGGCATCTACGTCCTGCAGTGCGGCGACCCCGAGGGCACCGGTGCGGGCGGCCCCGGCTACACGGTCCCCGACGAGAACCTGGACGGGCTCGGCAAGCCCGCCAAGGACGGCTCGGTGACCTACAAGGCGGGCACGGTCGCGATGGCGAACACCGGGCAGCCCGACTCCGGCGGCAGCCAGTTCTTCCTCGTCTACAAGGACAGCAAGCTGACGCCTACGTACACGCCCGTCGGCACGATGGACGCGAAGGGCCTCAAGGTCGTCAAGGACGTCGCCGCGAAGGGCGTCACCGGCGGCTCGGAGGACGGGGCGCCGAAGAAGGCCGTCAAGATCAGCAAGGCCACGGTCACCAAGGAGTGAGGCCACAGGGCCGCCCCACGCGCGCGTAGGCACGGAATTGAGCCGCGCTGAGTGCGGACAGTGGGGTGGCCGGTCGCCTAGATTGGCTTCGAGCGGCGCGGATTCGAGCCGCGTTGTGGAGGGCGGGCCGGGCCCGCCAGGAAACTGTGGACGATGCCCAGGGGTGCTGAGCCCCGCGCAGGCATCATGTGGAGGAGGCGCTGTGAGCAGCGACCCGTGGGGCCGCGTCGACGAGACGGGGACCGTGTACGTGCGTACGGCCGACGGCGGCGAGCGAGAGGTCGGTTCGTGGAAGGCGGGGTCTCCCGACGAGGCTCTGGCCTACTTCAAGCGCAAGTACGACGGCCTGGTCGTCGAGATCGGGCTCCTCGAACGCCGGGTGAAGACGACCGACCTGTCGGCCAAGGACGCCATGACGGCGATCGAGCATCTGCGCGCGCAGGTCACGGACGCCCACGCGATCGGCGACCTGGAAGCGCTCGGCAAGCGGCTCGACAAGCTGGTGGAGAGCGTCGAGGCGCGCCGCGAGGAGCGCAAGGTCCAGAAGGCCAAGCAGTCCGACGAGGCGCGGCACTCCAAGGAGGCGCTGGTCGTCGAGGCGGAGGAGCTGGCCCAGTCCGAGCAGTGGCGGGCGGCCGGCGAGCGGCTGCGCGCGCTTGTGGACACCTGGAAGGGTCTGCCGCGCCTGGACCGCAAGTCGGACGACGAGCTGTGGCACCGCTTCTCGCACGCCCGCTCGGCGTTCTCCAAGCGCCGCAAGGCCCACTTCGCGTCCCTTGACGCGCAGCGCGAGGAGGCCCGCAAGACCAAGGAGAAGCTGGTCACGGAGGCCGAGTCGCTGTCGAACTCGACGGACTGGGGCGCCACGGCGGCCCGTTACCGCGACCTGATGACGGACTGGAAGGCCGCGGGCCGCGCGCAGCGTGAGCACGAGGACGACCTGTGGAACCGCTTCCGCGGCGCCCAGGATGTCTTCTTCGCGGCCCGCAGTGCGGTGTTCGCCGAGCGCGACGCCGAGCAGGGCGAGAACCTCAAGCTCAAGGAGGTGCTCGCCGACGAGGCCGAGAAGCTGCTGCCGATCGAGGATCTGAAGTCGGCACGTGCCGCGTTCCGCTCGATCAACGAGCGGTGGGAGGCCATCGGTCACGTCCCGCGGGACGCCCGCCCGAAGGTCGAGGGCCGGATGCACACCGTGGAGCGGGCCCTCCAGGAGTCCGAGGAAGCGGAGTGGCGTCGCACGAACCCTGAGGCACGCGCGCGTGCGGAGGGCCTCACCGGCCAGTTGCAGGCGGCGGTCGACAAGCTGAGCGGTCAGGTTGAGCAGGCCCGTGCACAGGGGAACAGCTCCAAGGCGGACAAGCTTCAGCGGGAACTGGACGGTCGTCAGGCGCTTCTTGACCAGGCCGTGAAGGGGTTGCACGAGTTCGGGGGGTAGCCGGGCCCGATGCGGCAACGTGAGAACGGCCCCCGAGTATCGACTCGGGGGCCGTTCTCACGTCTCGGGGCTCCGCCCCGGACCCCGCGGGCTCTCGTCCAAGAGCGGGGCTTGAAATGCCCACCCGCCGCAGGGGCTTGAGCCGTGAGGCTTGATCAGGGCCGGCGCGCCGACGTCACCCGGTACACGTCGTAGACGCCCTCGACGCCCCTGACCGCCTTGAGGACGTGGCCCAGGTGCTTCGGGTCGCCCATCTCGAATGTGAAGCGGGACGTGGCCACCCGGTCGCGGGACGTCTGTACCGCCGCGGACAGGATGTTCACGTGCTGGTCCGACAGGACCCGGGTCACGTCCGACAGCAGCCGCGAGCGGTCGAGGGCCTCGACCTGTATGGCGACCAGGAAGACGGACGACTGCGTGGGCGCCCACTCGACCTCGAGGATGCGCTCAGGCTCGCGGGACAGCGAGTCCACGTTGACGCAGTCGCTGCGGTGAACCGATACGCCGCTGCCGCGCGTGACGAAGCCGATGATCGGGTCGCCGGGCACCGGGGTGCAGCAGCGCGCCAGCTTCACCCAGACGTCGTCGACGCCCTTGACCACCACGCCCGGGTCGGCGTTCGAGCGGCGCTTGGAGCGGCCGCGCGAGGGCGGTGCGCTCTCCGCGATGTCCTCGTTGGCCGCCTCCTCGCCACCGAGCGCCTGCACGAGCTTCTGCACGACGGACTGCGCCGTGACATGCCCCTCGCCGATGGCGGCGTACAGGGACGAGATGTCCGGGTAGCGCATCTCGTGCGCGAGCGTGACGAGCGAGTCCCCGGTGAGGATCCGCTGGATCGGCAGGTTCTGCTTGCGCATGGCGCGGACGATGGCGTCCTTGCCCTGCTCGATCGCCTCGTCGCGGCGCTCCTTGGAGAACCAGGCCCGGATCTTGTTGCGCGCGCGCGGCGACTTGACGAAGCCGAGCCAGTCGCGGGACGGACCCGCGCCCTCGGCCTTGGAGGTGAAGACCTCCACCAAGTCGCCGTTGTCCAGGGTCGATTCGAGGGGCACCAGGCGTCCGTTGACGCGTGCTCCTATGGTGCGGTGGCCGACCTCCGTGTGGACCGCGTACGAGAAGTCCACCGGCGTCGCCCCGGCCGGGAGCGCTATGACGTCGCCCTTCGGCGTGAACACGAAGACCTCGTTGCGCGACAGGTCGAAGCGCAGGGACTCCAGGAACTCGCCCGGGTCCTCGGTCTCCTTCTGCCAGTCGAGCAACTGGCGCAGCCACGCCATGTCGTTGAGGTGGTCGTCCTTGCCCTTGCCGGACGACTTGGGCGCGTCGGTGCGCACCTTGGAGGCTCCGGCGGAGGGCTCCTGCTTGTACTTCCAGTGCGCGGCGATGCCGTACTCGGCGCGGCGGTGCATGTCGAACGTACGGATCTGGAGCTCAACAGGCTTGCCGTTGGGGCCGATCACCGTCGTGTGCAGCGACTGGTACATGTTGAACTTGGGCATCGCGATGTAGTCCTTGAACCGGCCGGGGACCGGGTTCCATCGCGCGTGGACCGTACCGAGAGCGGCGTAACAGTCCCGAACCGTGTCGACAAGGACGCGGATGCCCACCAGGTCGTAGATCTCCGCGAAGTCACGGCCACGGACGATCATCTTCTGGTAGACGCTGTAGTAGTGCTTCGGGCGCCCTGTGACGGTCGCCTTGATGCGGGCAGCGCGCAGGTCGCTCTGCACCTCGTCGGTCACTATGGCCAGGTACTCGTCGCGCTTGGGCGCGCGCTCGGCCACGAGCCGCACGATCTCGTCGTACATCTTGGGGTAGAGGATCGCGAAGGCGAGGTCCTCCAGCTCCCACTTGATGGTGTTCATGCCCAGGCGGTGCGCCAGCGGAGCGTAGATCTCCAGCGTCTCGCGGGCCTTCTTCTCCTGCTTCTCGCGCTTGAGGTAGCGCATGGTGCGCATGTTGTGCAGGCGGTCGGCGAGCTTGATGACCAGGACGCGCGGGTCCTTGGCCATCGCGACGACCATCTTGCGCACCGTCTCGGCCTGCGCGGCCTCGCCGAACTTGACCTTGTCCAGCTTGGTGACGCCGTCGACGAGCAGCGCGACCTGGTCGCCGAAGTCGCGCTTGAGGGTGTCCAGGCCGTACTCGGTGTCCTCGACCGTGTCGTGCAGCAGGCCCGCCATCAGCGTCGCGGGGTCCATGCCCAGCTCGGCGAGGATCGTCGTCACCGCGAGCGGGTGCGTGATGTACGGGTCGCCGCTCTTGCGCTTCTGACCGCGGTGCCAGCGCTCCGCGACCTGGTAGGCGCGCTCGACCTGGCGCAGCGTGGACGTCTCGATCTTCGGGTCGTTGCTGCGCACTATCCGCAGCAGCGGCTCCAGGACCGGGTTGTACGGGTTCGAACGCTGCACGCCGAGGCGGGCCAGGCGGGCGCGGACGCGGTTGGAGGAGCCGGAGCGCGCGGCCGGCTGGTTCGAGGCCGCACGGATCGCCGGCGGGGGTGTGGCGCGCGGCTGGTTGGCGGGGGGCTTGGTGCGTGGCTGCTCGGCCGCCTTGGCGCTCGGCGGCGCGGGCTTCGCCGTCTTCGCGTCCTTCTCGGGCGTGCCGGAAGGAGCCGCGGCGCGCGTGGCCTGTTCGTCATGCGTGGCGGCGGAGAGTGGCTTGGCCTCGTCTGGCAACGGCGCTCCTCGTGCGCGACGGGTCCCCCGTTCAGGTCCCGGAGAGCCCATGGTATCGATCCGGCGCGCTCGGCTCGCCCTGGGCTGCTGGTACGCCTTCGTACTGGTGAAACACCAGAGGCGGGCACCGGATTCCTCCGAGCCCACCTCCAAGGCTGTGGCCTGCGGCTTTACACCACGAGCAGGGCATCGAGGGGCGCACCCTGAAGGGCGGATTCCAGTCGCCCCCGGCCCGGGAGAAAGCCCAGCTCCATGAGGACGGCGCAGCCCGCGACCTCGGCGCCCGCGCGGCGGATCAGATGCACCGCGGCCTCGGCGGTGCCGCCGGTGGCCAGCACGTCGTCGATCACCATGACGCGGTCGTCGGCGCCGAGGTCCTCGGCGTGCACCTCGATCTCGGCGGATCCGTACTCCAGGTCGTACGACTGCGTGAGCGTCGCACCGGGGAGCTTGCCCGCCTTGCGTACGGGGATGAAGCCGAGGCCCGCGCGGATCGCGACGGGGGCGCCCAGGATGAAGCCGCGCGCCTCCAGGCCGACGACCTTCGTGGCGCCGTGGCGGACGCAGAGCTCCGCGAGTGTGTCGGTGAGGGCCGTGAAGGCCGCCGGGTCCGCGAGCAGCGGGGTGATGTCCTTGAACAGGACGCCGGGCTCCGGATAGTCCTGCACATCACGGATGCGGCTGAGGAGCAGCTCCTTGATGTCGGTCATTTCTGCACCTCAGCGTGTGTGTCAGGCGATTTTCAACCCGCCAACCGTAGCAGTCGCCGAAGTCGCGACAGTCTCCGCGGGCGCCGCACGCGAAGGGCGCCAGGGCCTCGACGGCTCCTGGCGCCCTTGTGGCGACGGTGACGGACCGCGTCAGCGGCGCTTGCCCGAGGGGCGGCCGCGGCCGCGGTTACGGGCCGGCTGGTTGCGCGGTCCCGCGCCCGCGGGAGCGGCGTCCGAAGGAACGTCCTCCGCCGGGCCGGCCTGGGTGCCGCCCGCCTGGTGCCCCACGACCGCCGGCTCCTCGGCCTTGGCCGCGGCGGCGGCCCGCTTGGCGAGCACCCGCTTCCTGAGCGCCTTCATCTTCGGCTCGCGCTCCTTGAGGTCGGCGACCAGCGGAGTGGCGATGAAGATCGACGAGTACGCACCGGCGGCGAGGCCCACGAAGAGCGACAGCGAGATGTCGTTCAGCATGCCCGCGCCGAGGAAGCCGCCGCCGATGAACAGCAGGCCGCCGACCGGGAGGAGCGCCACGATCGTGGTGTTGATCGAGCGGACCAGGGTGCTGTTGATCGACCGGTTGGCGACCTCGCTGTACGTGAAGCGGGTCTGCTTCTCCAGGCCCTTCGTCTGTTCCTTGAGCGAGTCGAAGACGACGACCGTGTCGTAGAGCGAATAGCCAAGGATGGTCAACAGACCGATCACCGTGCCCTGCGTGACCTCGAAGCCCACGAGGGCGTAGATCCCGACGGTGATCGTGATGTCGTGGATGAGCGCGACGAGGGCCGCGAGCGCCATGCGCCACTCGAAGGCGATCGCCAGATAGATCACGACGAGGACCATGAAGACGGCCAGGCCCTGCCACGCCTTGTTGGCGATCGAGGCGCCCCAACTGGGGCCCACCAGGTCGGCGTTGATGTCGTCGGCCTTGATGTCCATGTCCTTGGACAGCTCGGCCTTGATCTGGTCCGACTTGCCGGTGTCGACGCCCGCGACCTGAATGCGCAGACCGCCCGAGCCGAGCTCCTGGACGAGCGCCTCGTGGCCGGAGGCCTTCGCCGCGTACTCCTCGGCCTTGTTGGCCGAGACGCTGGTCTTGGGCGTCGTGAAGATCGCGCCGCCCTCGAACTCGATGCCCATGTTCAGGCCGCGCACCCCGAGGCCGACGATGGCCGTGATGGTGATGAGGATCGAGACGCCGTACCAGATCATTCGCTTGCCGATGAAGTCGTAACCGACCTCACCTCGGTACAGCCTGGCGCCGAGATTGCCGAGCTTCGACATCTCACGCCTCCTTCGGGTCGACAGGGCGGGTGGCGCGGCGGGTGCGACGCAGCGGAGGCTGCACGCCGAGGCGCTTCGGGTCGAGGCCGGACCACTTGTGCCCGCCCGTGAAGAACTTGGTGCGGGCCAGGAGCGTCATCAGCGGCTTCGTGAAGAGGAAGACCACGACGACGTCGAGGAGGGTGGTCAGGCCGAGTGTGAACGCGAAGCCCTGCACCTTGCCGACGGTCACGATGTACAGCACCGCGGCCGCGAGGAACGACACGAAGTCGGAGACGAGGATGGTGCGTCGGGCCCGCGGCCAGGCACGCTCCACCGCGGGACGCACGGAGCGCCCCTCTCTGATCTCGTCCCGGATTCGCTCGAAGTACACGATGAACGAGTCCGCGGTGATACCGATGGCCACGATGGCACCACAGACGGCCGGCAGGTTCAGCGCGAAGCCGATGGCCGGGCCGAGCAGCGTCATCAGGGTGTACGTGAGGATGCCGGAGGTGAGCAGCGAGGCGAGGGCGATGACCGACAGGCCCCGGTAGTAGACCACCAGGTAGATGATGACCAGCGCGAGGCCGATGGCGCCCGCGATCAGACCGGCGTCGAGCTGCTCACCGCCGAGCGCGGCGGTCACCGAGGTGACGCTCTGCTCGTGGAAGGTCAGCGGCAGGGCGCCGTAGGACAGCACGTTCGCGAGGTCCTGGGCGGACTCCTGGGTGAAGGAGCCGGAGATCTCGGCGTTCTGGCTCAGGGTCGAGCTGACACTGGGTGCGGAGACCACGTCGCCGTCGAGCACGATGGCGAACTGGTTCATCGGCGACTGCTGGCTCTTGAGCTTGCCCGTCGTCGCGGCGAACTTCTTCGAGCCCGCGCCCGTGAACTCCATGTTCACGACCCACTGGCCGGACTGCTGGTTGATGGTCGCCTGGGACTTCTTGACGTCCTTGCCGCCGACCTCGGACGGGCCGAGAACGTACTTCTGCCACTGCCCCTGGCTCTGACCGCAGGCAATGATCGGGTCGGAGGACTTCGCACCCTCGTTGATCTTGGTGCGGGCCGCCTTGTCGGTGCAGTCGAGCTGCGTGAACTTCTTCTGCAGCGCGGCGGTCGCCGGGTCGGTGCTGGCGCTGGGGGTCGCCTGGGCGTCCTCGCCGGTCTTCGCGGAGGCGCTCGGCGTCGCGTCGGCCTTGAGGCTGTCGGTGACGGGGCGGCCCTGCGTCGTGGCGGTCGGGGACGGCGTGACCGTCGACTTGTCGGTCGCCTTGTCCGAGCCGGTGGTCTTGTCGGACGCCTTGTCGCCGGTCGAGGCGCTCGGGGACGGGGTGGCCGACGTGTCGCCCTTGCCGGTCGGCTGACCGGTGGTCATCGTGAGCACCGGACGGAAGTAGAGCTGCGCGGTCGTGCCGACCTGCTCGCGGGCCTGCTTCTCGTTCGTCCCTCGCGGGATGTTGACGATGATGTTGCTCTTGCCCTGCGTCTGGACCTCGGCCTCGGAGACACCCATGCCGTTGACACGGCGGTTGATGATGTCCGCCGCCGTGTCCATGTTGGTCTTGTTGATCGCGTTGGGCTTGCCCGGCTCGTTCTTGGCCTCCAGCGTGATGCTGGTGCCGCCCGCGAGGTCGATACCAAGGCGCGGGGTGAACGTGCCGGAGGCGAACATCCCCCCGACGAGCGCGACCATGATGATCACGATCAGGCCCAGGGCGCGCCCCGGCTTCGACTGGGCACCTGCCCCTCGGCTCTTGCTAGGTGTGGCCACCTTCTCGTACTCCCTCTCCATCCGCCCTGCATCGGGGTTGGGTGCCCGGGCGGCCATGAAATGGTCGAGAGTCCGCGCGCGTCACGCACGAACAGGAACCGCAGGGCACATCGAGCGGACGCCCCACGGTTCCGGCCGTACTACTTCGCGTCGGACTCGCCGTCGGTCTTCTTCACCTCGACGTCGTCGGCCTTGTCAGCCTTCACGTCCTCGGCCTGGTCGACCTCCACGTCCTCGGCAGGCTCGTCCTTCTTGCCGAGGTCGATGCGCGAGTCGTCAGCGGCGGCGGCCTCATCGGTCTCGGTGAGGGAGGACGCGTCGTCCGGCACGACGGCGCCGTTGGTCAGTTCGTCATCATCAACGACTTCCTCGCCGTGAACGATGCGGTTGTACTCGTCATCGGAGAGCACGGCGCCGATGGCGTTCTTCGCGAACATGAGGTGCACGCCGGGGCCGGCGTCGAGAAGGACCGCGTCATCGTGGACCTCCTTGACCGTGCCGTACATGCCCCCGATCGTGCGGACGCCGGAACCGGGCTGCATCTCATTGCGCATGTCCGCGGCCTGCTTCTGCTTCTTCTTGGCAGACCGGGTCATCAGGAACATGGCCCCGATGAGCACGACGAACGGGAGGAGTGTCACAGGACTCACGGGTAGGAACTTCCTTCATACGACCGCGAAAGGAGGCGGCCTTGTCGATGATGGGGTATACGCCGTCGTATAGGCGACGTCGGCGGAGTCTAAGCGAGTCCGCACTGTGGGAACAACGCTCAGCATGGCACCGGGGTTCCAGCCCCGGCGACCACGCGTGGCGTCATGCCCCGAAGAGGCCCGCTTGTCCGCCCGCCCCAGGTCTGCCTTGGGGTGCGGTCAGTCCCAGGTGGGCCCACGCGGCGGGAGTCGCCACGCGTCCCCTGGGGGTACGCGCCAGGAGTCCCTCTCTGACGAGGAAGGGCTCGGCGACCTCTTCCACCGTCTCACGCTCCTCCCCCACGGCGACGGCGAGTGTCGAAAGCCCCACAGGTCCGCCGCTGAACAGCTTGAGCAGGGCTTCAAGGACGGCGCGGTCCAGGCGGTCGAGGCCGCGGCCGTCCACTTCGTAGACGCTGAGCGCGGCGGACGCGATGTCCCTGGTGATCTGCCCGTCGGCCTTGACCTGCGCGTAGTCGCGGACGCGGCGCAGCAGGCGGTTGGCGATACGGGGCGTGCCGCGGGCGCGTCCGGCGATCTCGGCGGCGCCCGCCGTGTCGATCTCCACGTCGAGGAGGCTCGCCGAGCGGTGGATCACCCGCTCCAGCTCGGCGGGCTCGTAGAACTCCATGTGCGCGGTGAAGCCGAAGCGGTCGCGCAGCGGCGGCGGCAGCAGCCCCGCGCGCGTGGTCGCGCCGACGAGGGTGAAGGGCGGCAGCTCCAGCGGGATGGCGGTGGCGCCCGGGCCCTTGCCGACGATGACGTCGACCCGGAAGTCCTCCATCGCCATGTAGAGCATCTCCTCGGCGGGCCGCGACATCCGGTGGATCTCGTCGAGGAAGAGGACCTCGCCCTCCTGGAGCGAGGAGAGGATCGCCGCGAGGTCGCCCGCGTGCTGGATCGCGGGGCCGCTGGTGATCCGGATCGGGGCGCCCATCTCGGCCGCGATGATCATGGACAGGGTGGTCTTGCCGAGGCCGGGGGCGCCGGAGAGCAGGACGTGGTCGGCCGTGGCGCCACGCGCGCGGGCGGCGCGCAGGACCAGGTCGAGCTGCTCCCTGACCTTCTCCTGGCCGATGAACTCGCCCAGGTCCTTGGGGCGCAGGGCCGCTTCTACGGCCTGGTCCTCACCGTCGGCGACGGAGTCCACAAGACGCTCCGCGGCGGGCCGGTCGGCCTGCGGCGTCGCGGCGTCGTCGGTGGTCTCGTCCCAGTTCATGTGTGGTGCCTCGCGTTACGGGTGGGTGCGGGTGGTGGGCCGGTCGGCTAGCGGGTGCGGTTGAGCGTCTGCAGGGCCGCCTTCAGCAGCTGCCCCACCTGCGGGGTGCCCTCCGCGGCCTCGGCCTGCGGGGCGACCGCGTCGACCGCCTCGTCGGCCTCGCGGGTGGCGTAGCCGAGGCCGATCAGCGCGGCGTGCAGCTGCTCGCGCCAGCCGCCGGCGACGGCTGTACCGATGGCGGGGCCACCTGTGCCGACGGGTGCGCCGAGCCGGTCCTTCAGCTCGAGGAGCAGCTTCTGGGCGCCCTTCTTGCCGATGCCGGGGACGGCCGTGAGCGACTTCTCGTCACCCGTGGAGACGGCTCTGCGCAGCGCGTCCGGGCTGTGCACCGCGAGCATCGCCTGCGCGAGGCGCGGGCCGACGCCGCTCGCCGTCTGCAGCAGCTCGAACGTCTGCTTCTCGTCGTCGTCCGCGAAGCCGTACAGGGTGAGCGAGTCCTCACGCACGACGAGCGAGGTGGAGAGCTTGGCCTGCTGGCCGATCCGCAGCGTGGACAGCGTGTTCGGCGTGCACTGGAGGGCCATGCCGACACCGCCCACCTCGACCACCGCGGCGTCGGGGGCGAGGGCGGCGACGGGGCCGCTGACGAAGGCGATCATGCGGTACGGCCTTTCACGGTGGAGGGGCGGGAGGAGCGGGAGGCGTGCTGTGCCACGGCGTGCTGGAGTCGGTTCTGCGCGGGGGCGCGCCAGATGTGGCAGATGGCGAGGGCGAGCGCGTCGGCGGCGTCGGCCGGCTTGGGCGGTGCGTCGAGCCTCAACAGACGCGTCACCATGGCGCCCACCTGCGCCTTGTCGGCGCGGCCCGTGCCGGTGACGGCGGCCTTGACCTCGCTGGGCGTGTGCAGGGCCACGGGGATGCCGCGGCGCGAGGCGCACAGCATGGCGACGGCGCTGGCCTGGGCGGTGCCCATCACCGTACTCACGTTGTGCTGACTGAACACCCGCTCCACGGCGAGGACTTCAGGCCTGTGCTCGTCGAGCCACTGCTCGATGCCCTGCTCGATGGCGACGAGGCGGTGCCCCAACTCGGCGTCCGCTGGCGTCCGGACGACGCCGACGCCGCACATCGTCAGCGGCCGCCCCGCGATCCCCTCGACCACGCCGACACCGCAGCGGGTGAGCCCTGGGTCGACCCCCAGTACACGCATGCGCGCCCCCTCCCGACTGCGAGTGATCTTCGAACGCCCTCCAGGCTATCCGCTGCCACCGACAACGACGGCGGGCCGGGGAGACGTGTCTCCCCGGCCCGCTGCTGATGCCGCGTCAGGCGTCGACCTTCTCCATGACCTCGTCGGAGACGTCGAAGTTGGCGAAGACGTTCTGCACGTCGTCGCTGTCCTCGAGCGCGTCGATCAGCTTGAAGATCTTGCGCGCGCCCTCCTCGTCCAGCTCGACCTGCATGGTCGGGACGAAGTTGGCGTCCGCCGAGTCGTAGTCGATCCCGGCCTCCTGGAGCGCGGTGCGCACCGCGACCAGGTCGGTGGCCTCGGAGAGCACCTCGAAGGACTCGCCCAGGTCGTTGACCTCCTCGGCGCCCGCGTCGAGCACGGCGCCCAGGACGTCGTCCTCGGACAGCCCGGTCTTGGGGACGACCACGACGCCCTTGCGGTTGAACAGGTACGACACCGAGCCCGGGTCGGCCATGTTGCCGCCGTTGCGGGTCATGGCGACGCGCACGTCGGAGGCGGCGCGGTTGCGGTTGTCGGTGAGGCACTCGATGAGCACCGCGACACCGTTCGGACCGTAGCCCTCGTACATGATCGTCTCGTAGTCGGCGCCGCCGGCCTCGAGGCCGCCGCCGCGCTTGACCGCGGAGTCGATGTTCTTGTTCGGGACCGAGCTCTTCTTGGCCTTCTGGATGGCGTCGACGAGCGTCGGGTTTCCATCGGGGTCGATGCCGCCGGAGCGGGCCGCGACCTCAATGTTCTTGATCAGCTTCGCGAAGAGCTTGCCGCGCTTGGCGTCTACCACGGCCTTCTTGTGCTTCGTCGTAGCCCATTTAGAGTGGCCGGACATCTGCCTGTCTCCTTCGCGTAACCCACCTCAATAACGAACGTCAGCGATCCTACAAGGATCCCGAAGCCGCCTTGGCCCGCACCATGTCCACGAACATGGCGTGGATCCTGTGGTCCCCCGTGAGCTCGGGGTGGAAGGACGTCGCGAGGGCGGCGCCCTGGCGCACGGCGACGATGTGCCCCTCGTACTCGGCGAGCACCTCCACCTCGGCGCCCACGGACTCCACCCAGGGAGCGCGGATGAAGACGCCCTCCACAGGATCGCCCTCGACGCCCCGCACGTCGACGGCCGCCTCGAACGACTCGTTCTGCCGCCCGAAGGCGTTGCGCCGCACGATCATGTCGATGCCGCCGATGGTCTCCTGGCCCGAGCGCGGGTCCAGGATCTTGTCGGCGAGCATGATCAGTCCGGCACACGACCCGTAGACGGGCAGACCTTCGCGCACACGCGCGCGAAGGGGCTCCATCAGGCCGAAGAGGTGGGCCAGCTTCGAGATGGTGGTCGACTCACCACCGGGGACGACGAGTCCGTCGACCTCGGCCAGTTCCTCGGGACGCCGCACCGGCCTGGCGGTCGCGTCCGCCATGGCCAGGGCGACGAGGTGTTCCCGTACGTCGCCCTGGAGTGCGAGCACTCCGACCACAGGAGTGGTCATCACCAGCCCCGGTTCGCGTAGCGCTCGCCCTCGGGCAGGGTGTCGCAGTTGATGCCGACCATGGCCTCACCGAGGTTGCGGGACGCCTCCGCGATGATCTTCGGGTCGTCGAAGAAGGTGGTGGCCTTCACGATGGCGGCGGCGCGCTTGGCCGGGTCGCCGGACTTGAAGATGCCGGAGCCGACGAAGACGCCCTCGGCGCCGAGCTGGCGCATCAGCGCGGCGTCGGCGGGGGTGGCGACGCCACCGGCGGAGAACAGCACGACCGGCAGCTTGCCGAGCTCGGCGACCTCCTTGACCAGCTCGTACGGGGCGCGCAGGTCCTTGGCGGCGGCGTACAGCTCGTTGTTGTCGTAGCCACGCAGGCGGGCGATCTCGCCCTTGATCTGGCGCATGTGGCGCACGGCCTCGACGACGTTGCCGGTGCCGGCCTCGCCCTTCGAACGGATCATGGCGGCGCCCTCGGCGATGCGGCGCAGGGCCTCGCCGAGGTTGGTCGCGCCACAGACGAAGGGGGTCGTGAAGGCGAACTTGTCGCTGTGGTTGACCTCGTCCGCCGGGGTGAGCACCTCGGACTCGTCGATGTAGTCCACACCGAGCGACTGCAGCACCTGGGCCTCGACGAAGTGGCCGATGCGGGACTTGGCCATGACCGGGATCGAGACGGCGCCGATGATGCCCTCGATCATGTCCGGGTCGGACATCCGGGCCACGCCGCCGTCCTTGCGGATATCGGCGGGCACCCGCTCCAGGGCCATCACGGCGACGGCGCCGGCGTCCTCGGCGATCTTCGCCTGCTCGGGCGTGACGACGTCCATGATGACGCCACCCTTGAGCTGCTCGGCCATGCCGCGCTTGACGCGGGCGGTGCCGGTGGCGGTGTTTTCAGAAGTGGACACGGGTGACCTCACTCGGTGAAGAAGGCTCTTTCAGTACCGAGGAAACCTCTGGGGAACAGGCCACTACAAGGGCCAATGAACAGCCGGTGGATCCTTTTGGCCTGGGAACTACTTGGTGGCGCGGTCGGCCAGCGCCACCGGCGGCTCGTCGTCCATCTCGAAGGCCAGCGGGAACGGGGCGTGCCCGGAGAGCCGGAACCAGCGGACCGTGCGGTGCCGGCGCAGCGCGCGGGCGGCGCGTACGGCGTCGTTGTGGAAGCGGCGGGCCATGGGGACCCGGCGGACCGCCTGGGCGAGCTCCTCCGCGGCCTCCTCGCCGCCGGGGGCCTCGCGGACCACCTCGACCTGGTCGGGCTCGCTGAAGACCGCCCTGAGCGCCTGGCTGAGCTCGCTCTCCGCCACCTCGCGCTGCTCCTCCTCGGCCTGACGCGCGGCGTGTGCCGCCTCGTACAGCACGATCGACGCGGCCGGGTCGAGCACACCCGACGTGGCCAGTTCCTGGGCGACCGAGGCACGGCGCAGGAGTTGGGCGTCCAGGGCGGCGCGGGCCGCGTCGATCCGGGCGTGCAGGCGGTCGAGGCGTCCTGCGGTCCAGCTCAGGTAGAGCCCGATCGCGAAGAGGCCTACGGCGATCCAGATGAGGGTGACGGTCACGGGCGGCAAGGCTACCGGGGATATGACACAGGCTCTCAGTCCCGCGCCAGCCCGAAGCGCGCCCTGAGGCCCGTCCGCTCGTCCGCCGCCACCGCGGCCGCGCCCTGGGTCACCGTCTCGTAGACCGAGAGGATGTCCGCGGCGACCGTGGACCAGTCGAAGCGGCGGACGTGCTTGCTGCCACGCGCGCGCAGTTCCTCGCGGCGGTCCGGGTCGCCCAGGAGGCGCAGGGCCGCGACGGAGAGGGCGTCCGCGTCCTCGTTGGTGAAGAGTTCACCGGCCGCGCCCTGGTCGAGGACCTGGGTGAAGGCGTCCAGGTCGGAGGCGAGCACGGGCGCGCCCGCCGACATCGCCTCCACCAGGATGATGCCGAAACTCTCGCCTCCGGTGTTGGGCGCGACGTACACGTCGACGCTCGCCAACAGGCGCGCCTTGTCCTCGTCGCTGACCATGCCGAGGAACTCGACGCGGTCGCGCATCTCCTTGGGCAGTGAGGCCACCGCCTCGTCCTCGTCGCCCCGCCCCGCGACCAGGAGCCGGGTCCGCGGGCGCTCGGCGAGGATCTTCGGCAGCGCCTTCATGAGCACCGGAAGGCCCTTGCGGGGCTCGTCGATGCGGCCGATGAAGCCGATCGTGTCCCCCTGCCACTCGGGCTTGGGCTCGGCGCGGGCGAAGAAGTCGACGTCGACACCGTTCGGGATGACGACCGCGTCGCCGCCCAGGTGTTCGACCAACGTACGGCGCGCGTACTCGCTCACCGCGATGCGCGCGCTGATCTTCTCCAGGGCGGGCTGCAGGATCGGATACGCGGCGATCATGGCGCGCGAGCGCGGGTTGGACGTGTGGAAGGTCGCGACGATGGGGCCCTGCGCGGCCCAGCACGTCAGGAGGCCGAGCGAGGGCGACGCCGGTTCGTGGATGTGCACGACGTCGAACATGCCGTCGCTCAGCCAGCGGCGTACCCGCGCGGCGCTCAGGAAGCCGAAGTTCAGGCGCGCCACCGAGCCGTTGTACGGCACGGGAACCGCGCGGCCCGCCGACACGACGTACGGCGGCAGCGGGGTCTCGTCGTCCGCGGGGGCGAGGACGGAGACCTCGTGTCCCAGGCCGATGAGGTGCTCCGCCAGATCGCGGATGTGGAACTGGACGCCGCCCGGCACGTCCCAGGAGTACGGGCAGACGATTCCGATCCTCACGCCGACCTCTCTTCGAAATGGTCGAGGTCGGCGAGCCACAAGCGCTGCAGCATGTGCCAGTCCTCCGGATGGTCCGCGATCCCTGTGGCGAAGGCATCGGCCAGCGCCTGCGTCATGACAGACGTCTTCTCGGCCCGCGTACCTGTCTCCGGCACGTCGACGGGTGGGTGGACGCGACCACGCATTATGGCCGAGTCGTCGTACCAGAGGGTGACCGGAAGCAGCAGCGCGCCGGTCTGTTGGGCGAGCATCGCGGGCCCCGCGGGCATCCGCGTCGTCTCGCCGAAGAACTTGACCTCCACGCCGGAGGACGACAGGTCCCGGTCAGCTACCAGGCAGACCAGGCCGCCCGCCCGCAGCCGCCGTGCGAGCGTCCCGAAGGCGGCGCCGCCCGTGTGGGGCAGCACCTCCATGCCGAGGCCCTCCCTGTAGGCGACGAACCGGTCGTACAGGGTCTCCGGCTTGAGCCGCTCCGCGACGGTCGTGAACGGGGTGTCCAGCTCGGTGGTGACCCAGGCGCCCGCCAGGTCGTAATTGCCCATGTGGGGCAGCGCGAGGACGACACCCTTGCCGGCGTCCAGGCCCTCGGTGAGGTAGTGGACGTCCTTGATCGACACGCCCTCCCGGATGCGCTCCTTGCTCCAGGCGGGGAGCCGGAAGGACTCCATCCAGTAGCGCAGGTACGAGCGCATGCCCTTCTTGGAGAGCTGTTGCAGGCGCTGTGGAGTGGCATCGGGCACCACGCGCGCGAGGTTGGCCTCCAGCCGCTGCACGCCCTTGCCGCGCTTCTTCCAGGCCGCGTCGGCGATGGTGCGACCGACGCGCCGCGCGACCGGCTCGGGAAGCTTCTTGACGGTCGCCCAGCCGAGCCCGTACAGCGCGTCGGTGATCCGCTCCTGCGTCCCGCTCACGAGGCGGCCCCCTCCTGGGAGGCCGCCGCGTCGGCCTCGGCGGACTCGCGGCGCACCGTGACAACGCGCTGGATCAGCGTGACGAGGCTGCCCACGGCGACGATCCACAGGGCGACCGGCAGCAGGTACTGGATGCCCGGCACGCCGAATTTGTGCAGCCCGGCGAAGCCCGCGGCGACGAGCGAGATGACGAGCCGCTCGGCGCGCTCGATGAGCCCGTTCACGGCGACCGGCAGGCCGATCGCTTCGCCACGTGCCTTCGTGTACGACACGACCTGGCCGCTGGCGAGGCAGAAGATCGACACGGCGCACAGGACGCTGTCGTTCCCGCCTCCGGCGTACCAGAGCGCCAGTCCGCCGAAGATGGCGCTGTCGGCGACGCGGTCGAGCGTGGAGTCCAGGAAGGCGCCCCAGCGGCTGGAGCGGCCCAGCTGGCGCGCCATATTGCCGTCCACGAGGTCCGAGAAGACGAACAGCGTGATGACGACGGTTCCCCAGAAGAACTCACCGCGCGGATAGAAGACCAGCGCACCGGCCACGACTCCGGCGGTGCCCAGGAGCGTGACCGCGTCGGGGCTGACTCCGCGGCGGATGAGAAACGCGGCGAACGGTGTGAGGACACGCGTAAAGAATGCACGCGCGTACTTGTTCAGCATGGCCTTCCCGAGGGTCGGTGGCCGCGCGGCCCCTCTGGCCACCGGCTGGCCCATCGTAGCCACGCACAGGTCCGAACCGCCGACGGGCCGCCACGTGCGCGTGCGATCCCGTACGACGTATGGACGCACAGTGACCCGAGTGGAAAGCTCGAAGACACCGCGGGCGTCGCCGAAGCCGCCTCCGCACGCGGATTCGCGTGTCCGCGCCCACAGGCCGATGACGACCTAGGACCTCACCGAGCAATCAACCGGGAGGCAAGGCATGGGCGACAAGAACAACGGACACCCCGGAGCCGCCGGCAGGGCAGCGACGGCCGACCACCCCGCGTCCGTACGGAATGTGGTGCTGGTCGGCCACAGCGGCTCGGGCAAGACGACCCTGGTGGAGGCCCTCGCGCTGACCGCGGGGGCGGTGAACAGGGCGGGGCGCGTCGAGGACGGCACCAGCGTCTCCGACTACGACGAGATCGAGCACCGCCAGCAGCGCTCGGTCCAGCTCTCCCTCGTCCCGCTGGAGTGGGACGGCTTCAAGATCAATCTCCTGGACACCCCCGGATACGCCGATTTCGTCGGGGAGTTGAGGGCCGGGCTGCGGGCCGCGGACGCGGCCCTTTTCGTCGTCTCTGCGGCCGACGGGCCCGAGACGATGTCCGGCGCGACGCGCATGGTGTGGGAGGAGTGCGCGGCCGTCGGCATGCCGCGGGCCATCGTGATCACGCACCTGGAGGCGGCGCGCGCCGACTTCGAGGACGTGACGCGGACCTGCGCGGAGATCTTCGGCGGCGACGACCCCGACGCCGTGCTCCCGCTGTACCTCCCGCTGCGCGGCGAACGGGCGCCGGACGGGCACGCGCCCGTGACAGGTCTGGTCGGACTGCTCTCGCAGCGCCTCTTCGACTACGCGTCGGGCGAACGCAAGGAGTCGGAACCGGGCGCCGACCAGGCCTCGTTGATCGAGGAGGCCCGCAACCGGCTCATCGAGGGGATCATCGCCGAGAGCGAGGACGAGACCCTCATGGACCGCTACCTGGGCGGCGAGGAGATCGACGTCAAGACGCTCATCGACGACCTGGAGCGGGCCGTCGCGCGTGGCGTCTTCCACCCGGTACTCGCGGCGGCCCCGGCGGCGGAGGACGCACGGCAGGGCATCGGCACCGTCGAACTCCTCGAGCTGATCACCGGCGGCTTCCCGACACCCTTGGAGCGGGCCGCTCCCGATGTGCGCGGGCGCGACGGCAAGGAGCTCGACATCCACGCCTGCGACCCGCAGGGGCCACTGGTGGCGGAGGTAGTGAAGACGGCGTCCGACCCGTACGTGGGGCGGGTCTCGCTCGTCCGCGTCTTCTCCGGCACCCTGCGGCCCGACGAGACGGTGCACGTGTCGGGCCACGGGCTCTCCGACCACGGGCACGAGACCCGCGCCCTGCACGAGGCGGACGAACGGATCGGGGCGCTCTCGGCCCCCTTCGGGAAGCAGCAGCGCACCCTGACGCACTGCGTCGCCGGCGATCTGGCGTGCGTCGCGAAGCTGAGCCGGGCGGAGACCGGGGACACGCTCTCGGCGAAGGAGGCGCCGCTGCTCATGTCCCCGTGGGAGATGCCCGATCCGCTGCTTCCGCTGGCCATCCAGGCACACAGCAAGGCCGACGAGGACAAGCTCTCGCAAGGCCTTTCGCGCCTGGTCGCCGAGGACCCGACGATGCGTCTGGAACAGAACCAGGACACGCACCAGGTGGTGCTGTGGTGCCTCGGCGAGGCACACGCGGACGTCGCGCTGGAACGGCTGCGCAGCCGGTACGGGGTGCAGGTCGACGTCGTGGCGCACCGGGTCTCCCTTCGGGAGACGTTCGCGGGCAAATCGGCGGGGCGCGGCCGGCACGTGAAGCAGTCCGGTGGCCACGGCCAGTACGCGATCTGCGAGATCGAGGTGGAGCCGCTGCCCGGCGGCTCGGGAATCGAGTTCGTGGACAAGGTCGTCGGCGGCGCGGTGCCCCGGCAGTTCATCCCGTCCGTGGAGAAGGGCGTGCGGGCTCAGGCGACGAAGGGCGTCGCGGCCGGTTATCCGCTCATCGACGTACGGGTGACGCTGCTCGACGGCAAGGCACACTCGGTGGATTCGTCCGACGCGGCGTTCCAGACGGCGGGGGCGCTCGCGCTGCGCGAGGCGGCGGCCGATGTACGCATCCATCTCCTGGAACCGGTGGCAGAGGTCGAGGTCCTCGTCGGTGACGACTACGTGGGGGCCGTGATGAGCGACCTGTCCGGGCGGCGGGGCCGTGTCGTCGGCACCGAACAGGCAGCGGGCGGGCGGACGTTGATCAGGGCCGAGGTGCCGGAGATCGAGATCGGCCGGTACGCCGTGGACCTGCGCTCGCTGTCGCACGGCACGGCGCGTTTCAGCCGCGCGTACGCCCGGCACGAACCGATGCCGGCCCAGCTGAGCGAGCGGATCCGCGAACAGGCGCAGGACGTCCCCTAGTCGGGCCGTGGCCGCGCACCGGCCCCGGCTTCCCGTTCCTCGGGGCCGGTGTCGGTGGCGGCCGCTACGCTGGTCGAAGATCAGCCGGTTCCGGCCGACAGCGCGCCCAACAGGTGTGCGGGGCGGGCAAGTCGGGAAAAGCCGCAGCGACGGCGTGCGGTGATGGGGGTGGCAATGGCGGACACGATGAAGCCGGCTTCGGCCGACGGAGTATTCGACTTCCGACCGGGCGCGCAGATCCCGCTGCAGGGGTCCGCGGGCCAGACCGCCGCGACGTTCGCCATCGCCTCGGCCGCCTACCGGGACGATCCGGCGGTGAAGATCGAGGAGACCAACAACGAGTGGCACAAGTCCCAGATGAAGAAGGGCATGTGGTCACTGTTCGCGCCGAATCTCGGTGAGGCCTTCGCGCGGGCGGTGCAGATGCGGATGCTGGGCGGCGCCCGCAAGCCGCTCATCCAGTCGTTCGGCACGGAACCGCAGGTCGTCGTGGAGCACTGCCTCGCGTCCAATCGGATCCGGCGCCAGCGCGACAGCCTGCTGACACTGGTGACGGTGGTGTTCGGCTTCCTGTTCCTGCCCGGTTTCCTGCTCTGGGTGATCGCGTTCGAGATCCGCCGCAGGGACAACATCCGGGTGGCCCAGGCCGAGAAGGAGGTCAAGGAGGCCGAGAGCAAGGGCGCCAAGGAGAAGCGCGAGGCCAAGAAGCGGGAACGCGCGGCGCGCGGCCGGGCCGCCCTCACCATGGCGGTGATCGCCGTGGTGTTCGTCGCCGCCGTGATCGTGCTCGTCAAGCTTCCGTCCAGCAACGGCTGGACCTGGTATCTGCGCGCCTCCTTCGTGGCGCCCGTGGTCGGCGGCTTCTGGGCGCGGCGGATCTGCGAGAGCACCGCGCGGGACCTGCGGGACCGGTGGGGCGGGCTGCTGTCCGGCGGCGGGGTCGGCGCGAAGATCCCGGAGGCGGTTCCCGGCAGTCCCGGCGAGACCTCGGCCGAGCAACTGCGGCAGAACCTCGCCAAGTTGACCGCCGAGCAGGCCTCGAACTCGGTGTTCTACGCGGGCCCCAAGGGCATCCTGGGCATGGGCACACGCTGGGGTGGCTGGCAGCTGGCCGAGGACCTGGTGTCCAAGGAGCCCGGCAAGGACATCCACCCGTTCCGCAGCTGGGACGTGATCCGCGCGATCCACGACCAGCTCCGCCTCCTGGAGCGCAAGCCCATCCACACGGGAGGCTTCCCCACGCCTTCGGTCAAGCACTGGATCGTCTCGCCGATCGGTGAGAACGCGAAGAGCGTGACCCGCCCCTCGGGCGTGAACGTGGAGGCGTTCGAGACCAGGACGCACGAGATAGAGCGGATCTGCAACGAGCAGCAGTTCGGCGGCGGCAGCCGCCACTATCTGGGCGTCCAGTTCACGCTCTGGGACGGCCAGTTGGTGATCACGATGCTGATCACGGTGACGGTGCTGCACCAGACGCTGCGGATAGAGGTGACCGGGCACGCGCTCGGTCCGGTGCACTCCCTGTTCACGTCGAAGCCCGAGCCGAAGAAGAAGGAGATCTCCAAGCCCATACGGTTCTGGGAGACCACGGAGAAGACGCTCCCGCTGATCACCTCGGACGAGGCGGTCCGGATCGCGGTCCGCGCCCCCTTCACCTGGTATCCGCCGCTCCTGGACCACCTCGGCGGCAAGCTGGTGCTGCCCGAGCCGTTCGGCCTGCGCCACGCCTGGGCGGACCAGCCGTGGCGGCACCGCTTCATGGCGGACGACGCGCTGCGCACAGCGACGCCCGTGCTGCGCGTGGTGCACGCGGCGGCCATCAGGGTGCTCGATGAGAACGGCGTGGACACCGAGAAGTTCGGCAACCGCTCGGGCTTCCTCAGCGGCGCGGTCCAGGACCCGACACCGGGTAAGGCGGACACGTACAACGCGTAGGACGCTCGCCTACTCGCTCGGCCAGGCCTTCGCCAGGGCCGTGCGGGTGTCGGCGAGCATCTGCGGCAGCACCTTGGTGTGGCCGACGACCGGCATGAAGTTGGTGTCGCCGCCCCAGCGCGGAACGACGTGCTGGTGCAGATGCGCCGCGATGCCCGCGCCCGCGACCGCGCCCTGGTTCATGCCGATGTTGAAGCCGTGCGCACCGGAGGCCGAGCGCAGCGCACTCATGGCGCGCTTGGTGAAGTCGGCGAGCTCCGCGGTCTCGTCCAGGTCGAGATCGGTGAAGTCGGCGACGTGCCGGTAGGGCAGCACCATCATGTGCCCGCCGTTGTACGGGTACAGGTTGAGGATCGCGAAGACGCGGTTGCCGCGGGCCACGATCAGCGCGTCCTCGTCGGACTTGCCGGGAGCCGCGCAGAAGGGACAGCCGTCGTCGGCCCCGGGGCCGCTCGGTTTGCCCTCGCCCTGGATGTACGCGATGCGGTGCGGGGTCCACAGACGCCCGAATCCGTCCGGCTCACCCACTGGACCGACCTGCTGCTCCGGCTCACTCGTCATGCAATGCAGCATATGGCGTCGCCTCACAGAGGCGTGTCGGCGGGTACCGCCCCAGGTCGGCGCGGGCGATGCTGTCGGGATGACCGACACCCCACTCGCCCGCTGGGAACGGCGCAACGGCATCGTCCTGGCGGTGGCCTCGCTCGTCTACCTCGCCGGGTACGCGGTCCGGGTCCTCGGCGGGGCCCTGCCCGAAGCCCTGCGCACCCTGTGCCTCGTGCTCACGCTCGCCGCGTGGGCGGTGTTCATCGTGGACTACGTGGTGCGTCGGCACCTGAGCGGACAGCGCTGGCCGCGCTTCGTCCGCACCCACTGGCTGGACACGCTGGTCCTGCTGCTTCCGCTGCTGCGTCCCGTACAGCTCGTGCAGACCTACGAGGCGGTGCAGCGCCGGCAGAACGCACCGCGGCTCTCGCTGCACGCGCGCGTGATCGCGTACGCGGGCCTCTCGGTGACGCTGCTCGGCTTCGCGGGGTCGCTGGCCCTGTACCAGCAGGAGCACACGGCGCCCGGCGCGGACCTTCGTACCTACGGCGACGCGGTGTGGTTCACGTGCACGACGCTGTCGACCGTCGGCTACGGGGATCTGGCGCCGGTGACCCCGCTCGGCCGGCTCGTGGCGGTGGGTGTGATGGCCTGCGGCCTGGCCCTGCTCGGCGCGGTCACGGGTTCGTTCTCCTCGTGGCTGCTGCAGGTGTTCGCGCGGGAGGGGGACCAGGAAACGGAGAGGCCCCCGGGGGATCCCCCAGGGGCCTCACACCGTACGGACTGACCGGGTCAGTGGGTCAGACCTGCGCCCGCTCCTCGACGACCTTCGCGATCTTCGCGATGGCCTCGTCGACCGGGATGCCGTTCTCCTGCGAGCCGTCGCGGTAACGGAAGGACACCGAACCGGCGTTCATGTCCTCGTCGCCCGCGATGACCATGAAGGGCACCTTGGCCTTCTGTTGGTTGCGGATCTTCTTCTGCATGCGGTCCGAGGACTTGTCGACCTCGACGCGCAGGCCCAGGGCGCGCGCCTTCTCGGCGAACTCCTCCAGGTACGTCACGTGGCCGTCGCCGATCGGGATGCCGACGGCCTGGACCGGGGCGAGCCACGCCGGGAACGCACCCGCGTAGTGCTCCAGGAGGACGCCGAAGAACCGCTCGATCGAGCCGAACAGGGCGCGGTGCAGCATGACGGGCTGCTGCCGCGAGCCGTCCGCGGCGGTGTACTCCAGGCCGAACCGCTTCGGCTGGTTGAAGTCGACCTGGAGGGTCGACATCTGCCAGGAGCGGCCGATGGCGTCCTTGGCCTGCACGGAGATCTTCGGCCCGTAGTACGCGGCGCCGCCCGGGTCGGGCACGAGCGGCAGGCCCTGCTTCTCGGCGGCGGAGCGCAGCGCCTCGGTGGCCTCGGCCCAGTCCTCGTCCGTACCGATGAACTTCGGGGAGTCGTCACGGGTGGACAGCTCCAGCTCGAACTCGGTCAGGCCGTAGTCGCGCAGCAGGTCGAGCACGAAGGTCAGGAGCGTGTCGAGCTCCTCCGCCATCTGCTCCTTGGTGCAGTAGATGTGCGAGTCGTCCTGCGTGAAGCCGCGCGAGCGGGTCAGTCCGTGCACGACGCCCGACTTCTCGTAGCGGTACACGGTGCCGAACTCGAAGAGCCGCAGCGGCAGTTCACGGTAGGAACGGCCACGGGACTTGAAGATCAGGTTGTGCATCGGGCAGTTCATCGCCTTGAGGCGGTAGTTCTGCTCGTCGAACTGGATGGGCGGGAACATGCCCTCCGCGTAGTGCGGCAGGTGCCCCGAGGTCTCGAAGAGGGCCTCCTTCGAGATGTGCGGGGTGTTCACGAACTCGTAGCCGGAGACCTCGTGGCGGCGCCGCGAGTAGTCCTCCATGACCTTACGGACGACGCCACCCTTCGGGTGGAAGACCGCGAGGCCGGGGCCCAGCTCGTCCGGGAAGGAGAACAGGTCGAGCTCGGCGCCGAGCTTGCGGTGGTCGCGCTTCTCGGCCTCGACGAGGAACTCCAGGTACGCCTTCAGCTCGTCCTTCGACGGCCACGCGGTGCCGTAGATGCGCTGGAGCTGCGGGTTCTTCTCGCTGCCCCGCCAGTAGGCGGCGGCCGAGCGCATCAGCTTGAACGCGGGGATGTTCCGGGTGGTGGGCAGGTGCGGGCCTCGGCAGAGGTCCTTCCAGCACAGCTCCCCGGTCTTGGCGTCGACGTTGTCGTAGATGGTCAGCTCACCGCCGCCCACCTCGGCGTCCGCGCCGTCGGCGGCCTGCGCCGCGTTGCCCTTGAGGCCGATGAGTTCCAGCTTGTACGGCTCGTCGGCGAGCTCGACGGCGGCGGCCTCGTCGCTGGTGACGCGGCGCGAGAAGCGCTGCCCCCGCTTCTGGATCTCCTGCATCTTCTTCTCGATGCGCTTGATGTCCTCGGGGGTGAACGGCTCCTTGACGTCGAAGTCGTAGTAGAAGCCGTCCTTGATGGGCGGGCCGATACCGAGCTTGGCGTCGGGGAACAGTTCCTGCACGGCCTGCGCCATGACGTGCGCGGTCGAGTGCCGCAGGATGTTCAGGCCGTCCTCGGACGTGATCTCTACGGGCTCGACGGTCTCGCCGTCGGCGACCTCGTACGCGAGGTCCTTCAGCTCACCGGCCACGCGGGCCGCGACGATGCTGCGCTCATCGGCGAAGATCTCGGCGGCCGTAGTGCCCGTCGTCACCACGCGCTCTTCCCGCTCGGAATCGCGTTGGATGGTCACACGGACGTCAGACACCGGACTTCTCCTACCTGAAGATGGAACGCCGCGCCATTACCTGTGACGCGCGCAGCAACGATCGTACCGAGTCACCAGGGCCGCTCGCGAAACGGTTAAGCGCGTGACGGGCGGGCGACTGTCAGTGGTCGGCTCTAGCGTGAGACGTATGACACTCGACTGGAACACGCTCCTCGCCGAGCAGCTCGACTGGCACTGGCGACACCAGCTCCGCGACCGCCTGTCGGGGCTCACCGACGACGAGTACTTCTGGGAGCCCGTGCCGGACTGCTGGACGCTGCACCCGCGCGGCACCGGCACCGCCGCCGTCCAGGGCGGCTCCGGCGACCTCACGATCGACTTCGAATACCCGGAGCCGGTCCCCACCCCGGTGACGACGATCGCGTGGCGCCTCGGCCACATCCTGGTGGGCGTGCTCGGCGCCCGGAACGCGTCGCACTTCGGGGCGGAGCCCGTGGACTACATGTCGTACGACTATCCGGGCACGGCCGCGGAGGCCCTGGACCGTCTCGACGCCGCGTACGCGCGGTGGATCGCGGGCGTGCGCGGCCTGGACGAGGCGGCCCTGGACCGCGCGTGCGGCCCGGCCGAGGCCCCGTTCGACAAGGAGCAGATGGCGACGCTGGTGCTGCACATCAACCGCGAGATGATCCACCACTGCGCGGAGATCGCCCTCCTCAGAGACCTGTACGCGCACCGCTCCCCGCAGGACTAGTCCTCCCCCGCGCACGCCTCCTCGAAGAAGTCCAGGTTCTCCTGGAGCGACTTCATCATCCGGTCCCGCTCCGCCTCCTCCACCTGCACGGGTACGACACCGGTCGCGCCGGTGAGGCGGCGGAATCCGCCCCGGCTCTCCAAGCGCCCGTGCACGCGGATCGGCAGGCCCACCAGATGCGCGTGCCCCGCGATCCGGTACGCCTCCTCGTCCAGCGCCATCCGTACGTGCGGCACCTCGACGCCCGCGAGGACCCGCAGCCGCACCGTGCCCGCACCGCGCGGCCCCGCTCTGCGCATGCGGATGACGGTGCCGGTGACGCGGACGGAGACGGCCGGCTCGGCGTAGAGGAAGCGGGCGCCTGCCTCGCGCAGCACGTCGAGGTCGCCCGGTGAGAACTCGACGGGCGCATCGCCGTCCGTGCACTCCTGCGGCACCCCCGCGGCGGGCGCCCAGGCCACGCCGACGCGCGCGCCCTCGGTGCCGCGCACCAACGCGACGAGCGCCTCGGTCAGTTCATGGCTGACGCCCGCCTCGATCGCGCTCACGAACGCGTCCATGCCGCCGGTGGCCCGCCGGTAGTCGATGGCCTCCCGCACCGCGTACAGCGCCTGGTGCAGCCGGACGGCCAGCGCCCGCCCCGTGGCGACGGGCACGAACGCGGTGAGCCGGCGCCCGCCCGACGCCGTCTGCACCAGTACGTTCTCCAGGGCCGCGGCCGCGGGCCGCCGATGCCTGGCGCCGTAGTACCCGGCGCGACCGCGCGCGGCGAGGGCGCCCGCGAGGAGCATCTGCCGCGCCGCGCCCCGCAGTTGCTCCTCGGCGGGCCAGGTCGGGGCGCCCGCGGGCCCCGCCGGGACGTCGCGCGTCCAGCGGATCTCGTCGCTGGGCACGGCGAGCGAGACGAGGACCTCGCGCGCGGACGGCGTACCGCTGCGTTCAAGGGCGACGAGCGCTTCACCGATCAGTTCCTCGCTGTCCGGAAAGGCCCGGCTCTCCGGCACGAGCAGGCTGGTACGGCTCCCGGCCCCCGGCAGCGTCCAGCGCGCGTACCGCCCGGCGGCCCCGCCGCGCCGCCGCCAGCCGTGCCGGTCGAGCAGGGCGCCGAGCACCGCGGGGTCGACCTGCCCCGGCTCCGGTCCGACGAGGTCGACGGGGTGGCCGCGCCCCACACCGAGCGGCCGCAGGGGTTCCTCGATCGGACGATGCTGCATCACACAACTCCCTTCGGCCCAGGCCGAGTCGGACCGTCAGGGCCGTCCACCCGCGCCCACCCTGGCCATGATCTCGCAGAGCGCGCGGTCGTCGAAGATCCGTGCCGTGGGGACCCGCACAGTGGTCCTGCGCCGGCCGGTGACCGGGTGTCCGGCGAGGTTCATCCAGTAGCAGCAGTGCCGCAGATCGAGCCGGTCGTGGGCGGCCCGCAGCCAGTCGTCCTGGGACCGCGGCACGAGCATCACGACGAGGATCTTGTGCACCGAGACCGGGGTGCGGGCGAGCTTCACCAGGTGCGCGTTGTCGAGCGTGAAGGCGAACGAAGGACCCGGCGGGTCGGGCGCGACCTGGTACGTCGCCTTGAGCTGCACCTTGATGGTGACCTCGTCGTCGACCGCGTGCCCGGGTGAGCTGTGACTGACGTGCCAGTCGATGCCGTTGTCCGGAAAGGGCTGCGAGAGCGAGCACCCCGCGGCGGCGGCCACGGCGTGCAAATAGCCCACCTGCAAGGTCTCCATGCAGGCGGTGGTGGCGAGGGTGCCGCGCGGCGGTGCGATCCGCTCGGGCAGCAGCCCGCCTTGTTCGGGCCGCGCGAGCGCCATGGGCCGACTGACCTTCCGGGAAAGCGGGTTCACGCCGATGGCACCCCGCTGAACTGCCATGACTCGTACCTGTGTTGTCACCGCTGCACGTACGACGCAAACAGCGCGAACAGCACCGCTCGGCGTACGACGCAAACAGTGCGGGTATCACGGCTTGGGGCGGGGACGACCAATCGATGTGACGTCATCTGCCGTGCGGGAAGCAGGAGTTGAGAGATCATGACGTGCTGGTACGAAGGCCCCCTGGCCGCCTTTGACACCGAGACGACCGGCGTGGACGTGGAGAACGACCGCATCGTGTCCGCCGCGATCGTGGTGCAGGACGCGGCGGGAACGCGGCCACGGGTGTCGCGCTGGCTGGTGAACCCCGGGGTGTCGGTGCCGCCCGGCGCCACCGAGATTCACGGCCTGACGGACGAGCATCTGCAACGCTACGGGCGCTGGCCGGCGCCGGTGATGGAGGAGGTCGGGCGTGCGCTCGCCGAGCAGGCCGCGGCGGGCCGACCGCTGGTCGTGATGAACGCCCCGTTCGATCTGACGCTGCTGGACCGCGAGTTGAAGCGGCACCGGGCCTCGTCGCTCGCCCTCTACTTGGCGACCGCGTCCCTGTGCGTGATCGACCCGCGCGTCCTGGACAAGCACCTGGACCGCTACCGCAAGGGCCGCCGTACGCTGACCGACCTGTGCGAGCACTACGAGGTGGAGCTTGCGGGCGCGCACGACGCGGCGGCGGACGCGCAGGCGTCCCTCGACGTGGTGCGGGAGGTGGGCCGCCGGTTCGCGTCCCGCCTCGAGCGCCTCTCCCCCGCCGAACTGCACACCTTGCAGGCGGTCTGGCACGCGGCGCAGGCCCGCGGCCTACAGGCCTGGTTCGCCCGCAGCGGCACTCCGGAGATGGTGGACCCGGCGTGGCCGCTGCGCCCGGAACTTCCGGCGGCGGCCTGATCGTTCCCCCGTCGGGGCCCCGGAAGCAGAAACGAAAAACCGGCCCGCCTGTACGGCGGACCGGTCCTTCTCCGGGTGGGCGATACTGGGTTCGAACCAGTGACCTCTTCGGTGTGAACGAAGCGCTCTCCCACTGAGCTAATCGCCCGGGAACGCGTTGAACAATACAGGTCGCGGCGCCCAGTGTTCAAACCGGAAGCAATCACCGGTCGCGTTCAAACCGGCTGCGCTCAAACCGGCCGCACGTAGGCGGCAAGACCCCGCCGCCCGCCGCGCATCATCCACGCGTGGTTCGCGAGGAACACCGGCCGCCCCACCACCGCGAACCGCCGCATCAGCGGCTTGCTCACCTCGACCTCCTGGTCGTAGACGGCGACCGTCCCGCCGCCCTCCCCCTCGCGCAGCGACCAGCGCGCCCAGCCCTCCAGGTCCCCGGTCATCGCGATCTCCAGGATCCCGGCGGTCGGGTCGCGGCGCGTCTCGCGGGCCGAGACGTGCAGCTCGTAGGGGAGCAAGGACCGGAAGACGGCGTCGCCGCTGGTCGCGCTCCCGTCCAGCGGCGTCACCGAGCGGACCTGGGGCCACCACCGCGGATACTCCTCGGCCCGCTCGAGCACCGCGTACACGGCGCCCGGCGGGGCGGGCAGTTCCCACACGCTGCGAAAGCGGTACCGGTTCCAGTCCATGGCCAGAGTCTGCCGGGGTCAGGGCATCTTGTCCCCGACCAGCGCCAGGTTCTCAATGGCGGCGAGTCCGTACAGGGCCGTGTCGTTGGTGTAGACCCAGTTGGCCTCCGTGCCCGCGACGAGCGTCACCGGGCCTTCCACCTTCTCCGTCTTCCAGGGCGACGCCTCGGTGTAGCCGTCACTCTCGAAGAACTTCCCCAGGCCCGCTTGGCCAGCTTGTCGTCGCCGGTGCGTAGGCGGCGTAGGCGTCGAGCCGTGAGTGGCCCTGGAAGAGGATGAGCGAGCCGAGGTCCGAGCCGTACTTGGCCTTCTGTTCCGCCTTCGGGGCGTTGAAGTAGCGGAAGTAGTCGTAGTACGCCTCTTCGAACTCCGGCATGTCGACCTGGTCGATCAGTTCCGCGCACAGCTCGTTGAGGCCGAAGACCGCCGACAGGTGGGAGACGCCGACGACCGGCCAGCGACGCCGCACCGATGACAACAGAAATGATCCCGGTCGGGCCGGTTGGCCTTGGCGGTGTGTCCGCAGCGCGGGCAGCGCTGCGAGGTGTAGGCCGGATCCACTTCCAGGAACGGGACCCCGGCCTGGCGGGCCTTGTACTTCAAGTGCGCTCCGAGCTGGTGGAAGGGCCGGGAGGAGAGGGTGTCCCTCTGGTCGCGTCTGGTCGCGTCGTAGCCGTACCTGGTCGCGGATCCCGTCGAGTTGTTCGACGGCGCCCCCGCGACCGGTGCGTTGCGCGACGGACACGATCTCCTTGCTGATCTTGTGGTTCATGTACGTGGCATGCCGGTGCTCCTTCTGGCTGCGCCGCGCGAGGCGGCGGGTGGCCGACCGGGTCTGCTTCTTCTGGAGTTCGGCGCGTTTGCGGGCCTGCCACCGTCGGTAGCGGGTCAGGCGCCGGCCCTGGTAGTTGGCGCCGTCGCTGGTGGTCGCCAGGTTCACGATGCCGCGGTCCACCCCGATCCAGTCCACCGGCTCGTGCACGTCCGGATCCGGGATGTCGCAGGTGGCGATCAGGTACCACGTGCCGTGCCGCTGGACCGGATCGCTCTCGCCCTTGCGGAACGACGTCAAGGTCTTCAACTGGTCGGCAGAACCGGTGTACCTGACGTTCTTCATGCGGCCGTCAACCGTCCAGATCGACACCGTGCGGGCGTCGTACTGCCAGGACAGGCACCGGTCGTCGAACGGCTGCGCCGACAGCCCGAACGTCGCCTTCACGTCCGCGTAGAGGACTTTCTGCAGCCGTTGCGGTCCTTCACCTGCACCACCAGCTTCATGGCATCGGACGGTAGTCCGACAGACGAACGCCCGACCAGGACTCCCCCGATGTTCACCCGTCCTGGTGGACCACCTCGGAACTGATTGCGTTTCTCGACTCCGTCGAGCAGCCATGCGACGACTCCGCAGTCAGGTGAAGTAATCGTCCCAGGTCCAGCCGAACTTGGGCTCCACGTCCGCCTTGGCCCATGCCTTCTCGTCGATGACGAGCGACATGGTGTTGGCGCCGACCGGAACCGCGACCTGCTTGCCGCCGGAGACCTGGCCGGCCGTCTCGACGCCGCCGCGGAAGTTCTTCAGGCTCAGATTCCCGGCGTCCACCTGGGACTTGAGGTCGAGCAGAACTCCGCGCTTGTCGTACTTCGCAAGGAAGGCAACGGAGTTGAGGAATGCATCCGGAGGATTTCCACCCGAGGCCGCGTCTGGAACTTCTCCCAGAATGCCTGGTAATCGGTGAATTCCGGTTTTATTTTGATCTTCGGGTTCTTCTTCTCGAAGAGCGCGATCGCCTTCTTGATTTTCACGGCGCGCGGTTCGCCGCCCCACCAGGCGAACCGCAGGGTCGCCGGACCGTCCGCGCTCCCCGCATCCCCTGACCCACCGTCACCACCGCACCCGGCCGAGCGCCGCCACCGACGCCGAGGGCCCCGGAGACTCGATGTCTCCGGGGCCCTCGGTCCGGGTGGGCGATACTGGGTTCGAACCAGTGACCTCTTCGGTGTGAACGAAGCGCTCTCCCACTGAGCTAATCGCCCGGACGCAGGAAGAACATTACCCCATGTCAGGCGGTGCCTGGGACCACGCCCGCGCCCCTCGCGCGCACCACACCGTCACTGCTTGATGTTCCAAGGCATCTCGAGCCCGAACTTCCACAGGTAGACCCCGCCGAGCGCCGCGATGATCACCACGCCGATCGTGGTCAGGATGATGTTCCGCCGCCGCACCTTCGGGTCGAGCGCGCGCTGCGTCGCCTCCGTGACCTTCCGCTTCGTCCAGCGCAGAACCAACTGCGCCCAGACGAACTCGGTCGCCCAGATCGCCATGCCGCCGAAGATCACCAGCCAGCCGGGACCCGGCAGCGGAAGCATGATCACGCCGCCCACCACGACCGCGAGGCCCACGACGAAGACGCCGACCTGCCAGCTCAGGTGCAGTGTCCTCCTGGCCTGGATGAACCCCGGCGCCCGCGACCCGAGCGGCTTCTCGTCCGGCGCCCCGCCGCCGGCACCGGCATCGGCATCGGCATCGGCATCGGAGGCCGTCTCGGGCGCCTCGGGCTGCTTGGCCCCCTTGTCACTCCCCGTATTCATGTGCTCAAACCTACCCGACTCTTTCGCGTCACCGGAATGGGCGTTCTCCCGCAGATAAGACTCGGCCGTACGAGCTACCTAAAGGCGCTCAAAACACTCAGAGGGGTTTACAACGGCACCGTAGGTGGCATGTCGATTTCGCCGACGTGCGAATCCCCGAGCGCACACTGAGCGAAAGGCCCTGGCGCTTATGAACACCACGGTCAGCTGCGAGCTGCACCTGCGCCTCGTTGTGTCGAGCGAGTCTTCACTGCCTGTTCCCGCAGGTCTGCGGTATGCCACGGCCGATCCCTATGCCGTGCACGCCACCTTCCACACCGGAGCCGAGGAGACAGTCGAATGGGTGTTTGCCCGCGATCTCCTCGCCGAAGGCCTTCACCGGCCGACCGGCACAGGAGACGTCCGAGTCTGGCCGTCCCGTAGCCACGGTCAGGGCGTTGTCTGCATCGCCCTGAGCTCCCCCGAGGGTGAGGCTCTGCTCGAGGCCCCGGCGCGGGCCCTCGAGTCGTTCCTCAAGCGAACGGACGCCGCCGTGCCACCCGGCACGGAGCATCGCCATTTCGACCTCGACCAGGAGCTCTCGCACATCCTCGCGGAAAGTTAGCGCCGCGGAACAAGGAGGCCCGCGCCGGCACCCGGTCGGCGTGAGCAGTGCGAGAGCGTGCCGTGCCGTCCACTCGGGGAACGGCACGGCTTCATGGTCGGGACAACCGCATACGGCATACACCGGCGCCGCCGCCGTGGGAGTTTCCATGGCGGCGGCGCAGGTGCGTTCCCAGGGGGTAGCAGGTACTAGGCTCGGGCGGCATTGGTGGGCGGGAGCCCTACTCCAGGCCAGGGAGCGAATCGTGCTGATCACCCACGACACCCGGTGCGCGCTCGACACCGTGGTCGATCTGGTGAACACGACGCCGGACGGCGACGCGGTGGCGGACGGGCTCGCGAGCACGGCCGCGCTGACAGATTTCGTACGAAAGAACGATGTCAGCGATGTCGGCGTGATCACCGAAGATGATCTCCGCTCGGTGCGTGCGGTGCGTGACCGCTTCGCGGCCGTGTTCGCGGCGAGTGACCAGCGGGCGGCGGCGACCGTGATCAACGAGCTGGTCGCGGAGGCGGGCACCACGCCGCGCCTCACGGACCACGACGGCTACGACTGGCACATGCACTACTTCGCGCCCGGCGCCTCCGTCGCCGACCACCTGGCGGCCGACTGCGGGATGGCCCTGGCGTTCTTCGTCGTCGCCGGGGAGCAGGAGCGGCTGCGGCGCTGCGAGGCGCCCGACTGCCGGTTCGCGTTCGTCGACCTGTCCCGCAACCGTTCGCGCCGCTACTGCGACAGCCGTACGTGCGGGAACCGGCTGCACGTCGCGGCCTACCGGGCCCGCCGCAAGGAAGCCGCGGGCTGAATCCGTTCACAGCAGCAGGAGGTCGTGCAGCGCGGCCATCAGGAGCAGGCTGCCGATCACCCCCAGGAAGATCATCAACGGGGGTTGGGAGAGCGCGAAGAGGCAGCCGCGCGGGCTCTCGGTCCGCTTCTCGGTTCGTACGGGAACGGGCGGCGCGGGCTCGATGTGAGGCGCCTGCCCCTGGTCGGCGTCCAGCTGGTCGGGCAGCTGCGGTGTGTCCAGCATCTCGTCGTGATGATGGCGCACTTATCGGGTGACGGGCACTCAACCCACCACTTTCGAGGGGCAGTTCGCGGGAACCCGTGACAGCGGACCGCGTGCGCCTGTTGGCGCCAGATGCCGTGCCGCTTTCCGGCCCGCGCTACCTCAGATGCCGTGCTTCTTGAGGATCGCCTCGATGTCGCTGAAGTCCTCCGCGGGCGCGGCCTTCGCCTGCTTCGGCTGCGCCGCGGGCGTGGGGCGCCGGCCCTCGCCGAGCGAGGGCGCCGACGCCGCCGGGGCGACAGCGGCCTTGCCCTCCTTGCCGGGGCGGCCGGAGCGGCGCCGCTCGACGGCCCGCGTCCCCATGAACATCAGCCAGGCGGCGCCGAGCACGCCGAAGCCTGCCCAGGCGGTCGGACTGAACGCCGTGTCCACGATCCACTCCACCGCGCCCGTCATCACCAGGCCCAGCGGTACGAGCGCGTAGGCGGTGGTGCGGGCGGCCTTGAGGAACCGCTTGCGGAAGGCGAGAACCCCGGCGATGCCCAGGCCCGCCACGGCAACGGCGGAACACACGGTCTCGGCAATCATCCGGTCCTCCCGAGTTCGGACATCGTGGGGCGCTTCCCCCTCCCATCCTGCACCGCCCGGGGGCCCGCGGGCCACGCCCGGGGCCGTCCTCGGCCAGATCTGGGGGACATCTCGGGGTCGCCGCTCCTCCGCAGGTCCAGGTTGGGCCCGGCGGACGCTCCTGGGACACTGGCACCCATGAACGCCCCGAACCCCATCCTTGACGTGTGGTGCGAGCTGCAGTGCCCCGACTGCCGCTCGGCCCTGGACGACCTCCGCGCGCTGCGCGAGCGCTACGGCGACCGCGTCGAGCTGCGCCTGCGGCACTTCCCGCTCGAGAAGCACAAGCACTCCTTCGCCGGCGCGCAGGCCGCCGAGGAGGCGTTCGCGCAGGGCAAGGGGTGGCCGTACGTGGAGGCGGTGCTCGGTCGGGTCGAGGAGTTCGACCGCAAGGGCGAGCAGTTCCTCGTCGAGGTGGCGGGTGAACTCGGCCTGGACGCCGAGGAGTTCGACACCGCGCTCGTCGACGGCCGGCACATCCTGATCGTCGACGCCGACCAGGCCGAGGGCAAGGTCATCGGCGTGACCGGCACGCCCACGTACGAGATCGGCGGGGAGCTCCTGCACGGCGGGAAGAGCCAGGAGGGGCTGCGCGGGCGGATCGAGGAGATCGCGGACCGGCTGCTCGCCGAGGCCGGGCAGGCCTGACGCTCAGAGCAGCTGTTTGTAGAGGTAGTGGCCGGTCGGCTCGTAGCCGAGCGAGTCGTACAGGCGCAGCGCGGTCGCGTTCCCCGCGAAGACGTTGAGGCCGATCCGGGTGGTGCCCGCGGCGATCGAGTCGGCCTCGGCGAGCAGCATCAGGGAGCGTCCGTGGCCGCGCCCCCGGTGCTCGGCCGACACCTCGACGTCGAAGACGAACGCCCCGTCGGGGCGCTGCGCCACCCAGAGCGTTCCGACCCGCTCGCAGTCCTGCTCCAGCACGCCGAGCAGGACGTCCGGGGTGGCGACGCCGTCCGGGAGCAGCGCGGCGTAGTCGTGGTCCGCCTTCTGGTGCGCCTCTTCCTCGGTGGCGCCGCGCTCGACCCAGGAGCGCGCGTACTCGGCCTTGGCGTACACGAGCCACGGCCCGTACTCGGCCTCCGTCATGCGCCGGCCCACGCTGCCTTCGGGGAGGGTCGGCGGCTGTTCGGGCAGGGTCTTCGCCATGTTCCGGTTGCGTTCCACGTAGCCGAGGGCGCTGGCGAGGCGGAGCATGGCCTGTGCGTCGGCGGGGACGGTCAGCTCGATGCGGCGGCAGTTCCAGGAGCGGGCGACCTCCTCGGCGGCGAGCGCTGCGACGGTGCCGCGGCCGCGCCCCCGGTCCTTGTCCTCGATGCTCAGTTCGAGTATCTGGGCGACGGACGGGCCGAAGACCGGGTGCGTGGCGAGGTGCAGGGCGCCCACGGGGCGGCTGTTCACGCATACCGCGTAGCGACGGGAGCGCGCGCCGTCGGGGGTGCGCTGGAGCGGCTCGGTCGGCCGCAGGGTCGTGGTCATCACGGGTGTTGTACCCGCGCGCACCCCCGACGCGACAACGGATTTACGGTCGAGCCGGTTTGCTGCCCGCCCGTCCCGGCCGCTCCGGGTGGGCTGTTGTTCCGGCTGGGGGTTCGGGGGGGGCGCCCCCCGAAAGAAATCAGCACGGGTCGAGCTGGTCTGCTTCCCGCTCGGCCCATACCCGCATCGCCTTCGTGGTGACGGGGCCCGGTGCGTCCGTCAGGTTCCGGTCGTCGATGCGGTGCACGGCCTGGATGTCGCGCAGCGTCGACGTCAGGAACACCTCGTCGGCCTCCGCGAGCACCGAGAGCGGCAGGTCCGTCTCCTTCGCGCCGGTCCACTCGGCGGCGAGGGCGCGCGTGATGCCGGCCAGCGGGCCCGCCGTCAGCGGCGGGGTGTGGATCTCGCCGTCCAGGACGACGAAGACGTTGGAGCCCGTGCCCTCGCACAGCTGCCCCACCGTGTTCGCGAACAGGGCCTCGGAAGCGCCGTGTTCGTGGGCGCGGGCCAGGGCGACGACGTTCTCCGCGTACGAGGTGGTCTTCAGGCCCGCGAGGGCGCCGCGCTCGTTGCGGGTCCACGGCACGGTGATCACGGCGGTGCTGTCGGGGCGCCGCTTGGCCTCGCCGAGGGCGACGACGAGCGTGGCGCCCTGGTCGCCGCGGTCGGAGCTGAGCGGCGAGAAGCCGCCGGTGTAGGTGATGCGCAGGCGGCCCAGCGCCATCGGGTTGGCCTCGAGGACGGCGGCGCAGGCGCGGCGCACCTCGTCGAGGTCGGGCTCGGGCAGGCCGAGCCCGCGGGCCGAGCGGGCGAGTCGGTCGAGGTGGCGGGTGAGCGCGAAGGGCCTGCCTTCGACGGCCTTCACCGTCTCGAAGATGCCGTCGCCCACGGTGAGCCCGTGGTCGAAGACGGAGACGCGCGCCGCCTCGGTGTCCTGCAGCCGGCCGTCGAGCCAGATCTTCACGGGTTCTTGCCTCTCACTGTTCGAGTGCGTACGTTCCCGACGCTACCCCCAGCAGCCGCGCCGCCTTCAGCTCGGTCTCGCGCCACTCCCGCTCCGGGTCGGAGCCCCAGGTGATTCCGGCGCCGGTGCCGAAGCGCAGGAAGTCGCCGTCGGCGCCGCGGTCGATCCAGAACGTGCGGATCCCGACGGCCAGTTCCCCGGTCCCCCGGTCCGCGTCCACCCAGCCGATACCGCCGCAGTACGGGCCGCGCGGCGCCGTCTCCAGGTCGTCGATGATCCGCAGGGCGCTGGACTTCGGGGCGCCGGTGACGGAGCCGGGCGGGAACGCCGCGTCGAGCAGTTCCGGCCAGCCGGCCGCCTCGGGCAGTTCGCCGCGCACGGTGGAGACGAGGTGGACGAGGCCCGGATGCTTCTCGACCACGCACAGTTCGGGCACGGTCACGCTGCCGGTGGCGCAGACGACGCCCAGGTCGTTGCGGACCAGGTCGACGATCATCACGTTCTCGGCGTGGTCCTTGTCGAGGAGGTCCGCCTCGGTGCGCCCGGTCCCCTTGATCGGCCCGGATTCGACGACCCGGCCGTCCCTGCGCAGGAACAGCTCGGGCGAGGCCGTCGCGACCTCCACGCCATGGCCCGGGAGCCGGATCGTGCCCGCGTACGGCGCCGGGTTCCCGCGCGCGAGGAGAGCGGTGAGGGCGTCCACATCCGCGTACGGGGAGATGGGCGCGGACAGCACGCGACAGAGGTTCGCCTGGTAGACCTCGCCGGTCGCTATGTGCGCGCGGATGCGCCGCACGCCGTCCGTGTACGCGGCGTGGTCGAGCGACGACGTCCAGTCCATAGGTGCAGGTCCGGGCCATGCGCCGGGGCGCGGGGCGGGCACGGCTTCCTCGCGCACGTTGCCGAAGCGGGCGCAGACGAGGCGCCCCTCGAAATCGGCGCAGACCGCCCAGAAGCCGGCGCCGTCGAGGGCCGCGGGATCGCTGGTGACGTCGCGCAGGTCGGTCGCGACGAGCCCGCCGAAGCGGGCCAGAGCAGGGAGGTCGTGCACACCTTCGAGTCTATGGCTGATGCCGACCGGCCCATCTGAGCAGGACCTTCGCCGATCGCACCGCAGCACGCTGCGCAAACGCGTTTTGGACCTCCCCCAGGAATCCGCTAGAGTTCAACACGTCGCCGGGACGCGGAAGCCGACCGGAATGACACGCGAACGTAGCTCAGTTGGTAGAGCGCAACCTTGCCAAGGTTGAGGTCGCCGGTTCGAACCCGGTCGTTCGCTCAGGATGTGGGGGATCTTCCCGAACCCCTACGCTCCTGGTGGAGTGGCCGAGAGGCGAGGCAACGGCCTGCAAAGCCGTCTACACGGGTTCAAATCCCGTCTCCACCTCCAAGCGCGATTAGCTCAGCGGGAGAGCGCTTCCCTGACACGGAAGAGGTCACTGGTTCAATCCCAGTATCGCGCACTGAGGCCGCAAGGCTTCCTTCCCGGACGATTAGCTCAGCGGGAGAGCGCTTCCCTGACACGGAAGAGGTCACTGGTTCAATCCCAGTATCGTCCACTGCCCCCTGTGGGTTCCCGCGCGATTAGCTCAGCGGGAGAGCGCTTCCCTGACACGGAAGAGGTCACTGGTTCAATCCCAGTATCGCGCACCAGCAAGAAGCCCCCGGTCCTCGTGGCCGGGGGCTTCTTCGTGCCGGGCGGCTCCTCAGGAGGAAAACAGCATCCGGCCGAAGCCACGGTTGTGGTGGCCGTGGTGGCCGCCATGGTGACCGCCGTGGTGCGGGGCTCCCCAGGCCGGGGCCGCGGGGGCCGGGTAGCCCTGTGGGGCGGGCGGGGGCGGTGGCGCCTGCTGCTGCCACTGCGACTCCATGCGAGTCAGCGACTCCAGCTCGCCGTAGTCCAGGAATATCCCGCGGCACCCGCTGCACTGCTCGATCTGGACGCCATTGCGGTTGTACGTGTGCATCGGTGCGTGACACTTCGGGCACTGCATGCTCGGCTCAACTCCTTGCCGTTCGGTGCTGCTTCGCCGGAACGCTTCCCGGCTTCGGTCCCCCGCACCCTACTTGGCCGGTACGTCCTCGAACTGCGGTGGCACCGATGCCATTCGGGCGCAGGCGTCGACGACCGACTCCTCCACCTCGTCGAGCGTGCGGCCCGCGTCGGCGGCCTTCGCGACGGCGAGCGCGGCGGTCTGCACGGCCAGGGCGCGGGCCGGAACGTCCAGGGCGGGCCAGGGGTCGGGGACGCTCAGTTCCTTTGCGCCGCCTGTGCGTTGGTACGCGCCGAGGAAGCGGGTCCAGTCCTCGCCGGACAGCAGACCGCAGGCGAACCAGGCGGCGGGGCGGGCCAAGTCCCAGGCGGGGTCGCCGATTCCGAGGTCGTCGACGTCGATCAGCGTCCACGCGGCAGGGTCGGCGGAGGCTGCGGGGTGGCGGACCAGCTGGCCGAGGTGCAGATCTCCGTGGCAGAGGGCGCTCGCGTGCGCGTACGGGGCTTCGGCGCGGGCCCAGGGCGGCAGCGTTCGCCAGGCGTCGAGGATCGGGCGCCCGGCCGGGTGGGCGGGAGCCGATGCATGGAGGCGGGCCACGGCGCGCGCCGCCTTGAGCGGGCCGCGCATGGGCGGGAGCGCGGGCGGCAGTTCGTGCGCGGGCGTGCGGTGCAGGCGGGCGAGGAGGGCACCCACGGCTTCCCAGGGGGCGTGCTCCGGGTGGTCCGGGTCCACGGGGGTGCCGTGCGGCCAGAACGTTACGAGCCGGTCGTCCAGGGATGCCGCCGTCGGGCGCAGTGGGTGCAGCAGTACGCCGGCCAGGGCGGGGTGTGCGGCCACGGCCAGGCGCAGGTTCAGCTCGGCCGGGTCGGTGTCGGGGGCGTGCGCCTTGGCGACGGTGTCGCCGTGCCGGACCACCGTGGCGTCGGGGCGGTCGGCGAGGGTCGTGGCGCCACAGACGCAGGCGATCCCCGACGGATGGGCCGCGCCCCGGGCCTCGGCCCTGAGCGCGGGAACGATGAGCGTGGTCACGGCGGCAGCCTACGGGTGCGGCAGGCACAAGATTACGGGTGCGGCAGGCACAAAATAATGCTGCGCGCAGCTCCCCAGCTGCGCGCAGCATTTGTGCCGTCCGCCGCACCCCCGTCCCCACGGGGTTTCATGGTCGGATGTCCCCGCCCGGACCGCTCATCCGGGCCTGGGAGCGCCGCTCAGCGCCCCAGCATCACACCCACGGACGACGCCTGTGTGACCATCGCGTCCCAGCCGCCGAATACGACGACGAGAAGGGCCGCGAGAGGGAGAACCATGGCCGCGGCCACCAGCGGATGCCGGCGGTCGGTCGCGGGGCCACCGAAAAGGCCCGCCCTGCGGGCCGCTGTGCGGAACGCTGTCGTCCGCGGTGCTGTGTCCGCCATGGTCCTCTCCCGGTCGAAATCTTGAGTTCTTGCGTCGGTCTTCAGTTCTTGCGTCTTGGCAAGCGGCGGGTACCTGACCTCGGGGGACGAGTGCCGTACCCGCCGCTTGACCTCAAATCTATGAGTACCGGGCGCCCGAGACGTCATGCCCTCGTACCGATTGCCGGGCCTCCCCGAGGATGACCACCTGCGACCGGCGTACTCCCCTGGGTGGAGACGAAGGCCCGACGACCTACTCGGCCTCGGGGTCATCCCCCAGGGGGCGGCCGATCCGGGCCTCGCGCTCGGCGGGCTCCTCGCGCGGGACCGGGTGTTCCACCAGGGCCAACACCCTGGTGGCCATGAAGCGCGCGGTGCGCACCACGGATCCGGATCGGGTGACTTCGCTCACTTCCACCACCCCTCTGCGCACCGCCGTCTCCACCCTTCGGCCCGCCCGGCCCGCCGTCACCTCGTACGTACGCGTCGTGTCCCCGGCATCCACGACTATCTCGACCCGGTCACCCTTCATGCGTCCAATCCCCCTTCAGCGCCGCCCTGTTGGATCGCGGGCCCGCGACAAGCCGCCCCGCTCCCGCGCCCCCTGACCACTCTTCAAGTTTCGCACCGGGCACTGACAATCGAATCGGCGGCGAGGGCGCGGCCTTTGCGCGCCGCCGTGCGCGAAAACGTAAGCTGTGGCTCGTCAGACGGACCGGGCAGCAGCGGGGATGAACATGGCGATGATGCGCCTCAGGCGCGAGGACCCGCGCGTCGTCGGCTCGTTCAGGCTTCACAGACGCCTCGGGGCCGGCGGGATGGGCGTGGTCTACCTCGGGTCCGACCGGCGCGGCCAGCGGGTCGCGCTCAAGGTGATCAGGCCTGATCTGGCGGAGGACCAGGAGTTCCGCTCGCGGTTCGCGCGCGAGGTGTCCGCCGCGCGGCGGATCCGCGGCGGCTGCACCGCCCGGCTCGTCGCGGCCGATCTGGAGGCGGAGCGCCCGTGGTTCGCGACGCAGTACGTGCCGGGTCCCTCGCTGCACGACAAGGTGGCCGAGGAGGGTCCGCTGGCCGCATCGGACGTGGCGGCCGTCGGCGCCGCGCTGTCCGAGGGGCTCGTCGCCGTCCATGAGGCCGGGGTCGTGCACCGTGACCTCAAGCCGTCCAACATTCTGCTGTCCCCGAAGGGGCCGCGGATCATCGACTTCGGTATCGCGTGGGCGACCGGCGCCTCGACGCTGACCCATGTCGGCACCGCCGTCGGCTCCCCCGGCTTCCTCGCGCCCGAGCAGGTGCGGGGCGCCGCCGTGACGCCAGCGACCGATGTGTTCGCCCTGGGGGCCACGCTCGCGTACTCGGCCATGGGTGACTCGCCCTTCGGGCACGGCAGTTCCGAGGTCATGCTCTACCGCGTGGTCCACGAGGAGGCGCAGCTGGCCGGGGTGCCGGACGCGCTCTCCCCGCTGCTGCGCGCGTGCCTCGCGAAGGACCCGGAGGAGCGGCCCAGCACGCTGCAACTGTCGCTGCGGCTCAAGGAGATCGCGGCCCGTGAGGCGCAGGGCATCGTCGCGGAGCCGCGCCCGCCCGCGCCGCGCACCGCCGAGCAGGACCGGCCGACGGGGCGCATCGCCGACGCACACGCCTCGTACGAGGGGCAGCGCACCCAGCGGCGTACGCAGCCGGGGACTCCGACGTCGCGCCCCAGCAACGGCAGGAGCAACGGGTCGGGGCCCGCCCGGAACACCAACAGCCGGTCGGGCAGCAACAGCAGGCCGGGGCCGCGCAGTGGTGCGGGACGCCCGGCGCCGCGGACGAACGGCACGGGTTCGGGCAAGAAGCTGCGGCCCGCGAATCCGCGGCTGCTGCGGCAGCGGCTCTTCGTGTTCGTCGTCGTGACGCTGCTCGTGGCGCTGGCGATCGCGGCGGCGCAGGGCTGCCAGGGGCCGACGCGCGGCCTCGGTGACAGCCACGTAAAGAAGACGACGTCCGCTTCCGCGCGGGCGCTGCCGCTTCCGGGGAGCCCCTCGGAGTCCTAGAGGAGCTCTAGAGCTCCGGGCGGCCCGTCGCCACCGCGTAGAACGCGACGGCGGCCGCCGCGCCGACGTTGAGCGAGTCGACTCCGTGGGCCATCGGGATGCGGACCCATTCGTCCGCCGCCATCAGGGCCTTGGTCGAGAGTCCGTCGCCCTCCGCGCCGAGCATCAGCGCGACGCGTTCCATGCGGTGCGGTGCCACCTCGTCGAGGGACTTGGCCTGTTCGGCCGGGGTCAGCGCGAGGAGTTCGAAACCGGCGTCGCGGACCGTCTCCAGGGACTTCGGCCAGGCTTCCAGGCGCGCGTACGGCACGGCGAAGACCGCGCCCATGGAGACCTTCACGGAGCGGCGGTAGAGCGGGTCGGCGCAGTCGGGCGAGAGCAGGACCGCGTCGATACCGAGGGCGGCGGCGCTTCGGAAGATGGCGCCGATGTTGGTGTGGTCGTTGACCGACTCCATGACGACCACGCGCCGGGCGGTGGCGAGGAGTTCGTCGGCCGTCGGCAGCGGTTTGCGCTGCATGGAGGCGAGGGCGCCGCGGTGCACGTGGTAGCCGGTGACCTGCTCGGCGAGGTCGGGGGCGACCGCGTAGACCGGGGCGGGGACCTCGTCGATGACGTCGCGCATGACGTCGACCCACTTCGCGGACAGCAGCATCGAGCGCATCTCGTACCCGGCGAGCTTGGCGCGCCGGATGACCTTCTCGCCCTCGGCGATGAACAGGCCCTCGGCCGGTTCGCGTTTGCGACGCAGTTCTACGTCGGTCAGGCCCGTGTAGTCGGACAGGCGCGGGTCGTCGGGGTCATCGATGGTGATGAGCCCTCGGGATTCAGCTTCAGCCACGGGTCGATACTGCCTTGTTCTTGGTGTGGTGCCAACGGTGCGGAGCGGGTTGTGTTACCGCTGGTTACTTATCGGGGCCCTCTCGCACCACGTCACCGATCACGATGACGGCCGGCGGCCTGACCCCTTCGGAGACGACCGTTTCGCCGACCGTCGCGAGGGTGGCGTCGACGCGGCGCTGGGCCGCCGTCGTCCCTTCCTGGACGAGCGCGACGGGCGTCTCGGGGCTCTTGCCGTACGAGACGAGGGCCTCGGCGATCTTTGCGATCTTGTCGACTCCCATGAGGATCACGAGGGTGCCGGTCAGTCTCGCCATCGCCTCCCAGTCGACCAGGGAGCGCTCGTCGTCCGGCGCCACGTGGCCGCTGACGACGGTGAACTCGTGGGCGACGCCGCGGTGCGTGACCGGGATGCCGACGGCGCCGGGGACGCTGATGGAGCTGGAGATGCCGGGGACGACCGTGACCGGGATGCCCTCGGCGGCGAGCGCCTGGGCCTCCTCCATGCCGCGGCCGAAGACGAACGGGTCGCCGCCCTTGAGCCGGACCACGGCCTTGCCCTGCTTGGCGTGGTCGATGAGCGCCTGATTGATGGCCTCCTGGACCATCTGGCGGCCGTACGGGATCTTCGCGGCGTCGATCACCTCGACGTGCGGCGGGAGTTCGTCGAGGAGGTCGCGCGGGCCGAGCCGGTCGGCGATCACGACGTCGGCCTCGGCGAGGAGGCGGCGGCCGCGCACCGTGATCAGGTCCGGGTCGCCGGGGCCGCCGCCGACGAGGGCCACGCCGGGCTTGTGCTCGCGCTGGACGGCGACGGTGCCGTCGTGGAGGGCCTCGACGATGGCATCGCGGATCGCGGCGGTGCGGCGGGGGTCGCGGTCCGCGGCGGTGGTCGTCAGGACGGCCACGGTCACGCCGTCCGCGCGGCCCGTCGCCGGGGTCCAGGCGGTCGCCTCGTCCGCGTCGTCGGAGCGTACGCACCAGGTGCGGGTGCGCTCCGCTTCGGCGGAGGCGTCGTCGTTCGTCTGCCGGTCGCTGGTGGCCACCAGGGCGTACCAGGTGTCGGCGAGGTCGCCCGGCTCGTAGCGGCGCTCGACCCAGGTCAGTTCGCCGGCGGTCGCCATCGCCTCGACCGACGGGGTCGCGGAGGGGGAGATCAGCGTGATGTCCGCGCCCGCGGCGATCAGGGCGGGGAGCCTGCGCTGGGCTACCTGGCCGCCGCCGAGGACGACGACTCGGCGGCCGGTCAGACGGAGCCCTACGGGGTAGGCGGGGTGGTCGGCGGCGGGCATGCGGTGTCCTCTGGCGTGCGGGTGTTGTTTGTGAGCGTACGTCGTGGGCGTGACCGGCAGGTTTCTTCCCCACCCCGCCCCTTCCCGAAAGTCCTGCCGGACGGGCCTCCTCAATCGCCGGAGGGGCTGAAAATTCAGCCCCTCCGGCGATTGAGGAGTTTCAGGAAGGGGTGGGGTGGGGGCTACTTCTCTGTTACGCCCGCCGAGTCGAAGGTCGCGACCTCGTGCATGGCCCGAGCCGCGCTCTGGACGATCGGGAGGGCCAGGAGGGCTCCCGTGCCCTCGCCGAGGCGAAGGTCCAGGTCGACGAGCGGGCGCAGGCCCAGCTTGTTCAGGGCCGCTACGTGGCCGGGCTCGGCGCTGCGGTGCCCCGCGATGCAGGCCGCGAGGACCTCGGGCGCGACAGCGCGGGCGACCAGGGCGGCCGCACCTGCGCTGACACCGTCCAGGATGACCGGCGTGCGCAGGGAGGCGCCGCCGAGGAGGAGACCCACCATCGCCGCGTGCTCCAGGCCACCGACCGCCGAGAGGACACCGATCGGGTCGGCCGGGTCGGGCTTGTGCACGTCGAGGGCGCGGCGCACGACCTCGACCTTGCGGGCGTGTGTCTCGTCGTTGATGCCGGTGCCACGACCGGTCACCTCGGCCGGGTCGACCTCGGTGTAGACGGAGATCAGGGCGGCGGACGCGGTGGTGTTCGCGATGCCCATCTCGCCGGTGAGCAGCGCCTTGTTGCCGGCCGCCACGAGGTCGCGGGCCGTCTCGATGCCGACCTCGATGGCCTCCTTGACCTCTTCGCGGGTCAGGGCGGGGCCCGTCGTCATGTCGGCGGTGCCTGCGCGGACCTTGCGGGGCAACAGGCCAGGGGTGGCGGGGAGTTCGCCGGCCACGCCGACGTCGATGACGCAGACCTCGGCGCCGACCTGGTTCGCGAACGCGTTGCAGACCGCGCCGCCGCCCAGGAAGTTCGCGACCATCTGGCCGGTGACCTCCTGCGGCCAGGGGGTGACGCCCTGGGCGTGCACGCCGTGATCCCCGGCGAAGATCGCTACGGCGGCGGGCTCCGGGATCGGCGGCGGGCACACGCGGGACAGGCCGGACAGCTGGGCGGAGATGATCTCCAGCATGCCGAGCGCGCCCGGGGGCTTCGTCATCCGCTTCTGCCGCTCCCACGCCTCACCGAGCGCCTTGGCGTCCAGCGGGCGGATGTTGGAGACGGTCTCCGCGAGCAGGTCGTGCGGCTCCTCGCCGGGCAGGGCGCGGCGGCCGTACGTCTCCTCGTGCACGACCCACGACAGCGGGCGGCGCTTGGACCAGCCGGCCTGCATCAGCTCCGGCTCGGCCGGGAACTCGTCGACGTAGCCGACGCAGAGGTACGCGACGACTTCGAGGTGCTCCGGGAGGCCGAGGGAGCGGACCATCTCGCGCTCGTCGAAGAAGCTGACCCAGCCGACGCCGAGGCCCTCGGCGCGGGCCGCGAGCCAGAGGTTCTCGACGGCGAGCGCGGAGGAGTACGGGGCCATCTGCGGCTGCGTGTGGCGGCCGAGGGTGTGGCGGCCGCCGCGGGTCGGGTCGGCGGTGACGACGATGTTCACCGGGGTGTCGAGGATGGCCTCGATCTTCAGTTCCTTGAACTGCTTCGCGCGGCCCTTGGGCAGGGACTTGGCGTACGCGTCCTTCTGGCGTACGGCCAGTTCGTGCATGGCGCGGCGGGTGTCCGCGGAGCGGATCACGACGAAGTCCCAGGGCTGCGAGTGGCCCACGGACGGCGCGGTGTGGGCCGCCTCCAGGACGCGGAGCAGTACCTCGTGCGGGATCGGGTCGTTGCGGAAGCCGTTGCGGATGTCGCGGCGCTCGCGCATCACGCGCAGCACGGCCTCGCGCTCGGCGTCGTCGTAGCCGGGAGCGGCGGGGTTCGCCTCGCCGCTCTCGGCCTCCGACGTCAGGTGTTCGGGCTCGCCCGTCAGCTCGGCGGGCGTGACGGTCTGCTCCGCGGGGTCCTCGGTGTCGGCGAGCGCGCCGGAGTCGCCGTCCCGCGGGGCGGGAACGCTTGCGGTGCCCTCCGGGGGGATCTCGGCGGACTCGGGGCCCGGGGAGCCCCACTCCGTGACGTGCTCGGGGGCGACTGCCTCGTCACCCGCGGGCGCCTGCTCTGCGGACTGCTGGTTGGCCATGGCGTACGGGTCCTGCGGGTCGGTGACGGCGTGGGCGGCGACCTGGTCACCGGGGGCGGATTGCCGACCACCGGTAACGATTCGGCGGTCACCGGTGGCGATTCCGCGGTCACCGGTGGCGATTCCGCGGTCACCGGTGACGGATTGCTGGTCGGCTGCGGCCTGCTGGTCGGGCAGGGGGTGGTGGCCGGATGGCACGGCTTGGTGATCGGCCGCCACGGCTTGGTGGTCGGCGACGGCTTGGTGATCGGCCGCCACCGCCTGGTGGTCGGCGACGGCTTGGTGATCGGCCGCCACCGCCTGGTGGCCGGACGAGACCTGCTGGTCGTCAACGGCCTGCCACCCGGTAGCGGTGTGTTCGGCGGGCTGGGGTTCGGCCATGCCGTGCGGACCCTGCGGGTCGGCCACGACGTGGTGGTCGCCTGCGGTTTCCTGGTCGGCCACACCTTGCCCGTCGCCTACGACTTGCTGACCGGTAGCGGCCTGCGAGTCGGCCACACTTTGCGCGTCGCCAACAACCTGCTGACCGGCAGCGACCTGCGAGTCGGCCGCGACGCGAGGGTCGCCCACTGCCTCCTGGTCGGCGACGACCTGCGAGTCGGCCACACCTTGCGCGCCGCCAACAACCTGCTGACCGGCAGCGACCTGCGAGTCGGCCGCGACGCGAGGGTCGCCCGCTGCCTCCTGGTCGGCGACGACCTGCGAGTCGGCCACACCTTGCCCGTCGCCAACAACCTGCTGATCGGCAGCGGCCTGCGGATCGGCCACGACGTGGTGGTCGTCAACAACTTGCCGGCCGCCGGTGGCCTGCTGACCGGGTACGCCCTGCTGGTCCGCAGCGCCCTGACCAGTGGTCGCGCCCTCCTGCTCGGCAGCGGCAGCCTGCTGCACCGCAGCGTTCTGCTGATCGTTGCCGGGCTCCGTGTGGGGGGCCTGCTGCACGGCCACGGGCTCGTGGTCGGCGCCGGTCTGCCCGTCAGGGGCGTCCTGCGGCCCCACGGCACCCGGCTGGTCGGCCCCGGCGTCCTGCTCCTCCGGGAGCGGGGGGACCACCATCGCCTGCGGCGGGGTCGGCGCCAGGTGCGGGGTCGTGGGGACGATGCCGTCCACCGGGATGAACTGGCCGAGTGTCTGGTCCGCGGCGGGCTGCTGGGCATAGCCGTACGACGCGTAGTCCGACGGCTGCGGGTAGCTGTGGCCGCCCTGGCCCTGATCGTGCGCGGCGTACGCGCCGACCTGAGCGAACTCCTGGGCGTGCGCGGGCGTTTCCGGCTGCGCGTACTGCGGAGCGACCGTTTCTGCGGCCGCCGGCGGCTGCTGCTGCGCCTGGGCCGGCTGCCACGGGGCCGCGCCCTGCGGCGGAATGTCCAGGTACTCCGGTCCCGTGGTGGGCGGGCCCGACTGGCGGGCCGGCATCGGGGTCTGCTGGGCGGGGCCGCGGTCGGCGAGCGAGCGGACGGGGCTGCCGTTGGTGTCGGGGACAGCAGGACCCATGTGCAGCGGACGCCGGGGCTGGGCCGGGGCGTACTGCTGGCCCTGCCCCTGGCTGTGGCCCTGGTCCGCCGACTGCGCCTGCGGCTGGCCCCAGGCCCCCTGCGAACCGGGCATCAGGAGGATCTCGTCCTCCTCGGCCGTGGCGTCCGCGGGGTCGAGGTAGGTGTACGCGCCGGGTGCGGGAACGCCCGGCGGCTCCGCCGTGCCTGCATCCTCCGGCAGCCCTTCGCCCGGAACTTGACCGGTGTCGGTCATGCCTACCCCTCGCCCATCGAATGAGAACTTCCTGGCCGCCCCCGGCCGTCCGCCGGAACTGCGAGCAGCTTCACGATCCACTGTTTCGCTGTCCGGGGGCGACGCGTCGACCGCCCGTCAACAAGAACGAGCGTGCGCGCCGCGCGGCACGAACCGCTCCGGACAACAGGCATTGTCCCGGTCGGACCGCGGCCACGGAACGTAGTTCGACCATGGCCTTCTGTGGACTGCGCCACGTTGCGCGTCCTCCGGTCGCTGCCGTACCACACGCACCTCAAAAGTGGGGCGTTTTCGGGACATTGGCGTACGAAGAAACCGACTTCCCGGTGCGGTACAACGATCGGTCAGCCTACCGCGCGCGGCGTGCCGCCAGGGTCACGGGTGGCGTACGGGCAGCCGCCCGGAGAGGAGGAACCCCACGTTCCGCTCCTTCTCCGTCCAGGCGCGAGTGTCCAGTTCGACGGATTGCAGGAGGGCGCATTCGACGTCGTATCCGTGCTCCGTCAGGTCCCTGCCGATGAGTTCGGCGTCGTCGCGTGTCGCGGCGTGCGTGACGATCCGGGCGGGGCGCCGGTCCGCGACGGCCGAGACGACGGCCGCTCCCCCGCCCCCGACGCGGACGACGTCGGGCTCCGGGAGGTCTTCGAGGGCGTACGGGGCGGTGCCGTTCACGATCTGGACCTGGACGCCGAAGCGGCGGGCGACGGCGAGGGTGCGGGCGCAGGCGTCGGCGTTCCGGTCGACGGCGATGACGGCGGAGCCGAACCGCCCGGCCTCCGCCGTGAACGCTCCGCTGCCGCAGCCGATGTCCCACACGAGGTCGCCCGCGCGCGGCCCGAGGCGGGCGAGTTGGGCGGAGCGGAGTTGTTCCGTCTCGCCTTCACCGAAGGGGCCCGCGTACTCCCCCGCCGGGAGCGCCCAGCCGCGCGGGCCCGCGTCGGGGTCGCCGCCTGCCAGCCAGTTGCCGCTCCCCGGGGCGCCGGTGACGGGCCCCCCGATGACGATGACGACATTGGGGTCGCGCCACGCGTGGTCGGCGGCCTTGTCGGAGGTGACGACGGTGACCTGTTCGCGGTCGGTGCCGAGCTCCTCGCAGATGACGAAGGTGCGGTGGACGCCCTCCAGCAGCAGACCCAGTTCGGCGGGGCCCGCGCCCGGCGAGGTGAGGACGGCGACCTTGGCGTGGGCGCGGCACACATTCACCGCGCGTCGCAGGGTGCGGCGGTGTGCGACGACCACCTGTGCGTCGTCCCATGGCATGCCCGCGCGGGCGAACGCCTGGGCGACCGAGGACACGGCGGGTACGACCTCGACCTCAAGGCCGTACTCGGGCGCGCGCAGGGTGCGTACGACGCCGAAGAAGCCGGGGTCACCGTCCGCGAACACGACGGCCGTGCCGCGGTGGCCCGCGATGCGGCGGGCGGCGAGGGCCACGCTGCCGAGCCGGACGCGTTCGGCGCGCTCGGGCACCTCGGGCAGCACCAGGTGGTGCCCGGCGCCCGCCACGAGCGTGGCCGCGCCGAGTGCCGAGCGGGCCGCGTCCGTCAGCGGCGAACCGTCCCAGCCGATCACCGTGACCCGGTCGGCCATCGTCGTCAGTCTCCAGGGTGTGCTCGGGTACGTATGTGCCCATGCGGCACGGGGATCATGGCGCCACCGGGGCCGGGGCACCGTGAGCGTACCTGCCCGGCCTTTCGACCGCCCGTGAGGTCAGTTCCAGTCCGAGAAGGCGGTGAAACCCCCGGCCTCCGCCAGTTGCTCGGTGACACCCTCCAGGTCCTCGGGCAGCAGGCTCCACACGATGAAGTCCGTGCGGGCCTCGGCGAGGCCGCCGTCCTCGGTGCGCGTACGCGCTATGCACGCGCCCCGCAGCACGCCCTCGCTGATGCAGCCGATCTTCTGGGCGACCTGCTGGGAGGCGGTGTTGTCAGCGGCCGTGCGCAGCTCGATGCGCTCCAGGCGCTGGTCGCGGAAGAGCCACTGGGCCGTGGCGAGCGCGGCCTCGGACGCGTAGCCCTCGCCGCGTGCCCAGGGGGCGACGATGTACGAGAGTTCGGTGGACCGCACGTGCCAGTCGGTCTTGGACAGCTGGATGACGCCGACGAGCCGCTGGGTGAGGAACTCGGCGACGGCGAGGGTGAGTCCGGCGCCGGACTCCCGCTCCTTCGGCGCGTCCTCGGAGGTCCAGGTGCGGGCGCCTTCCTCGGTGAACGGCTGCGGCACCGCGGTCCACGCGGCGACCAGCTCGTCGTTCATCATCTCCGCGAGCGCGGGTACGTCGTCCTCGTCGAGCGGACGCAGCACCAAGCGCTCCGTGCTGATGGAGATCTCGGGGAAGGTGTTCGTCATGCGCCGCTCCGTAACCTTCGGTTTGGCCTTCTACCTTCGCGTCGGGCCTCGTCCTGTGTTTTTTCGGAGGTCCCCCCGAACCCCCGCGCCCAGCATGCAGCATGAAGGCACGTAACTGCACATGGGGGCCGCGCCTGTTGCCAGGAGCGGCCCCCATGGGATGGTCTGAGGCTCCGTCAGAAGGAGGGGAGCACCGAGCCCTTGTACTTGTCCTCGATGAACTTCTTCACCTCGGGCGAGGTCAGGAGCTTCGCAAGCTTCTTGATACGCGGGTCGTCCTGGTTGCCGTCCTTGATGGCGAGCACGTTGTTGTACTCGTTGTTCTTCGTGGACTCCAGGGCGAGGGCGTCCTTGGCGGGGCTGAGGTCCGCGCCGATCGCGTAGTTGCCGTTGATCACCGCGGCGTCGACGTCCTTGAGGGAGCGCGGGGTCTGCGCCGCCTCGACCTCCTTGAACTGGAGGTTCTTCGGGTTCTTCGCTATGTCCTGCGGGGTCGCGGCGGACTCCGAGCCCTTCTTGAGGGTGATCAGGTCGTTCGCGGCGAGGAAGCGCAGGGCGCGGGACTCGTTGTCGGCGTCGTTCGGGAGGGCGACGGTGCCGCCCTTCTTGAGGCCGTCGAGCTTCTTGGCCTTCTGCGAGTAGAGGCCGAGCGGCTCCAGGTGGACGGTGGCGACCGACTTGAGGTGCGTGCCGTTCTTCTTGTTGAAGTCTTCCAGGTAGGGAGTCGTCTGGAAGTAGTTGGCGTCGACCGAACCGTCCTCGGTGGCGTTGTTCGGCGTGACGTAGTCGGTGAACTCCTTGACCTCGAGCTTGAGGCCTTCCTTCTTCGCCAGGTCCTTCTTGATGAAGTCGAGGATCTCGGCGTGCGGGACAGGAGTCGCGGCGACGACCAGCGGGTCGGAGGCCTTGGCCTTGGAGCCTGCGCTGTCGGCCTTGTCGGAGCCGCAGGCCGTCAGGCCCAGGGTGAGAGCGCCGGTGGCGAGGACAGCTGCGGTGATCTTGGTGGTGTTACGCACGAAAAGTGCCTTTCCATCAGTGGTGCAACCCGCCGGTAGGACGGGGAGAACAGGGGGCGATTCAGCCGGACTTGGTGGCGGTGGCAGCAGTGCGACCGGCGAAGAGGTTGAAGCGGATCGGGTCGCCGCCCTTGCCCGCGCGGCGGTGCAGGACCCGGGCGCCGCTGTCGCCCGCGAACTGGATGAGGGAGATGACGACGGCGAGGATCGCCACCGTGATCCACATCAGGTTGGCCTCGAAGCGCTGGTAGCCGTAGCGGATGGCGATGTCGCCGAGGCCGCCCGCGCCGACCGTGCCGGCCATGGCGGAGTAGCCGATGAGCGCGACGATCGTCGTGGTGGTCGCCGAGATCAGCGAGGGCAGCGACTCGGGCACGAGGACCTTGCGTACGACGGTCCAGGTGTTGCCGCCCATCGACTGGACGGCCTCGATCAGGCCGCCGTCGACCTCACGCACGGACGTCTCGACGAGCCGCGCGAAGAACGGGATGGCACCGATGGCCAGCGGCACGATGGCGGCCTCACGGCCGATGGTGGTGCCGACGACCGCGCGCGTGAAGCCCATCAGGGCGACCATCAGGATGATGAACGGCATCGAGCGGACGATGTTCACGACCTGCCCGATGACCTTGTTCAGATACGCGTTCTGCAGCAGTCCACCGCGGTCCGTGAGGACGAGCAGGACGCCGAGCGGCAGGCCGACGACGATCGCGATCAGCGTGGACCAGCCGACCATGTAGAAGGTGTCCCAACACGCCTGGGACAACAGCGGCTGCATCTCCGACCAGGTCACTTGGTGACACCTTCCTTCAGCAGAGCGGCGGGCGCTGCGCCCTGGACGTCGACCTGGAGGCCCTGTTCGCGCAGGAAGCCGATCGGCACGACGTTGTCGTCGTAGCGGCCGGGCAGTTCGATGCGCATGCGGCCGACCTGCTTGCCCGCGACGGTGTCCATCGCGGCGCCGAGGATCGAGATGTCGACGTTGTAGGTGCGGGAGAGCTGCGAGATGACCGGCTGGGTCGTCGACTCGCCGTGGAAGGTGACGTCGATGACGGTGCGGTCGTCGCCGGAGGCCTCGCCACTGACCGGGAAGAGCGCGGAGGCGAGCTCGGAGCCGGGCGTCGCGAGGAGCTCGCTGACGGTGCCGGACTCGACAATCTGCCCGCGCTCCATCAGGGCGGCGGAGTCGCAGACGGTCTTGACGACGTCCATTTCGTGCGTGATGAGCAGCACGGTCAGGCCGAGCTGCCGGTTGAGGTCGCGAAGCAGCTGGAGGATCGAGCGGGTGGTCTCCGGGTCGAGGGCGCTGGTCGCCTCGTCGGAGAGCAGCACCTTCGGGTCGCCTGCGAGCGCGCGGGCGATGCCGACGCGCTGCTTCTGGCCGCCGGAGAGCTGGGCGGGGTAGGACGTGGCCTTGTCGGCGAGGCCGACGAGGTCGAGCAGTTCCAGCGCCTTGGTGGAACGTTCCTTCCCCGACTTGCCGAGGATCTCGAGCGGCAGCTCGATGTTGTCCTGCACGGTGCGCGAGGACAGCAGGTTGAAGTGCTGGAAGACCATGCCGATACGGCTGCGTGCCGCGCGCAGTTCCTTGCCCGCGCGCGAGCCGCGGCCGACGAGGGCGGTGAGGTCCTGTCCTGCGACGGTCACGGTGCCGGAGGTCGGACGCTCCAGCAGGTTCACGCAGCGGATCAGGGAGGACTTGCCGGCGCCTGACTGTCCGATGACGCCGTACACCTCGCCTTCGCGCACGTGCAGATCGACGCCGTCGAGGGCGGTGACCTCTCGGCCGCGCGAGCGGTAGACCTTGGTGAGGCCCTGGGTGGTGATCACGTGGGTTTCCGTAGCTGTCGAGTGCGCGGCACGGGTGGCGCCGGGCACGGGGCATTCGGTCGGGAACTTGCGAAGTTTCCGGGCGCGCGACAGGTCTCGCAGAGGCGGATGAACCCGTGAGGAGAAGCTGTGCGCGGGGCGGGCCCGGTCACGTAGGCGGACGGTTTCTCCCTGCGGAGTCACTCCCTACGGAACAGGGCGCGCGGGTCTCGCTTCGGGGCGCGAGAGCAGGCGTCGTGGGGCCCTCAGAAGGCGCACATTCGACACATACAAGCAGTACCGGGCGTCATCGTCGCCTCGGTCGCAAGGGTGCGGCTGCTCGTCGTGGTCATGTCGGCAAGTAAAGCAGACGTGAGGACGCGAGAGGCCCCCGCCGTCCGGTATCCGGACAGCAGGGGCCGATCGTTCAAGGCGGGTCAGAGCGCGGCGGTGATCTCCACGCCCGCGTCCGTGACCTGCGCGGACACCGCGGAGAGGTCCTTCACCACGACGTCCGCGGAGAGCTCGTCCGCCTCGTGCGTTGTGGTCAACGCCACGGTCTTCATGCCGCCGACGCGGCCCGCGGTGAGACCAGCCGGGGCGTCCTCGAAGACGACGCAGCGCTCCGGGTCCACGCCCAGCTTCCCCGCGGCGAGCAGGAACGGCTCGGGGTTGGGCTTGCCGTGCGTGATGTCGTCCGCGGCGATCAGCAGCGGCGTCTTGATCCCGACGGCCGCGAGCCGCGCCTCGGCAAGCCGGCGGGTGGCGGAGGTGACGACGGCCCAGCGCTCGTCGGGGAGCGACGTGAGCAGGTCGAGCGTGCCGGGCAGGACGTGGGTGCCGCCATTGGGCACGTCCTCGACCTCGAGTTCCTCGATGCGGGCGACGGCGCCCGGGACCTTCTCGGCGGGCAGCAGATCGGCGGCGATCTCGGCGGCGGGGCGGCCGTGCAGCTCAACGGCGGCGAAGGCCTCGGCGGTGATCCCGTACTCCTCGGCCCAGCGGGTCCAGCAGCGGTACACCGACTCCATCGACGAGAGCAGGGTTCCGTCGTTGTCGAACAGCAGGGCGTCAGCGGTGATCTTCATGTAACCCGAGGGTACGGGTGACCCTGGGGTCGAGCGCATCAGGTCTTTTGGCCCGTAATAGGCTCACGGCCATGCTTGATGCCCTGACCCTGGTGACGGGTCTCGCCGCGTTGGCGCTCGCGGCCTGGTGCGGGTTCGCCGCGTACCGCGACCAGCCGACCAAGGACTGGCACTTCATCGGGATGGCCGTGGTGTCGGTGCTCGCGCTGGCGCAGCTGGTGGTCGGGGTCGTCGCGCTCGCACGGGGCGACAAGCCGGACCAGGGCACGACGATCTTCGTCGCGTATTTGATCGGGGCGTTCGCCTGCGTGCCGGCGGCGGGCTTCATGTCGCTCGCGGAGCGCACCCGCTGGGGTTCGGTGACGGTCGCCGCGGGCGGCGTCGTGCTCGCCGTTCTCGAGGTCCGGCTCTTTGACATCTGGGGAGGCTGAGGTGGCTGTGACCGCCGCGAAGAAGGAAGCCAAGCGGAGCCGTCTCATCAGCGGGCCCGGCATGCTGCTCGTGTGGCTCTACGGCGTGATGGTCGTCGGGGCCGTGTCGCGCTCGGCGGTGCAGATCTCCACCGAGTTCGACAAGGCGCCGCTGGCGTACTCGCTGTCGGCGGTGGCGGGACTCGTGTACGCCTTCATCACGTACTCGCTGGTGCGCGGCGGGGAGACGGCGCGCAGGGCCGCGTTCGTGTGCTGCGCCCTGGAGTTGGCGGGTGTGCTGATCGTCGGTACGTGGACGCTGGTGGAGCCGTCCGCGTTCCCGGACGCGACCGTGTGGTCGGACTTCGGGGTGGGCTATCTGTTCATCCCGGTCCTGCTGCCGCTGAGCGCGATGTACCGGCTGCGCAAGGGTGTGCCGCAGCGGCAGCAGTCGGAGGGCTGACCGTCCGGCTCAGGCGCTCGCCGCGAACGCGTTCGCCTCGGTGTCCTTGGCCAGCGTCACCAGCGTGAGCCGCTCGTCCACGCGCTCGGTCGACACGGGCGCGTAGCCGTGCTGGCGGTACAGGCGCAGGTTGTGATCGCTGCGGTGGCCGGTGAACAACTGGAAGCGCTTGGCCGTGCCCGCGGCGCCCAACTGGCCCTCCACGGCGGTCAGGAGCCGGCCGCCCAGGCCGTGCCGCTGCATACGCGGGTGGACGATCAGCTTGTTGATGTGCGCCGTGCCGTCGGTGTCGACGGTGCCGCGCACGGACGCCACCACCTCGTCGCCGAGGCGCGCCACGAGCACGGTGCCGCTGTCGAGTTCGGCCCTGATCGAGGTCAGGGACTGTGTGAGCGGTTCGATCGAGTAGTCCCCGTAGAGCTGTGCCTCGCTCTGGTAGCAGAGGTACTGCAGCTTGAGGATCTGCTCGGCATCCGCTTCGGTCGCCGCAGTGATGGTCACGCTCATGCCCATGTGTGCACGCCTCCCGCTCACCTGTTCGCCAGTTGTCCTTCACCCTTTTCCCCGACGGGCCGCGCGCGCAACCTCGGAGGGCAGGATTCTGCGCAGGCAACCCAGACATCTGGAACGTTCCGGCCCAAGGCTGCCCTGTGAGATACCCAACTCACCCGCGATCTCACGGTAAGTGAGGTCGTGCGGGGACAGCAGCGCAGCGATGAGGCGTGGGCAGCGTCCGGGCAATCGGCGTACCGCGCTGCGCAGCGCCCGGTCACGTTCGTCGGCGAGCGCGCGGCATTCGGGGTCGACGGCGTCCGGGTCGGCGGCGGGCCGCAGTCCGTACGGCAGCTCGCGCAGTGCCGTACTCCGCTGGAGGCGGGCCTCGGCGCCGACCGCGTCGCGGAGCCAGGCGGCGGGGTTGTCCGGAGCGCCCTGGGCGGCGAGGTGTTCCAGGAGGCGGACCCAGACGGCCTGTTCGAGGTCGCCCTGGTCGCCGGCGGTGCCCGGGAGTTCGGCTCGGACCTCGGCCGCGAGGAGGGGACGCAGGGGTTCGATCACGGTGTCGTACGTCATGTACGGCGGGACGGGGCCGCCCCGGCGACGGTTGCCGGGGCGGCCGGGTCTCACTCCAACCGGCTTGCTGGGGTCACCCGTTGACGAAATCCTCGCGGGCGAGGAGCGCCGTGTCGCAGTTGTCCGAGAAGAGGCCGTCGATACCGGTCTCGTAGTACGCCTTGAAGGCGCCGAACGCGTCGCCGTACGCGTTCGGGTCCGTGCCCTTCTTGAAGTCGGCGGGCAGGAAGGTGTTCTCGTTGCGCATCGTGTAGGGGTGCAGGACGAGGCCCGCCTTGTGCGCGTCCCTGACCAGGGTCGTGGGCTGGGTCAGCTTGCCGTTCGCGTCCTTCGGGATGATCAGGTCGAGGGTCGGGCCGATGCCGTTCGCGTACGTCGCGATCTCCGCGAGCCCCTTGGGCGTGATCAGGTCGGCGACGGTGCGCGGGTCGCCGATGTCCACGAAGTCGTACGGGTGGGAGTTGGCCGTCGAAAGCAGCACGGCGAGCGGGTTGGCGACCAGCTTGTTCATGCGCTCGATGCTCGTCGGCTCGAAGGACTGGATGATGACGGGCGAGTTCTTCCGGTGCAGCCCGTGCGCCCGCAGCACCTTGGCGAGGCGCTCCTCCAGGGCGAGGTTCTGCTTGCGGAAGTAGGTGGGGTGCTTGAGCTCCGGGTAGATCCAGACCTCGCGGCCGAGCTTCTTGCTCTGCTCGGCGCGCCAGCGCAGGACCTCCTCGAAGGTGGGGATCTCCCAGCGGCCGTCGTAGAGCGTGTTGTGCTGGCGGGTGCCCGGGATGCGCTCCTTGGCCCGCAGCGTCTTCAGCTCGGCGAGCGTGAAGTCCTCGGTGAACCAGCCGGTGGTGGCCACCCCGTCGAGGCTCTTCGTCGTCTTGCGGCCGGCGAACTCGGGGTGCGCGGACACATCGGTCGTGCCGCCGATTTCCGGTTCGTGACGGCATACAAGATGTCCGTCCTTGGTCGGGCAGAGGTCGCCCGCCTCGATGATGTGCGCGCCCATGTCGAGCGCCAGCTGGTACGAGCCGAGGGTGTGCTCCGGCCGGTAGCCGCTGGTGCCGCGGTGCGCGATGACCGTGGGCACGGGGAGGCCCGCGAGGCCCTTGTTCATGTTATTCGCGCCACTCTCTCTGTCGGCGGCTCTCGCCGTTCCTGCCGCCCCGAGTGCCGTCGCGCTCGCGCCGAGGGCCGCCGCGCCGAGCAGCGAGCGCCGGCCGAGCGCCGCCATGGTCCGTGGCTGCTGCGCCCCCTGCGCGGCCTGTGACTTCTCGTTCCCCTTGTTCCCCATGAAGCACTCCTCCCACGAAATACTGCCTTGCACCTGTCAAAGCGAGATCGATCGTATGGGTGGGGAAGTGGCGAGTGGGAGACCCTGGACAGAACGTCAGGGTGATGCGGCGTGGCATCCGGGCGTTGCCGGCACATCAATGGGGCACGAACTTCGGTCAACTCCGCGTATCCAGTCCGTGAACCCGATGTGCAACGGGTACTCGTCCGCGAGTATCGTCCTCACCTGCACAGACTCCTCAGTCCAAAACAGGTATCCATCCCTGCTCATTCCTTGACATCGGAGGGCTCGTTGTCCCGCTTCGCGCTCATCAAGGCAGTGCTCGGTCCGATCATGCGCCTGATGTTCCGCCTACGTGTGGAAGGCGCAGAGAAGATTCCGGGGAACGGTCCCGTCATTCTGGCGGGCAACCACCTGACGTTCATCGACTCGATGCTGCTGCCGCTCGTCTGTGACCGGCAGGTCTTCTTCATCGGCAAGGACGAGTACGTCACCGGCAAGTCCCTCAAGGGCCGCCTCATGGCGTGGTTCTTCACCGGGGTCGGCATGATCCCGGTCGACCGCGACGGGGCGAACGGTGGTGTGGCCGCGCTGATGACGGGCCGCCGCATCCTGGAGGAGGGCAACATCTTCGGGATCTATCCCGAGGGCACGCGCTCCCCCGACGGCCGCCTGTACCGCGGCCGGACCGGTATCGCCCGTCTGACGTTGATGACGGGTGCGCCCGTCGTCCCCTTCGCCATGATCGGCACGGACAAGTTGCAGCCCGGGGGGTCGGGGATTCCGCGGCCGGGCAAGGTGACCGTGCGGTTCGGTGAGCCGATGGAGTTCTCCCGCTACGACGGGATGGGGCGCGACCGGTACGTGCTGCGGGCCGTGACGGACTCGGTCATGACCGAGGTGATGCGGCTCTCGGGTCAGGAGTACGTGGACATGTACGCCTCGAAGGCGAAGGCGGCGTAGCCGCGCTTACGGGTGCGTAGGCCCGGCCGACCGAGTTCTTTCGGTCGACCGGGCCTTCCTTCTGCTGCGCCGTCCTCCGCTCACGGGGCTCCGCCCCGGACCCCGCTGCTCAATCGCCGCAGGGGCTCCAAATGCGCCGGGCCGACGCCCCCGGAGGGGCGGGTGGGCCTATCAAGCCCCGCCGGCGATTGAGGCGCGGGGTACGGGGCGGAGCCCCGGCCTTTCAAGCCCCGCACTTTGGACGAGAGCCCGCGGGGCGCGGGGCGGAGCCCCGGGGCCGGGGGACGGGTCACTGTTCCAGGTGTTGGCCGCGGAGGAGGAACCACGCCGCCACCGACGTGGCCAGCAGCACCCCCGCTCCGATACCCGCCGCCAGTTGGAGCCCGTCCACGAAGGCCGACTGCGCCCCGGCGAGAAGCGCGTCCCCCTGCCCGGCCGGCAGGCCACTCGCCGCCTCGACCGCCCCGCCGAGCGAATCGTGCGCAGCCACCGCGACATCCTCGGGCGTACCCGCCGGCACCGTGAACCCCGAGTAGACGCCCGTCACGATCGAGCCGAGCAGCGCGATACCGAGCGCCGTACCGAGCTCGTACGCCGTCTCGGACACCGCCGACGCCGCGCCCGCCTGCTCCTTGGGCACGCTGGACAGGATCACGTCGGCCGTCACCGTGAACGAGAAGCCCGCGCCGACGCCGACGACGAGCAGCACCACGCCAAGCAGCGGGTATCCGGTCGACTGGCTCAGCGTCGTGAGCGCGGCGAGGGCCAGGCCCACCGCCGCGAGCCCGCCCGCGACCACGGAACGTACCGAGAAGCGGCGCGCCACCGTACCGGCGACCAGTCCGGCCGCCACCGCCCCCACAGCGGCGGGGAGTTCGGCGAGCCCGGCCTCGAACGGCGCACGCCCCTGCACCAGTTGCAGGAACTGGGAGAGGAAGAAGACCAGCCCGGCCAAGCCCAGAATCGTCAGCAGGTCGGCGAGGACCGCGCCCGAGAAGCCGCGGTTGCGGAACAGGTGCATGTTCAACAGCGGCGCCTGAAGCGTGAGTTGGCGGCGTACGAACCACAAGAGCGCCGCCACGCCGAGCACTGGCGACGCCGCCACGGCGAGACCGAAGCCGTGCGCCGCCGCCTCCTTCACCGAGTAGACGACACCGATCATGCCGACGAGGGACAGCACCACGCTCAGCAGGTCCCACGGCCCCGGCACCGGGTTCTTCGACTCGGGGATGAGCTTCGCGCCGACGACCACCAGGATCGCCATCACGGGCAGGTTGATCAGGAAGACCGAGCCCCACCAGAAGTGTTCGAGGAGGAAGCCGCCGACGACAGGGCCGACCGCCGCACCCGCGGAGGCCATGGCGCCCCAGATGCCGATGGCCAGGGAACGCTCGCGCGGGTCGTGGAAGATGTTGCGGATCAGGGCCAGCGTGGAGGGCATGAGGGTCGCGCCCGCGACGCCCAGCAGGGCGCGCGCCAGGATCATCAGCTCGGGCGTCGTCGCGTACGCGTTGAGGACGGAGACCGTGCCGAAGGCGACCGCACCCACGAGGAGCAGCTTCTTGCGGCCGATGCGGTCACCGAGGCTGCCCATCGAGACGAGCAGTCCGGCGATGACGAACGAGTAGACGTCGCCGATCCAGAGCAGCTGGGTGCCGGAGGGCTTCAGGTCCTCGCTGATGTACGGGGTCGCGAGGCCGAGGACGGTCGCGTCGACGGCGACGAGCAGCACGGCCAGCACGAGGACGGAGAGGGCGAGCCACCGCGCGGGACGGGAGGCCACCACCTCCGCCGCAGGAGTGCGCTGTGGTGTGCTGGTCATGGTTCCACTCTCCGTAGTGCGCCGCCGAGCAGCAGCTCGACGATCATGTATTGGAAGTCCTTTACCGCGACGCGGCCGTCCTGTACCGCCCAGGCGCCGCTGCCGATGAGGCCGTAGAGCGCCTCGGTCAACCAGGCGGGTGTCAGATCGATCCGGAACTCGCCCGTCTCCTGCCCGCGTCGGAACAGTGCTTCGATGCGGGCGTCCAGACGGGCCCAGCCCGCGTTCTGCTGCTCGCCCTCGAAGAGCTGGTTCTCCGTGACGAGGAAGGCGAGCAGCGGCGCCGCCGGTTCGAGTTCGCGGACGAGGGCGCGCAGCGTGTCGGCGGCCCGCCCCTCGGCGAGCCCGGCGCGGTCGAGCGCCGCTTCGCACTCGGCGAGGCCGAGCTCCTCCAGCGCGCGGACCAGCGCGTCCCTGCCCGCGAACTGGCGGTGCAGGGTCGCGCGACTGATGCCGGCGGCCCGCGCCACCTCGTCCATGGTGGCCGTTGACTTGCGGGTCAGCAGGGCGGCGGCGCTGTGCAGTACCTGAGCGCGATCGACTGGCATGAGACGAGAATACCTCAGGTGAGACACTCCTGTCTCACCCGAGGCTCGGTCGTCTCCAGTGGTCTCCCCCTCCACGCGGTGCTACGACTGTCGGGACGTCCGACTCTCGGGAGGTACCGGCATGGGGTGCTGCATCTTCGCGGCGATGGCCGCCATCGGGCCACGCGTGGCCCTGGTGATCGCGTGGCTGTTCACCAACCTTGTGGACCGCGCCTTCAGCGGTGTCCTGCTGCCGCTCATCGGCCTGGTCCTGCTGCCGTGGACGACCCTGGGCTATGTCCTCGCGTACGCGCCCGTGGTCGGCGTCCGCGGGATCGGCTGGATCGTCATCCTCATCGGTCTGCTGCTCGACCTGTCGAGCTACGGAGGCGGCGCGCGGGCACGCCGCTGACATACAGACGGAGAGGCCCGGTTCACCCCTTACGGGCGAACCGGGCCTCTCCGTGTGCTGCGGCTACTTCTTCGCGTCGGCCCAGCCGCGCTGCACCGTCAGGTCCTGCTTGACCTCGGCGAGCTGGACGGCGACCGCACTCGGCGCCGTGCCCCCGCGGCCCGAGCGGGAGGCCAGGGCGCCCGGAACGTTGAGCACCGTGCGCACCTCGGGCGTGAGGTGCTCGGAGATCTTGGCGAACTGCCCGTCCGTGAGGCCGTCGAGCTCCTTGCCCTCCGCCTCGGCGACCTTGACGCACTCGCCCGCGACATCGTGCGCGACGCGGAACGGCACGCCCTGCTTGACGAGCCACTCGGCGATGTCCGTGGCGAGCGAGAAGCCGGCCGGGGCCAGCTCCTCCATGCGCTCCCGGTTGACCGTGAGGGTGGCCATCATGCCGGTGAACGCCGGGAGCAGAAGCCGGAGTTGGTCGCAGGAGTCGAAGACCGGCTCCTTGTCCTCCTGGAGGTCACGGTTGTACGCGAGCGGCAGCGCCTTGAGCGTCGCCATCAGGCCCGTGAGGTTGCCGATGAGGCGGCCCGACTTGCCGCGCGCCAGCTCCGCGATGTCCGGGTTCTTCTTCTGCGGCATGATCGACGAGCCGGTGGAGAAGGCGTCGTGGAGCGTGACGAAGGAGAACTCCTTCGTGTTCCACAGGATGACCTCCTCGGCGATCCGCGAGAGGTTCACGCCGATCATCGCGGTGATGAAGGTGAACTCGGCGACGAAGTCGCGGGAGGCCGTGCCGTCGATGGAGTTGGCGGAGCTGCCGTGCTCGAAGCCGAGGTCCCGCGCCACCGCCTCCGGGTCGAGGCCGAGGCTGCTGCCGGCCAGGGCACCGGAGCCGTACGGCGAGACCGCCGTCCGCTCGTCCCACTGGCGCAGCCGCTCCGCGTCCCGGGACAGGGCCTGGACGTGCGCCAGGACGTGGTGGGCGAAGAGCACCGGCTGGGCGTGCTGGAGGTGCGTACGACCCGGCATCGCGACGTCGGCGTGCGCATCCGCGAGGCCGACGAGGGCCTCCTGGAGGTCGGCGATCAGGCCGCCGATGGCCCGGGCCTCGTCCCGCAGGTACATCCGGAAGAGCGTCGCCACCTGGTCGTTGCGCGAGCGGCCCGCGCGCAGCTTGCCGCCGAGGTCCGGGCCGAGGCGCTCGAGGAGGCCGCGCTCGAGGGCCGTGTGCACGTCCTCGTCGGCGATCGTGCCGACGAAGGTGCCGCCCTCGACGTCCGTCTCCAGCCGGTCGAGGCCGGCGATCATGCGGGTCAGCTCGTCCTCGGTGAGCAGTCCCGCCTTGTTGAGCACGCGTGCGTGGGCACGGGAGCCCGCGATGTCGTAGGGGGCGAGGCGCCAGTCGAAGTGGACGGAGGCGGAGAGTTTCGCCAGGGCCTCGGCCGGGCCGTCGGCGAACCGGCCGCCCCAGAGGCGGACATCGCCGGTGTTGCTGCTCACGTGCTCTGCTCCTCGGGCCGGTGGATCTGAATGCCGGTGCGTTTGTCGCTGTGCATGATTATGCAGGGTCCTGCATGTTTCGTCAATCGCACTTACGGGTGCCTCAGGGGCCGCCGACAGCGGCATCATCCCGGTATGGGAAAAAGTCATGAACGCATAGAGGGTCGGCTGCGCACGTTCATCGAGGACCAGCCGATGTTCTTCACCGCCACCGCTCCGCTCTCCGACGACGGAACGGTCAACCTCTCCCCCAAGGGCCTCAAGGGTTCCTTCGCCGTGCTCGACGAACGGACCGTCGCCTACCTGGACTTCGCGGGGTCCAACGCGGAGACCATCGCCCACCTGCGCGAGAACGGCCGGATCACGCTGATGTGGTGCGCGTTCCAGGGCCCGCCGAACATCGTCCGGGTGCACGGTCGCGGCGAGCCCGTGTTCCGCGACGACCCGCGCTTCGCCGAGCTGGTCGGCCGCTTCCCGGACATCGACCCGACCCGCAACGGCCTGCGCGCGATCATCGTCGTGCACGCCGAGCACATCCGCGACACCTGCGGCTACGCCGTGCCCTTCATGACGTACGACGAGGACCGTGACCTGCACGGCAGGCGCTTCGAGCGCGAGGACGACGCGGGGCTCGACGCGTACTTCCAGAAGAAGGAGTACATCGCGAAGAGCCTGGACGGCCTGCCCGGGCTGCCGTTGCCGCTGCCGCCCGCTACGTTCTGACCCATGCGCCCCTTTCGAGCAGGTATCGCCACCGCCGTCGCCGCCTGTGCCGCCCTCGGTGCGGCCCCCTCCGCCTCCGTCTCCGCCGCCGCTCCACTGCCCGCCCGCATGGCGGACACGGGCGGCGGCCGTCAGCTGATCACCGCCGAGGCGCCCCGGACGTCCTCGACCACCGGCACCGTCACCTGGTGGGACCGGGGCGCGAACGGCGGCTGGGTGAAGGCCGGTTCGGCGCCCGCGCGGTTCGGGGCGAAGGGGCTCGTGGCGGGGAGCAAGCGCAGGCAGAGCACCAACACGACGCCGACCGGCCTCTACGACCTGCCCTTCGCGTTCGGCGTCAAGGCGGCGCCGGCGGGGACCACGACGACATACCGGCGCGTGCACGGCGACTCCTGGTGGTGCCAGGACAACGCGTCCCGCTCGTACAACCGCTGGACCGAGCCGCGCCCCCGCGACTGCCGCGCCGCCGAGTCCGAGCACCTCGCCGACTACGCGACGCAGTACGCGCACGCGCTCGTGGTCGGCTTCAACTACCACCGCCCCGTGCACGGCCGCGGGGCCGGAATCTTCCTGCACGTCAACGGGCGCGGGGCCACGGCCGGCTGCGTATCCGTACCGAAGGACGCCATGCGCCGCATCCTGACCTGGGCGCACCCCGAGCGGTCGCCGCACATCGCGATCGGGACGGCGGGCGGGGCGACGGCGATCACCAGGTATTGAAATCGCTTGGTACCGATAGGTATGCGGATATGGGCACTTATGCCCGTACCGGCTCTCGTGTAGGGACCACATAACGAGACGGGGTTGCGTGGGTTCGCCGCCGAGGCGTTGCATCGCCCGGTGCGAAGCGAATCCGAACAGACGTCCCCCACCTCCCCCGCGGCGGAGCCCGCCGCCGAGGACACGGCCGAGACCGCCGCCGGGGCAGCCGCGGAGAGCGGGGCCACCGGCCGCGCCGCCCGGCTCGCGGTCACCGTCTTCCCCGTGCTCGTCCTCGTCGCGGGCGCGTGGGGGCTCGCCTCTCCCGCCACGTTCGCCGACTGGGGCCCCAACGTGCCCTACCTGCTGGGCGTCGTGATGTTCTGCATGGGCCTCACCATGACCCTCGCGGACTTCAAGGGCGTCGCGCAGCGGCCCTGGGCCGTCGGACTCGGCCTCGTCGCGCACTACGTGATCATGCCGGGGCTCGGCTGGGCGATCGCCCACGCGCTCGGCCTGTCCCCGCAGTTGGCGGCCGGTGTCATCCTCGTCGGCTGCGCGCCCAGCGGCACCGCGTCCAACGTCGTGACGTATCTCGCGCGCGGCGACGTCGCCCTCTCGGTGTCTGTCGCGACCGTCTCCACGGTGCTCGCGCCGCTGATCACGCCTCCGCTGACGCTGCTGCTCGCGGGCGCGTACCTGCCGGTGGACGCCGGCTCGATGATGACGGACATCCTGAAGACCGTGCTGCTCCCGGTGATCGCGGGCCTGGTCGTGCGGCTCGTGCTCGGCCGGTACGTCGACCGGCTGCTCAAGGTCCTGCCGTGGCTGTCCGCGCTGACCATCGCCGTGATCGTGGCCGTGGTCGTGGCGGGCAGCGCCGACGCCATCAAGTCGGCCGCCGCCCTCGTCATGGTCGCCGTGGTGCTGCACAACGGTCTCGGCCTCGCGCTCGGCTATGGCGCGGGCAAGCTCGGCCGGCTCGGCAAGCCCGCGTCGCGCGCCATGGCCTTCGAGGTCGGCATGCAGAACTCGGGCCTCGCGGCCTCCCTGGCCACGGCCCACTTCAGCCCGCTGGCCGCACTGCCCGCCGCCGTGTTCTCGGTCTGGCACAACGTGTCGGGCGCGCTGGTCGCGGCGTGGATGTCGCACCGGTCGAGGGTCGCGGAGAAGAAGTAGCTCCACACGCCGGGGCGCCGAAGAAGCCGGCCGAGTCGACACTGGACAGGTGTAGACAGGTCGGCTTCTTCGTGCTTACCTTCTAGACATGCCTGGACAGGTTCACAAGCATCATCGCATCGCCCACGTCCTCGCCGAGGAGATCCGTACGGGCGTGCACGCCGACGGCAGCAAGCTGCCCGGTGAGCACGCGCTGCGGGAGCGGTTCGGGGTCAGCCGGACGACCGTGCGGCAGGCCCTCGGCGTCCTCGGCGAGCAGGGGCTCATCGAGACGCACGCCGGGATCGGCTCGCTCGTCACGTTCGACGGCGCCCCGCTCGACCAGCATCTCGGCTGGACCAGGGCGCTGGCGGCGCAGGGCACCGAGCTGACGACGCGGACGCTGCGCTTCGAGCGGATACAGGATGCGGCACTCGCCGCCGAACTCCGCCTGGAAAACCCGGAGTTCATCGCCCTCGACCGCGTACGCCGGCTGTCCGACGGGCACGGTGTCTCCCTGGAGTTCAGCCGGGTGCCCGCCGTCGGGCCGCTGGCCGATCTGGTCGAGCGCGGGCTCGACGGCGGCTCCCTCGACCAGACGCTCGCCGCGGCGGGCCGGGTCCGCGCTTCCAGTGACGCGCACATCGCCGTCGCCGGACTCGACGAAGCCGACGCCGCGGCCCTGCGCCGCTCCCCCGGCGATTCCTTCCTCCGCGTCGCCCAGGTGTTCCGCGACGCGGACGGGGGCGTGGTCGAGCAGGTCACGAGCCTGCTCGACCCGTCCCGGTTCCAACTGCACGTACGTACCGGCCGAGGAGGCCAACCGTGAGTACCACCCCCGATCCCGCCCTCTTCGACCGCGCCGCCGGTGCCTTCTACGGGCTCGCGCTCGGCGACGCGCTCGGCATGCCGACCCAGGTCATGTCGCGCGAGGACGTCGTCCGCGCCTACGGCACCCTGACCGGCTTCGAGCCCGCGCGGCCCGACAACCCGGTCAGTGCCGGAATGCCCGCCGGGTCCGTCACGGACGACACCGACCAGGCCGTCATCGTGGCGCGGCTGATCGTGGAGGGCGGGGGGCACGTCGACCCGCTGCGGTTCGCCGAGGAACTCCTGTCCTGGGAACGGGAGATGAAGGCCAAGGGGTCGTTCGACCTGCTGGGCCCCTCGACCAAGGCGGCGCTCGACGCCGTGGACCGGGGCGCAGACCCCAAGGAGGCCGGCAAGTACGGCACGACGAACGGCTCCGCGATGCGCGTCGCGCCGGTCGGCATCGCCTACTCCTACGCCCCTGCCGACACCGAGACCTTCCTCGACCGGGTCGTCGAGTCCTGCCAGGTCACGCACGACACGAACATCGGTATCGCGGGCGCGGCGGCCGTCGCCGCGGCGGTCTCCACCGGTATCGCGGGCGGCACCCTCGATGACGTCTTCGACGCCGCGATCGCCGCCTCCGCGGCCGGTGAGCGGCGCGGCAACTGGATCGCGGGCGCCAGCATCCCGGCGCGGATCGCCTCGGTGCGCGAGCTGATCGCGGGCCTCGACGAGGCCGCGGCACTCGACCGTGTCGTCGCGCTCATCGGCACCAGCGTCGCCAGCCAGGAGTCGGTCCCCGCGGCGTTCGCGATGCTCGCGCTGACCGGCGGCGACCCGTGGCGGGCCACGCTCCTCGCGGCGAACCTCGGCGGCGACAGCGACACGATCGCCGCGATGGCCGGCGCGATCGCCGGCTCCCTGCACGGCCTCACCGCCCTGCCCGCCGACGCCGTACGCACCCTGCGCGAGGTCAACGGGCTCGACCTGGAGCCGCTGACCCGGCAGCTGCTCACCTACCGAACCAACCGCAGAACCGACCGCTGAACCAACCGCCGGCGGTCCGCACCCCGACCGCACCGAGCAAGAGCAAGGAGGTTCCGCCATGGCCGATTCAACGAAGAACGACCGCGTCGGCACCGTGGAGACCCGAGGGATCGAACCGGTCCCCGACAGCGAGCGGCACGGCCACGCGAGCCAGATGTTCTGGACGTGGTTCGCCGCCAACATCTCGATCCTCGGGCTGCCGCTCGGCGCGACCCTCGTCGCCTTCCGCGGCCTGAACATCTGGCAGGCCGTGATCGTCGCGATCGTCGGCTCGGTGGGCTCCTTCGCGCTCGTCGGCGCCCTCAGCCTGGCCGGCAAGAAGGGCGGCGCGCCCGCCCTGACCCTGTCGCGCGCGGTGTTCGGCCAGCGCGGCAACCACGGGCCCACACTGATCAGCTGGCTCAGCCGGGTCGGCTGGGAGACGATCACCACGACCACGGCGGCGTACGCACTGCTCGCTCTGCTCAACACGCTCTTCGGGTTCGGCCAGGGCACCGTCCTCACCCTGATCTGTCTGCTGGTCTTCATCGCCTGCACCCTGCTGATCAGCGGGCTCGGGCACGCCACGATCATGTGGATCAACAAGTGGGCGACGGTGGCCTTCGGGATCCTGAACCTGGTCGTGATGGGCTTCCTCGTCGCGACCGTCGACTGGGCGAAGGTCCTCGACGCCCCGGCCGGACCGCTCAGCGGTGTCATCGCGGGCATCGGCTTCATCGCCGCGGGCACCGGCATCGGCTGGGCCAACGCCGGTGCGGACTACGCCCGTTACCTGCCGCGGTCCATCCCGGGCGGGCGGCTCGTACAGGCCTCCGCGTTCGGCGCGGGCATCCCGCTGGTGCTGCTGATCTCGCTGGGATCGCTGCTCACGGCCGGCGATCCGACGCTCGCGACCGCGTCCGACCCGGTCGCGGCGATCAACGCGATGCTGCCGTCGTGGATGGCCGTGCCGTATCTGATCGCGGCGTTCGGCGGACTGCTGATGTCCAATCACCTGTCCACGTACTCGGCCGGGCTCACGATGATCACGCTCGGTCTGCGGGTGCCGCGGGCCTGGGCGGTCTGCGTGGATGTCGGCCTGATGTTCCTCGGCGGCGTCTACTTCATGCTGATCGCGGGCGACTTCTACGGCCCGTTCAGTACGTTCCTGACGCTGCTCGCCGTGCCGATCTCGGCATGGATCGGGGTCATCGTCGTCGACAGCGTCCGCGGTCGGCAGTACGACCCCGAGGGTGTGATGGACACCGGGCGCACCAGCCGCTATTGGTACACCGGCGGTTTCCATCTGCCCGCCGTCGTCGCGTGGGTGGTGGCGATCGTGGCCGGGCTGCTGTTCACCACGGCCTCGACCAGCGCGGACGACGTGTGGTTCAAGGGCCCGCTGGCCGGGTCCTGGCTCGGTGTCAACGGGCTCGGCTGGCTCGTCGCGATCGTCGTGGGCGGTGTGCTGTACGCGCTGCTCGGGCGCCGCACGAAGGTGACCCTCGACTCCCCCGACACCGATTCCGCCGCTCTCAAGGAGGCCACACGATGACCGCCGACTCCCGCGTCGTTCTCGCCGGGAACGTCATCGCCGATCTCGTCATCGACGTGCCCGCCCTGCCGGAGCGGGGTGGCGATGTCATAGGTACACGTACGGAGTTGTACGCGGGCGGCGGCTTCAACGCGCTCACGGCGGCGCGGCGGCTGGGCGCCGAAGCGGTGTACGCGGGGCTTCACGGCACCGGCCCTTATGGGGAGTTGGTGCGTTCCGCGCTCGCCGCGGAGGGCATCGGGACACTGCATCCGGCGCGTACCGACGGCGACACCGGGTTCTGTGTGGCCCTTGTCGACGGCGGCGGCGAGCGGACGTTCGTGACCAGTTTCGGAGTCGATGCGCGGATGACGGAGGGCGAGGCGGCTGCGGTGGCGGGCGCCGTGCGGGGCGGCGACCTCGTGCAGGTGTCCGGGTACGGCCTTGTCATGGAGGTCAACGGGCCGTTGCTCGCGCAGCTGGTGGCGGGGCTCCCCGATGGCGTACGGGTCTGTTTCGATCCGGCGCCGCTGGTGGCGGACATTCCGGCCGAGGTCCTCGAACCGGTCCTGGCCCGGACGGACTGGCTGAGCTGCAATGCGCGCGAGGCCGGGATCATGGCCGGGGGCGGTGATCCCCGGGAGGCGGCCGCCGCCTTGCGGGGGCGGTTGCGGGACGGGGCGGGGGTGTTGGTGCGGGCCGACAAGGACGGGTGCTGGTTGGCTGCGCCGGGCTCGGGGGACGTGGTGCATGTTCCGGGGTTTCCGGTGGACGCCGTGGACAGCAATGGCGCGGGGGATGCGCATGTCGGGGCGTTTCTGGCGTTGCTCGGGCGGGGGGTTTCGGCGTATGACGCTGCGCGGGGGGCCAATGCGGCGGCGGCGCTTGCGGTGACGCGGCGGGGGCCCGCCACCGCGCCCACCGTGGGTGAGCTGGTGGCGTTCCTCGGGGCGGATGGGGCGCGGGCGGTGGGGCTGGGCTGAGGGCGTTTCTCCCCCACCCCGCCCCTTCCCGAAAGTCCTGCCGGACGGGCCTGCTCAATCGCCGCAGGGGCTATAAATAGCCCCTGCGGCGATTGAGGGGCGGGGTGGGGGTCAGTGGTCGTTCTGGGCCAGGCGGAGCATGTGGTTCGCCAGGGACTGGCCGCCTGCCGGGTCGCGGCTGATCAGCATGACCGTGTCGTCGCCCGCGATCGTGCCGAGGATGACGTGCAGTTCGGCCTGGTCGATCGCGGAGGCGAGGAACTGGGCCGCGCCCGGGGGCGTACGCAGCACCACCAGGTTGGCCGAGGCCTCCGCCGAGATGAGCAGCTCGCCGGCCAGGCGGCGCATCCGCTCCTCCTTGGCCGATTCGCCGAGCGGAGCCTGCGGGGTGCGGAAGCCGCCCTCACTGGGCACGGCGTAGATCAGCTCACCACCGGTGTTGCGGATCTTGACCGCACCCAGCTCGTCCAGGTCGCGGGAGAGCGTCGCCTGCGTGACCGTGAGCCCGTCGTCGGACAGCAGCTTCGCCAACTGGCTCTGGGAGCGAACCGGCTGACGGTTGAGGATGTCCACTATCCGGCGGTGCCGCGCGGCGCGGGTCTGCGGCACGCCCGCCGCGGCGTGCGCCAGGTGCGTGGCCGCGGCCACGTCTCTCTCCGCTTTGCTGCTCATCGTCGTCCCATTCCTCAGGCTCGTCCTTCGTCGTCGGCGGCCGCGTCCAGTACGGCGGGCAGCGCCGCGAGGAACGCGTCCGCCTCGGCGTGCTTAAGGTTCAGCGGCGGCATGAGCCGTACGACGTCGGGTGCGGGCGCGTTCACCAGGAGGCCCGCGTCCTGGGCCGCCTGCTGCACCTGCGGGGCGCGCGGCCCGGTGAGCACGATACCCAGCAGCAGGCCCGCGCCCCTGACATGACCGACCAGCGGGTGGCCGAGTGCCTCGATGCCGGCCTTGAGGCGCTCGCCGACCGCCTTGGTGTTCTCCAGGAGGCCGTCGCCCGCGATGGTGCCGAGGACCGCGAGGCCCGCCGCGCAGGCGACCGGGTTGCCGCCGAACGTCGTGCCGTGCTGGCCCGGCTTCAGCAGCTTCGCCGTCTCGCCGAAGGCGATCGTCGCGCCGAGCGGGAGGCCGCCACCGAGGCCCTTGGCGAGCGTGACGACGTCGGGCTCGATGCCCTCCTCCGCCTGGTACGCGAACCAGTGCCCGGTCCTGCCGACGCCGGTCTGCACCTCGTCGAGCACGAGCAGGGTGCCGGTGGCGCGGGTGATCTCGCGGGCCGCCTTCAGGTAGCCGGCGGGCGGTACCACCACGCCGTTCTCACCCTGGATGGGCTCGATGATGACGAACGCCGTGTCGGTCGTCACCGCCGCCTTGAGCGCGTCCACGTCCCCGTACGGGACGTGCGTGACGTCGCCCGGCATCGGCGTGAAGCCGTCCTGCTTTCCGGGCTGTCCCGTCAGCGCGAGGGAGCCCATGGTGCGGCCGTGGAAGCCGCCGGTGGTGGCGACCATGTGCGTCCGGCCGGTGAGCCGGCCGATCTTGAACGCGCCCTCGTTGGCCTCGGCGCCCGAGTTGCAGAAGAAGACCGCGCCGTCCCGGCCGAAGTGCTGGAGCAGCCGCTCGGCGAGCGCGACCGGCGGTTCGGCGACGAACAGGTTCGACACGTGGCCGAGGGAGGCGATCTGCGTGGAGACGGCCTCGACGATCGCCGGGTGGGCGTGCCCAAGCGCGTTGACCGCGATGCCGCCGACGAAGTCCAGGTACTCCTTGCCGTCGGCGTCCCACAGCTTGGCGCCCGCGCCCTTGACGAGGGGCAGCCGCGGGGTGCCGTAGTTGTTCATGAGGGCGCCCTGCCAGCGCGCCGTCAGCTCCTGGTTGGCCGTCAACTCCTGGTCAGCAGTCACGAGTTGCCCTCCCCCTCTTTGCCGGTCTCTTTGTCGGCCATGACCATCGTGCCGATGCCTTCGTCGGTGAAGATCTCCAGCAGGATCGAGTGCTGGACCCGCCCGTCGATGACGCGGGCCGTGTGCACGCCGTTGCGCACCGCGTGCAGGCAGCCCTCCATCTTCGGGACCATGCCGCTCGCCAACTCCGGGAGCAGCTTCTCGAGTTCGGTGGCGGTGAGCCGGCTGATGACCTCGTCGGAGTGCGGCCAGTCCTCGTAGAGGCCCTCGACGTCGGTCAGCACCATCAGCGTCTCGGCGTCCAGCGCAGCAGCGAGTGCCGCAGCCGCCGTATCAGCATTGACGTTGTAGACATGCGAGTCGTCCTGGGAGCGGGCGATCGAGGAGACGACCGGGATCCGGCCGTCGGCGAGCAGGGCCTCGATGGCGCCGGTGTCGATCTCGGTGATCTCCCCGACCCGGCCGATGTCGACCAACTCGCCCTCGATGCGGGGCTGATGCTTGGTTGCGGTGATGGTGTGCGCGTCCTCGCCGGTGATGCCGACGGCGAGCGGACCATGCTGGTTGAGCAGGCCGACCAGCTCGCGCTGCACCTGCCCGGCGAGCACCATCCGTACGACGTCCATGGCGTCCTCGGTGGTGACCCGCAAGCCCGCCTTGAACTCGCTGACGATGCCGTGCTTGTCGAGCGCCTTGCTGATCTGCGGGCCGCCGCCGTGCACCACGACCGGCTTGAGTCCGGCGTGGTGCAGGAAGACGACGTCCTGCGCGAAGGCGGCCTTCAGGTCTTCGTCGATCATGGCGTTGCCGCCGAACTTGATGACGACCGTCTTGCCGTTGTGCCGGGTCAGCCAGGGCAGCGCCTCGATGAGCGTCTGGGCCTTGGGGAGCGCGGTGTGCTTCCGCGCTGTGGCCTGCTTGGTGTCGTTCGTCTCGCTCATGAGGAGTACGCGCTGTTCTCGTGGACGTAGTCGGCGGTCAGGTCGTTCGTCCAGATCGTCGCGGTTTCCGTGCCCGCGGCGAGGTCGGCGGTGACGACGACCTCCCGGTAGCGCATGTCGACCTTCTCGCGGTCCTCGCCGACGCCGCCCTTCTTGCAGACCCATACGCCGTTGATCGCGACGTTCAGCTCGTCCGGCTCGAAGGTGGCCCGCGTGGTGCCGATCGCGGAGAGGACGCGGCCCCAGTTGGGGTCCTCGCCGTGGATGGCGCACTTGAGGAGGTTGTTCCGGGCGATGGAGCGGCCCACCTCGACGGCCTCGTCCTCGCTCGCGGCGTTGACGACCTCGACCTTGATGTCCTTGCTGGCGCCCTCGGCGTCGCCGATGAGCTGCCGGCCGAGGTCGTCGCAGACCTCGCGGACGGCCTGGGCGAACTCCTCGTACTCCGGGGTGACTTCGGCGGCGCCGGAGGCGAGCAGCAGCACCGTGTCGTTCGTCGACATGCAGCCGTCGGAGTCGACCCGGTCGAAGGTGACGCGCGTGGCGTCGCGCAGCGCCTTGTCCAGGACGTCGCTGTCGAGCGCGGCGTCCGTGGTGAGGACGACCAGCATGGTGGCGAGGCCGGGTGCCAGCATGCCGGCGCCCTTCGCCATGCCGCCGACGGTCCAGCCCTTGCCCTGGTGCACCGCCGTCTTGTGCACGCTGTCGGTGGTCTTGATGGCGATGGCGGCCTTCTCGCCGCCGTGCTCGGAGAGCTGGGACGCGGCCGCCTCGACACCGGGCAGCACCTTGTCCATGGGGAGCAGCTCGCCGATGAGTCCGGTGGACGCGACGGCCACCTCCCCGGCGTTCAGCTCGAGGACCTCGGCGACCTTCTCGGCCGTGGCGTGCGTGTCCTGGAAGCCCTTGGGGCCCGTGCAGGCGTTGGCGCCACCGGAGTTGAGGACGACGGCGGAGACCTGGCCGCCCTTGAGGACCTGCTCGGACCAGAGGACCGGGGCGGCCTTCACGCGGTTGGAGGTGAACACGCCCGCGGCCGCCAGGCGGGGGCCGCGGTTGACCACGAGGGCCAGGTCCGCGTTCCCGCTGTTCTTGATTCCGGCTGCGATGCCCGCGGCCTGGAATCCCTTGGCTGCCGTCACACTCACGGCGCGACTCCGATCGTCGAGAGCCCGGTGGTCTCGTCGAGACCGAGGGCGATGTTCATGGATTGAATGGCACCGCCGGCGGTGCCCTTGGTCAGGTTGTCGATCGCACTGATGACGATGACGCGGCCCGACTCCTCGTCGTGCGCGACCTGGATCTGCGCCGCGTTCGACCCGTACACGGCGGCCGTCTGCGGCCACTGGCCCTCGGGCAGCAGACGGACGAACGACTCGTCGCCGTACGCCTTCTCGTAGGCGGCGCGCACCTGGTCGGCGGTGACGCCGGGCCTCGCCTTGGCGCTGCACGTGGCGAGGATGCCGCGGGGCATCGGCGCGAGCGTCGGCGTGAAGGAGACGGAGACCCGCTCCCCCGCCGCGGCGCTGAAGTTCTGGATCATCTCGGGGGTGTGCCGGTGACCGCCGCCCACCCCGTACGGCGACATGTTCCCCATGACCTCGCTGCCGAGCAGGTGCGGCTTGGCCGCCTTGCCCGCGCCGGAGGTGCCGGAGGAGGCGACGATCACGGCCTCGCTCTCCACGAGCCCCGCGGCGTACGCGGGGACGAGGGCGAGCGAGACGGCCGTCGGGTAGCAGCCGGGCACCGCGATGCGCTTGGACCCTTCCAGAGCAGCGCGGCCACCGGGCAGCTCGGGCAGGCCGTAGGGCCACGTCCCGGCGTGCGCGGAGCCGTAGAACTTCTCCCAGTCGCCCGCGTCCTTCAGCCGGAAGTCGGCGCCCATGTCCACGACGAGGACGTCCGGGCCGAGCTGCTCGGCGACGGCGGCGGACTGCCCGTGCGGCAGCGCCAGGAAGACGACGTCGTGCCCGGAGAGCACCTCCGTCGTGGTCTCCTGGAGGACTCGGTCGGCGAGCGGGAAGAGGTGGGGCTGGAGCGCGCCCAGGCGCTGCCCCGCGTTCGAGTTGCCCGTCAGGGCGCCGATCTCCACCTCGGGGTGGGCGAGCAGCAGGCGCAGCACTTCGCCGCCTGCATATCCACTCGCTCCCGCCACTGCTGCGCGTACCGCCATGGAACCCTCCTCTTGGATGGCATGACTATACGTCGCTGTGCACGTTTATGCAACGAGTGAGTGATCGGCACACTCCGGCCACGGGACGCGGTGCGGGCGGCTCAGCCGCGCTCCAGGCGTACGACGACGGGCGCGTTGAACGGGCCGCCGGACTGGCTGACCTCCACCTTTCCCGCGCCGAGCCATTCGTCGGTGCCCGGGATCCGGTAGATCTCATTGAGCCACAGCCCCTGGTTCGAGGTCTTGCGGGCGCCGGTCGACTGGGGCAGCCGCCGGCGTTCGATCTTCACGCAGCGGTTGTCGTCGGTCAGGTACCAGTTGCCGTCGAGGAAGAGACCGCCCTTTCCCTGGGCGAGCGGGACCCGCAGCTCGCACTGTCCGGGGTCGGGCTTCTGGTCGACCCACTTCACGCCATCGCGGCGCAGCCGGATGTACTGGTCCTCCGGTTCGGGTTCGCCCTCGCCGTGGTTGAAGGAGTTGATGCCGTACGCGCGCACCTCCCCGCCTTCGAGCGCGACGACGCGGGTCAGGCGTGCGGCGGGCTCGGTCGGGATCGGCTCCTCGAAGCGGGCCAGGGGCGTGTCCACCGGCTTCCAGGACGTGCCGTCCCAGTGCGCGGAGGCGGGCTGGTCGTACGACTCGCCGTGCGCCGTCTTCGTGCCGGGCCCAGTGGCGCGGAAGCCGACGGCCCAGACGTCGTCGGGGCCGACGACGGCCAGATCGCCCACCTTGTACGGGAGCCGGGTCGTGGTCCAGCGGGCGCCGTCCCAGTGGGCGGCGGTCTGCTCACCGGTGAGTGCCCAGATGTCGTCGGGGGACGCGGCGTCGAGGTCGGACGCCGCTCCGGGCGGCGGGTTCGGCACGGGGGACCAGCGGTCGCCGTCCCACTGGGCCCACTTGGCCGCCGCCGTGTCCTCCTGCGGGACGCCGTCCCGGCGCGGACTCGACCGCATCCACACGGTCTTGTCGCCGAATTCTTCGAGCACCGGCGGATAGCCCTCGCCCGTGCCGAGCGCGTCGGGGAAGGGTTCGCGGCTCCACCGCTCGCCGTCGTAGTGAAGGAGCAGGGGCGAGTAGCTGCCGTCGTTCTCGGCGCCGGTCGCCCAGATGTCGTCCTCGGCGAGAGCCGCGACGTCGGTCAGCTCACCGTTGAAGTCCGCGATGTGCTCGAACTTCCAGGAAAGTTCCGTCTCGTGGGCCTTGGACGGGGCCGGCGCCTTCGCCTGCCCGCCGGATGTTCCGCACCCCGCGACGGCGAGCAGGGAGGCCACGAAGGCGGCGCACACCGCCGCCCCTCTCCTCCGGATGCGCGCTGCGCTCATGACCGCTCCCCCTTGTCGCCCGCCGGCCTGCCCGGCGCGCGGGCAGCGTACCCGGAGGCGCACGGCTTGCCCTGGAGTGCGCTCCACGTCATACGGTCGAGCACATACGGCACCGGCACCATCACAGGAGGCAGCACCCATGTCGAACCTTCCCACTCGCCGCCTGGGCGCGCTCACCGTCTCCGCGCAGGGCCTCGGCTGCATGGGCATGAGCACCGGCTTCGGCCCGTCCGACGACGAGCAGTCGATCGGCACGATCCACCGCGCCCTCGACCTCGGTGTCACCCTGCTCGACACCTCGGACTTCTACGGAAGCGGGCACAACGAGGAGCTGATCGGCCGCGCCCTCGCCGCGCCGGGCCGCCGCGAACAGGCCGTCCTGGCCACGAAGTTCGGCTTCGCCAACAAGCGCGGCGAGCCGACCGCGATCCGGGGCGACGCGGCCTACGTGCGCCAGGCATGCGAGGCCTCACTGCGCCGGCTCGGCGTCGACCACATCGACCTGTACTACCTGCACCGCGTCGACCGGAGCGTGCCCATCGAGGAGACCGTGGGCGCCATGGCGGAGCTGGTGAAGGAGGGCAAGGTGCGCCACCTCGGCCTCTCCGAGGCGGGCACGGACACGCTGCGCAAGGCGTACGCGACGCATCCCATCGCGGCGCTGCAGAGCGAGTTCTCGCTGTGGACGCGCGACCTGGAGGCGGAGATTCTGCCGGTGTGCCGGGAGTTGGGCATCGGACTCGTGCCGTTCTCGCCGCTGGGGCGCGGCTTCCTCACGGGCGCCTACAAGTCGACGGAGCAGTTCCAGGAGGGCGACCTGCGCCGCACCCAGCCGCGCTTCACGGACGGCAATCTGGAGCGCAACCTCGCGATCGTCGCCCGCCTGGAGGAGCTGGCGGACCGGAAGGGCGTCACGGCGGGCCAGTTGGCGCTCGCCTGGGTGCAGCACCAGGGCGACGACGTGGTGCCGATCCCCGGCACGCGCCGCCAGAAGTACCTGGAGGAGAACGTGGCGGCAGCGACGCTCGAGCTGTCGGCGGACGAGCTGGCCGCGATCGACGCGGCGGCCCCGGCCGGTGAGGTGGCCGGGGACCGCTACGACGCGGGCAGCATGCGGTTCGTGAACGGCTGAGGCCCGCGGGGGTCGGGTCAGCCCTTCTTGATCCTCAGGAACGTCACCGAGTTGCCCGGGAACGTGTACGTGAATCTGTCGGACACGCCCGTGAAGGTCGACGTCACCGGCTTCACGGGCCGGTCGGTCGCCGTGTTCTCGGCGTCGGGCGCCGCGGTCAGCGTCGTCACCGCCGCCGAGTGCGCGACATCGGCGCCGCCGAGGTCGACCTTCGTACGGGCCGTGGAGTCCTGCGCGTTGACGACCTTGACGATCAGGTCACCGGTCTTCTTGTCGCGCGTGACGACCTGCCGGAACGGCTCGGCCGGCTTGTCGTCCTTGAAGGAGCCCCATTCCTGACCGTCGAGGTACAGGGTGACCTGGCGGCCACGGACCTTGACGTCGACGTCGTACGCGCGGCCCGTCTCGATCGATCCGGCCTTGGACAGCAGCGTCGACTTGCCGCCGTTCACGGCCTGTTCGACGGCGGACTGCGTGTTGTTCCAGCCGCCGAGGTTCCACCAGTAGTAGTTCCCGGTGTCCTTGACCCCGAAGGCGACGAGGAAGCCCTCCTTGCCGGACTTCTTGGTGGCCTTCACGTGCAGGTCGTAGTCCTGCCAGCTCGGGTCACCGGCCGTGACGAGGGTGTTCTCGGCGGCGGCGTCGGACTGCACGTACTGGCCGTCCTGGACGCTCCAACTGCCGCTGCCGGTCCCCTTCCACTGCGCGGCGTCACCGCTGAAGTCGTCGCTCAGCAGCGTCTTCCCGTCGACGTCCGTGACCTTTACGTCGTCGTACGCGGCGCTGGTGGCCCATGTCGACAGGCCCACGGCGCCGGTGATCGGCTCCAGGGTCGACGGGGTGGCGGTGGCGCTGGACGGGACCACGCGGTCGCCGACGCTGCGCATGAAGAGCTTCTGCACCTCGTAGTCGGCCGAGCCCCACGACTTCTGGTCGTTGAACCAGATCATGTCGGGCTTCCACTGCACGGTGTCGGTGCGGGCGAACAGCGGTGCGTAGGAGGCGAGCTTGACGACGTCCGCGTTGCGTTCGAGCCCTGTCATGTAGGCGGCCTCGGACATGGCGTTGGACCACTGGTTGCCGAGCGAGGCGTACTCGCCGAGGAAGACCTTGGGGCCCTGCCGGTCGTAGGAGTCGTAGCGCTCGTTGTTCTGAAGGAACCACTGCGGGCTGTTGTAGTAGTGCTCGTCGACCATGTCGACCTTCGCGTCCTTGTTGAGCTTCCAGGCCGTATCGAAGGTCGTACCGCTGTCGTCGGGGCCGGAGTTGGAGATGACGGTGACGTCCGGGTGCTTCGCCTCGATGGCGGCGCGGAACTGCTTGAAGCGTGCCATGTACTCGTTCGGCAGGTTCTCCTCGTTACCGACCGAGAGGTGCGTGAGTTGGAAGGGCTTCGGGTGGCCCATCTGGGCGCGCAGCTTGCCCCACTTGGTGCTCGTCGGCCCGTTGGCGAACTCGATCAGGTCGAGCGTGTCCTGGATGTGCCGCTTCAACAGCGCGTCGTCGTCGGTGGCCTTGTTCTGGCCGCAGCCGGTGACGAGGGCAGGGACGACGGGCAGCGGCATCGCGCCGATGTCCTCGGCGAACTGGAAGTACTCGTAGTAACCGAGCCCATAACTCTGGTTGTAGCCCCAGAAGTTCGCGTTGGTGGCGCGCTGCTCGACCGGCCCTACCGTGTCCTTCCACTGGTACGCACGCTTGCGCTCGTAGCCGGAGGCCTCGTCGTACCCCTTCATGGAGCCGGTGTTCACCAGGCAGCCACCGGGGAAGCGGACGAAGCCGGGCTTGAGGGCCGCGACCTTCTCCGCGAGGTCCTTACGTAGGCCGTTCTTGTGGCCCTTGTAGGTGTCGCGCGGGAAGAGCGACACCATGTCGAGCGCGGCGTCCTTCGTGGTGGTGACGGTGAGGCGCCCCGCCGTGGTGTCCTGGGTCGGCGTGAACGTCGCCCTGTACTGGGCCCAGTCGCCGCGCGTCCGCAGCTTGCGGGGTGTGGCGAGGGAGCCGTCGGCGTCGCCGAGGGTCACGGTGAGTTCGGCGTCGCCGCGGGCCCAGACCGAGAAGTCGTACGCCTTGCCCTTGGTGAGGGTGTATCCGGTGCCGTAGCCGGAGTTGGTGACGTTCGAACCGGCGGTCAGGGAGAGGTAGTTGCGGTTGCGTGCGTTGAGGCGCCCGGCGTCGTCGGCGACCTTCGCCGTGCCGCTCGTCTTCCAGGCGGTGAGCGGGGTGTAGGCGCTGTTGTCGGCGGTGGAGTACTCGAAGGACCGGTTCTGTACGAGTTCGGCGTAGAGCCCGCCGTCGGCGGCCCGGTTGATGTCCTCGAAGAAGACGCCGTACATCGTGTCGTCGATGGCCGCGCCCGAGCGGTTCGGGTCGACGGTGACGGAGTAGTCGGTGACATCGGCCGCCGTTCCCCCGTCGCCCGCCTCCGAGGCCGATGACGGCAGCACGGCCGCGCTCACCAGCAGGGAACCCGCGGTGGCTCCGAGGCCCCAGGTCCTCCAGCTCCAGCGTCTGCGTCGTCCATGTGTCATGCGCGCTCCTCAAGCCTAGGCGAGTGTTCGATATCTCGTACGAAGTCCTAAACTGCGAACGGCAAGATAGGAACCAGCGGTACGCGCGTCAACGGTTCGCGCAGAGGTGAGCGGGAGTGGTGTGCGTGGCAGGGGAACTCAGGCCGGTTTCCGATGTGTTGGCGTTTCTGGCGGGGCGCTGGCGGGTCGAGCGGACGGTGCGGGATCTCTCCGAGGGGGTGACGGGGGTGTTCGGCGGGACCACGGTGTTCACGGACGAGGGCGAAGGACTGCTGCACTTCGAGTCGGGGACGTTCGAGTGGCATGGGGTTGCGCGGCCTGCCGAGCGAACGCTTCGCTACCTGCCGGGCGAGGAGCCGGGGACCGCGGTGGTGCGGTTCGCCGACGGGCGGTTCTTCCATGGCCTGGATCTACGGGCGGGGCAGCACGTTGCCGACCATCCGTGTTCGGCGGATCTCTATCGGGGGGAGTTCACCGTGTATGACTCGCGGCGGTGGCGGAGTGTGTGGCGCGTGAAGGGGCCTGCCAAGGATCTGGTGCTCACGACGGACTATCGGCGGGTCGTCGAGGAGCGGTAGTCCGGGGGTGCGGTCGCGGGGCGCTGCCCCGGACCCCGCTGCCCAATCGCCGCAGGGGCTTTATTGGGTGAAGTACAGCGCCATCCACTGGTCCGGGTGTTCCAGAGGGGCGAAGCCCAGCTCCTCGTAGACGCCGTGGGCGTCGCGCGTTGCCAGCAGGATCCGGCGGATGCCGAGTGGCTGGAGGTGGTTGCGGACCGACGACACCATCGCCTTGCCGATGCCCTTGCCGCGGACCGAGCGGTCCACGTACACGTCGCAGAGCCAGGCGAACGTCGCCTCGTCCGTGACCACGCGCGCGTAGGCGACCTGTTCGCCCGAGGCCGCGTCGTACACGCCGAAGTTGAGGGAACCGGCGAGCGCCTTGTCCTGCTGGGCGCGCGGTCGGCCGAGTGCCCAGTACGCGTCCTCGGAGAGCCACCTGTGGACGCGGTCCGCGTCGATGCGGGCGGGGTCGGTGGATATCGCGTAGCCGTCGGGCAGGGAGCTGGTCATTCCGGGATCCTCACAGGTCGGACGCGTGCGCGTCGAGTGGATTCGGGGCCAGGACCTTCGCGCAGGCCTGCTTCAGGCGGCGTACGCCCTCGGTGATCTCCTCGGTCGACGCGACACCGACGAAGCTCAGCCGGATGTGCGGCGCCGGGGGTTCGGCGGAGAAGTACGGGCGGCCGGGGGCGACCGCGACGCCCGCGCGCAGGGCGCCCGCGACCAGCGCCGCCTCGTCGCTGCCCTCCGGCAGGCGCAGCCACAGGTGGTAGCCGCCGGCCGGGATGTGCGTGAGGTCGAGCGCGGGGAGGTCCGTGGTGATCGCGGCCGCCAGGATGTCGCGGCGGGTCCTCAACTTCCCCGCCAGGGTGCGCAGATGGCGCGGCCAGGCCGGGGACCCGACGAGTTCGAGGGTGGCCTCCTGGAGGGGGCGCGGTACGAAGAGGTGGTCGACGACCTGGATCGCGCGGAGCCGTTCCAGGACGGGTCCGCGGGCGGCGAGGCAGCCGATGCGCAGGCTCGGCGACGTCGCCTTGGTGAGCGAGCAGACGTGGACCACCACGCCGTCCGGGTCGTCGGACGCGAGGGGTCTCGGCAGCGGGCCCACGTCCTCGTGGACGAGGCGGCGCACGAAGTCGTCCTCGACGACGAACGCCCCGGCCTCCCGCGCGATCCGCAGCACCTCGGGCCGCCGCTCGGCGGAGAGCACCGCCCCCGTCGGGTTCTGGAACAGCGGCTGGCACACGAAGAGCCTGGCACCGGTCGCCTTGAAGGCCTGCGCGAGGAGTTCGGGGCGCACACCGTCCCGGTCCACCGGCACCGGCACCGGCCGAAGGCCCGCCGCGCGCGCGATCGCCAACATGCCGGGATACGTGGGCGATTCGACGAGGACGGGGGCACCCGGCGGCGCGAGTGCGCGCAGCGCCGTGGTGAGCGCCGACTGCCCGCCGAACGTGATCAGCACGTCCGAGGCGGAGACCGCCCCGCCGATGCCGCGCGCGAACCACTCACGCAGTTCGGGGAGGCCGTCGACTGGCGGCTTGGCCCAGGCCCCTGGGCGTCGTCCGGCGCGCGCGAGGGCGGCGGACATCGCGCTGACCGGTTGCAGTACCGGGTGCAGATAGCCGGTGTTGAGCTCGATCACGCCGGGTGGCGGCGCGGAGAGGGTGACCAGGACGCCCGCCGCGTCGACCGCGCGCGGCACGACCTCCGTCGCGGCGTCGGCGCTCAGCGCGACCTCCTGCCAGGACGTGTCGCCGACGGGTCCGGCGGAGGCCCGCGCCTCGGCCCGGTAGGCGCCGGCTCCCGGGCGGGTGACGACGAGGCCCTCGGCGGCGAGCTGGGCGAGGGCGCGGGAGACCGTCACCGGGCTCACCTTGAGGCGCTCGACGAGGGAGCGGCTCGACGGCAGCTTTTCCCCTGGTGAGTAGCGGTTCAGCTCGGATCGGAGCTGTTTCGCCAGTTCGCCCACGCTGCTACTCTGTTGCATGAGAGCACAGAATAGCGCTATCGAGCGGGACCGGGTAGCAGTTGCCGGTCGGCCGACCGCCCCGGCCACCGCGGCCGAAGCCCTCGCGCCCCCGGTCCGGCCGCCGGGCAGGCTCGCCGGAACGCTGCTCGCCGCCATCGGTGTCACGTCCTTCTCGCTCACCTTCCCCGCCACCGTCTGGGGCCTCGAGGGCTTCGGCCCCTACTCCCTGATCAGCGTGCGCTGCGTGCTGGCCGCGCTCGTCGCGGGCGCCTGCCTGCTGGCCCTGCGCGTCCGGCTTCCCGAGCGGCGGCACTGGGCGGGCCTCGCCGTCGTCGCCGCCGGAGTGGTGGTCGGCTTCCCGCTGCTCACCACGCTCGCGCTCGAGACGGCGACGACCGCGCACTCAGCTGTGGTGGTCGGCCTGCTGCCGCTGACCACGGCCGTCTTCTCGTCGATACGCACCGGGACCCGCCCCTCGCGCACCTTCTGGGTCGCCGCGTGCGTGGGCGCGGCGGCGGTGATCGCGTTCACGGTGCAGCAGAGCGGCGGCGCCCTCACCCGGGCCGACCTGTTCCTTTTCGGGGCGCTGCTGATCTGCGCGGCGGGCTACACAGAGGGCGGCCGACTCGCGTCCGTGATGCCGGGCTGGCAGGTCATCGCGTGGGCGCTCGTGCTGTGCCTGCCGCTCGCCGTGGCGGGCGCGGCGATCTCCCTCCCGTACGAGCCCGCGCACCTGACCGGGCACGCCGTGGCGGGGCTGCTGTGGGTGGCGGTCGGCTCGCAGTTCCTCGGCCTGATCGTCTGGTACAAGGGCATGGCGATGATCGGTATCCCGAAGGCGAGCCAACTCCAGCTCGCGCAGCCGCTGTTGACCCTCATCTGGTCGGTCGCCCTGCTCGGCGAGACGCTGCCGGTCGCGGCGCCGCTCACCGCGGTGGCGGTCCTGCTGTGCATCGCGGCCACCCAACGCGCACGCGGCTGAACGCCCGGCAGGTCTCAACTCCCTTGCACGGCCGTACACTTGCCGCACAGTACGGCAGGCACGTACGGCACGTAGAGGAGGTCACTCCTGATGCGCGCGACCATAGGGGACCAGCTCCTGGTGCACGGCCGGATCGTCGGGCAGCACGACCGGGTGGCGCAGATCGTCGAAGTGCTCGGCGCGGACGGTGATCCGCCGTTCCGCGTGCGGTTCGAGGACGGCCACGAGGCGATCATGTCGCCGGGGCCCGACGCCGTCGTCCGGCACCCCACCACACGGCGGGACCGGCCTCAGGGCGTGTAGTGGTCCGCCACCACGCGGGCCATCGCGCCGTTCCTGTCCTGCCCGACCTCCTTGGCCGAGAAGAAGACGTGCCCGCGCACGTCCGGGAAGCCGTCCGCGAACGTGAGGTGCCGGGACAGCTCGGCGGGGTCCTGCCAGGCGGCGGGCTGCGCCGGATCGCCCGCCTTGTAGAGGGCCTCTCCCACGTAGAGGCGCACACCCGTGCCGTGTGCGACGTCGGCCCACCACGGCACGAGCTTGGCGTAGTCGGCGGCGGCGAACCCGATGTTCCAGTACACCTGCGGGCAGATGTAGTCGATCCACCGCTCGCGCACCCATTTGCGGGTGTCCGCGTGCAGGTCGTCGTAGGTCTGCACGCCTGCCATGGTGTCCGAACCGTTCGGATCGGTCACCTTGTTGCGCCACACGCCGAAGGGGCTGATGCCGAACTTCGCCCGCGGCCTGGTCTTCTTGATGCGCGCCGCCATCTCCCGGATCAGCCGGTCGATATTGGCGCGCCGCCAGGCCGCCCGGTCCGGGAAGCCGCCGCCGTACGTGGCGTAGGCCGCGTCGTCGTCGAAGGTCTGGCCCGCGACGGGATACGGGTAGAAGTAGTCGTCGAAGTGCACGGCGTCGACGGGGTACTTCTCGACCGCGTCCAGCATCGCGTCCACGACGAAACGACGGACCTCCGGCAGACCGGGGTTGTAGTAGAGCTTGCCGCCGTAGACGACGACCCAGTCGGGGTGCAGCCGCGCCGGATGCGTGGGGATCAACCGGCTCGGGTCCGTGTGGTTGGCGATCCGGTACGGGTTGCACCAGGCGTGCAGCTCCAGGCCGCGCGCGTGCGCCTCGGCCACCGCCGTGCCCAGCGGGTCCCAGCCCGGGTCCTGCCCCTGCGTTCCGGTGAGGACGGCGGACCACGGTTCGTGAGCGGAGGGCCACAGCGCGTCGGCGGTCGGCCGGATCTGGAAGATCACGGCGTTGAGCCGGCGGCGAACGGCCGTGTCCAGGTGCGCGATCAGTTCGGCGCGCTGCTCGGCGGCGCCCAGGCCCGCCCGCGAGGGCCAGTCCCGGTTCGCCACCGTGGCCAGCCACATGCCCCGCAACTGCCGCCGCACCGGCACCGAGGAAGCGGCGTCCGCCGCCGTCAAGGTGGTCAGCGCGAGGGCCGACCCGAGCGTGAAAGCGCGCCGCGACATACGTGAGATACGTCCCATAGGTTCCCCCCAAACACATGTGACACGGTGTGGACCGCATGAACAGGCGTTAACCCGGGCTCCACCCCACCCATGTCTACGGGGTAACGTGCGGATCCGGAAGCCCCCGGAGAGACACCGTGCCCCGGCACCGGTGCGCCCCGGAAGAAGAGCGAAAGGCACGAGGTGACGGACCCCTTGAGTGACATCCAACGCGTCGGCGTAGTGGGCTGCGGCCAGATGGGCGCCGGAATCGCGGAGGTCTGCGCCCGTGCGGGACTCGACGTGAAGGTGGCCGAGACCACCGGCGAGGCCCTGGAGTACGGGCGCACGCGACTGCTCAGTTCCCTCTCCAAGGCAGCCTCGCGCGGCAAGATCACCGAGGAGGAGCTGGCCGAGACGCAGGAGCGCCTCACCTTCACCACGGACCTCGGGGAGTTCTCCGACCGTGACCTCGTCATCGAGGCGGTCGTCGAGAACGAGCAGGTGAAGACGGAGATCTTCCAGGTCCTCGACCAGGTCGTGACCCGGTCCGACGCGATCCTCGCCTCGAACACCTCCTCCATCCCACTGGTGAAGCTGGCCGTGGCGACGTCCCGCCCCGACCACGTGGTCGGCATCCACTTCTTCAACCCGGCGCCGGTGCAGAAGCTCGTCGAGCTGATCCCCGCGCTCACCACGTCCGAGGGCACGATCAGCCGCGCCCAGGTCATGGTGGAGAAGATCCTCGGCAAGCACGCCATCCGCGCCCAGGACCGCTCGGGCTTCGTGGTGAACGCGCTGCTGGTGCCGTACCTGCTCTCCTCCGTCCGGATGTTCGAGTCGGGCATCGCGAGCCGCGAGGACATCGACAACGGCATGGAGCTCGGCTGCGCCCACCCGATGGGCCCGCTCAAGCTGGCCGACCTGATCGGCCTGGACACCATCGTCTCCATCGCGGACTCGATGTACGACGAGTACAAGGAGCCGCTGTACGCCGCTCCCCCGCTGCTGCAGCGGATGGTCGACGCGGGCCGGCTCGGCCGCAAGAGCGGTTCGGGCTTCTACACCTACGCCTGACCACACAGCGTGACGCCCGAATGGGCCCGGTGTTCTTTCGAGCACCGGGCCCATCGCGTTCGCACGGGGAGCGCGCGGGTGACCCGCATATGCCGTTCGCACACGCTCCCTCCGCGCCCACCAGGCGAGTTGACTTCCGGTACGTACATCAAGGGATGTGCGCCCATGGAAAGGAGCCAACTCGTGACCACCGACCCGGATAATCCCGTGGTCCCGGAGGAACTCGCAGAGTTACGACGGGTCGTCGAGGTCCAACTGGCCCGCATCGACGGTCAACTGGCGCTGCACACACACCGCGACGACCAGACCGTCAAGGATCAGGACGACCTCGGCACCCGGCTCAGCGCGCTCGAGAACACCCGCTGGCCGCTGCCCACGGTGGCCGCGCTGACCTCGGTCTGCGCACTGGCCGTCGTGGTGTGGCAGGCACTCGGCCACTAGCCCAAAGGGCGCTAGCCGAGGCTGTGGTGGTGCAGGAGAAGTAGTGCGGCCGCCATGTTGGCGGCCGGGACCTCTCCGCGAGCGATCATGTCGGGGACGAGTTTGAGCGGGACCCATTCCCTGCGGTCCGACTCGAAATCGTCCTGGGGGTGGCCGATGTACGTTCCCTCGTCGGTCCAGTAAATGTGGTGTCGGGCGTCGGTCAGGCCGTTGGACGGTTCGACGCTCATCAGGTGCCGCAGCGGTCCCGGCCGCCAGCCGGTCTCCTCCTCCAGTTCCCTTGCCGCCGCGTACGCGATGTCCTCCCCGTCCTCGACGACACCCGCGGCCAGTTCCCAGCCCCAGCTGTCGGTGATGAAGCGGTGCCGCCACAGCAGGAGCACTTCGTGCGCCTCGTTGACGATCGTGGCGACGGCCACGGGCCGCAGCCGTATCACGAAGTGGTCGAGGTGCCGGCCGTCCGGTAGAGCGACGTCTGCCAGGTTGACGCTGAACCATCGGTTTGCATACACAGTTTGTTCGTTCTGTTTCGTCCACTGCACGGTTCTGCCACCTTCCGCCGAGTTGCTGGCAATATCGCAGCAGTGGCGTTCGTGGGCTCCCCGCGCAATGGGTCACAGCGGCACGCGCAGCGCTCCGTCGATGAGTTCGGCGGCCTCGGCCGTACCTGCACAGCCGCTGCGCACGAGGTGTTCGCGCACCGCCCGGAGTCTGTCGCGCAGCCGCTGCGACTCCATTCCCCGAGCGGTCTCGGCCATTTCCACGGCGGTGGCCACGGCCTGTTCCGCGTTCCCCTGTCTGAGCTGGATCTGGCTGAGCACGGCGAGTCGGTGCACACGCCCCCGATCGTGCGCCGGGGTGTGCACCGCCTCCTGCGCGTGCTCCTTGGCGGCGGCGTAGTCCCCGAGGCTCAACAGGGCCTCCGCCACCTGTACGTTGACGAATCCGGGCTGCACGTAACCCGTCTCGTCCGGCTCGTGCCCGCGCCGGATGCGATCGGCGGCGGATTCGGCACGCCGGATGCACTCCAGGGCGCTCGTACCGTCACCGAGGTGCGCGTACGCCTTCGCCTGCATCGCGTACAGATCCGACGCGAGCGCGGGCGAGATGTGCCGGCCGGCGGCGCGCAGCGCGGCCTCCGCGAAGGCGACCGCCTGCCGGTGATCGCGCATGTGCAGCGACTGGTTGACGAGCAGCGCGATGACATACGCCCCAAGTCCCCTGTCGGCACTGGCCTTCGCGAGCCGCAGCGCCTGATGGAAGTAGCGCTGCGCCAGTCCGTGCGCATCGGAGTCGTACGCGCAGATGCCCGCGATGGCCACCAATCCGCCGGTGGCGCGGTGCAGTTGGCGGCCGGTGTCGTCCGTGTAGCTACCGCGCAGAAGGGGCGCCGCCTCGGTGTTGAGGAAGCCGACGATGCGGCTGCGCGTCGCGATGCCGCCCGCCTTGCGGTACATCTGCTCGTAGTGGGCGCGGGCCGAGCGCATCATCTCCAGGTCGGCGACGCTGACCGGGTGACGGCCGCCGCGCGACACGTCGTTGTCCTCGGGCGGGTTCTCCCACTCCCACACCGGCATCACGGCCGGGGTGCCGGTGACGGCGGGCGCGTCCAGGATGTGCCGGCGCTGCTGCTGGTCGGAGCGCCACAGAGCGGTGGCCCGCTCCACGAAACCGGACAGCGTCGTGACGTGCGCTGCGGCGGGCTCGCAGGAGACGCCGAGGCCGATGTCGTCGAGGGTGACGTGCCGTTGCAGCCGCGCCGCCAGCACCTCGCAGATCAGGTCGGGGACTTGGCCGCGCGGCCGCTGGCCCTTCAACCAGCGGGCGACCGCGGTGTGTTCGTAGCGGAGAGCGACGCCGCGCGCCTTGCCCTCCTGGTTCACGTGGGCCGCGAGTCCCGCATGGGAGATCCCGGCTTCGTCGAGAATCGCGTCGAGCAGGGTGTTGGGCTGCATCAAGAGCCTCCGTTGCCCGCCATTGGCTCGGTGGCGCCAGCCTAGTCGAGCCGCGTTCACACGGGGTGTGATCGGAATGCCCAAGTCCGTGGCGTGTGCGCGCTGTTGTGGCTGATTGGAGCCCGGTTGACTGAATTGCCTCGCAAGAGGCCGGCCGGGCCGTCGGCTCCCCCTCGTACAGCGCGGCGGCCCGAACCCGCGTCGTCCGCCCGCTCGCCTGCCCGACCCACTCCGCGACGGGCGGACGGCGCGGCCCCCGGCCTCGTACGGTCGTGAACGCCCGGAAGTTCAGAGCACCTTGTGGGCGGTGCGCACGGCGGGCCCGGCATGCTGGGCGGGGACCCGGCTCCGGTCGTTGCGCAGCACGAGCAGCGCGGCGTCGTCGTCGAGCGGTCCGCCGACGTGGCACAGGAGCCGACTGTAGACGGCGTGGATGACGGCCTGCGGCGTGCTGGGACCGCGGCGCACCGCCCCGTCGAGCGTGGACCGCAGCGGGAAGAACCGACCCTGGTGATCGCGGGCGTCCTCGACACCGTCGGTGTGCAGCAGGAGCCCCTCGCCGGGCCGGATCCGCCCGCAGCGCACCGGCGGCAGCTCAGCGGGCAGCGGGAACGGGCCGAGCGGAGGCATCGGATCGCCGCCACTCAGAGGCTCCACGCAGTGCTCGGCGCCGGGGCGCAGCAGATACGGCCACGGGTGACCGCAGTTGAGGGCGTGCACCGCGCCGTCCTGCCGGATCTCCAGGAGCAGCACCGTAACGAACTCCTCCGCGATCGGGTTCTCCGGCTCCGTCGCACAGGCGGAAGGGTGCTCGTCAGGGGCGCGCTGGCGCAGGTAGCGGGCGTGCGCGCGCTCCAACCTCCTTAGTACGGGACCGAGTTCGTCCTCGTCGTGTGCGGCCTCGCGGAAACTGCCGAGGACGGCGCCGACGGTGCCGAGCGCGCTGATGCCATGCCCTCGTACATCCCCCATGACCACACGGACGCCGTGATCGGTGGCGACGACGTCGTACAGATCACCGCCGACGCTGGCGGCGCGGTCCGCTGAGAGCTGCCCAGCGGCGAGCGCGAGCCCGTCGAGCCGGGGCGGCAGCGGGCGCAGCAGCGCGGACTGCGCGGCGTCCGCGACGGCCCGCGCCTCGCTCAACTCCCGCATCAGGGTGTGGCGTACGCGCAATATCAGCCCGGTGCCGACGGCGAAGAAGACGGCGCTGGTCGCGACCCGCGCCCCCAGCCCGTCCAACTGCGCGAGCGGGCAGACGTATTTGTACGTCATCGCGACCGCACCCCAGACGGTCGGCAGCCCCAGCATCAACGTACGCCGCGAGCGCCTGGCTCCGATTCCGGTGGGTGCCCTGGTCTTGATACGGATCATGCCGACGGCTCCCTCGGCCACTGCAGCGCGCTCGCCGGTCGGCCCGGCAGCCGCAATGATTCTGTCTACCGCCTGCCCGTTCGGGACCGGATCATCGAGAATCCTCACTCGAATGAGTGAGGGGTGCACCCGGTCTCCCGGGTGCACCCCTCAAGGTGCGGCTGCGTGCGCCGGCGGGCGTGGTTACGCGCCGCGCAGCACCGCGCTCGTGCGCTCGGCGGCGAGCGCCACCGCGGCGTCGCGCGCGGCCGAGGCCTCGTCGGCCTTCAGCGTGCGGTCGCCGGCCCGGAAGCCCAGCGCGTAGGCGAGCGACTTCTTGTCGTCGCCGAGCTGCTCCGCGTTCTCGTACACGTCGAACAGCCGGATGGACTCGAGGAGTTCACCGGCGCCCTCGCGCAGCGCCTTCTCGACCTCGGCGGCCGGCACCGTCCTGTCCACGATCAGGGCGACGTCCTGCGTGGCGACGGGGAACGTGGAGATCCGCGGCGCCTCGAGCGCGCCGGTACCGGCCTGCTCCAGAGCATCGAGGTCCAGTTCCATCGCGCAGGTGCGCTCGGGCAGGTTCAGCGCCTTGACGACACGCGGGTGCAACTCACCGGCGTGGCCGATCAGTTGGTCACCCGCGTACAGGGCGGCACAGCGGCCCGGGTGCCACGGCTCGTGCCGGTCGGCACGGACGGTCAGCTCCGCGTGCGCCTCGCGGGCGAGGATGCGCGCCGCCTCGATGGCGTCGGCCCAGTCGGCCGGGCGGCCCTTGCCCCACCAGCCCGCCTGCTCGCGGGCGCCCGCGAGGACGACGGCGGCACGGCGCGGCTGCGCGGGCAGCGCGGCGTTCAGGCCGGCGATCTCCTCGTCGGTCGGGCGGCGGTCGACGGGGAGGCGGACCGGGGCGATCTCCTCGCCGGTCGGCCGGAACACCAGACCGGTCTCGAAGAGCGCCAGGTCGTGGCTGCCCCGGCCGTCGTTGCGGCGCAGCGCGGAGAGCAGCCCCGGCAGCAGCGTCGTACGGAGCGCGGGCTCCTCGTCGTTGAGCGGGTTGATCAGCTTGACGACCTTGCGGCGGGCGTCGTCCGCCTCCAGGCCGAGCTGGTCGAAGACGCCCTCGCCCAGGAACGGGTAGTTGAGCGCCTCGACGTACCCGGCGCCGGCCAGGGCGCGCCCGACGCGGCGGTGCAGACGCTGCCGCGCGGTCAGGCCACGGCCCGCCGGGGGCTTCGGCAGCGTGGAGGGCAGGTTCTCGTAGCCCTCCAGGCGGATGACCTCTTCGGCGAGGTCGTTCGGGTCCATGAGGTCGGGGCGCCAGGACGGCACGGTGACCGTCAGGACGTCCTGGCCGCACGCGTCGCAGCCGACCTCCTGGAGGCGGCGCACCACGGTCTCACGGCCGTACGTCACGCCCGCCACCTTGTCCGGGTGGTCGGCCGGGACGGTGATGGTATGCGGCCCGGACGGGGCGACGACCTCGGTGACGCCGGGCTCCGCCTTGCCGCCCGCGAGCAGCGCGAGCAGGTCGACGACGCGCTGGGCGGCGGCCGACGCGGCCTGCGGGTCGACGCCGCGCTCGAAGCGCTTGGACGCCTCGGAGGACAGCTTGTGGCGGCGCGCGGTGCGGGCGATGGAGACGGCGTCGAAGTGCGCTGCCTCGATGACGACGTCGGTGGTGCCGGCGTCCTCCGCGTGGTCCGCGATCTCCGTGTTGGCGCCGCCCATCACGCCGGCGAGGCCGATGGGGCCGCGGTCGTCGGTGATGACCAGGTCCTCGGCATCGAGCTTGCGCTTGACGCCGTCGAGGGTGGTGAGCTGCTCGCCCTGCTCGGCGCGGCGGACGCCGATCGCGCCCTGGACCAGCGAACGGTCGTAGGCGTGCAGGGGCTGGCCGAGCTCCATCATCACGTAGTTCGTGACGTCGACCGCGAGTGAGATCGGGCGCATGCCGACCTTCTGCAGGCGGCGCTGGAGCCAGACCGGGGAGCGGTAGTCGGGCGAGAGCCCGGCGACCGTGCGCGCGGTGAAGCGGTCGCAGCCGAGGCGGTCGGTGATCTGCACCGGGTAGCCGTCGGCGTTCGGCGTCGGCACGTCGAGGAGGGCCGGGTCGCGCAGCGGCAGACCGTAGGCGATGGCGGCCTCGCGGGCGACGCCGCGGATGGACAGGCAGTCGCCGCGGTTGGCGGTCACCGCGATGTCCAGCACCTCGTCGACCAGTTCGAGCAGCGTGATGGCGTCGGTGCCGACCTCGTGCTCCGGCGGCAGCACGATGATGCCGCCGCTGCCGTCGTCGCCCATGCCCAGCTCGTCGCCGGAGCAGATCATGCCGTGCGAGGTCTTGCCGTACGTCTTGCGCGCGGCGATCGCGAAGTCGCCGGGCAGCACGGCGCCCGGCAGGACCACGACGACCTTGTCGCCGACGGCGAAGTTCCGGGCGCCGCAGACGATCTCCTGCGGCTCACCGGTGCCGTTGGCCTGCCCGACGTCGACGGTGCAGAAGCGGATGGGCTTCTTGAAGCCCTCCAGCTCCTCGATGGTCAGTACCTGACCGACGACGAGGGGGCCCTTGAGGCCTGCGCCGAGCTGCTCGACCGTCTCGACCTCGAGGCCGGCGGAGACGAGCTTGGCCTGTACGTCACGGCCGGTCTCGGTGGCGGGGAGGTCGACGTACTCCCGCAGCCAGGAAAGCGGGATACGCATCAGATCTCCATCCCGAACGGTCGGGTGAACCGGACGTCACCCTCGACCATGTCTCGCATGTCTTCGACGTTGTGGCGGAACATCAGCATCCGTTCGATGCCGAACCCGAAGGCGAATCCGCTGTACTTCTCGGGGTCCACACCGCAGGCGACGAGCACCTTCGGGTTGACCATGCCGCAGCCGCCCAGCTCGATCCAGCCCTCGCTGCCGCAGGTGCGGCAGGGGCGGTCGGGGTTGCCCACGGACTCGCCACGGCAGACGTAGCAGACCATGTCCATCTCGGCGGACGGCTCGGTGAACGGGAAGAAGTTCGGCCGCAGCCGCGTCTTCATGCCCTGGCCGAAGAGCGCCTGGACCATGTGGTCGAGGGTGCCCTTGAGGTCCGCCATGGTCAGGCCCTCGTCGATGGCGAGCAGTTCGACCTGGTTGAAGACGGGGGTGTGCGTGGCGTCCAGCTCGTCGGCGCGGTACACGCGGCCGGGGCAGATCACGTAGACCGGGGGCTCGCGGTCGAGCATCGAGCGGATCTGCACGGGCGAGGTGTGCGTACGCAGCACGAGCCCCGCCCCGTCGTCCCCCTGCTCCGTGGCGCCCTCGACAAAGAAGGTGTCCTGGGTGCCGCGGGCGGGGTGGTCGGGCCCGATGTTGAGCGCGTCGAAGTTGAACCACTCGGCCTCGATCTCCGGGCCCTCGGCGACCTCGTAGCCCATGGCCACGAAGACGTCCTCGATGCGCTCGGAGAGCGTGGTCAGCGGGTGCCGGGCGCCGGCCTGCTCGCGGTCGTGGGGCAGCGTGACGTCCACGGCCTCCTCGACCAGGACGCGGGCGTCACGCTCGGCCTCCAGCTCGGCCTGGCGGGCGGCGAGGCCCCGGCCGACGGCGGCGCGGGCCTGCCCGACGAGCTTGCCCGCGGCGGCCTTGGCCTGCGGCGGCAGCGCGCCGATCTCGCGGTTGGCGAGCGACAGCGGCGAGGTGCCGCCGGCGTGCGCGGTCTTGGCCTCCGCAAGCGCGTCGAGCGAGTCCGCGGCGGCGAAGGCGGCGAGCGCCTCCGCCTGCACGCGCTCGATCTCTTCCGGTTTCAGTGCCTCGACCTCGACAGGGTCGTACGACTTGTTCGGTGCCGACATCTCTTCCCGTGCTTCCGATTGGCGTGGCTGATGGTCCCGCAGACGCGTTCGACGGCCGTCGAGTGGCGGGGACGCAAACGTGCCAAAGGACGAGTCTAGACGAGTAGATCCGCGCTCCCGTCGTCCGACCGCAGGGCGGGACCGGATCGGCCTGGTGCGTGCGATCGCAAGGCAGAGGAGGGAGGCGACGCGGAGCGTCGTGGACCGACGACAACGCCGAGGGGGGGGTCCCCCTGCTCCTTAAGAGCTTGGGAGAGTGCGTGCCAGGCCGATCCGGTCAGGCGGGAGCGCGGATCTACTCGTCTGGCGGGGGTGAGGTGTACGAATGCGCCCGTGGTGCCTGGCGGTCAGCTGGTGAGATACGCCGGCGTCGCCACGGGCAACGTAAATCGGAACTCGGCGCCGCCGCCGGGGGCGCGGCCGACGGTGATCGTTCCGCCGTGGGCCTCGACGATGCCCTTCACGATGTAGAGCCCGAGGCCCGTCCCGCCGCGCTTGCTGCCCCGCCAGAAGCGGGTGAAGACGCGGTTCATGGACTCCTCCGGGATGCCGGGGCCCTCGTCGCTCACGGTGACCGACGTGCCGGTGGGCCGGCTTGGCTCGACATCTATGGTGACGGTTCCCTCCCCGTGGCGCACGGCGTTTTCCAGCAGGTTGCTCAGGACCTGGTCGACCTTGTCCGGGTCGGCCCACGGGTCGGGCAGCGGATGCTTGACGCGCAGCAGGAACCGGTCGGCCGACCGGCCCGCGGCGACGTGCGCCTGGATGTGCCGGGAGACGGCGGCCGCGACGTCGACGGGCTGGCGCCGTAGTTCGAGCCGGCCGGAGTCGATCCGGGAGATGTCGAGCAGCTCGGCGATCAGCCGCGTGACGCGGTCCGCGTCGGCGTCGACCGTCTCCAACATCAGCCGCTTCTGCTCGTCCGTGAACCGCTCCCACTTGGCGAGCAGCGTCGCCGTGAAGCCCTTGACCGACGTCAGCGGGGAGCGCAGCTCGTGGGCGACGGTGGCGATCAGCTCGGCGTGGCTGCGTTCGGTACGCCGCCGGGCCTCGGTGTCCCGGAGCGACACGACGACGCGGCCCACGGGTCCTGTCGGCCGGGTCCGTACGTAACGCGCGGTGACCAGAACCTCCCGGCCGCCGGGCAGTAACAGGTTCCGCTCGGGCTGTCCGACACGCGTGGCGAGCCCCCCGTACGGATCGGTGAGCTGCCACCAGCGGCGGCCTTCGAGGTCCTCCAGCGGGAGGACGCGCTCGAGCGGAGCTTCCAGGGCGGTGTCCGCGCGGACCGCGGTGATGCGCTCCGCGGCGGCGTTGAAGCAGATGACGTGGCCACGCTCGTCCGCGACGACGAGTCCGTCGGGCAGGTCGTCGGGGTGGATGCCGAGAGCGGCGAGCTCGTCGGGCCCGGACGCGCCGGGACCGGCAAGGCCCCGCGATCCGCTGCCGTTGACGACGCTCATCTCCCGCACTCCCCCTTCCGGCGGTCGATCCGGAGGAGTCACCCTACTAGCCGGGAGTGACGGAGCGGCACCCTCCGGGGGCACGCTGCGCACGCGCGGAGGCATACAGGCACACGGCGGCGGCCGTCGCGAGGTTGAGGCTTTCGGCCTTGCCGTGAATGGGCACGCGCACGACGGCGTCGGCGAGTGCGCGGGTCTCCTCCGGCAGGCCCCAGGCCTCGTTGCCGAACACCCAGGCGGTCGCGGCGCCCATGGTCCCCTGGTCCAGCTCGTCGTCGAGGTCGTCCTCGCCCGCTCCGTCGGCGGCGAGGATCCGCACGCCCGCCGCCTTGAGCCCGGCGACGGCCTCCTCGACGGGTACGCCCACGGCGACGGGCAGGTGGAACAGCGACCCGACCGAAGCCCGTACGGCCTTCGGGTTGTAGAGGTCCACGGAGGCATCGGTCAGCACGACGGCCTCGGCACCGGCGGCGTCGGCGCACCGGAGCACGGTCCCGGCGTTCCCCGGATCACGCACATGCGCGAGGACGGCGACGAGCTTGGGCCGTGCGGCGAGGACCTCCTCGAACGGTGTGTCCAGGAACCGGCACACGCCCACGAGGCCCTGCGGGGTGACGGTGGTGGAGATCTCACCGATGACGTCCTCTTCGGCGAGGTGCACCCGGGCGCCCGCGTCCCTGGCCTCCCCGACGATGTCGGCGTAGCGCTCGGCGGCCTCGACGGTCGCGAACATCTCGACGAGCCCGCCGTGCGCAGCGCCCTCCCGCACGGCCTGCGGCCCCTCGGCGAGGAACAGCCGCTCCTTCCCCCGGAAGTTCCGCTTGGCAAGCCGCCGCGCGGCGCTCACGCGGGGCGACTTGGGAGAAATCAACTCGGGCGTTGCAACCATGCGCCTAACTTTCGGGAGGGTGACGGGGTTGGGGCCTTAGGAACGGTTGCACGGCACCGCACGGGGCTCCGCCCCGGGCCCCGCGCCTCAATCGCCGGCGGGGCTTGATGTGGGTCACCTGATTAAGCCCCTGCGGCGATTGAGCAGCCGGGGTCCGGGGCGGGAGCCCCGTGCGGTGCGGCACGCGGCGACGACCCCCGAACAACGTGGGACCCGCAAGCCAACCGGCCTGCGGGTCCCACGTCACATGCAGCTCAGCGGAGCGTTCACGCAGCCTTGGGCGCGTTCACGTCCGACGGCAGCGCCTTCTGCGCAACCTCGACGAGGGCGGCGAACGCGTTGATGTCGTTCACGGCCAGCTCGGCCAGGATCTTGCGGTCCACCTCGATGTTGGCGGCCTTCAGACCCTGGATGAGGCGGTTGTACGTCATGCCGTTCTGGCGGGCAGCGGCGTTGATGCGCTGGATCCACAGCTGACGGAAGTCGCCCTTGCGCTTCTTGCGGTCGTTGTAGTTGTAGACCAGGGAGTGGGTGACCTGCTCCTTGGCCTTGCGGTACAGACGCGAACGCTGACCGCGGTAGCCGCTGGCCTGCTCGAGGATCGCCCGACGCTTCTTGTGCGCGTTCACCGCGCGCTTGACGCGTGCCACTGTTAACTCCTTGTAGCGGGGCCGGGGTTGTTGTCACCCGACCCGAATTCGAATGGGTCCCGGTCTAGCCGACGTACTGGGCGCAAAAACGCCCGTACATCACTTGCCGAGAAGCTTCTTGATCTTCGCGGCGTCGCCCGGGGCCATCTCGGCGTTGCCGGTGAGGCGACGCGTCACGCGGGACGACTTGTGCTCGAGCAGGTGGCGCTTGCCGGCGCGCTCGCGCATGACCTTGCCGGAGCCGGTGATCTTGAAGCGCTTGCTGGCACCGCTGTGCGACTTGTTCTTCGGCATGGCGCCGTTCTCTCCTCGTCAGTGGCATTCCCGGCCGGTCCGTGCGTGGCGCGAACCGGCCGTGGTGGAACGTCAGTTGTGTCAGTTGGTATCCGTGACGCACAGGCTGTGCGCCGCACGGATCATGCCTCGGCCGGAGCCTCGGCGGGGGTCTCGGCGTCGGCCTCGACCGCTCCGTCTACGTCCTCATCGCCCTCAGCCGCGTTCTGCGACTTGCCCGGGTTGGCCTTCGCGTCGGCCTTGCGGGCGGCCTGCGCCTCGCGAGCCTCGGCCATGGCCTCGGTCTTCTTCTTGTGCGGACCGAGGACCATGATCATGTTTCGGCCGTCCTGCTTCGGGTTCGACTCGATGAACCCGAGGTCCTGGACGTCGTTCGCGAGACGCTGCAGCAGCCGGAAGCCGAGCTCCGGACGGGACTGCTCGCGACCACGGAACATGATCGTGATCTTGACCTTGTCGCCCTGCTTGAGGAACCGGACGACGTGACCCTTCTTGGTGTCATAGTCGTGCGGGTCGATCTTCGGCCGGAGCTTCATCTCCTTGATGACCGTGTGCGCCTGGTTCTTGCGCGCCTCACGGGCCTTCATGGCCGACTCGTACTTGAACTTCCCGTAGTCCATGAGCTTGCATACGGGCGGACGGGCATTCGCCGCCACCTCGACCAGGTCGAGGTCGTACTCCTGAGCAAGCTCAAGGGCCTTGGCAAGCGGAACAATCCCGACCTGCTCGCCGCTTGGACCGACAAGTCGCACTTCGGGAACGCGAATCCGGTCGTTGATGCGGGGCTCGGCGCTGATGGATCCTCCTCGGTAGCACCACACGACGGCCTGGCGGACCGCCGCGTACGTTTTGACGTAAGTACCAACCGCGCCGAAACACAGAAAATGCCCCGGACGGTACACAGGCGGGGCTCCAAGGAATACCGGAGCACCACCACGGTGAACCGCGGGGCGCAGACTCGGACGGCTCCGTCGTCCGTACGGAACGACGGGGGCCGTCTGACCGGTGACCCACCGCCCTGGTCGGACGGTCAGGTGGGAGATCGGAGCCTCCACTTGTGGGCCGGTCACTGCATCCGCGAGGACGTGTGTCCGGCCGGTCGTTACACAAGGTTAGCAGGACTTGGGGGGTGCGCCCAATCGGGTGCGCGCGACATATCGTGGGGCCCATGAGTGACGCGACCCCCGCAACCGACAGCCCCGACTACGACGCGCTGACCCGCGACATCGCCGAGGTTCCCGCCGTAGAAGTCATCGTGACGGTCGCGGTGAACCTGATGAGCGCCGCCGCGGTGAAGCTCGGCCTCACCGAGGAGGGCGATGCCCACAAGGACCTCGACGAGGCGCGCAAGCTGATCCACGCCCTGGCGGGCCTGCTCGACGGCAGCGCGACGGAGATCAGCTCCTTCCACGCGGCGCCCCTGAAGGACGGCCTGAAGTCGCTGCAGCTCGCGTTCCGCGAGGCCTCCGTCGTACCGGACGAGCCGGGCAAGGGCCCGGGCGAGAAGTACACGGGCCCCGTATACGGCTGAGCGGTCAAGCAATCAATGGGCTACGTACTACGTACGTAGCGAAAGTCACTGACGTACGCATCACTGACGTACGTAGAGGGGCTCGCCCGGCGGCGTCGCCTCGGTCGGCAGGAGTGCCAGATCGAGGCCGCGCACCAGGCGGGCCCTCAGTGTTTCGTCGGCGGCGATGCGGCCGGCGACGGCCTGGGCCGTGGCCTGGACGTCGGCGGCCGCGTCGAGGACCAGGGCCAGGGCGCCGTCCGCATCCGAGTGGCCGCGGCCCAGGTAGGCGCGGGCCACGGACGGCTCGGCGGCGACCGCCGCGCGCGCAGCGCCCCTGACGGCCGGGTCGGCGAGCGGGTCGGCGTCGGTGCGGCCCTCCGCGACGGCGTACAGGGCCGGGCCCGTCAGCTCGTACGGGACGGGGCCCGCGATATCGAGGACGACGGTGTCGGCCTGCTCGTGGGCGGCGGCCTGGAGCGCCTGGTGCAGCGGGACGGCCACGGGGCGGGCCTCGGGGTCCCACAGGGCGAGCGACTGCGTGGACGTGAAGGCGGGGAGGGCGGTGCGCTCGCCCGCCTTCAGGGTCGGGACCGCCATGTCGGACGTCTTCTCGCGGCGCAGGCCGCCCGCCCGTCTCCCACCACCGCCCTTCCAGGGAGCTTCGCGCCCCTCCTCACTGTCCTCCTCGACCTCGCCGAGCACGGCGACCACGGGGACGAGCAGCCGGGTGCCCCGGAGCGCCGCCAGGACCGGGCCGTGGGCCGTGCGGTCCTTCGACCACGCGGCCAGGGCCTCGGTCAGGTGCGGGTCCGCCGTACCGTCGTCGTCGGAGAAGCCGGGGTCGGGAATGTTCTTGTTCGCCACGTTCACCGAGCCTACCGAGCGGGCGAGGGCGGATTCTCAGCGGACCCTGAGACGGAACTCAGGGTCCGCACAGGGCGGCGACGGAGCATCGCGGCATGTCCCGCCGAACGAGAAGACGCGGCTTCGCCGCCGCCGCCGTCATACTCGCCGCCGCCTTCGGCGGCACTACGGTCTACGCACAGACACGGCCGCACGACGCGACCGCCCTCGTCTCGCACACCGCCTCCGCACAGAGGAGTCCCACGACCGTGGACACCGAAGCCGAGCTGGCCACTGCCGTGAAGGCGGCCACGAAGGGGCACGGCGGCGAGGTCTCCGTCGCCGTGTACGACGAGACGAGCGGGAGCGGCGCCTCATACGCGTCGGGGGCCGGGACGTACGACACCGCGAGCATCGTGAAGGTCGACGTGCTCGCCACCTTGCTGCTGCGGGCGCAGGACGCGGGGCGGACGCTGAACGCGCGGGAGCGGACGTACGCCATCGCGATGATCGAGAACAGTGACAACGCCGCGACGACCGCGCTGTGGGACGAGATCGGGCAGGCCGAGGCGCTCGACGCGGCGAACGAGCGGATGGGCCTGACGGACACCAGCGGCGGGGACGGGGCGCTGTGGGGTCTCACGCAGACGACCTCCGGCGACCAACTCACCCTCCTCAAGCAGGTGTTCGGGGTCGGCGACGGTCTCGTACTGAGCGAGGACTCGCAGGCGTACGTCCAAAAGCTCATGGGAAACGTGGAGAGCGATCAGGCGTGGGGCGTGTCCGCGGCCGGGGACGGGGGTGCCGCGCTGAAGAACGGGTGGCTGCGGCGCAGCACGACCGGGCTGTGGGACATCAACAGCGTCGGTCGGGTCACCGTCGACGGGAAGCGGTACCTGGTCTCTGTGGTGTCCAACGGGAGCGCCACCAAGGACGCGGGCGTCGAGCTCGTCGAGGACGTGGCGAAGGCGGCGGTGCGGGTGGTCAGCGGCGGCGCGTGAGGCGGTGGCCGCGCCACAGGTAGCCGGCCGCGCCGAGCAGCAGCACCCCGACGGTGCCCGCGAGCACGCCCGCCCAGGTGGCGAGGGAGCCGGCGGAGTCGTCGTCGGGTCCCGGGCCGAAGTACTTCTGGCCGTACGAGGCCGAGGCCAGGCGCTGCGGCTTCAGTTTCGCGCCCGCGGTGATCGCGGCGGCCGGGTCGACGAGGCCGAATCCGCGCGAGTCGTCGCGGCCGCCGGAGGGCGGATCGTCGGCGGTGTCCTCCATGAGCTTTTTGATCTGCGCTGGGCCCAGGCTGGGGTGGGCGCCCCTGGCCAGGGCGACGGCGCCGGACACGAACGCGGAGGCGGCGCTCGTCCCCCACGCCGAGTAGTACTTGCCGTCGGGGTCGGCCGTGACGATGCCCCGGCCCGGCGCGGCGACGGAGGCGTACCAGCGGCGGGTGGAGAACGAGGCGCGGGTGCCGGTCGAGTCGACGGCGGTGGCGGTGATGACGCCCGGGTACGCGGCCGGGTAGGAGGCGCGGTCGCCCTGCTCGCCACCGTTGCCCGCGGAGGCGACGACGGAGACGCCCTTCTTCAGCGCGTACTGGACAGCCGCGTCCTCGCTCGCCTCGGGATGTGCCGTGTTCGAGTCGTCGCCGAGGGACAGGTTGATGACATCGGCGCCGTTGTCGGCGGCCCAGCGGATGCCCTCGGCCAGGGCGTTGCCGCGGGTCTCGCGGGCCTTCGAGCGGTCCGGGTCGCCGTCCTCCAGGATCACCCGGACCGGCAGGATCTTCGCCTCCGGGGCGACGCCCAAGACTCCGTCGCCGTCGCCCTTGCCGTGCCCGTGGCCCGCGATGATGCCGGCGATGGCGGTGCCGTGCCGGGCCCAGGGGCGGTCGCCGCGCTCGGCGCCGAAGCCGATGAGGTCCTTGCCCGGGAGCACGCTGCCCTTGAGGTCCGGGTGCTTGTCGTCGACGCCCGTGTCCAGGACGGCGACCGTGACGCCCTTGCCGCGCGTCGTCTTCCAGGCCTCGTCGGTGTGCAGCGCGGTGAGGCCCCACTGCTGTGATCGGACCGAGTCGGCGTGGGCGGCGGTGGCGGGGAGCAGCGCGAGGAGGACCGCGGTGCCGGCCGCGGCGATCGTGTGGCGACGCTTCATGGCTGCTACTGCTCCGTGTCCCGGTCGGCGGCCTTCTTGACCGTCTTGCGCAGGTCGCGTTCTATCCGGTCGGCGACGCCCTGCGCGTCGTGGCCGAGGCCCGCCTGGGCGGGGGCGCTGGTGGCACCGGACTTCATGGCTTCGGCGGCCGGCTGCGGCTCGCTGACGGTGCGGCCGTCGGCGAAGCCGGAGACCGCGTAGACGACGACGGGGGCGTCGGTCAGGATGTTGATCGCCCAAGCGGCGCGCTGGCGGTCGCCGAATCCGGCGGCCGGGGTGCCCTTGGCGGCGTAGGGCCGGGGCATGAGGTCGTCGCGCCGGTCCAGGCCCTGCTCCATGAAGCGGGAGCGCAGCGCCTTGGTGGCCTCCGCGTCGGCCTTGGTGAACATCAGGCCGACCGTGGTGACGCTGCTCTGTGTGGCGTCGCTGTACGTGGCGCGCAGCAGGCGCAGGCAGCCGGCCGAACGCAGGGCCTTGTGCAGCAGCGGGTCGAAGGCGTCCGCGCAGTTCGTATCGGGGGCGACCGCTATCCGCGTCCAGGTGCGGTCGGCCCGGCCGGGGCCTGCGCCTTCGCCCTTCAGCGTGCGCGGGAACAGCTGGTCGACGGGGACGCCGTGCCAGAGCTGGCCCGCCTCCCGGTACGCGGTCTGCACGGACGGCGGGCCGCTGTCGTCTCCGGTGAGCAGGGTGCCGGTCGTGGCGCCGCCGAGCAGGCCGAGGCCGAGCACGAGGCAGGCCGCGATGGCCGCGGTTCGCGGTTTGAGGCGGGGGCCGACGGGGCGCAGGAGCGTGGTGCTGTCGTCGTAGTGGTCCGGGCGCGCGAACCGTACGAAGGGCCGGCCGGCGGTGTCCGGGCGCGGCGTCAGGTCGACCGCGCCGACGGGTCGCCGCGGCGGCTGGGTCGGGGCCGGGGGTATGGGCGGCGCTCCCACCGCACCGGGCGGCGCGGACGGCGTGCCGGGCGGCGCGGACGGCGTGCCGGGCGGCGCCGTCGGTGCGGGCGGCACGGGGCGCAGCCGGGTGGTGGACTCGGCGGGGGCTTCCTTCGGCGCGCAAGGGGCGGCGGCGGGCGGCAGCGGGGCGGCGGGCGCCGGAGCGGGCGGCACACCGGGAGCTCCGGCAGAAGCAGGCCGCGGGCCGGGCGCCTGGCCGGGGGCTGACGGCGGATCGGAGGCCGCCGTCATCCCGGGAGTCCCGGCAGGCGCGGGGCGCAGGCCGGGCGCCTGGCCCGGGGCAGGGCGCTGCGCAGGCGGGGTTTCGGGGGGAAGGGGGATGCCGGAGCTCTTCGTCTGTGTGCGCCGGGGGTGGCCGTCCGGGGTTCGCGGTGAAGCCGTCGGGCCCTCCCCCTTGTTGGCCGGCGGCGGCCCGTCGGGCAGGCGGGAGGACGCGCTCGGCGGCGGCGGGGATGCGGGAGACGACGCGGCCGGAGACGACGAAGGGGTCTGGGGCGACGGAGCGGCCGAGGTCGGCTGCGGAGGTGTGGGAGGCAACGGTGGGGCCGTGGGGGGAAGTTCGGCGGAGGGGGGCGGCGTCGTGGGGCGCGGTGGTACGCGTCGGGCTTCCGTGCTCATGCCTCCCCCGTCTCCTCAAGCCAACGTGCGCGTCACTCTAACGGGCCCGACCAGGTCAACGCGTACTCCGTACACGGGATCGACCGATCCATCACCATCCGTCCCCCTACCCTGCGGTAATCCTGTCTGGCAGGCTTCGGCCATGACACCGCGCGCCGCCGATCGGGCCCGGTACGACCGGGCCACCGCTCATCTCGACGCCCCACTGGCGATCGTGGACCTGGACGCGTTCGACGCCAACGCCGACGACCTGGTACGCCGGGCCGCCGGAAAGCCGATCCGCGTCGCCAGCAAGTCCGTGCGCTCCCGCGCCCTGTTGGAACGGGTGCTCGCCAGGGACGGCTTCGCCGGGATCATGTCGTTCACCCTCGCCGAGTCGCTGTGGCTCGCGCGCTCCGGGTTCGACGACGTGCTCCTCGCCTATCCCTCCGCCGACCGCTCCGGCTTCGCGGAGCTCGCCCACGACCCGAAGCTGGCCGCGGCCGTGACCGTGATGGTCGACGACCCGGCCCAGTTGCGTCTCATCGAGGGCGCGCGGGACGGCGGCCGCGAGGAGATCCGGGTCTGCGTGGAGCTGGACACCTCGTGGCGCGCCGTCGGCGGCCGGGTCCGGATCGGCGCGCTCAGGTCACCCCTGCGTACGCCGTCCCAACTCGCCGACCTGGCCCGCATCGTGACCCGCCGCCCCGGCTTCCGGCTCGCGGGGATCATGGCGTACGAGGGCCATGTGGCGGGCGTCGGGGACTCGCTCGTGGGGCGGCCCGTGCGCTCGCGGGCGATCCGGCTGATGCAGGCCGCGGCGCGCAAGGAGCTGGCGGTGCGGCGGGCGGAAGTGGTGCGCGCGGTGCGGTCCGTGGCGCCGGACCTGGAGTTCGTGAACGGGGGCGGCACGGGGAGCGTGCAACACACGGCGGCGGAGGCGGCCGTGACCGAGATCGCCGCGGGCTCGGGGTTGTACGTACCGCGGCTGTTCGACAACTACACGTCGTTCACGGGGCGTCCGGCCGCACTGTTCGCGCAGCCCGTGGTGCGCAGGCCAGGCGTCGGTGTCGTCACCGTGCTCGGCGGCGGCTATCCGGCCTCGGGCGCCGCGGGCGCCGACCGGCTTCCGGTGCCGTATCTGCCGGAGGGGCTGCGCTACGACGCGCAGGAGGGTCCGGGCGAGGTGCAGACGCCGCTGCTGGGCTCCGCCGCCGACGACCTGCTCATCGGGGACAAGGTGTGGTTCCGGCACGCGAAGGCCGGGGAGCTGTGCGAGCGGTTCGAGACACTGCGCCTGGTGTCGGGCGACCGGATCGTGGAGACGGTGCCGACGTACCGGGGCGAGGGCTACACGTTCCTGTAGCCCCCACCCACCGACGTAGGGCTCAGAAGATCGAGTCGACCTGGTCGGGGACGACCGAACCGTCGTCCCTGAGCAGCGGCCCGAAGCCGCCCTCCGGCTCGTTGTACCCGGCCGTGGAGCACGGGTACGTGCCCGTCTTCTGCGGCAGCGGCTCGATGAACATCGGGTTGGCGACCCAGCGTCCGTCGGCGTTGTCGTAGGCCCGGCACATGATCTCGGGCTTGTTGCGGTTGAGGACGAGGTGCGCGCCGGTCGCGTCGCCGACGAAGGTCACGTCGGTGTCGGCGTCACCGCCGCCGAGCGCGATGCGCTTGTCCCAACGCTGCTTCTCCCAGGCCGACTTCCCCTTGATGTGGAAGATGTCCTGGTTGATCCAGCAGCGCTTGCCGTCGATGTACGGGATGGCCTCGCCCTGGTTCACACCGACGCCGCCGCAGCCCTCGTTGTACGTGGTGATGCGGCCCTCGCGGTCGAGGATCGAGCGGATGGCGATGGTGTGCTTGCGGTCGATGCCGACGCCCCGCGACCACACCTCGGTCACCGGCTCGGACCCGGCCGACACGATGTAGACGTCGAAGCCGGCCCGCTGCAGCGTACGGATCAGGTCGCGCTGCTGGTCGTAATAGCGCACGTAGCCGGGGATGGTGTGCGTGCCCAGCTTCTGCGTGGAGCCGACGGGGGCGGCGAGCGCCTCCGTGCGGGCCGCGGCGGCGTACGACTCCACTTCGGGGACGGTGTGGCCCGCGAACAGCTGCGGCACCCAGGCGTACTGGGGCACGGTGCGCCGGTGGTTCCACTCGCCCGCGAAGGCGGCGGCGCCGCTCATCGTCTCGCCGGACTCACGGATGTTGAAGATCTCGTCCGTGCAGTCGGTGTCGGTGGAGGTGGGCAGCGGGGTGCCCACCGGCACGTCCGTGCCGCAGGCGGCGGTGAGCGCCTTGTCGGCGTCGTCGGTCATCCACTTGCTGGTCTTCTTCCAGCTCGCGGGCCGCAGGATCTTGTTGTGCTTGAGCGACCAGGCGATGGTCGCGTCGGTGACGTCGTTCTTGCTGACGGTGTTGTCCCAGTCGAACGCGGCGACGGGACGCGGGCCCTTGTGCCCGCCGCAGATTCCCCGTTCGTCGATCATGCGCTGGAGCTTGGCCCGGTTCTGGCCGTACCAGGGCAGCTTCGTCGACAACTGGGGGCACTTGGCGGCGGTGGGCCGTGCGGAGGTGGCGGCCGCGGGAGTGCTGAGGCCCGCGGCCGCCATGAGGGCGGCGGCCGCGACCGAGGTCCACGCGGCAACATGTCTGTTACGCATGTGAGTGGACCGTACACGCGCAAGTCCGTTGCTCACAGGGTTCTCACACGGGTGTCACGTACGCGCCGGAAATGCCTCCGTCCACCAGGAAATCGGTGGCGTTCACGAACGCCGCGTCGTCGCTGGCGAGGAAGGCGACGGCCGCCGCGATCTCCGTCGCCTCGGCGAACCGGCCGACCGGAATGTGCACGAGCCGGCGCGCCGCCCGCTCCGGATCCTTGGCGAACAGCTCCTGGAGCAGCGGGGTGTTCACGGGCCCGGGGCACAGTGCGTTGACCCGGATGCCCTCCCTCGCGAACTGCACGCCCAGCTCGCGGGACATGGCGAGGACGCCGCCCTTGGACGCGGTGTAGGAGATCTGCGAAGTCGCGGCGCCCATCCGGGCCACGAACGACGCCGTGTTGATGATGGAGCCCCTGCCCTGGCGCCGCATGTACGGGATGGCCGCCTTGCAGCACAGGTACACGGAGGTCAGGTTGACCTCCTGGACGCGCTTCCAGGCCTCGAGGCCCGTGTCGAGGATCGAGTCGTCGTCGGGCGGCGAGATGCCCGCGTTGTTGAAGGCGACGTCGACGCTGCCGTAGGTGTCGTACGCGGTCCTGAACAGCGCCTCGACCTGCTCGGCATCGGTGACGTCGACCTTCACGAAGGTCCCGCCGGCCTCCTCGGCCGCCTTCTTGCCCGCCGTCTCGTCGATGTCGCCGCAGACGACGTGCGCGCCCTCGGAGGCGAGCCGGCGCGCGGTGGCGAGGCCGATGCCGCTGCCGGCTCCGGTGATGACGGCGGTACGGCCGACGAGGCGACGGCAGATGATGTCTTCGCTCATGAGTGGGTCAGGCCTCCGTGCTGATGAAGACGTTCTTGGTCTCGGTGAAGGCGGCGAGGGCGTCGGGGCCGAGTTCGCGGCCGAGCCCGGACTGTCCGTGGCCGCCGAAGGGGGTCCAATAGCGCACGGCCGAGTGCGAGTTGACGGACAGGTTCCCGGCGCGGACGGCCTGCGAGACACGCAGGGCGCGGCCCACGTCGCGGGTCCAGATCGATCCGGAGAGGCCGTACTCGGTGGCGTTGGCGAGCCGTACGGCGTCCGCCTCGTCGTCGAAGGGGAGGACGACGGCGACCGGGCCGAAGACCTCCTCGACGGCGGCGCGCGCGTCGGGGGCGGCGGCGGTGAGGACGGTGGGCGGGAACCAGAAGCCGGGTCCCTGCGGGGCCGCGCCCCTGATCGCGGGCTCGCACAGCGGGACGTAGGAGCGCACCCGTTCCAGCTGCGCCTTGGAGATGAGCGGCCCCATCTGCGTCTTCTCGTCCGACGGGTCGCCGACGACGACCGACTCCACGGCCGGGGCGAGCAGTTCCAGGTACCGCTCGTACACGGACCGCTGTACGAGGATGCGGGTGCGGGCGCAGCAGTCCTGGCCCGAGTTGTCGAGGAACGACATGGGGGTGGCGAGGGCCGCGGCCTCGACGTCCGCGTCGGCGAACACGATGTTGGGGCTCTTGCCGCCGAGTTCAAGGGTCACGCGTTTCACGCGGTCGGCGCACTTGGCCATGACCCGCTTGCCGACGCGGGCGGAGCCGGTGAACACGATCTTGGCGACGCCCGGATGCTCGACGAGGGCGTCCCCCGCGACCGACCCCTCCCCAGGCAGCACCTGGAAGAGTCCCTCGGGGAACCCTGCCTCCAGGGCGAGTTCGGCGAGCCGCAGAGCCGTCAGCGGTGTCGTCTCCGCGGGCTTGAGGAGTACCGCATTGCCCGCCGCGAGGGCCGGGGCCGCGCCCCAGGCGGCGATCGGCATCGGGAAGTTCCACGGCGCGATGACGCCGACGACGCCGAGCGGTTCGAGGAGCGTGACGTCGAGGCCGCCGGCCACCGGGATCTGACGCCCCGTAAGGCGTTCGACGCCGCCGGCCGCGTACTCCAGCAGATCGCGTACGTTGCCGGCCTCCCAGCGGGCGTTGCCGATGAGGTGACCGGCCTCGCGGACCTCCAACTGGGCGAGTTCTTCCAGGTGTTGGTCGACGGTGGCGGCGAAGCGGCGCAGCAGCCGGGCCCGGTCGGCCGGGGCGAGCGCCGCCCAGGCGCGCTGTGCGCCGGTGGCGCGGGCGACGGCGGCGTCGACGTCCTCGCGGGTGGCGGGCGGGACGGTGGCCACGAGCTCTTCCGTGGCCGGGTTCAGTACGTGCAGCAAGGCGCTCCCTTTCACAGCCTCTCGAATCCCCGGCGGAGTTCCCAGTCGGTCACGGCGGCGTCGTACGCATCGAGCTCCACGCGCGCCATGTTGCGGTAGTGGGCGACGACATCGTCGCCGAAGGCGGCCTGGGCGAGGGGGCTGTTCTCCCAGAGTTCGGCGGCCTCGCGCAGGGTGGAGGGGACGTGCGCGTAGTCGGCGGTGTAGGCGTTCCCTGCGCAGCCCTCGGGGAGTTCGAGCTTGTTCTCGACCCCGTACAGGCCCGCCGCCACGAGCCCGGCGACGGCGAGATACGGGTTGACGTCGCCGCCCGGGAGCCGGTTCTCGAAGCGGGTCGAGCGGCCGTGGCCGACGACGCGCAGCGCGCAGGTGCGGTTGTCGTGCCCCCAGGCGACGGCGGTCGGCGCGAACGAGCCCGGCTGGAACCGCTTGTAGGAGTTGATGTTCGGCGCGTAGAGCAGCGAGAAGTCCCGCAGCGCGGCGAGCTGTCCGGCGAGGAAGTACCGCATGAGCTCCGACATGCCGCGCCCTCCCGGCCCGGCCATGACGTTCACACCATCGGCGTCGGCGAGCGACAGATGAATGTGGCAGGAGTTCCCCTCCCGCTCGTTGTACTTCGCCATGAAAGTGAGCGAGCAGCCCTCCTGCGCGGCGATCTCCTTGGCGCCGGTCTTGTAGATCGCGTGCTGGTCGCACGTGGCGAGGGCCTCGGTGTAGCGGAAGGCGATCTCGTGCTGCCCTGGGTTGCACTCCCCCTTGGCGGACTCGACGGTGAGGCCCGCGCCGGCCATTTCATTACGGATGCGGCGCAGCAGCGGCTCGATGCGGCCGGTGCCGAGGACGGAGTAGTCGATGTTGTACTGATTGGCCGGCGTAAGGGACCGGTAGTTGGCGTCCCAGGCCTGCTCGTACGTGTCCTTGAAGACGATGAACTCGAGTTCGGTGCCGACCTGGGCGGTGAGCCCCAGCTCGGCGAGGCGCTCCAGCTGGCGGCGCAGGATCTGCCGGGGCGCGGCGACGACCGGGGAACCGTCGTCCCAGGCGAGGTCGGCGGTGAGCATGGCGGTGCCAGTGTTCCACGGGACGCGGCGCAGGGTGGTCAGGTCGGGACGCATGGCGAAGTCGCCGTAGCCGCGGTCCCAGGAGGACATCGCGTAGCCGTCGACGGTGTTCATCTCGGTGTCGACGGCCAGCAGATAGTTGCAGCCCTCCGTGCCGTGCTCGAGGACCTCGTCGAGAAAGAAGCGGGCGGCGAAACGCTTGCCCTGGAGACGGCCCTGCATGTCGGGGAACGCCAGGACCACGGTGTCGATCTCTCCGCTTCCGACGAGGGTGTGCAGTTCCTCGATGGTCAGCGGGGATGTGCGGTCTGCCACGGGAAGATCCTCCTCAGGTCAACCGGAACCACAACGTAATCGCCGGGCCGCCACCAGGGAAGCAGCCACGGGGCACCGCAGAGTGGACACTGCCCCGGTGACGCTGCCCGCATGCTGAACGCTCCGGTGGCGTGCGGCGTGATCTCGTACGCTCGGGTGCTCGGTAGGTACGGCATCGGGGAACGGCATCGGGGAGCGCGACACCATGATGAGCAGGCCGCTGATCGGCATCAGCACCTACCTGGAGGACAGGGCCAGTTGGGGCATCTGGGAGCTGCCCGCGGCGCTGCTGCCCGTCGGCTACCCGCGGCTCGTGCAGGAGTCCGGCGGGCTCGCCGCCATGACGCCCCCGGACGACCCGAAGCACGCTCCGTCGGTGGTGGCCCGGCTCGACGGGGTGATCGTGGCGGGCGGCCCCGACGTGGACCCTGGCCGGTACGGAGCGGAGCGCGACCCGCGCACGGGCCCGGCCGCCGGGGAGCGGGACACGTGGGAACTCGCCCTGATCCGGGCCGCGTTGACCTCCGGTACGCCGCTGCTCGGCATCTGCCGCGGCATGCAGCTGCTCAACGTCGCCCTCGGCGGCACGCTCACGCAGCACATCGAGGGCCACGTCAAGGAGACGGGCACCTTCGGCACCCACACCGTCACTCCGCTGCCGGGCACGCGCTACGGCGACCTCGTCCCGGAGCCCACCGAGGTCCCGACCTACCACCACCAGGCGGTCGACCGCCTCGGCAGGGGCCTGGTCGCCTCGGCCCACGCGGACGACGGCACGGTGGAAGCGGTCGAACTCCCCGGCATGTCCTGGGTGATGGGCGTGCAGTGGCACCCCGAAATGGGCGAGGACGCCCGCGTCACAACCGGCCTGGTGCGGGCTGCGTCCACTCCTCACGGCTTCTGACCACCAAGCCCCGCCGGCGATTGAGGCGCGGGGTATGGGGCAGCGCCCCAAGCTCAGCCACGGCTACCCGGCGCAAAGATCGGGGCGCTGCCCCGGACCCCGCTGCCTCGATCGCCGGCGGGGCTCCATAGAGCCCCTGCGGC